>CAZDOY010000029.1:5717-25571 GCA_964507185.1 uncultured Thermoanaerobaculia bacterium
GGCTTCCGGCAAGCAAGCGCGGCGCGGCAAAAAAATGGCGGCGTCCCGTGGGCCGCCGCCTCTGAGAGGGGAGGGATGTTTCCATGGGAACCCGAGGGTCCCCTGAAAGGGGTGAGTCTTGCTTCTCGGCCGACACGGGCGGCTTCCGCCAGCCGCCCCCCGGCCGCCATCCTTTGGACGCGGGCTGCGCCGGGCCCGCGCCCCTGTGCGTCAGTCCCTGCTCTTCCTCAGGAAGGGCGGGGTCTGGTAGACCTCGTAATCCTTGTCACCGGCCGCTCCGGGCGTCGGGAAGACCTCGTTGGAATTGGCGAAGAGGCCGCCCCTGGACTTCGCACCGCCCCTCAGGAAGCCCGTCGGAGCCGGGCCGGCCTGGGCGGGGAGCTCGGAATCCACGCCCGGCACGGAGCCGAAAGCTGCGCCGACGGCAGCCTCCATCTGCTGGGGCTGTTGCTGCGGTTGGTGCTGCTGCTGGGGCGGCGCGTAGGAGGGCCGCTTGATGCTCTTCACCTCCGCCGTCTCGAACGCGGCGGCGACGACGGTCACGCGCAGTTCATCGCCGAGGCCCTCGTCGATGCTCGTCCCGAAGAGCACGTTGACGTCCGGATGAGCCTTTTCCCGCACGAAGTCGCAGGCCTGTTTCACCTCGCGGAGGCCGATGTTCTTGGCGCCCGTGAAGTTGATCAGTATGGCCCTTGCCCCGTGGATCGACGCGTCCTCGAGGAGCGGGTTGTTGGCGGCCTTCTCCGCGGCCGTCAGGGCCCTGTCCTGGCCGAGGGCCTGGCCCATGCCCATGACGGCGCGGCCGCCCGCGGAGAGGACGGTTCTGGCGTCCTCGAAATCCAGGTTTACCAGACCGGGCCGCGTGATCAGGTCCGAGACGCCCTGCACGCCCTGGCGGAGGACGTCGTCCGCGGCCTGGAACGCCTCCTCGAACGAGACGTCCTCGGGGAGCGTGGAGAGGAGGTTGTCGTTGGGTATGACGATGAGCGTCGCCGCGGCTTCCATGAGCTGTTCGATGCCGAAGCGCGCGTTGCTCTCCCTTTTCTTGCCCTCCCAGGTGAAGGGGCGGGTGACGACGGCCACCGTGAGGGCCCCCGCCTCGGCCGAGAGCCTGGCGAGGACCGGTGCCGCGCCCGTGCCCGTTCCGCCGCCCATTCCGGCGGCGATGAACACGAGGTCGGCCCCCTGGAGGTGCTCCACGAGGGCCTCCGTATCCTCGATGGCGGCCTGCTCCCCGCGTTCGGGGTTGCCGCCCGTCCCGAGACCCCTCGTGAGCTTCTGGCCGATGGGTATTTTCGTCGGCGCCATGGACTTCTCGAGGTCCTGGTAGTCGGTGTTGACGGCAACAAAGTCAACACCCTGGAGGCCCGCGTTGATCATCTGGTTGACGGCGTTGCCTCCGGCGCCGCCCACCCCGACGACCTTGATGCGCACGGGGCGCACTCCGTTCGGGGTTTCTTCTTCACTCATCGTGAAGCGGAGCCCGGTTCCTTGGTCCATATCAAACCCCCTTTCGTTGGTCCATCCCAATGAAAGTTTCAAGCAGCCGGCGCGGCTGCTAGACGATATCCTTGAAGCCCGACCACAGTTTCTTGAAAAAACCGCCCTTTCTCCGGCGTCCACCCTCGCTCGTTTCCATGGTCCGCCCGTAAAGCGCCAGACCCACGGCGGTGGCGTAGATGGGGGACGCCACGATGTTCGTCAGTCCCTGGACACCCATGGGTTCGCCCACGCGGACCTGATGGTCGAAGATGCCCTCGGCCACCTCGGGGAGGCCGGTCAGGCTTGCGCCGCCGCCCGTCAGGACGAGGCCCGCGTTGATGGTCTTGTCGAGGCCGACGCCGCGTATCTCCTCGTAGAGAAGCTGCATGAGTTCCTCGGCACGCCCCTGAAGAAGCTCGGCCAGGCGGGACCTCGGCACCATGCTCGTCTTCTTCCCGGCCACCGAGGGGACCTCCACCACGTCGTCCTCCTCGATGAGGCTTGCAAGGGCGCACCCGTATTTCTTCTTGATGATCTCCGCGTCGAGGATCCCGGTTTTGAGCCCGACGGCCAGGTCGTTGGTGAAGTGCTCGCCGCCGATGGGGATGACGTGCGTGTGCCACAGGGCGCCCTTCTCAAAGACGGCGATGCCGGTGGTTCCGTGGCCCACGTTGATCAGCCCCACGCCGATCTCCTTTTCGTCCGGCGTCAGCACGGAGTAGGAGTCCGCCATGAGGGACAGGACCGGCTCCGCCACCTCTATTCCGCAGCGGTTGACCACGGTGTTGAGGTTCTGGAGGCAGGTGATGGTGCCCGTGATGATGTGCACGTTGGCCTCGAGGCGGGTTCCCGTCATGCCCAGGGGCTGGGTGATGCCGTCCTGGTTGTCCACGATGTATTCTTGCGGGAAGGTGTGGAAGATCTGCTGGTCCTGGGGGAAGCTGATGGTGCGCGAACCCTCCAGAACGCGCTGGATGTCGTCCTTCCCGATGAGGCGGTCCCGGTTGGTGATCGCCACGACGCCCCGGCTGTTGAAGCCGCGCACGTGGCAGCCGCCGACGCTCACGTAGGCCCGCTCGATGGAGTAGCCGGCCATGAGCTCAGCCTCGTCCACGGAGGCCTTGAGGCACTCCACGACCTCGCCCAGGCTCGCGACGATGCCGCGCCGCATGCCCTTGGCGTCGGCCTTCCCGATGCCGGTAATCTCCAGCTTTCCATCTTCCTGGATCTTTCCTATGACGGTGACCACCTTGGAGGTACCGATGTCGATACCGACCACGTGCCCCGTATCTTTAGCCATTCTGGGGCCCTCCCTGTGCGCCGGCATTCGTCGCCGGCTGTCCAATATCTTGCGAAGGATCGGCGGGCGCAATGACAACCCGGCCCGACCACCTGAGATCCATGGCGGTCCTGTCCGGCTCGTACCGGGCGATCCAGGCCCTGGCCTGAAGGAACCGATGCCACTCGTTCTCCAGGTCGTCCGGAGAGACGAGCAGTTTCCAGCCGTCCCGCGTCACCAGGTAATAGGAATCCGTATCCCGGGCAGGTGCGATGGCCTTGACCCGCCCGGCAAGGCCGAGGTTCAGCATCGAAGCGACAAGGGTCTGAACGTCCTGGCTGTCGGGCGAGAGATTACCCGTGAGGTCGAAAACGCCTTCCACCCCTCCCGTCGCGGGCCAGGCGTAACCATGTCCGTCGATGTCGAAGACCCCGCCGGCCGTGGTGACGGCGCAGAGTTCGGGCCTCTCTTCCACTTCGACGATGAGCGCGTTGGGCAGATGGCGGCGGCACATGAACCCCCGGAGCCACGGGAAGGCCGCCAGGCGGCCCGCCACCTCCGAGGGGGCGAGCGTGAACAGGTTTCTTCCGCGCAGGCCGGACAGGGCGTCGAGGACGGGCTGAGCGGCGTGGCGCGTCAGTCCGACGATCTCGATGTCCTGGATGGCGAACGCGGTGTCGGAGTGCATGAGGTTCCAACCCATGCCGCCCAGGGCGGCGAGGCCGGAAAGGGCGGCGCCGACCAGCGCGAGTTTCAGCGCTCGCTTGAGCCATCTCTTCCTAAAACGGGTCCGTCTCACCGGCGGGGCCGGAAGCCATTCGCCGGTCCTGGTGTGGGTCCTGAAAACGGGATTCTGGAAGCTCACGGTTCCACCTCCCCCTTCTTTCCACCGAGCAGGTCGAGGAGCGCATCGCCCACCGTGGTGACGCTCCCGGCGCCCAGCGTGATGACGAGATCTCCCTGCCGGAGCCCGGGGGCGACGAAGGCCGCCATGTCCGAGACGCTTGCGCACAGGTGGGCGTCCCTGAGGCCGCGTTCCCTTATCTTGTCCACCAGGGCCTCGCTCGTGACGCCCGGGATGGGTTTTTCGCTGGCAGGATAGATGTCCGAGACGACCAGGAGGTCGGTCCCGGCCAGGACCTCCGCGAAGTCGTCGGCCAGCGCGGCCATGCGGGAATACCGGTGGGGCTGGAAGAGCACGACCACCCGTCCCGAGCCTGCCACGCGGCGAGCGGCCTCCAGGGTCGCCCTGATCTCCGTGGGGTGGTGGCCGTAGTCGTCCACGACCCGCACGCCGGCGCACTCGCCCTTAAACTGGAACCGCCTGTCCGCGCCGGGGAAGGTGGCGAGGTCCCGCTGAACGGACTCGAAGGGAATTTCGAGTTCTTCGGCCACGGCCAGGGCCGCAAGAGCGTTCAGTACCATGTGCCTGCCGACCTGGCGGAGGGCCGCGGGACCCCACAGACGGCCCCGCACGTAAAGGTCGAAAGCCTCGCCGAACCCTTCGGGCGCCTCCCTGGGAACGGCCATGAAATCCGAGGGCACTTCGGTTCCGTAGGTGACCACGCGGCGTCTCAGCCTGGGCATGATGGCCTGGATGTTGGGATCGTCGCCGCACACGATGCATGCGCCGTAGAAGGGAACCCGGTTGGCGAACTCGACGAAGGCCTCCTGGAGGTCCTCCAGCGTCGCGTAGCAGTCCACGTGTTCCCAGTCGATGTTCGTGATTACGGCCAGGCTGGGGTGGAGCAGCAGGAAGGAGCGGTCCGATTCGTCCGCCTCCGCCACCATCAGGTCGCTCTTGCCCATGCGGGCGGAAGATCCCAGCGTCGAAAGCAGGCCGCCGATGACCACCGTCGGGTCGAGGGCCGCCTTGTGGGCCAGGTGGGCGATCATGGCCGTCACGGTCGTCTTCCCGTGCGAGCCGGCCACGGCGACGGCCGTTTTCATGCGCATGAGTTCGGCCAGCATCTCGGCCCGGGGAATGACCGGCACGCCCTGGAGCCTTGCTTCCCGGACTTCGGGGTTGTCGGGCGAGACGGCCGACGAATAGACCACGACCTGCGCACCCGTGACGTTGGAGGCGGCATGGCCTTCCGAAATGGTTGCTCCGAGTCCGGCCAGCCGCTGCGTGACGGTGTTCTGCTTCAGGTCCGAGCCCGTCACCGTGAAACCGAGCGTGATCATGACTTCGGCGATGCCGCTCATGCCGATACCCCCGATGCCCACGAAGTGCACGTGCCTGATCCTCGAGAGTTTCATGCCGCCTCCCCCGCGATCAGCAGGACGTCCGCGATGCGGTCCGCCGCGTCCGGCCTTGCGACCTTCTTCAGGGCGCGGGCCATGGCCGCGCGTTTCGCGGGGTCGGCAAGTTGTTCGAGGGCCGCGGTCAGGGCCTGCGTGGTCAGGGCTTCCTGTTCGATGCACAGGGCGCCGCCCAGTTCCTCCAATCCCCTTGCGTTCGCGAGTTGGTGGCCGGCGGCCGCCTGCGGGAATGGCACGATCAGCGCCGGCCTCGCCGCCGCCGCGAGTTCGGCCATCGTCGTGGCGCCCGCGCGGCAGAGAACCGCGTGGCACCAGGCGTATTCCTTCTCCATGTCGTACAGGAAGGGCTCCACGCGGGCCGGCAGTCCCGTTTTTTCGTAGGCATCCCGGACCTTCTGCAGATCGTCCGCGCCCGTCTGGTGAACGATCTCGATGCCGCCCGGGAAGGCCTCGAGCGCGGGCAGGGCCCCGATCACCGCGTTGTTGACCGGCCTGGCGCCCCGGCTTCCGCCGAAGACGAGCAGGCGGAAGGGCTCGGCCGGCGGGCCCTCCGGGCCTACCGACGCCAACGCGGCCCGCACGGGATTGCCCAGGAGTCGCGCCTTGCCCCTGAAGAAGCGGACCGATTGCGGAAAGGCCACGCACACGAGGGACGCCGCGCGCGACAGCAGCCGGTTGGTTATGCCGGGGAAGACGTTCTGTTCGAGCAGGACCACCGGGACGCCGCCTGCCGCGGCCGCCAGGCACAGCGGGAACGAGGCGTACCCGCCCACGCCCGCCACGGCGTGAGGTTTGAACTTCAGCAGGACGGTCAGGCTCATGGCGAAGGCCACGGGGACGAGGGCGACGGCCTTCAGGCGACGCGCCGCGCTCAGCCCGGCGAAACCGGCCACGGGCAGGGCCGTGAAGGAGAACCCGTAATGGGGGGCAAGCCTGGCTTCTATGCCCTTCTTTCCGCCCACGAACAGCACCTCCGCGTCCGGCCTCTTTTTCATGACGGCCTGGGCGACGGCCAGCCCGGGGAAGAAGTGTCCCCCTGTTCCGCCGCCCGCCACGATCACACGAAACGCCATGCCGCCATCCCTTCGCCTTTTCTTTTCCGGTTCGTTCGCTCGTCCGTCATCGCGCATCCACCCGTCAGCATTCCGTTCATTCGTGCTGGCTCACGTTCAGTAAAATCCCCAGCCCGGCCAGTGTGACCACGAGGTTCGAGCCCCCGTACGACAGGAGGGGCAGGGGAAGGCCCTTGGTAGGCAGGAGCGTCAGCGTCACCATGATGTGGATGAGGGCCTGCCCGAGCACCCAGGCCACGATACCCATGGCGAGGAAGGCGCCGAAGTGGTCCGGCGCGGCCCTGGCGGCCTTGAACCCCCTGTAGCCGAGGTACAGAAAGAGGGCCAGAACGGCCAGGGCCCCGATGAGCCCCAGTTCCTCGCCGATCATGGCGTAGATGAAATCGGTGTGCGGCTCGGGCAGGAACATGAGCTTCTGGCTTCCGCCTCCGAACCACTTCCCGACTATCCCCCCACTGCCGACGGCGATGAGGGACTGCCGCGCCTGGAAGCCGGCGTTGCGGGGGTCCGCGCCCGGGTTCAGGAAGGTCAGCATGCGCTGCATCCGATAGGGGCTCGACAGGATGAGCACGGCGACGCCCATTAAACCCGTGCCGGCAAACAGCGCCATCCACTTCCACGGCAGGTCTCCGATGAAGAGAAGAGTACCCACCGCGGCGCAGAGCACGACCACGGTTCCGAGGTCCGGCTGGATCAGGATCAGCACCGAAACGAGCCCGACGAACGCGGCGAGCGGCAGCATGGTCTGGATCCACTCCTTGCCTTCCCGCACTCGCTTGTCCAGCAGGTAGGCCGTGAAGAGGACGACCACGAGCTTGGCCGATTCGGAGGGCTGGAGGGTCATCTTCCAGACCCTGATCCACCTGTGGGACCCGTTGATGGCCGGACTCGCGAGCGCCAGCACGAGCAGGACCAGTTCCCCGGCGGCGAGCAGGAGGATGATCCGCCTGTCCTTCCATGTCTGGTAAGGGATCTTGAGGGCCACGAACAGGGCCGCGAGGCCGATGACCGTCCACACGGCCTGGTGTGTGAAGAAGTAGTTCGGGCTCCCCTTGCTGTTCAGGGCGATGACCGCCGAGGCCGAGTAGATCATGATGAGACCCAGGGCCAGAAGCCCGAGGGTGAGGCCGAATAGCTGGCGGTCGAAACGCAGCAGCCTGCTCATTTCGTCATGGCCTCCTTTACCCACGCCCTGAACTGGTTGCCGCGGTCCTCGAAATTTCTGAATTCGTCGAAGGACGCGCAGGCAGGGGAGAGCAGCACGGTGTCACCCTCTCCACAGGCGGACAGCGCCTCCGCGGTGGCCTCCCTGAGGCTCGGGAAGCCGGCGATCGGAACGGCGCCCGCCAGGGCCTTCTCCACGGCCGGCCTCGCCGCGCCGAAGGCGTAGACCGCCTTGCAGCACCGCTCGATCTCGCCGGACAGGCTTTTCCAGTCGGCGCCCTTGTCCAGGCCGCCGAGCATGAGGATCACGTCCGAACGGAACGCCGTGAGTGCCTTGAGGACGGCGTCCGTGTTCGTGGCCTTGGAGTCGTTGTAGAAGGGAACACCCTTCACGACGCCCACCTTTTCCAGGCGGTGCGGCAGTCCCGTGAAGGTGCCGAGCGGCGCCTCGATCCCGCCCTCGGGCACGCCGGCGCACCTGGCCGCAACGGCTGAGGCGAGGGCGTTCTCAAGGTTGTGAACGCCGGGCAGGTGAAGCGCCGCGAGCGAGAAGAGCGCCTCCTCCCGTCCGTCGTGACGCCAGAAGGCCTTCTCTCCCCTGACAAAGGCACCTTCTTCCATCTCCTGTGCGGCGGAGAAGGGTTGCCGCTTTGCGGTCACTGCGCCGCCCAGACGGCGCGCCACGGGATCCGTCATGGAATAGACGGCCGTGTCCGAGGCCGCCTGGTTCAGGAAGACCCTGGCTTTGGCCGCCTGGTAGTCCTCGAATCGGCTGTACCGGTCCTGGTGGTCGGGCGTGACGTTGAGGAGGACGGCGACGCGGGCGTGGAACCGCTCGATGCTCTCGAGCTGAAAGGACGACATTTCGAGCACGTACCACGTGTTCTCCGTGGCGCCTTCGATCATCTGCGAGAACGGCGTGCCGAGGTTCCCGCCCGATCTCACGTCCGGCAGGTGCGCCGCCATCAGCTCGGCGATCAGGGTCGTGGTGGTGCTCTTGCCGTTGGAGCCCGTCACCGCGACTATGGACCCCTGCGAATGCCTGAAGGCCCACTCGGGCTCGCCGAGCACCGGGATCTCCATCTGGCGGGCCGCCCGCACGAGGGGGGAAGCAACCGGGACCCCGGGAGACAGGATCACGGTCTCCACGTCCTGGAGGAGGCCGGGCGATTCGGAGCCGCCGTAGAAGACCAGGCCGGCCTTGAGCAGCGGTGATATGTCCGTGGAGAGGCGGTCGGTCGTGGCCTGGTCGCAGGCCAGGACGGAATGCCCCTCTTTGATCGCCAGCTTCGCCGCGGCGTAGCCCGATTTTCCCATTCCGACGACCAGTACTTTCATGACCTCACCGTATCTTGAGGGTCGCGAGACCCATGAGAGCGAAGATGATGGCGATGATCCAGAACCGAATCACCACCTGCGTTTCGGCCCATCCGCCCAGCTCGAAGTGATGGTGGATGGGCGCGCAGCGGAAGATGCGCTTCTTTCTCGACTTGAAGGAGGCTACCTGGAGGATCACAGAGAGCGCCTCGATCACGAAGAGGCCGCCCACGATGACCAGGAGCATCTCCTCCTTGATGATGAGGGCGAGCGTCCCGATGGCGGCGCCCAGGGCGAGCGAGCCCACGTCCCCCATGAAAACCTGTGCAGGGTGGGCGTTGAACCACAGGAAGCCCATGCTCGATCCCACGAGCGCCGCGGCGAAGACGGCCAGTTCCCCGGTGTTCCGCACGTAGGGAATGCCCAGGTATCCGGCGATCACCGTGTTGCCCGCCGCGTAGGTCAGGATCGCGTAGGTGGTCCCCGCAACGAGGGTGCAGCCGATGGCGAGGCCGTCCAGGCCGTCGGTCAGGTTTACAGCGTTGGACGACCCGACGATCACCAGCATGGCGAAGGGAATGAAGAGCCACCCCAGATCGGGGTGGAACTCTTTGAAGAAAGGCACCGTAAGGGCCGTGTCGTAGTTCCCCGTCCTGGCGTAAAGGTAGAGGAAGACCGCTACGGCGCCCGCTGCCGCGAACTGGAGCAGGAATTTCTGCATGGCCCTCAAACCGAGATTCTGGCGCCGCTTCATCTTGAGGAAATCGTCTGCGAAGCCTATGGCGCCGAAGACCAGGGTGGTGAGGAGCAGCACCCAGAAGAAGGGCGTCTTCAGGCGTACGCAGAGCACCGTCGAAACGGTCAGGGACAGCAGGATGAGCAGGCCGCCCATGGTGGGCGTGCCGGCCTTCACCTGGTGCCCCTTCGGACCTTCGTCTCGGATGTACTGACGGAGGTTCAGCTGTTTGAGCGCCCGGATTATGATGGGGCCGAGCAGGAGCGTGATCATGAAGGCGATGAAGATCGCCAGGGCACCGCGGAAGCTGATGTAGCGGAATACGCGCAAGGCGGAGAAATATTCGCGCAGAGGGTAGAGGAGTTCGTACAGCATCAGCGCCCCCGCCTTTCCAGAAGACGGTGGACGAACCCGTCGAGGCCGATGCCCCGCGAACCCTTCACCAGTATTCCGTCTCCGCTTCGTATCATCGCCTCGAACCAGTCGGCCCCGTCTTCCCAGCGCGGCACGTGCAGGCACGGCCGGCCCGATGCGGCGAAGGCTTCCGCAAGGGCGGCTGCGCCGGATCCGCCCACGGCAAGGAGGCCTTCGACGCCCGCCCGGACCGCGTGCTTCCCGATTGCCCGGTGGTGGCGGTCAGAGGCCTCGCCCAGTTCGAGCATTTCGCCCAGGACCGCCAGCGGACGCCTGTGCCAGGTGCCGATGCCTTCGAGCACGAGCCCGACCGCGGCCGGGTTCGCGTTGTAGGAATCGTCGAAGAGCAGGACGTCTTTCCGCAGGAGGAACGCCTCACCGCGGTGCTCCACCGGTTTGAGGCCGGACGCCGCCTCGCATGCCTCGCGGAGCGAAAGTCCGTAGAACGTTCCCGCCGCGGCGGCCGCCGCAAAGTTCCTGAGATTGTGGACCCCGGAGACGTGGAGCACGCCCATGGCCTTCTTTCCGCCATAGGCCATTTCGAAACGCGAACCGGCAGGCCCGGTGACGCTCTCGGCGCGGATTCGGACGTGGCAGGATCGGCCCGTGCCGAACGTTGTGCGATGCGATCCTTCGGGCAGGGCGATGTCCGCTAGCAGGGGGTCGTCGCCGTTCAGGAAGGCAGCGCCGCCCTTTTCTAGGGATTCGAAAACCTTGCACTTTTCGTCCCGGATGGCCTCCAGGGACGGGAAGAACTCCATGTGGACCGGCTCGATACCCGTGAAGATGACGGCCGACGGCCGCGCGATGGGTGCGAGGGCGGCCATCTCGTCCGGCCGGCTGATGCCCATTTCGAGGACCCAGAACCGGGCATCCATGTCTGCGGCCATGAGGGTCTCCGGGAGGCCCAGGAGGTTGTTCCGGTTGCCGCTCGTGGCGTGGACCGTTCCCAGCCTGGAGAGGACGGCCGCCGTGAAATCCTTGGTGGTGGTTTTGCCGCACGAACCCACGACGCCCACGACGCAACCCTTGTACCCGGACCGCACGTGCGATCCCAGGGCCTTCAACGCCTCTTCCACCGAGCCGACCTGCACGACGCCGCCTCCCTCGGGGACGTCGACCGGTTCCTCCGCCAGGACCGCGGCGGCACCCTTCTCCACGGCCTGCCGGACGAAGGCGTGCCCGTCCACCTTCTGGCCCTTGATGGCGGCAAAAAGGCAACCGGGTGTGACCCTCCTGGAGTCCAGGCACAGGCCGCGGACCAGCGCCGGCGTGGGGACCTCGATCCGTCCGCCGGTCGCCGATGCGATCCTTTCCAGGGCGAAGCTCATCACGGCCATGTCATCTCCGACAGCAGCTCCCGCAAAACGGTCGGGTCGTGGAACGGGCGATGCTCGGTTCCAATGATCTGGACCCTCTCGTGGCCCTTGCCGGCCACGACCACGACGTCTCCCGCCTTAGCCAGGGAAAGGGCCTTCTTGATGGCTTCCCGCCGGTCGAGGTCGCAGTGGTACCTCTTCTGCAGGCCCAGTTCGGGGCGGATCCCCGCTTCGACGTCCTTGACGATCGCGGCGGGATTCTCGGTCCGGGGATTGTCGGACGTCAGCACGATCACGTCGCTCAGCCTCGTGACCACGGCGCCCATCAGCGGACGCTTGCTGCTGTCCCGGTCGCCGCCGCAGCCGAAGACGGTGATGATGCGTTCCGGCTTGAGTTCGCGCAGGGTCTGAAGGAGGTTGCGAAGGGCGTCGTCGGTGTGGGCGAAGTCGACCAGAATCGCGAAGGGCTGGCCGGCGTCCACCCGTTCCATACGCCCAGGCACACCTTCCATCCCTGCTATTCCGTCGTGTACCTGCTCCGGCGTTGCACCGCAGGCCAGCGCCGCAGCCGATGCCACGAGGATGTTCAGAAGGTTGAAATGGCCCGTCAGCCTGGATCGGATCTCGAGCGGCCCGAAGGGCGTAGCGACCTCCGCCTTTATGCCGTCCAGGTCCATGGTGCAGGCGGTGGGACGGACGTCGGCCTTGCTTCTTGAGGCAATGCCGAGGATCGTCTTCTTCTTCAGCTCTGTGGCAAGGCGCGCGCCGTACGGGTCGTCCAGGTTTACGACGGCCGTGCCCTTCTTGCTCAAAAGGTCGAACAGGCCGCGCTTGGCCTGGTAGTAGGCCTCCATCGTGTGGTGGAAGTCCAGGTGGTCCCGCGTGAGGTTCGTGAAGGCAGCCACGTCGAAGGTCACGTCCCTCACCCGGGCGAGGACGATGGAGTGGGAGGAGACCTCCATGATCCCCGTGGCGAGGCCCCTGTCTTCCAGGGTCCTGAGCCACCGATGGATGTGGTGGGCTTCGGGCGTCGTCCTCGTGGCCGCCTTGAGCCCTTCTCCGTCGTCGTACTCGATGGTGCCCAGGAGTCCCGCGCCTCCCGCTTCCCTGAATATGCTCCGCAGCAGGTAGGCGACCGTGGTCTTCCCGTTGGTTCCCGTAACCCCGATCGTCTTCACCGGCGTGGACCGGGTCCGGTAGACGGCGGAGGCGAGGGCGGAGAAGGCCTCTCTGGCCCTCGGGCTGACGATCCATGTGACACCGGCCGGTACCTCGTCGAGGGCCTCGCCATGCGCAAGAACCGCGCTCGCGCCTCGGCGGACGGCCTCGTCGACGTAGAGCCTGCCGTCCGTATTGAATCCGCTGAGCGCCACGAAAATGTCGCCGGGCCGGACTTCTCGCGAATCGCACGTGCAGCCGGTGACGGTGATATCGAGGGGCCCCGTGACGCTCGAGTGGGAAACGGTGCTCAGGAGATCGGCCAGAGGGACGCCCGTGGCGGTCATTGTTTTTTCTCCAGGTAGGCCAGGTCGACGCTGCCGGGCCCGTCGGGGTAAGCCGTGCGCTTGAGGGCGAAGTCCATTATCCGGGAGAAAGCGGGTGCCGAAACCGAACCTCCGTAAATCCTTCCGACGGGCTCGTCGATCATGACCAATACGACGAGACGCGGATCGTCGGCGGGGGCGAAGCCCACGAAATAGGCTATATACAGCCTTCGTCCGTCGGGACTCTTGATGCCCAGCTTCTGCGCCGTTCCAGTCTTGCCCGCCACGTTGAGGCCAGGAATCGCGGCCGCCTGCCCCGTACCTCCGGTGACGACGGCCTGGAGCATGTGGTTGAGCGTCCGGGCCGTCGATGCCTTGATGACCCGCTCGAAGGGAGGCTGGGGCGCGTTGAGGAGAAGCCTGGGGACTACCTTGAGGCCCCCCGAGGCGACCACCGCGTAAGCCAGGGCGAGCTGAAGCGGCGTCGTTCTCAGTTCCTGCCCGAAGGAGAGGGACGGCAGGGAGAGCCTGCTCCAATCCTTCGGAGGCCGCAGGAGCCCCGCCACCTCGCCGGACATGTCGAGCGGGGTGACATGGCCGAAGCCGAAAAGCCTCATGTAGTGGTACATGGTGTCGTCGCCGAGGGCCATGCCGATCTTCGCCGCGCCGACGTTGGAGGAGTGGGCGAGGACCTCCTGGAGCGTGTAGACGGGTTTGACGGGCGGCTCGTCGTCGTGGATGATCTTGGCGCCCACGGTGAGCGTGCCGTTTCCCACGTCGACCGTGTCGTAGGGCTGGAACCGGCCCGAGTCGAGAGCGGCCGCCAGGGTGACGATCTTCATCGTGCTGCCGGGTTCGTAGGAGTCCGTCACCGCCCTGTTCCGCCACCACGCGGCCGGGTACCGTCCGGGGTCGTTCGGGTTGAAGGTGGGAGAGACCGCCATGGCCAGGATACCGCCGGTGTGCACGTTCATGACGATGACCACGCCGTCTTTTGCCCGCAGATCGTTTACCGTCTTGTCCAGTATCTCCTCGCAGCGGCTCTGGATCGGAAGGTCAATCGTGAGACGCACGGTCCGGGGGGCCGGATCCACGTCGGACACGACGTCCATCGGAATCAGCCGGGTCGCGACCGCATCGCGCATGATCAGGTAATGCCGTTTGCCGCCCTGCAGTTGTTTGTCCCACTGGTGTTCGAGGCCCGATAGCCCGCCGTCCATGCCCATGCAGCCGATCAGGTTTGCGGCGATGCTCCCGTTGGGGTAATACCTGCCCGGTTCTTCCATGACCTGCACGCCGCCGAAGCGGTTCGAGATCTTGTGGACGCGGTCGTTGTCCTGGAAGGGAAGCTTGCGCGCGAGCCAGGTGAACCGTTTTCGGGTCTTGAGGACCCTGTAAATGTCCTTCCAGTTCCGTCCGCTCAACAGGGACACGGCCCTTGCCAGGGCCGCCGGGTCTTTTATTTTCTGGGGATCGAAGGTGTAGAGGGACGGGCAGGGAATGCTCGCCGCGAGGGGGGATCCGTTGCGGTCGAGCAGGGTCGCCCTGGGCAGGTCGACTTCGATCCTCTCCTGCGCCTGGTCCTGGGCCAGGTCCGAATAGCGGGTGCCCTCGAAGATCTGGAGGTAGACCAGACGGACGGATATGATCGCGGCCACGGCAGCGACGCCGAAGCAGAAGATCTTCAACCTGGCGCGTCCCATTCCGTTCACCGCGAGGTCCTTCCTGGCGACAACACCGGGGCCGCCACGGATGATCCGGCCGGCTGCTTGCTTTCGCCCGCCCCCTCCTCCCGGGGAGGCGGGGCGTCTACGGACAGCCTGCCCGGGGGGTCCTCGATCATGCCCAGGTCCTTCTTCGCCACCTGCACGACGTGCGCCGGGCTCAACAGCGACGAGCGGATGAGCCTGAGCTTCTCGTTCTCCCTCTGGAGCTGCTTTCGCTGTTCCACCAGGCGCGACAGGCGGTAGTCGTCCTCGATCTGCACGGAGGAGAGGTGCACGTAGAGTATGAAGGGCGCCGCCAATCCGAGGACGAACACGAGGAGCTTCATCGCTTCCGCGAAGCCGCGCTGATCGGGTTGGCGGATCGGCCTGTTCCTCAGGACGGGCTCGCTCATAGCTTCTCTCCGGCGCGCATGCGGGCGCTGCGCGAGGCGGGGTTAGCCTCCACCTCCGCCTGTTCCGGGCGCATTGCGCCCCTGGTGACGAGGCGGAGGGACGCGGTACGGCCGCATCCGCAGACCGGCAGCTTTGGTGGGCAGATGCATCCCCTGGCGAGGGTCCTGAAGGTCTCTTTCACGATGCGGTCTTCGAGCGAATGGTAGGCGAGGACCACGATGCGGCCGCCGGCCTGCATCATGCCCACCGCCTCCTCAAGGAATTCGTGCAGGTTGTCCAGTTCCCTGTTGACGTGAATCCGCAGGGCCTGGAAGGTGCGGGTGGCGGGGTGGATCTTGCCGTGGAATTTCCTGGGCACGGCCTTCGCGACGATCGCCGCGAGGGTCGCGGCGTCGCCTATCGGCGCCGAGTCCCGGGCGGACACCACGGCCCTTGCGATCCTCTTCGCAAAAGGTTCTTCGCCGAAGGCTTTCAAAACTCCCGCCAACTCGTCCTCCCCGGCGGTTTCGATGAAATCGGCCACGGACTCGCCTCTGCCCGGATCCATCCGCATGTCGAGAGACTCTTGGTCCCTGAAACTGAACCCTCTGCCCGCCTTGAGCTGGTAGCCGCTCAATCCCAGGTCCGCGAGTATGCCGGCAGGGGCCTCGGGCAGGGCCGGCCGCCAGGCGGCCACATCCTTGAAATCGGCGTGCACGCCCCGGAACCGCCGCGGGAAATCCCCGAGCGCCTCCGTGGCCCGCTTCAACGCATCGGAATCCCTGTCGATTCCGAGGACGTTCACGGATGGGCAGGCCTCCAGCATGGCGCGGCTGTGGCCACCCATTCCGAGAGTGCAATCCACGAACCACCCTCCCCGATCAACCTGGAGGGCGCCCACCACCTCCCGGACCATCACCGGGATGTGGAGTTGCCCCGTGTCCATCCCGCGCCTCCCGGAGGAGGGACGATACGAAGCGGATCGTATCTTCCGTCAGGGGTTCCTTGGTCTGGAGTTCGTCCAGGACCTCTTCATTCCAGACTTCGAGCACGTTTGTAGGGTGACCGAGGACGACGACTCCGCCCTCCATTCTCGTGTGTTTACGGAGGCGCTTGTGGACGAGCAGCCGTCCCTGTCCGTCCACTTCCTGCTCGTCGCCGTAGAGGTCCACGGTCCTGAGAAACTGGGCCACGCGCGGATCGTCGCCCCATCCGCTCCGGCGGAGGACATCCTCCCATTCCATCCACACTTTGATTGGATAGATCTTCATGGACGGCTGGCCGAAGGAAGTGATGAAGACCTGCGGACCGAAATTCGTAAGCAGGAGTTCCCTGAACCTGCTCGGGATCTTGAGGCGGCCCTTGTCGTCGATTTTGGCGTCCGCGCTACCTCTGAACATCGCCGTCCCTTACAATGCGTATAAACGAGGTGGCAGTCCGGATGGATCTTATCCGGTCCACTTCAGTCCACTTTGGTCCACACCAGTATCTTAGGGGCCGTTCTATCCTTTGTCAAGGCCCAATTACGTGAGAAAAGAGGGGATTCGGAATTGAGAATTGGGAATTGAAATTTCGGATTTGAAAGACGGCAAAGAACCAAGGTGCGGGACTTCGCCCAAGGGCTAAAGGCTAAAGCCGAATGGCTAAAGGAAAGAAAAGACCAGAAACGGCGGCAGGTGGGTCCTCAGAGGGCGAACCGCAACTGGATCACTGTTCACCTGGTCACTTGATCACTGCGAGGACAGGCGCACCCATTACATATCTGTTCAGTGTTCGGCGAAGCTCCCGGCGTGGTAGGAGCTGCGCACCAGAGGGCCCGCAAGAACGGCGGGGATACCGGCGGCTTTGGCACTCGACCTGAGTTCGGCGAATTCTTCGGGGCTGTAGTAACGCACGACGGGATGGTGCTTCCTGGTGGGCTGGAGGTACTGGCCGAGCGTCAGGCGCTGGACGCCGGCATCCGCCAGGTCGTGGAAGGCCTGGACCAGTTCTTCCCGCCTCTCTCCGAGCCCGACCATGAGGCCGCTCTTCGTCGGGATGTCCGGAGCGAGTTCGCCGGCCCTGCGCAGGACGGCGAGCGAACGCCGGTAGGTGGCCCTGGCCCTTATCCTCGGCGTGAGGCGCTCCACCGTTTCCAGGTTGTGGTTGAACACGTCGGGACGGGCATCGAGCACCGTCTTCAGGCACTCCTTCCGTCCGCTGAAATCGGGTGTGAGCACCTCGACGCGCGAGCCTTCGATCCGGTTTTTGACCGCCCGGATGGTCCGGGCAAACGCACCTGCGCCTTCGTCGGGGAGGTCGTCCCTCGCCACCGACGTGACCACGATAAAGCGGAGCTTCATCTTCTCTGCGGCGTCGGCCACGCGGGCGGGTTCGGCCAGATCCTCCGCCAGGGGGCGGCCGGTTGCGATGTCGCAGAACCGGCAGGCCCGGGTACAGATGTCGCCCAGGATCATGAAGGTGGCCGTACCCTCGGCGAAGCACGTACCCTTGTTGGGACAGCGGGCCGACGTGCACACCGTATGCAGGTTGTGGGTCGCGATCGTGTTGAGCACGTCGCTCGCCTTTTCCCCGACCGCAAGCCGGTTTATTTTGAACCAGTTGGGTTTTCTCTCTAGAGCCATCCGTCCTCCGGTGAAGTACGATAACGCCCCCCCACGAGTTTAGCAAGGATATGGCCCCGCCCCTTATTCCAGCCCGGCCGGTCGGGCTGAACGATCGAGTGACTGTGCGCCTTCGGCGCAGTGATCAAGCGATCGAGTGACCGAGTGATCGAGTCGGGGGCGCTCTTCGAAGACCCGTCTGCCGACGTTTCCAGTCTTTTCTTTAGCCCTTCGGCTTTAGGCCTTCGGCCTTAGAAGACAGCCCCATCCTTACTTCATTGCCGTTTTTTTAAGTCCGAAATCCCAATTCCCAAATCCCAAATCAAAACCCTCTCTCCACCCGCAGAGCCTCCTTCTGGTAGACTTGGACATCGGGGCACGTGGTGCGCTTTCCCAAGGGCGTCGTGGGGTGCGCCTCCGGGCGGTCGGCCTCGGTGGGCCTTTTGTGGAGACAGTGCATGGCTCTCCTTCCCGTTGAAGAAGCGCTTGCGATCGTCAGGGACCGCACGCCCCGGCCCGTTCCGGAGGTGATCGACTGGACGGACGCCGGGGGGCGGATTCTGCTGCGGCCGGTGGCGGCGGAGCGCGACGACCCGCCCTTCGACAGATCATCCATGGACGGATATGCCTTGCGTTCCGAGGATTCGGCCGAGCCCGGACGGTTCGAGGTCGTCGACACCGTCTTCGCCGGCGGCCTGCCCGAGGCCCGGTTGAGCGCCGGCCGGGCGTCCAGGATCATGACGGGGGCGCCCGTTCCCGATGGCGCGGACGCCGTGGTCCCCGTGGAGGACTGCGAGTGGGGCGACGGATGGGTGGCGGTGAAGCGTCCGGTAGGGAGGGGAGAGAACATCCGCTACCGGGGAGAAAACGCGAAGGCCGGGTCTTCAGTCTTTGAGGCCGGCCGAAAGCTCGACGCTCTGGACGTCGCCGTCGGGGCGACGCTGGGCGTCGCCGGGGCGACGGTTGCCCGCAGTTGTCGGGCCGTCTTCCTCGCGACCGGTTCCGAGCTGGTCCCGCAGGGTACCGAGCCCGGACCTGGGAAGATCGTGAACACCAACGGACCCATGCTGGCGGGCCTCTGGAAGGGCTGGGGCGGCGGCGACTGCGAGGCCCGCATCGTTCCAGACGACGAGGACCTCCTTCAGTCCGCCATAAGGGACGGACTTCGCGCGGACTTCCTGGTCCTTTCCGGCGGCGTATCGGTGGGGGATCTGGACCTGGTGCCGGAGTTTCTCTGCCGCGAAGGGGTGAAGCTCCACTTTCACAAGGTGGCCATGAAGCCCGGCAAGCCCATACTCTTCGGGACAAAGGGCGAGGCGGTCGTGCTCGGTCTGCCGGGAAATCCGGTCAGCTCCTTCGTCGGTGCCGTGCTTTTCCTTCGGGCGGCGCTCGGGAGACGCATGGGGGCAGAGGGAATCCGTCGGCGGGAGCTCCCGCTGTGGGAGGCCCATGAATCGGGCGCGTCTCGCACTCGCTTCGAACCGGGCCGCCTGGCGGAAGACGGATTCTCAGTGCGACTGGTCAAACACAAAGGATCGGCCGACCTGGCGGCGTGGCGGGAGGCCGACGCACTCGTGGAACTGCCGGCCGGAACGGCGCGCTTCGAGGCGGGAACCATGGTCGAGTGCCTGCGTTTCAGACATCTCGCGTAAAAGAGGAGGGGCCATGATCGCTCTGCTGATGTCGAGCCTTCCCCGGGAGCCCGGCTCCTGGGCCGTGTGGGAATTCCAGTCGTGGGGACCGTGGCTGACGATGCGGCTCTTTCACGCGGCGCTCTACCTCCTGGGCGCCTTCTTGCTGGACCGGCTTTTTCGACTGATTCTGAAAAGGGTCCGTACGTCCGCGCCGGCGGCGGACGCCAGGACGAAGAGCGAGATCGAGAGGCGGGTGGCCACGGTTACGACCATTCTCCGCAGGGTCGGGGGCACGGTCATCTACCTCACGGCGGGCCTCATGATCCTCAACGATTTCAGCGTCCAGATAGGCCCGCTGCTCGCGGGGCTTGGCATCGCGGGCGTTGCCCTCGGCTTCGGGTCCCAATACCTGGTCCGGGACATCATTTCAGGCCTGTTCATCGTGCTGGAGGACCAGTTTCGGGTGGGCGACGTCGTGACGATCGGGACTTTCACGGGGCTTGTGGAGCACATGTTCTTGAGAACCACGCAGGTCAGGGCGGTGAACGGTGATCTCCATATCGTCCCAAACGGCCAGATCACGGGGGTCACCAACCTGACCCGCCAGTGGTCGAGGTCGGTGCTGGACGTGGGCGTAAGCTACAAGGCAAACCTCGACGAGGTTTTCGACGCACTCGCCGAGGTGGGGCACCAGGCTGCCGAAGATGCGACGGTCGGTCCGGCGTTCATAGAAGAGCCCGAAGTGGTGGGGGTCATGGGCCTCGGCGACTCCTCGATCACCGTGCGGCTCCAGGGGAAAGTTGAACCCCTCAGACAGTGGGAGGTGGAGCGCTTCCTCCGAAAGAAGGTCAAGGAAGTTTTCGACGCCCGCGGCATAGAGATCCCCTTTCCCCAGCGCACGCTCGGCCTCGATGCCTCGGCGGCCGAAGCGCTGGCCGGCCGAAAGGGGAAGAAAACGTGAAACCCGATCTCCTCCGGAACACGG
>CAZDOY010000029.1:25671-35536 GCA_964507185.1 uncultured Thermoanaerobaculia bacterium
CGGCGGTCCTGTTCGCTTCGCCCTGCGGTTCGCGTCCATCGGAGGGCCGACGATGCGTGTCCCGTGCAATGACAAAAGGACCCGGCACGAAGCCGGGTCCCGAAATGGTGGCGGGGGAAGGATTTGAACCTCCGACCTCTGGGTTATGAGCCCAGCGAGCTACCGGACTGCTCCACCCCGCGCCAAGAGATTCACTATAGAAAAATGGGCGCGTTTTGTCAAGGAGGTTACGCCCCGAATCGAAAGTAGGACGCATATTTGGTCGCGGTGGGCCACCGCATGGACCGGTTGTGGGACGGTGCGCGGGAAGGTCAGCTGAAACCGGACGCAACCGCCGCAAACGCTGATGGAATAAGATATGGGGTGTATAACCCAGAAAGGGGCGAAAGGCGCAGATACGAAAAGGCCTCCAGAAACACTCCGTGCAGAACGTGGCTCCGAGGTATACAATATCACCTGAACAGGCGCCGCCATTTGGGTTGACGAGCGCATGGACATTGGATCTCAAGGAGGAGACTGAACATGAGGAAAACGTTGATCGGGCTCGCTCTTCTGACAGCAGCGGTTCTGTTTGCGGTTGGGACATTCGCGGCCGAACACGGCAAGGTCGGCCCGGAGCGCTGCAAGATGTGCCACAAACTCGAGTACAACTCCTGGGTTAAGACGCCGATGGCCAAGCTCAAACCGCCGGTGGACTGTGAAACCTGCCACGGCAACGGCGCCGACTACTGGAAGCCGAACATCATGAAGGACCCCAAGAAGGCCGAGGCGGCAGGCCTCATCATCAAACCTTCGAAGAAACTCTGCATCTCCTGCCACAAGGACAAATACAAGGACTCCATGTACATGAAAACGCACGCGCACAAGAAGTAACGAGAGCGTTTCAAGTACGTTTGCTCTTGAAAAAAAGGGGTGGGCCGGGTGCCCACCCCTTTTGCTGTTTGACAGCAACCTGGCCGTCAGCCTTGCAGGGGCTTCCCGCAACTGGAACAGAACTTGGCCCCGGCGGGATTGGGCGTCTGGCACTCTTTGCAGGCCACGACCGAAGGAGCCATGGGTTGTCCGCAGTTGTTGCAGAACTTTGATTCCTTCGGATTCTGTGTCCCGCACTTCGGACATGCGATGCCCGGGCCCGCGATCGGCTTACCGCACCCGGAACAGAACTTGGAGCCCGCGGTATTGGCCTGGCCGCACGATGAACACAGGACCGACGTGCCCACGTCCTTTGCCCCGGCGCCTGCGGCGGCGGCCCCGGCCTGTTGCCCGGCCTGATTCATGGCCTGGCCGATCATGCCGGGGATCATCATGCCCATGCCGGCGCCCACGCCAAGGCCCATTCCGGAGGCAGCCCCGTTGCCGGACGGATTGGCCGCGGCCTCTTCCATGCTCTTGGCCGCCTTGAACTGCATGTAGGACCCCATGTTGCCCACGGCCGCCATGCCGCTCTTCTCGTCGATGACCTTCTGGACTTCCTCGGGAGGCGTGATGGCCCCGATGAAGAAGTCCACCAGTTCCAAGCCGTATTTGCTGAAGTCCTCCTTGACCCGGGCTTTCAATGCTTCCGACAACTCATCGTAATAGCGCGGGAGGTCGAGGACGGTCTTGAGGTTCTCGCCGAGAACGTCGTTGAGCCGCGCGACGATCATGTCCTTTGTGTAGGATTCGACCTCGTCGCTGCCCTCCGCGCCGCGGCTTCCCACGAAGGTGTTTATGAAAAGTTGGGGTTCCCGCACTTTCGTCGCGTACTTGCCGAAGGCCCTCAGCCTGACCATCTGGAACTCGGTATCCCGGAAGAGGACCGGTTCCTTCGTTCCCCACTTCATGTCGGTGAACACCTTCCGGTTCACGAAATACACGTCCGCGCGGAAGGGCGAGGTCCCGCCGAAGGGCAGGTTGATGAGCTTGCTCAGGAGCGGGACATTGAGCGTCGTGAGCGTGTGGCGGCCGGGCTGAAAAACGTCCAGAGCCTTGCCGTCCCGGAAGAAGACGGCCCATTGGCTCTCCTGAACGACGAGCTGGGCGCCGACCTTGATCTCGCCGCCCATCTCGAACCGGTGCACCATCTCCTTGCCGGTCTCGTCAAACCATTCAATGACTTCTACATACTGGGCCATATATGCCTCCCTGGAGCGCGGTCAGCCGCCCGCCTCGTCATGAGACGGCTTGTCCCACAGAGTTTTCCTGTCGGCCAGGAGTTCGTCCAGCGCATCGATCGATGACAGTATCGCCTTGGGAGCCGGATCCGGTGCGCCGATCGCGGCCTCCACCGCATCCACGGAGTCGAGGAGTTTGAGGTCGTGCGCGTAAAGAGCGTCCAGCTCATTCTCCTTTATCTTCATCTGGTCGAACATTCCGGAGTAGCCGTAGCTGGCGAACCGCAGGGTTTCTGTGGCCGTCTGAAGTTTCCTCCCCACGAGTCCGAGGTCGTTGAGCGCCCCCAGGTTCCCCTTGTTGGTGAGGTCCAGCTTGACGGCGTCGAGACGATCCCTGACACGGTCGAGCCGGCCGGCGAGGTAATCCCTCAGGCGCTTGTCCGTGGTACGCCGGTCCTCGCGCGCCCTGTAGCCGGAAAGCCCGGGAACGGCGTCCGCAAGACGCTCGAGGAAACTCTTCTCGCTTCTTTCCATCTGAACCCTCCCTTTACCCGATTCGCGGAAACCCCTCTGGGCCGACCGGATATCGGCGATGGAGAGCCCCGCAAGACGCGTGTCAGTGCCTGTCGCCGGCCTTCTTCATCAAGTGCACCGCGCGATTGGCCGTGCGTATCATCTTGATGAGATCCTTCTCGGTCGTGTATTTGGTGACCTGCAGGTTGATGACGACCTGGTAGCCTGTATGGCGGACGCGGAGCGGTATATCCCCGTTCAGGAGGGCGGCGTCTGCGTCCGGAACGCCCGCTGCCTGCGGCTGAGAACCTTCCGATTTCCGGTCTGCATCGTCCGCGGCACCCTTCTGGGCGCCCTGCTGGACGAGTTCGATGCCGCTCTCTTCGGCCAGGGATTGGAAGATCGGGAACGCCGAATTGGTGACGCGTTCGCTCAGGTCGTAGACATCCCTGAACTTGTTTTTGAGAGCGTCCAGGCTGGCCAGCGGAAGCTTCACGTTTTCGAAAAAGTCGGAATAGGCTGTAAGAATAAGTTTTTTCTGGGTGGTCAGATCCGGCTTCTCCGGGTTGAAAGCGAGGTGCTTTCCCGTCAGCCGGTCGTCGTCGTCGAGGATGTCCAGGAATCGGAGGGCCGCGAGCGCCGGATAGGTCCAGTGGGAAGACAGACCACGCTTATGCAGTTCGTCGCGGGAGAGGGTTTCCCCGGCTTTATGGACCTGGGCGTGATCCAGTACCGCCCTCAGGCCTTTTCGCGGTACGTACGGGGGTGTGTTGGCCGGCTTTCGCGTCATCGGTCATCCTTTATGTGCCAGTGCAGGTTGAGGATATCAGGGGTTCGGGACACCGTCAAGCGCCCGCCCCGCAACACTTCTTGTATTTCTTGCCGGACCCGCACGGGCACGGGTCGTTGCGGCCGACCTTCTTGTCCTTGCGGACGACCGTCTTCCCGGGCTTCTTCTCTTCCTGGTCCGGCGCGGAGTATGAGTAGGACTGTTCCCGGCGCTGTACCTTCTTCTCTTCCTGCTGGACCGCGGGTTCAAGGAGGAAGAGGTAGTGCACGATGTCTTCCTCGACGCGGTCCATCATGGCGCTGAAGATCTCGAAGCCCTCGCGCTTGTATTCCACGAGAGGGTCGCGCTGACCATACGCGCGGAGGCCGATGCCCTCCTTGAGATGGTCCATGGACAACAGGTGGTCTTTCCACTGATTGTCGATGACCTGGAGCATGACCAGCCGTTCGTATTCGCGCATCATGTCGGGCGGGAGACGCTCTTCCTTCTCCTCGTACTTCGAGGTATAGGCCTTGACGATCTGTTCCCGGAGGTCGGACTGGGTGGTCTGTTCCTGGTTCAGTTTGAAGTCGCCTATGTCCACGCCGAAGAAGCGGAGGACCTGGTTTTTAAGGCCTTCCATCTCCCAGTCGACGGGAGTCGTGTCCAGCCCGGTGTACTCTTCGAGTATCCAGTCCAGGATGTCCTCGGCGGTTTCGAAGAGGTAGTCTCTGAGCCCCTCCCGCGCCAGGATCCTCTTGCGCAGCCCGTAGATGGTCTCGCGCTGCTTGTTCATGACGTCGTCGTATTCGAGGAGGTGCTTTCTGATCTCGAAGTTGCGGCCTTCCACGGAAGTCTGTGCGCGCTCGATGGATTTTGAAACCCACGAGTGCTCGATCGGAACACCTTCCTCCATGCCGAGCCGCCCCATCATGTTCTTCAGCCTGTCGCCCCCGAAGAGGCGCATCAAGTCGTCTTCGAGCGAAACGTAGAAACGAGAGGACCCAGGGTCGCCCTGCCGCCCTGAACGGCCGCGCAGCTGGTTGTCGATGCGCCGCGATTCGTGGCGCTCCGTGCCGACGATGTGAAGGCCGCCGGCCTCCAGAACCTCCCCGTTTTCCCTCGCGCACTTCTCCAGAAAGGCCGCCATGTGGTTCGCGTAATCCTCGGGCTGGGTCTCCGGATTCGCCTTGGTCCTGGCGAGGCCTTCGGGATTGCCGCCGAGCAGAATGTCCGTTCCGCGGCCGGCCATGTTCGTGGCGATCGTTACGCTGCCCTTGCTGCCGGCCTGGGCCACGATCTCGGCTTCCTTTTCGTGGAACTTTGCGTTCAGCACCACGTGGGGCACGCGCTTGCGCTTGAGCAGGGTGCTCATGCGCTCGCTCGTTTCGATGGAGACGGTTCCCACGAGGACGGGCTGCCCTTTCTCGTGGCACGCCTTGATCTCCTCGGCCGCGGCCTCGAACTTCTCCTTGACCGTCTTGAACACCAAGTCGGGCGGGTCTTCCCGGATCATGGGCTTGTTCGTGGGGATCACCACGACGTCGAGCTTGTAGATGTTGTCGAATTCACCGGCCTCCGTGTCGGCCGTTCCCGTCATCCCCGAAAGCTTGTCGTAGAGACGAAAGTAATTCTGGAAGGTGATCGTCGCGAGGGTCTGGTTCTCCTGCTGGATCTTGACGCCTTCCTTGGCTTCGATGGCCTGGTGGAGGCCGTCGCTCCATCGGCGCCCCGGCATGATGCGGCCGGTGAACTCGTCGACGATCATCACCTCGTCGTCCTTGATCATGTACTCCACGTCCTTGTGGTACAGCTTGTGGGCGACGAGCCCCTGGTTGACGCAGTGCAGGACCTCCATGTTGGCGGGGTCGTAGAGGTTCTCCACGCCCAGCATCTTCTCGGCCTTGGCGATGCCCTCTTCGGTCAGGGTCGCCGTCCTCTGCTTCTCGTCGACCTGGTAGTCCGTTTCCTTCTGGAGGCTGGGAATGATGCTGTTCGCCGCGTAGTACTTGTCCGTCCGCTCGTCCGAAGGACCGGATATGATGAGCGGCGTGCGGGCCTCGTCGATGAGGATCGAGTCCACCTCGTCCACCACCGCGAAGTGGTGCCCCCTCTGGACCATGTCCTCGATCTGATACTTCATGTTATCCCTGAGGTAGTCGAACCCGAACTCGTTGTTCTGCCCGTAGGTGATGTCGCAATTGTAGGCCACCTGGCGCTCCGCGTTGTCCATCTCCTGCTGGATGCATCCCACAGTGAGCCCCAGGAAGCGGTAGACCTGGCCCATCCAGTCGGCGTCTCGGCGGGCCAGGTAATCGTTGACGGTCACCACGTGCACGCCTTTCCCGGTGAGCGCGTTGAGATAGACGGGAAGCACGGCCACGAGGGTCTTTCCTTCACCGGTTTTCATCTCGGCGATCTTACCCTCGTGAAGGACGATGCCTCCGATGATCTGCACGTCGAAGGGGCGCATGCCCAGCGTCCGCTTGGCGGCTTCGCGCGCAACGCCGAAGGCCTCAGGGAGAAGGTCGTTCAGCGCCTCCTGCTCCGACAGCCCGTCTTCCATCATCTTCTGAAGACGGGCCTTGAGATCCCCCGTCTTGTCGCGCAGGGCCTCGTCGCTCAGGGGGACGAGCTTTGGCTCCCATTCGTTAACGGCGAACACCAGCGGCTGAATGGTCTTGATGTCGCGGTCGTGCTTGGTTCCGAAGATCTTGGCGAGCGCCGTATCTAAGAACATATCCGTGTTCTCCGTTGAAAGATAAGAAGGCGAGGAAAGACGACCATTCCTTCGACGCGACCTCTGGCGGGTGTGCTAGAAGAGTAAGAACTTCTTGGGGTTGAGGGGATGGTCGTTTCGCCGGACCTCATAATGCAGGTGGGGCCCCGTGCTGTAACCGGTGGATCCGACGAGTCCGATCTTCTGCCAGCGCTTGACGTGCTGACCCTGCTTGACCAGGATCTTCGAGAGGTGGCCGTAGCGGGTTGTGTACCCGTTACCGTGGCTGATCTCGATGCATTTGCCGTAGCCGTCCTTCCACCCCGTGAATATTACAAGCCCGTCCGCCGGCGCTTCCACAGGGCTTCCATAGGGAGCGGAAATGTCGATGCCCGGGTGGAATTCGGGGCCGCCGCCGATGGGATTCGTGCGGGGGCCAAAGCCCGACGCGATGAAGCCCTTGACGGGCCAGATGGATGGCGTGTGCGCCAGGCGCTCGAGGTGCGGGCCCAGTATCCGTTGGACGTCCTGCGTTTCGTTGTAGACCGAATCGACCTGCTCTTTGAGGTCGCTGATGCCCTCTGCGATGGCCTTAACGGCCACATCCCTGGACGGGACCTTCAGCTTGGGCGTGTTCCCGCTGTTGGGAACGACACCGCCCACGCCGGCCGTTTCGTCGACCTTGAGGTTTTGCTGGCGGGCCAACTCTTCCATCCTGGACAGTTGTTGCTCGCTCTGGCTGAGTCGCGTACGGGCATTGTCCAGACTCTTGCTCAGTTCAGCCAGGGACATCTTAAGCTGATGTTCTTCCTTGACCAGTTTGATGTTGTGGCGGACAAGGTTGCCCTGGAGGGTGGCGAGGGCGAAGAAAGCCAGTGTTCCCAGGGTGAGACCGCCTAAGAGGCCGGCTGCAAGTGTTATGTGTTTTCTGACCTGAAACCATTCCAGGACGCGGTTGTGGTACTCTTTGCCGTCTTCCCGCAGTACTACAACGTGAAAGCGCCTGTTCTTCATGCAGTTACCTTAAATTCCATGCCTTTCCCCCCATGGGCGGATGGCTTCCCGATCGTTATAGAAACTAACATTGCAATCAAGCTGCTGTCAAGTTCAGGGCACCCGCCCCAACCGCCGGTGGGATGGGAAAGAAATTATCCGCAGGCTCCCAAAGTGGCCCGGCCCTAAACCGCGAACGATAACATCGACCATGCGTTCGGGCGGACGGCTCACGTTCTCACGTTGAGGAGCAGGTAGCCCCCCGCCAGTGTAAAGAGGATCGTGGGGGTCCAGGCGGCCAAAGATGGGTCCAGCCAAAGCATCACGCCTATGGAGTTGAAGATGGCTGAAATCGCGTAGTAGGCGATAACAAGGCAGAGGGCTATGGCAATTCCGTAGAGGGAACCGCGCCGCCCCGTCATGAAAGCGAAGGGCAGGCCGATGATGAGGAGAACGAGAGGCGCGGCCGCATCCGAGTATTTCTGGTAGTAGTCCATGCGTTGCTGATAGGAGGGGTAACCCCGCTCCTGGAGCTGACGGATGAGTTTCCGCAGGTCGTGTGAGTTGAAGTACCGTGCCTCCATGAAGGCCGGGATGACGAAGTAGTCCTTCGGTATGCCGATTTCCATCGTGCCCTCAGGCGACTTTTCGAAGGTCTTCGCTCCCGACTGGCGCCAGGTCCAGCCTTGTGAGTACTGCAGTGTTCCCGGGCCTGTGAAATCGGCCTCCTTGGCGAAAAACCGGCTCTCAAGCCGGAAGTCGGTTTTGTTCAGGTTGTAGATCGAAAATCCCTGGAACAGCTTGGTCTTGGTGTTGTAGTGGTTGTAGTGGAAGAGCTCCTGGCGGTCCGGGGCGAAGAGCCAAACGTCCATGGCGCTCGCCACGTTTCGCGACGTGTAGCCCTTGATGCGGTCCCTGAGCGTCTGGGCCGTCCTGCTCGCACCCGGCACCACCGTCTCGCTCATGGACCACAGAAAGATACATGCGAGGAATCCCAGCGCCACGGCCGGGAGCGCCAGCCTGTACAGCGAGATGCCCGAGGCCTTGATGGCGATCACTTCGTTTGTCCGCTCGAGAACGCCGAAAGTCACCAGGACGGTCATGAGGACTGCGAACGGGGCGAGCATCATGAGGATGCCTGGTGTCTGTTCCACGAGGTAGCGCAGCAGCAGCTCGAACTTATGTCTGTTCGTCACAAATTCGGACAGGCCCCTGGCCTCGATGAGCCAGTCCAGGAGAATAATTGACACCGAAATGAGAACCAGAAAACGGATCATGCGTTTGAAGATGTAGCGGTCCATGAGGGGAATGCCCCTGGTGACGCGCACCGCACCCTTCGTGCCTGCGCTCCCGTTGGCGCGGCCCTCGCGCCGGGCCGGGAAGAGAAGCAGGAAAAGACGGATCCAGCCGGGCGCGGTCATCCTATTTCGTATCCGCATGAGCCATAGACCGGCCGCCAGCAGGAGAAGGTCGGGCAGCCAGGCCGCCAGCCAGGGGTGCATGCGGCCCGCGAGGGCAAGGTCCCCCAGGGCGGAATTCAATATCCAGTAGGCCAGCAGGACGATGAGCGAGAGGCTGAACCCCGCGCCTTTGCCTCCCCGGACGTTCACCATCCCCAGGGGGACGCCCACGAGGACGAAGAAGAGGACGGCGAGGGATGCGGCGATGCGGCGATGCAATTCGTAGAGCCATGCGGATCGGTCCTTGCGCACGAGGTCCGGGTCCTTGGACTGGGGAGGCAGGCTGAGGCGGCCCATGAGCTCCGACGTCGTATACTCGGACAGGCTTTTCTGACTGCCGCCCTCCAGCGAGCCGGCCGATGTCCGGACGGTAAGGGTCTGTTCTTTGAAGGTGCTTCTCTGGACCCTGCCGGGGTTCCGCCGGTCGAACCGGACGGTCTCGCCGTCCTCCAGGAGAAACTGCAGCGTGCCCGAAGTCCGCGAACTCACCGTGCGCGCGTACCGGGCGAGGGTCAGGATGTCTTCCGAGCGGTGCTCACGCTGGAACACCAGAACGTCCTCGTAGCGTTCTTTCTGCTCGTTGACGCGCTGGGCGTAGAGAAGAACGCCCGGGATCCTGTCGAAGAACACGCCCGGCCGGAGCAGCCTGACCAGCTTGATCGCTTGCGTCGAATCGTCCTGGATCCGATCCATCGTAAAGCGCGAATAGGGAATGAGCCAGACGTTGAAAACGAGCATGACCACGGTGGCGGCGGCGGCGAAATACAGCGGAGGGACGAGGAGCCTGCCTCCCCGGACGCCGCTGGCGCGGATCGCGATGATCTCGCTGTCCGAAGAGAGCCTCCCGTACGCGATGATGGTACCAAGCAGAAGCGCCACCGGGATCGTGTAGGCCAGAAGACCGGGCAGGCTGAGGAGGAAGATGAGGAAGCTCACGCCCGCCGAAAGGCCCTGCTGGATCACCAGGTTGGCGAGCTGGAAGAGCAGCTGGATGAGGAAGAGGAGGGTGTAGACGGCGAGACCGATGAGAAAGGGACCCGTCATCTCCTTCAGGATGTAGCGATTGAGAATCTTCAGCCGCATCGCGCCTCCCCGTCCCATGGTATCCTCTCCGCGCCCGACTTGGAAAGCGGATTGTGCCGATTAGGACTGTTCCTTATGACAGTGAGACGGTGAGGCGGTGAGAGGAGAGATTTTGGATTTTGGATTACGGCTTTGAATGACGGCGGGGGCCTGGCCTTCGAGGATTCCCCGTCTGTCGCGGTTTCAATCCCAGATCAAAATTCCCCAAATTGTTCTCCCGCCTCTTCCCCGTTTG
>CAZDOY010000030.1:0-34177 GCA_964507185.1 uncultured Thermoanaerobaculia bacterium
CGGAACCAAAGACTTCAATTGTCTGATGGATAAGTAGATAAGAATGGTCGGGGCGAGAGGATTTGAACCTCCGACCCTCTGCTCCCAAAGCAGATGCGCTACCAGGCTGCGCTACGCCCCGACAGGGGTAAAGCATATACGAGCGGGACAGCGGACTCAAGGGGAAAGAGAGAACGGGGGAAAGAGGGACGGAGGGGGCTGGGTCATCACCGACACGCGCTGGCAGACGTCCATGGAAAGAGTCGTGCCCGGCCTCCATCTCGTCATGCTCAGGGCAACCCCAGCCCCTGGGCCGCCGACCCGGTGTGCGAGAGACTGCAAAACCGCGGGATTCTGCAGCCCGTGCCACCTCCGGAGCTCTCGTCGCCTGGCGGGTGACCGGCCGCAGCAACCTGGTACCGGCCTATGTGCGGCCGGCAGGCAATGACCAGAGCCCGCAGAGGCCCGCCTTGTTGATCGCGCGTTCCTTCGCATGCCGGGAACTCTTTACGTGATGTATACTGCGCACGAGAAAACCCGAGCCAATGGAGGGTGTGGAGGTTTCATGGACTACGGCTCATCCAAAGGATCCGTCGGGAAGCTTTCGCAGCAGCATGTGGAGAGTACGGCATCCACGAGGCGGCGGTGGATCCGCAGGGGCGCGCTGCTCCTTCTTGCCGCGGCGGTCATTCTCGTCGAAGCCGGACTCGTTTATTACCTCGTTTTCTTTTCCAGCCCCGTCTATCCGGACTCGCAGGCGGTCGAGGCGGAATGGAGCCACGGGTACCTGACGGTAAGCAAAATCCTGGATCCCGTCGCCGCGGGAGGTCTGAGAAAGGGTGACCGCATCCTCTCGGTGGTCTTAGAAGGCAGGGAACTCCCCCTTCTGTCGCCGTCCGAACTGCCGGCAGTGGCCCGGGCCGTTCATTTCGGAGAAGCATTCCAGATCAAGGTGCTTCGTACCGGCCGGGATGGAAGGGCGCGCGTTCTGCTGGCCGCCCTTCCGGCTGTCCCGAAGAGTTCGAGTCCGGGGATCTGGCGAAGGCTGACCGGCATGGCCTCGAATCTGCTCATTTTTCTCGCCTGTCTGGCGGCGGCTCTTCTCATCGGGCTGACGCGTCCGGAGGACGAGGGCGCGTTTGTGGCGAGTCTCCTGTTCATTTGCTTCGGCGCCCTCACGTGGCACGGCAATATGGAGATGTTTCCACCGCTCCCACGGGAGCTGGCTCTCGCCCTCTGGATGGTCCTGTACGCATACGTCACACCGGTCCTCTTCTGGTTCTGCCTGCGCTTCCCTTCGCCTTCTCCCATCGACCGCCGCTTCCCGTGGCTCAAGCGGGCGGGTATGGTATTCGGTCTCGTTTTCGGGGTTTGGAACAGCATCCTCTTCTTCATCCAGATCTCCGACCAGGGTGCCTATACGCAGTACCTCCACGGTGTCCAGTACGCCGACTGGGTGCTCGACGTTATCTTCTGCCTGCTCGCAGTGGTGGGTCTTGTCGCCCTCATCGTCAACGAACGTCAAGCGCGTTCACAAGACGAACGGCGCCGCCTCAGGATCCTGCTCTGCGGCATTCTGGGGCTCTTCCCCTGGATGGCCGTGTACCTTTATACCGTAACGGTGGGCGGCGGTCAGCCGCTATGGGTCCATCTGTTCGTGGCCCTGTCCATGCTGCTCTTCCCCGTTGCCTTTCTCTACGCGGTCCTCAGACACCGCGTCTTCGGCATCAGGGTATTTCTGAGGCGAGGCATTAAATTCGCCCTGCTTTCCAAGGGCTTCCTCGTCCTCGAAGGCGGGGTGATATTCACGGCGCTCTACTACGCCGCCGGCCCGCCCATCGCCCGGATCGCCGGCAAGTCCCACGGCGGCGTCATGGCGGTTGCGGTTGCGGGCATCACGGTCGCGGGCGTTATCGGCATTCGAAGGGTCAACGGCAAGGTCATGGTGCCCATCGAGAGGCGCTTTTTCCGTGAGGCCTACGACGCCCGGCGCATTCTGACGAACCTCACGGTGGACCTCCGCCAGTTGATCGGGGACGTGGATGCCTTGGTGTGGACCGTCGTGGATGCCGTCTCGCAGACGCTGCACCCCTGCGATGCCTCGGTTTTCCTCCGGGCCGACGCCCTTACGTCCCTGCCCCTGTCCGGTGATCGCCGCCAGACCATCCTCGCCGCATCGAGGGGAACCGAACCGGATACCCTCCTGTGTTTCTGGCGGCGTGAGGCCCGGCGGGACACTGAGGTAATACGGGACCTAGAGCACACATGGCCGCTCTCGATTCCGGCGGGCCCGGTGGCCGGAACCCTTCTGGCGAGTGCCGGAACGGGTGCCCCAGCGGTCAGTCTGGATCCAAAGGATCACCAGTCCGCGTCGCGATTCCTCGAACTCCACGGATCCCCACAGGAAAAGGAGATCCTGGCTGAGAACCTGAAGACGAGGCTCCTCCTTCCGCTGACCGCCGGTGGAAAGATGCTCGGGTTTCTGGCGCTGGGCGAAAAGCTCTCCGAGGAACCCTATTCACGGGAAGACATAGACCTGCTTCGGGCCCTGGCGCTGCAGATGGGTGATACGCTCGACCATGCACGCCTGCTCCATCAGAGCGAAAAGCAAAAACAGATCCTGCGGGAAGTGGAGATCGCCCAGCAGGTCCAGAGGAACCTCCTGCCGAGCGCACCCCCGGCGGTTCCCGGCCTCGACTATGCAGGCGCCTGCAGACCGGCCCGCTACGTGGGCGGGGACTATTTCGACTTCATCCGCTCCGGCGAAAGCGGCATCGCCCTGACCCTGGGCGATATCTCCGGGAAGGGAATCTCGGCCGCCCTGCTCATGGCGACGCTGCAGGCCACGCTTCGGGAGCAGGCCGACACGCACGGCAAGGAACCCGCCGCCGTCATCCGCGGCGTAAACCGCCGCCTGTGCATGAGCGCCGGCGAGGGCCGCTTCGCCACGCTCTTCTACGGAATGCTCGATACGGCCACTTTAGCCATGGACTACGCCAACGCCGGGCACAATCCGCCGGCCCTCTTCCATCGGGGGCCCGAGGGCGGGCACGTTCTCCGGCTCAGGGCAACCGGCACCATCGCGGGCATTTTCCCCGACTCGGCTTATACCCAGCGGCGTATCCAGCTCCACCCCGGCGACATGCTCGTGATCTTTTCCGACGGGGTCACGGAAGCCATGAGCGAGGCGGGGGAGTTCTTCGAGGAGGAACGGCTCCTGGCCCTGCTCCCCTCTCTTGCCGATCTCCCCGCCGCCGAGATCGTGGATCGAATCCTCGACGAGGTGACCCGGTTCGCCGGGCAGGCCGCCCAAGCCGACGACATCACGCTCATCGTTGCCCGCGTGCTTCCTTGAAAGACCTGCGGACCCTGCCGGGGCGTTCGCTCAACTGGGCTTGGCCGCGAGAAACGTGAACGGCGTTGCGGGCCTGAAGCGGCTCGAGGCGTTCCCCGAGTAGACAGCACCTCCCGGTTTGTCATTCGGCGCGGGGGTCGGATACCGGGTTTCGGCAAGGTAGAGGAGATTGGCCACGAGGCCCTTCTCGTTCATGCCGTCGGCCGTGGCGGCATCGAAGACGGAGACGACGACGCTGCCGTACCTGGACGTCCACTGGATGGAATTCGGGCCGACGGCGCCGTCCCGCCGCATTCCGCGCGGAAACACCCAGAGATTCGATCCCATGTCGGACATCCAGTCCATGCTTCGCGCAGTGATCACCGTCCCCTCTTGCCCGAGGTAGACCACTCGCGTGCAGGCCCGGGCATCCCCGAATGAACCCACCGCTGCGAAGCAGGAGATTATCAGCGCACAGATAACAACTACCGTCGTTCTTGCATTCATGTTGTCCCCCTCTATTGTTGGCGCGGCCGCCTTGCCTGCGTTCTTTCCTGTTGCAACGGGCTCCGGAGCCAGCCCGGGCGAGTGGCGATTCGGATTGAACACTGAAGGTAATAACTCGGCTCAGTGCCGCCTGTGGTCGAGGCCGGTGATCTCGACGGTCTTGCACATCTCGTAGAGCCTGGACCGCGTGCGCGTGCCGATGCGGTCTTCCAGGGAGATCTCTCCGGCGGCTGCCGGGTTGTCGAGGTAATTCGTCGTACAGAGCGTCGGGCGCTGCTCGTTGTACCGCTGGCTGACGAGGTAGTGCAGGGTATCCTGGGCCCATGGGGAGGACACGCAGCCCAGTTCGTCGATCAGGAGGAGATCCGCCTCCACGAGGGGCGTCAGGATGTCGTATTCGGTCTCCTCCACGGACGAGCGCCCGTAGGTGGACCGGATCTCGCGGTAGAGGTCGTTGAGGTCCACGAAGAGCGCGGGCATGCTTCGACGCAGGAGTATCTCCTGCAGGATGGCCACGGCGAGGTGTGTTTTGCCGACGCCGCACGGCCCGATGAAAAGAAGCCCCTTGGCCCCTTCGGGAAAGGCCGGGTAGTCCTCGGCGTACTTGCGCGCGATGGCCAGGGCGGCGTCCTGGTTGCTCCCCTTGGCGGGCTTGTACGTGCCGAAGACATAGCGGTTGCGATAGCGGAGGGGGATGCCCGCCCTTTCTATGAGCCGCGTCACGCGGTCGGGGAGACGGCAATCACATATCCGCGCGTAAAGCGCGCCATCCTTCTCCTGCACCATGTAGCCCGTCCCGTGGCAATGGGGACAACTTGTCCGGCTCATCGTCTTCCTCCCAGGAAGCTATTCTCTATCCAGAGCCCGAGCCTGTCCACTTCGTCGAGGCCGAAGGCGGGTACCGGGAACGGCCCTTCCATGTCCGACACGACGGCTCTCAGCGTTGAGTCGCCCAAGCAGAGGGGCTCCGTGGACCGGGCCTTGCGAACGACCTCTATCTTTGGCCAGTCCCCCGTCTTGTAGCCTTCGGTGATGACCATGTCCACGCCGTCGAAAAAGCGCCCCACCAGCGCCTCCCGCTCCGGCGGATCCTGGGCCCGTTGCCGGAAAGCGATTTCTCCGGCGCCGGCTATGAGCACGCGGTCCGCCCCGGCATTGAAATGCCTGTAGGTGTCCTTGCCCTCGTAATCCATCGTGAACCCGTGCACGTCGTGCTTTATGGTGCCCACGCGCCACCCCCTGGCCGTGAGCCATTGCAGGAGTTTGACGATGAGCGTCGTTTTTCCTGAATTGCTGCGCCCTACCACCGACAGAACCGGCACCGACGATGCCACCGACCACCTCCTCCACGAGGATAGCACACGAAAACGAGGAGAGACGGAGCGGCTGAAGTCGCCCGCCCCCCGGCCCCTTGGCCGCTTCACACCCAGACCAGATAAGTTGCCGGGCGCCACTCCCGACCTGATAGCGCGTTCACACGTTCACCCGTCTCCCCGGCTCGGCTTTGCACGGAGGAGGCAAAACCGATAAAATGCCTTTTTTTGAAGAGAAAGGACACAAAATGCCCATAGACCCCAATCTGCAGCCGATCGACGTCCTCCGGATGGCCCTGGAAAAGGAGAAGGAAGCCTTCGCTTTTTACAGCGAGGCCGCCGCGAAGGTGAACAACCCGGTCACGAAATCGACTCTTCTCGAGATGGCGGAAGAAGAGAAGGCCCACATCAAGAAGATCGAAGGGGTGCTCGACCGCTATTTCTACCGCGACAACTGAGGCCGCATGAGGCTCTCGGACGGTCGAATCTATCTGGACTGCAACGCTACGACGCCGATTGATCCGGCCGTTGCGGAGGTCATCCATCAGGCCGCCGTGACACTATTCGGCAATCCGTCGAGTCCGTACCGCGAAGGCAGGGACGCGCGCGGCGTTCTTGAGTCGTCGCGCGAAATAATTGCGGGCTTCGCCGGTTGCCGATCCGACGAAGTCGTCTTCACGTCTTCGGGGACCGAGGCCAACCACCTCGCCCTCCGCTCCGCCGCCCTTGGGCGGCCTGGAAGGACCAGGGTGCTCGTTTCCGCAATAGAACATCCTTCGGTCTACGAGCAAAAGTGCGCGTTGGAAAAGGCCGGATGCAGGGTTGACGAAATCCCGGTGGAAGCCTCCGGACGTCTGAACCTGGGTGCGTTGGAAAGGATGCTGGACAAGGACGTGGCCGTCGTCAGCGTGATGACCGCGCACAACGAGACCGGCGTCGTCCAGCCCGTGGGGGAAGCCGCCCGCATTTCGCACGCCTCCGGCGCCCTGTTTCATACCGACGCGGTCCAGGCCGCCGGCAAGGTTGCGCTCCCGTGGGACGACGCGGAGGCGGATTACCTTGTCATGGCGGCACACAAGTTCTACGGCCCGAAAGGGATTGCCGTGCTGGCGGTCCGGGCAGGAGCCCCCGTGCATCCCATCCTGACCGGAGGCGGCCAGGAAAGGGGCCTGAGGGCGTCCACCGAATCCGTGGCTCTGGCCGCGGGAATGGCGAAGGCCTGCGAGTGCGCGACTGCAGCGGTCGGACTGTGGCAGGCGGTCACGACGCTCAGAAACGCGTTGGAAGAGCAGCTCGCGCGAGATTTCGGCGCCCTGGTCTACGGAGCCGGAGCCGAGAGACTCCCGAACACTTCTTTTCTCGGCTTGCCGGGCGTCGACGCCACGCGCCTGGTGGAGCGGCTCGATGAAATGGGCTTCGCCGTGGCGACGGGCTCCGCATGCCACAGCGACTCGACCGGGTGCCCAAGGGTGCTTCAGAAGATGGGGCGCGGCGACGGCTCCGGCGCCTCGACAGTGAGGATCAGCCTGGGGCGGTCAACCACGGGGGAGGACGTCGACGCATTCCGTGCGGCCCTCCCCGGCGCCATAGAAACAGCGGGAAGAAGAAATGCCTGATAACGACACGGAATCCGTCGACAAGATATTCATCCTGGTTTGCAAGGGCGATTCGTGCAGCAAGAGAGGTCGCCCAGACCGGGTGAGGGTTGCGCTGAAACAGCTCGTACGAGAGTTTCCCGCCAAAAGTGTTAAAGTATCCTTCGTGTCCTGCCTCGGAATGTGCGGGGACGGGCCGAACGTTCTGGTGTGCAGGGGGACGAAGGCGTACCACCACTGCACCGGCGCTGAAGCGGGGGATGTCGTAACCGAGGTGAGGGGGCGACTTGGAGAATCTGATACGTGACCCGAACGCTCTGAAAATTCTGGATGCGGTCAGCGACGGCGTGATCGTCATCAACCTGGAGCGAAAGATCGTCTTCATCAACGAGACGGCAAAGAGGCTTCTCGGCTACGCCGCGGAAGAGGCGCTCGGAAACAGGTGCAAAGGGATCACACAGACCTCGGAGTGCGACTACAACTGCCCGCTGACCCGGGCCATGAACGAGAAACGCGACCTGAGCAGCGTTTCGATGTGGTACAGGACGAAGGGCGGCCAGCTCCTCAAGTGTTCCACCAACGTGGCGTTGCTGCGAGACGACAAGGGGGACGTCGTGGGCGGTGTGGAGGTATTCACCGATACCACGCAGGTGGCCCAGCTCCAGGAAGCCGCTGAGGAGCGTTTCTCATTTTCCAGCATCATCGGCCGAAACGACTCCATGCAGGAGGTGTTCGACCTGATTCGCATGGTCGCTGAAACGGATTCCACGGTGCTCATTACCGGGGAAAGCGGGACGGGCAAAGAACTCGTCGCGAACGCGATCCACTACAATTCCCTGAGAAAGAACCGGGCCTTCGTCAAGGTGAACTGCGCGGCGCTCAACGAAGGCGTTCTCGAGAGCGAGCTGTTCGGGCACGTCAGGGGCGCCTTCACCGGGGCCATCGCAGACAAGATGGGCCGGTTCGAGATGGCTCACGGGGGGACGATCTTCCTCGACGAGATCGCCGAAATCCCTCCCGCGACCCAGGTCAAGCTCCTGCGGGTGCTGCAGGAAAACGAGCTCGAACGGGTGGGGTCGTCCAAAACCATCAAGGTGGACACGCGGGTCATCGCCGCCACCAACATCGACCTGAACGAGGCCATGCAGGAGGGGAAGTTCCGGCAGGACCTCTTCTACAGGCTGAACGTCTTCCGCATCGACCTGCCCTCCCTGGCCCGGCGGAAGGACGACATTCCGCTTCTCGTGAACCACTTCGTTCAAAAGGTGGGCGCGAAGATGCCCGCAAAGGGCATCACCGGCATCGAGACCGACGCCGTGGCCCGTCTCATGGAATACGACTACCCGGGAAACATCAGGGAGCTGGAGAACCTCATCGAGCACGCCGCCATTCGGAGCAAGGACGGGACGATCCGTGCGCGGGACCTCCCCCTGCCCACCCAGACTCCCGACGAGCCCGAAACCCAGCTCTACCAGATCCACTCGCCGCTCGAAACCCTCGAGCGCGACCTCATCATCAAGATGCTCGACGCCAACGAGTGGAAGATCAACAAGACCGCCCAGCGCCTGGGCATAAGCAGGGTCACTCTCTGGCGCAAGATGAAAGAATACGGCGTCCAGAAACCCCGTCATTCATAGCCCGCGCCACCTTCCTTATACACATGGTCGACGCGCCTCCGTCGCAGGTCCCTGGAGGACTCCGGCCGAAGGCCGGCTTCCGGGCATCTTTCCGGGTGGGGCGAAAGTCCGGGCCGCCGACCTCAGGCGGACTTGTCGGGGGCGGCGGCGAGGAGCTTGAAGGCGAGACTCACGGAGGCGTCTCGGGCCGGCGCGGAAACCAGGACGTATTCACCGGCGGGCAGGACAAGATCTTCCAACGGGACGGGATCGGACACCGGCCCCGTCGGCGAGGTGTAATACACCATCACCGTCTTGTTGCCCCGCCGTATCGAAAAGCCCGCCACCTTCCGCCCCTTCTTGCCGGCACAGAACGTGCCCGGAACCAGCGAGACGACGCGGAAGGAGCCCGCCTCCCGTCCCGGGGGGATGACGAAGCGCTTGGGCGCAGGCTCGCACGAGGCTCCACAGGAGGAGGAGATGAAGACTTCGTGCCCTTGAGAAAAAGCCGCCAGGCAGGCGAGAAGAAGGGCGATCGGCAACCACTTCACAGGCTTCATCCAGAAACTCCCACTCTCACGGTCTAATTGTGGTGCACGAGGCCCCCCAAAACAACCAGTGGGACTCGCAAACCCGAACGACCATCCCGGCACTCCTCTGATAGCCCGTCCCAAGACGCTTTGCAAATCCGAAATCCCAATTTCCGATCCCATTTCTCCGATACGCCCCTGCCTTGCTTCGCACTTTTTCCATGTGTCATCATGCGTGCCTGAATCGGGGACACAAGGAGAAAACATGAAAAGCACCGGGATGAAGATTCTTACGGTCCTCTGCGCCGCGGCGCTTTCTGTGGGAGCATCGGCTTCGGCGCCCGCGCGCAAAACGCTGGAAGTCATGGTCGGGTCGGCTGCGTCCCCGCCGGTCGAGGAGATCGTCAAGATCTTCGAGAAGAAGGAAGGCGTGAAGGTGGAGGCCAGGCGGCCCCGGGAGGAGAACGTCGAAGGTTCCTGGCACATCGGCATCCGGCCGGAGAATCTCGTGCTGATCCGGCCGGACAGGCCGCTGGCGCCCTGGATGACGAGCAACCTGCTGGAAGGCGTCGTGGAGCGCGTACTCAACCTGGGAAACCGGCGCGTCCTGAGCGTGTCCGTAAGGGAGGGCGACGGCCTGTCCCTGGAGGTGGCTCTCTCTCAGCATGCCTACCACGACGTGCGACCCGCCGAGGGCGACGCCGTCCGCCTCCACGTCAAGCCCGAAAACATCTGGTTGCACAGAGAGTGACCGACCGACCCGGTGATCAGGCGATCGAGTCGAGGGAGGATCCCTGAACACCCTTCCAGGGCCGCCTTCAATCTTTGTTTCAGTTTTTCGGCCTCAGCTTCGGCTTGTCCCAAAGAACGCTTCCACGTCCTCGATCCGGTCGGTGAGCTGGAAGGGGGGAAGGGATTCTACGAGGAGGCGGCCGTAGGACTTCTGCCTGAGCCTGACGTCCAGACAGGCCACGACGCCCCTGTCGCGCGTGGACCTGATGAGGCGCCCGGCCCCCTGCTGGAGGATGATGGCGGCGGAGGGCACCTGGTAGTGCCCGAATGGGTTCCGCCCGGCCTTTTTCAGTCTTTCGATGCGCGCCTGCACGAGCGGATCGGACGGGACCGCGAAGGGGATCTTGTCGAGGATGACCAGTGAAAGCGCTTCGCCCTGGACGTCCACGCCCTGCCAGAAGGACGACGTGGCGACGAGGACGGCGTTCCCTTCGGCCTTGAAGCGTTCGAGCAGCGCGCCTTTCGGCTCCTCTCCCTGCACGAGGATGGGGTAGGGCGCCCCGGTCAGGGAGTCGGCGACGGCGCGCATGTTCTTGAAGGACGTGCACAGAACGAAGGCGCGTCCCTCCGAGTAGCCGATGAGGGTGCGCACGGCTTGCGTCAGCGCTTCCGTGAAGTCGGGAGCCGTCGGCTGGGGAAATCTCGACGGCACGTAGAAGAGCCCCTGCCGCCCGTAATCGAAGGGGCTTTGCAGACGAAGTTCCGTCGCCTCCGTGGGGACCCCGAGCCGGTCCCGGAAGTAGGCGAAGGACCCCCCGACGGTCAGCGTGGCCGACGTGAAAACGGCGGACCGCAGGCGCCGGTAGAGATTCTCCTGCAGGAGCGGACCGACCTCCACCGGGCTCGCCCCGAAGACGGTGTTTCTTTCCGTCACCTCCAGCCAACGAACGTACGCATCGTCCTCGGAGGCGGTGATGAAATCCATGGCCTCCCGCCATCCGTCGAGCCTCTCCAGGAGGCCCGGCGCTTCCTCCGGCGGCTCCTTCGTCGACTCCAGGGCGAGGGAAGCCGCGTCCAGAGAAGCATTCAGGCGTGAAAGGAGGGATTGCTCATCCTCGTTCAATCCACCGGGCCTCAGGGTGGACCGGCCATCGCGCCCATCGAACCGGCCGAAGAAGAACTGCATGGCCTGGGTGGCTTCCTGAAGCGACCTGATGATGGGGTGGTCGGTTTCGGATCTGAAGACCCTGGCCGTGTCGTGCAGCCACTCCTGCAGCATTCTCTTGCTCGCCGCCACCCCGAAGAAGGACGTGGCCGTATCTTCCGCCTCGTGGGCCTCATCCAGCACAAGATGCCCGTACTCCGGAAGAGCGGCGGCGTCCCATCGTTGTTTGAGGGCAAGGTCCGCAAAGAGCAGGTGGTGGTTCGTGATGACCACCTCGGCCGCTTCCGCCTCCCGGCGCAGTCTGACCACGAAGCAATCCTGGTAGAGGGGACAGTGGGAGCCGAGGCAACGTTCGGCCCGTGCATTGACGTCCCTCCAGAGGGAGAGGTCTTCTGGGATCCCCTTCCATTCCGCCTTGTCGCCCGTGCCGGTCTCCTCGGCCCACGCCCTGAGACGCTTGAGATACCGGGCCTCGCGGTGCGACTTGAGAAGCGGTTCCTTCAGGAAGGCATCCCAGTAGTAGCGGCAGAGGTAGTTCGCCCTCCCTTTGACCGTCACCGTGCCGACCCGCCGGCCGAGAATCTTCTCGCAGAGGGGGATGTCCTTGTTGGCAAGCTGCTCCTGGAGGGCCTTGGTCCGGGTCGACACGACGATCCGCTTGTCCATTCCGAGGCTCGGCAAAAGGTAGGCGAGGCTTTTTCCCGTACCCGTTCCGGCTTCGACCAGCAGGAATTCGTCGGAGGTCAGGGCCCTCCAGACGGCCTTCGCCATGGCGACCTGTCCGGGGCGGTCCTCATAAAAGGGCTCGCGGGAAAGCGTCCCCCCGATGCCGAGGAGCCCTTCAAAATCGGGGGCGGCTTTCCTGGCTGGGATCACGCGCGGCTCCGGGCGTAGGTTTCGGCCTTGTCCTTGAGCCAGGCGCCCAGACGCTTGGAGGCGATGGACCGCGGGGACCTTTCGGGGTGCCATTGGATGCCGAAGACCTGCGGTCGCTCGGCGTTCTCTATGGCCTCGACCACGCCGTCCGGACCCCACGCCGTCGCGATAAACCCCTCTGCGAGGCGCCCCACCGCCTGGTGGTGGGACGAAACGACCCGAATGTCCGGCGTGGGGCAGATCAGCGCGGCCAGGCTCTCCGGCCGGGTCCGCAGGCGGTGCAGGGGCGGAGCGCCTCCCGGCTCGGACCTGCGGTGTCTACACTCCGGGTCCTCCAAATTACGGATCAGGCCTCCTCCCAGCGCCACGTTCATGGTCTGGCAGCCGAGGCAGATGCCGAGAAGCGGCATGCCCATCCTCGTGCAGCGCCACACGAGCGAAAACTCGAAGGCCGAACGGTCCCGGTGCGAGAATTTCTCCCCCGGCATGGGCTCCGGATCAGCGCCGTAAAGGAGGGGCTGGATATCGCCGCCGCCAGACAGCACCAGGGCGGAGAGTCCTCGTACGGCCTCCGCCTCCCAGCCGGGAAGAGCGGGAAGGGCGACCGGGTACAGGCCGGCGCGGCGGATCCATTCCAGGTAATCCCTGTTGAGGATCATCTTCGGCGCACCGTCGTACGTCTGCCAGTCGGCAGTCACACCTACCCTGAGCATTTCAGCGGAGCGACCTCGTCTTGAGGAAATCCCTAATGAGCGGTCCCAGGTGGAGCAGTTTGGCCAGCACGCCCTCGCTCCTGACCATGCGGTAATTCCTGGCGAGATCCAGTCCGCTCCTTCCGTATGGGAACCACCACAATTCCCTGGCGCGCCTGCCGCTGTCCACGCCGATGAGCTGGGGGGTCGTCAATTCGTGGAGGCTCCCAAGCCAGTGGCTACGGCCCTTTCCGGACGACTTCACGCCGCCCCACGGACACTGGGCCTGTCCGTGCGTGTAGGACGTGTCGTTGATCCACACGGAGCCTGCTTCCAGGCGCCTTGCCAGCCGCATGCCGTTCTCCACGTCGGAGGTCCATATGGTGGCCGAAAGGCCGTATGGGCTGTCGTTGCACCAGGCCACCGCCTCGTCGAGAGTCTTGTAGGCGGCGATCGGGATGACGGGGCCGAAGGTCTCATCGCGCATGAGGGCGCAGTCGAGCGGCACGTCGGCCAGGACCGTAGGCTCAAAGAAGAAGCCGGGGCCGTCTATTCTCTTTCCCCCGCAGGTGACGCGCGCGCCCCGCGAAACGGCATCCTGCACCTGCGTCTCGACCTTGGCGCGCTGGGCCTCGGAAACCAGGGGCCCCATATCCACGTCGTCCTCCATACCGTTGCCGGTCCTCATGGCGCCGACACGGGCGGTGACTTCGGACACGAATCTTTCCGCGATCCGTTCGGGCACGAAAAACCTCTCCGAGGACGAACAGGCTTGCCCCGTTCCGAAACAACCGCCCCACACGGCGCCGTTCACCGACCTCTCGAGGTTGGCGTCGGGCAGGAGGAGGAAGGCGTCCTTTCCCCCGAGCTCCATCTCGGAAACCATCATCCTGCGGCTGATCCGCTCCTGTATCGACAACCCGGCCGCCGTCGAACCCGTAAAGAGGACACCGTCGATGGCGCCGTCCACAAGAAAGGCGCCCGTCTCCCTGTCTCCCGTAATGCAGTTGAACACGCCCGGAGGAAAACCGGCCTTCCTGAAGAGGCCGGCGATCTTGATACCCACCAGGGGGGTGAGTTCCGAGGGTTTGAACACGACGGTGTTTCCTGCCGCCAGGGCGGGCAGAATCTGTCCCATTGGTATGGCGAACGGCAGGTTCCAGGGGGAGATGACACCCACGACGCCCACCGGCACGCGCCGGATCGTGTGCCTCTTGGTCCAGAGCAAGGGATTCGTGGGCCTAACGGATCTGTCCTTCAGGTAAGACGGTCCCTTGCCGATGAGCCCGGTCATGAAATCCAGGACGCCGTGGACCTCGACGAAGTGGGCTTCCTGAAGGGGCTTGCCGTTCTCCTGGGTCACCAGGGACGCAACGGCATCGCCTTCCTCACGGATCAGATTCCTGAGGACCTCGAGATACCCGAATCGTTTCTGGATGGACAGCGCCGCCCAGGCCGGCTGGGCCGTTCGCGCCGCTTCCACCGCGAGGGCGACATCCTCGCGGTTGCAGAGCGGCGCGGAACCGATCGGTCTTCCCGTGGCGGGATTCAAGCTCTCGAAGCGGTCGCTCTTTTCGTACAACTCGCCGCCGATCAGGACCTTGCCGTCCACCAGCCGGTCGGGTTCCCGCGCGATGTTACCCATTCACCAGCTCTTTCACAACGGTGGGCACCCCTCCGGCCGACCAGTCGGAGGCGCCCCGGGCGACCCAGGCCACCCGGCCCTTCTTGTCCAAAAGGATGGTCGTGGGGATGGCGCTCACGCCGAGATCGGACGCGAGGTTGCCGCTGTTCATGTAGACCGGAAATTTCCCCTTGACGCCGGCCAGGAACTGGCCCACCGGGGCGGTCGAGTTGTCCACGGACACGGGAACGACAACCACGCCTTTTTCACCCTCCGCCTTGGCCGCGAACTTCGCGAATTCGGGGAACTCGGCCCGGCAGGGCGGACACCACGTGGCCCAGAAATGCAGGACCACCACCTCGCCCTTCAGGGAGGCGAGGTCCAGGCTCGAACCGGAAGGCCTGGCAGGCGGCAACGTCACTGCGGGAACGGCCCGTCTCTGGGCGGAGGGGATTCCACCGCGGATGTGCTCCCCGGTTCCGCCGAAGATTCCCGCGCGGAGGACATAAACCGCAAGAATCGCCACCGCGGCCCCGATGATGAGCCATGCAATTCCGCTCGAATTCTTTGCTTCCGCCTTCGGCGCATTACCTTTTGCCATTTTTCACTCTCCCGGCGCCGCGCCTGATCAGGTTCACCTTGTCAGGGGGCACATGGTGTTATGCTTCCCGCAAAAAAGGCCCTTACCGGGATCCCCGGGAAGTCTGTCTCTTCTGGAAGTGGCCGCCGCCAGGGCAAGCGACCGCCGGAGCATCTCGACCCACAGCTTCGATCCGGGCGACCGGATGACATCCATTATGAGGGTCCCCGGCACAACAGACAAGTCCCTCCAACTGGTTGAGCCCTTGAAACTTATAGGGTATGATGCTTTGTGAAGGAGAGAGCACCCGCCATGGCCAAGGGAAGAGTCAGGGAACTGGATTGGATAACCGTACGCTACAAAGATATCTTCGCGATAGTCGGCATTCTGATCGCGGTCGTGGCCATCGGCGGCGGGGCGTTCATTTACTGGCGCTGGCACGGCAATCCGCAGATCCAGGCCGAAAGGGCCCTGACCAGGGCCCAGCGCATGATAGACACCATGGACACCCCCAACCTCTCGGCCGAAGTGCGCGCCACGATCAACCAGGCCCGGAACATGCTGAACCAGGGCCGCGCCGAATACCAGGCCAGGCACTATCCGAAGGCCCTCTCCATTGCAAAGGACGTCCTCTCCACGCTGAAGAACGTCCAGGTTGCGTCCCCGAGCTCCCAGAAATACGCCGTCCTTGTCGATACGGAAGGCTCCGTGGAGGTGAAGCGCACGGGCCAGCACCTCTTCAGCGGAGCGAAGGAGCAGATGATCCTCGAGGACGGGGACATCGTACGCACCGGACAGAACAGCTACGCGAAGATCAAGTACCACAACGGCCAGGTTCAGATCGTCAACCCCGATTCCCTGGTGGTCATCCAGGTGATGTTCACCACCTCGGACGGCGCGAACCGCATCGAAGTCGCTCTGAAGCAGGGCTTGATCGAGACGCAGACGCCCAAGGACATGACGCCCAAGGATGAGAGCATCATCGCCACGGAATCTACCAAGGTAAGGCCGGCACCGGCCTCCCGCGTGGGCGTGGCGCAGGCACCGAACGGCCAGGTCGTCACATCGGTCTATTCGGGGTCCACCGAGATCGAGGCGGCAGGACAGAAGGAAACGATCGACGCCGGCGTGTCGGGCGCTTCGATCATCACGACGGCCTCGGGCTTTTCGCCGAAGGAGATCCTCGTCGCTCCCCCGACGGCCGAGTACCCGAAGGACCAGCAGGTGTTGCGCGTCGACGATCCGGTCCGCCAGACGATCAACTTCGAGTGGACGGGCGGAACGCCGAAAGCGCAATTCCAGATTTCGGCCAAGCCGCTCTTCTCGAAGCTGCTCGCCCCCGACCAGTTGGTTTCCGGCGCGAAGATCGCCATCGACGGACTCCCGGCCGGCACGTACTACTGGCGCGTCCGCTCCGAAGGGCCGACGAAGAAGACGTACTGGTCCCCCATTTACAGGTTCCGACTGCTGCAGATATACCAGCGCCCGAAGATCAAGAGAGACATCAAGCTGACCGTGGACGCCACGCCCATCGGAGACGGCGTCATCATCCAGGGAACAACCGATCCGGGCGTTTCGGTCTCCGTCAACGACATCGAGATTCCGGTGAACACGGACGGGACCTTCAGCAAGATCTTCCTCTTTTCGGACGTCGGGACCCAGACTTTGCAGGTCCGCGCCTTCGATGACGAGGGCAACGAAAAAATCTGGCGCAAACAGTTCCAATCCGTCGCTTATTAGCGTACGGGGCTCGCGGCCGTGAACAGGTCTCTTGATCGCAAATACAGGGAACTGGAGAAGGCTTACCGGTTGAAGTCCGAGCAACTCCGGACCATGGGGGAGGTCGTGAGGACCGCCAATTCCATGCTGGAGCCGGAGGCCCTGATTTCCTACGTCATGGAGCGGGTCCGGCTTCTGGCCCGGTCGGAGGCGTGGAGTCTCCTTCTCCTGGACGAAACGGAGGAATGGTTGATCTTCAGGGAAGCGCTGGGTGCCCTGTCGCACGGGCTCAAGGACATCAGGCTCAGGGTCGGCGAGGGTATAGCGGGCCAGGTCGCCAGAACGGGCTTCCCCCTGCTGGTGAACGACGTCGAGAAGAGTCCCTATTTCAACGCCGAGATGGACAGGATCACGGGGTTCCACACCCGGTCGGTCCTGTGCGTACCCCTGCGAAGCCGGGACAAGACCCTGGGCGTCCTGGAGGTTATCAACAAGGTGGGGGGGGTCGACTTCACCGAATCGGACCTCGACACGGTCCTGCTCTTTTCGGAACCGGTGGCCGTGGCTCTGGAGAACGCCTTCATGTTCCAGAAGATCAAGCAGCTTTCTCTTGTAGATGACCTCACACAGCTTTACAATGCCCGGTACCTGCGGCAGGCCCTGGAGGTCGAGATAACGAGGGGCCGGCGCTACGATTACCCGGTCGCCGTGCTCTTTCTCGACCTGGACGGATTCAAGCAGGTTAACGACCGATACGGCCACCTGGTGGGCAGTGATACGCTCAAGGTCGTGGGGACCATCCTCAAGGACTTGGTGCGTAACGTGGACATCGTGGCCCGCTACGGCGGAGACGAGTTTACACTCATTCTGCCCAATACGGATTCGGAGGGCGCCATGCTCGTTGCACAGCGACTCAGGCAGGCCATTTCAGAGCACGACTACGCGGCGGATCCGGGCTACCAGTTCACCCTTTCAGCGAGTTTCGGTGTTTCCTGTTTTCCGGTCCACGGTGATACGCCTGACCGTCTCATACAGAGGGCCGACCAGGCCATGTACCGAGTAAAAGAATCCACGAAGAACGACTGCGCCCTTTACGCTTAGGAGCTCTATATGCCTTTCAGCCTTCGATCCCCGTTTTCCTTCCTGTCCAACGACCTCGCCATCGACCTGGGCACGGCCTACACGCTGGTCTACGTCAAGGGGAAAGGAATCGTCGTCCGCGAACCGTCCATCATCGCCATGAACCAGAAAAACGGGAGGGTCGAGGCCGTCGGCAGGGAAGCCAAGGAAATGCTCGGAAGGACGCCCGGAAATATCGTGGCCATCAAGCCTATGAAAGACGGCGTTATCGCGGACTTCGAACACACGGAGCGCATGCTCGACTATTTCATCAAGAAAGCCCACAACAGGAAGCTGGTGGTCCGTCCCAGGATCGTCATCTGCATTCCGAGCCAGATCACACAGGTCGAGAAGCGGGCCGTTCGGGATTCGGCTTACAGGGCCAAGGCCTCCTACGTTGCCATGGTCGAGGAACCCATGGCGGCGGCCATAGGCGCCGGCATGCCTATCACGGAGCCTACGGGCAACATGATCGTGGACATCGGAGGCGGCACGACGGACGTGGCCGTGATTTCCATGGCCGGTATCGTCTATTCGAGGACCGTGCGGATCGCCGGTAACGAAATGGACGAGGCCATCTCCCAGTACATAAAAAAGCGCTACAACCTCCTGATCGGAGAACGCACGGCAGAGGAGATCAAGATCCGCCTCGGTTCCGCCTATCCGATGGACGAGGAGCAGACGATGGAGATCAAGGGGCGCGACCTCGTCGACGGCATTCCGAAGACGCTCGTCGTCTCGTCCGAAGAGGTTCGCGAGGCCCTCTCCGAAACGGTCTCGATCATCATCGACGCCGTCAAGCAGGCCCTCGAGCAGACACCGCCCGAACTGGCCGCCGACATCGTGGACCGGGGCATCGTTCTGACGGGCGGAGGCGCCCTGCTGCGCAACCTGGACAAGCGCCTCAGGGAGGAAACCGGTCTCCCGGTCCTCACCGCGGACGACCCACTCTCTTCCGTGGTCCTCGGTGCCGGCAAGATGCTCGACGACTTCGAGCTTCTCAAGAGGGTCGCCGTAGAGTGATCAGAAGAAGTGCCCTGTCCCGTCGACCCGAAGTGTTGCTGCTCCTCATCGTGGTCGGCTATCTGGTCTTTCTGACGGTCCAGGTGCGTCACGGAGAAAAGACGGTCTTCGGCAACCTCGCCATGGCGGTTTTCGGCCCCTTTCTCTCCGTGTTCAACGAAGCCTCCCAGCTCACGCACGAAGGAGTTCAGGCCTACATCTGGCAGCGGGACGCGGCCCTCGCGGCGGAGAGGGCGGAGATGAAGAACCGCGAACTCGAGGCGAAGATCCAACTCGACCATCACCTCGAGCAGGAAATAATCGGGCTTCGCGCGCTCATCAAGGCCCCCAGGCCGAAAGATATCGACATCATCGCAGGGCGCGCCCTGACCCAGTTCGGCGCCCCATTCGGGCGGTACCTGCTCATCTCCTGCTCGTCGGACGTTTCGATCCCGGACGGAACACCCGCCATGTCGACAGAAGGTGCTGTGGGCCGCGTGATCGGCAAGGTCGGGGGTCTTTTCAGGGTCCTCATGATCACCGATCCCAACAGCGCGATCGGAGTGGTTTCCGCCAGAACAGGGGTAAACGCTGTCGCTGTGGGGGCGGGCGACCACCTCATGGTTCGCTGGGTTTCCAACGAGGCGGACGTGAAGATCGGGGACGAGTTCGTGACGTCGGGAGAGGACGGGTTCTTTCCCCAGGGCGTAAACGTCTGTGTCGTCACCTCGGTCGAGAACGGTTCCGATTATCTCAAGAAGATCACCGCCGAGCCGCTGGCCCGGCTCGACAAGCTGACCTGGGTGCTGCTGCTCAAGAGTAAGAATGCGTAAGAAATTGATCGCCATTCTCGTCCTTCTGGTCCTCGCCGTCGTGGTGCAGACGCTCCTGCCCCTCCTGTCGGGAGACCTGACCGTTGCGAGTCCCTTCCTTGCCCTCCTGACCGTCCTGGCCCTCCGGCAGGGCAAACTGGCCGGCGTGCTCTGGGGAGCCATTCTCGGAGCCATCAGCGACGCCTACTTTCTCCCGTTCGTGGGCTTCCACGGAATCGCATTCACAATCGCGGGTTACCTCCTGGGCTGGATAGGCAACAAGGTGGTCATCCAGGGCGTCCTCCCGCTGTTCTTTTTCGGTTGGGGGGCCTATGTTCTTGATGCGGCAGTGGTCGGGTTGCTGTACCGCATGCTCGGATTGCCGCTGCCGTCTCCAATCGTGGTGCTCGTCCTTGCCGGCAGCGTCATTACGGCGCTGTTGACGGCGGGCCTGGAGGCGGTAGCCAGCCGTGTCTGGCCCGAGGAAAGGACATGAAAGCCTCTTCGGATCGTCATCTCGGACCCAAACTTCAGTTCCTGATCTTCGCCCTGTGGACCGTTTTCCTGGTTTTCACCGTACGACTCTTCTATCTGCAGATCCTCCAGGGCGGCTACTACCACACCCTGAGCGAAAACAACTACACCCGGTCCGTCGTGCTCAGGAGTCCGCGGGGCAAGCTCCTGGACAGAAACGGGAAGATCGTCTGCCGCAACAGGATCTCCTTTTCGCTCGTCTACGACACGGATAGAGGCGTATCGATAGGCGACACGCTGGCCGCCATCAAGAGAATCCTCGGCGTGACCATGACCCGCGCCCAGGTGGAAGAAGCCCTTCACCGGAGCGCCGTTCCCCACGTCGCGGTGCTGGCGAGGGATGTCCCCGTCTCGTGGCTGCAAAAGGTCGAGGCCCATCAGATCGAACTCAAAGGCCTCCACATGGAAATGGAACTCAGGCGCAACTATCCCTACGGCGACCTGGCCAGCCACGCCATCGGGTACGTCGGCCTCCTGTCGCCCGACGAAGCGAAGGACATGCGCCTGAAAGACGTTGACCCCTTCATCGAAGTCGGCAAGACCGGGGTGGAGAAAACGGCCAACAGGCTGCTCATGGGGACGAGCGGCCGGAGGATCTCACAGGTCAACAGTCTGGGCCGCGAGGTTGACGATCCGCGGTTGCGCCTTCCGGGCGTCGGCGTCGTCCGAGAACCTGTCCCGGGAAGGAACATACAACTGACAATAGACATGACCCTCCAGACCATCCTGGAGAAGGCCTTTGGAAACGAGACGGGTTCCGCCATCTTCATGAATCCCAATACGGGCCAGATCCTGGCATGGGTCAGCCTGCCCAATTTCGATCCGAACGTCATCTCCAACACCATGACCCCGGCGCAGTGGCACAAGATCGCGGACGACCCGCGGCACCCCCTTCTGGACCGGCCTATCCAGGGCGCCTATCCCCCGGGTTCGACTTTCAAGCCTTTCGTGGCCCTCGTCGGCCTTGAGGAAGGCGCAATTAATGAGAAAACGACATTCTTCTGCCCCGGCTACTGGAAGTTCGGCGGCCACGTTTTTCACTGCTGGAAACGAGGCGGACACGGCGCCGTCAACATCCTCACCGCCATCCAGAACTCCTGCAACGTCTTCTTCTACCATGTGGGGGATCTCGTCGGCATCGACGCCCTGGCGAAGTGGGGACGCATTTTCGGCCTTGGACAGAAGACCGGCGTCGACCTTCCCGGCGAACTGAGCGGCATCCTTCCTTCACCGGAATGGAAGAAATCCCGGGGCCTCGGCCCGTGGTACCCCGGCGAGACGCTTCCCATAGCCATTGGACAGGGATACCTGACGGTCACGCCGCTGCAGCTTCTCAGCTTCTACGCCACACTCGCCACGGGCGGCAGGAGATACCAGCCGCTGCTCATAGACCGCCCGCCCCGCCTGCTGAGTTCGGTCGATATTTCCCCCAGAGACCTGGATATAGTCAAAGAGGGGTTGTGGCAGGTTGTCAACAAAGCCGGAACTGGAACGGCGTGCCGGATACCGGGTCTGGACGTGTGTGCCAAGACTGGTACCGCCCAGGTGGTCAAGGCCAGCGCGGGCGTCAACACCTACGACCTGAAGAAGGACGAGAGGGACCACGCCTGGTTCGCCGGCTTTGCGCCCCGCAAGGACCCCAGCGTTGTCTTCGTGGTCATGGTCGAACACGGCGGGCACGGGGGCAACATCTGTGCCCCCATCGCAAAGGCGGGCCTCGAGTACCTCTTCTACGGGAAGCTCCCGGAGGGGATGACGCCCGAGGGAAAACCAAAGAAAGAAGGCGGGGCAGAATCGATACCGCCCCAGCTCCAGGCCGGGTTCTCGTCCGGCCCGGGCCAGTCGGCGCCTGACGACACCCGCGAGAGAAAGCCATGAGGAACGCGCTCAGGAATTTCCTCCTGTACGGCGATCACCTGGCCATCCTGCTGTACCTCGGTCTGCTCGTCACCGGAAACATCATGATCCGCTCGGCCACATTCGGCACGAAATACGCTCCGCTGGCCTCCCGGCAAATGATCTGGACAGGTCTCGCCGTGGGTCTCTTCTTTCTCGCCGTGCTCATCCCTTACGAAATCTGGCTCGAGTACAGTTACTTCATCTATATCGCATCCATCGCATCCCTGCTCGCCGTACTCGTCATCGGGCACGCCGTGGCAGGATCGAGGTCCTGGCTGTACATCGGACCGCTGGGGTTCCAGCCTTCCGAATTCGCCAAAGTGGCGGCCGCGCTCGCGAGCGCGGCCTACATAAAAGGTCTGCCGGACAAAAACGTCGGTGTCAGGGAAATGCTCGTCCTGGCAGCCATCATCGGGTTGCCCGCCGCGCTCACCTTCCTCCAGCCGGACTTCGGTACCGCGACGACCTTTCTGCCGCTCGGCGCGGCGGCGTTCTATTTCAGCAAGATGCCTCTCACGCGCATACTCAAATGGATGGGAGCGGGTACCGTCCTCCTGCTCGTCCTGTTCGCCATAGGCTGGTTCACGTTCTTCAAACCCTACCAGAAGGAGCGTGTCCTCACTTTCCTCAATCCCTCCCTCGACCCCCGCGGCGCAGGGTATCAGGTCAACCAGGCGAGAATAGCGGTGGGCTCGGGCGAGCTCACCGGAGAGGGGCTTTACTCGGGCACGCAGAACCGTCTCAACTTCCTCCCGGCTCCGCACACCGATTTCATCTTCGGCGTGGTCGCCGAAGAGACGGGGTTCCTCGGAAGCGTGGCCGTCCTGCTCGCCTTTTTCGGGCTCCTTTCGCGCTTCGTCGTGACCATACGGGACGCTCGAGACGCCGAGGGACGGTTTCTTGTGCTGGCGGCCCTGGCCGTCATCTTGTACCACGTGATCATCAACGTGGGCATGGTCATCGGGCTGTTGCCCACCACGGGCATCCCCCTGCCCTTCCTGTCCTACGGCGGGTCTTTCCTGATGAGCATGAGCCTGTTCGTGGGCCTGGCCGTCAACGTCCGCACGAGGAGATTCGCCCAATGACGCCCCGCTACGCCCGCCAAACCTTGCTCCCGTGGCTCGGAGAGACCGGCCAGGCCAGGCTTGCGGAGGCATGCGTCGGGGTGGTCGGCCTCGGAGCCCTCGGTAGCGTCTCCTCCGTCTTCCTGGCCAGGGCCGGCGTGGAGAGGATGGTGATCGTCGACAGGGACTTCGTCGAGGAAACCAACCTGAACCGCCAGATTCTGTACACCGAGGCCGACTGCAAGGAACGCCTGCCCAAGGCTGTCGCCGCCGAACGCAGGCTCCGTGAAATCCGGTCGGACATGGCGATCGAAGCCGTAAACGCCGACCTCGACGCTGAACTGGCCGTCCGCATCTTCGACGAGTGCGACCTGGTCCTCGACGGAACCGACAATTTCGAGACCCGCTACCTCCTGAACGACGCCGCAGTCTCTGCAGCAAAGCCGTGGATTTACGGGGGCGCCGTTTCGACCTACGGGTCCGTCCAGGTAATCCGCCCGGGGGAATCTGCGTGTCTTCGCTGCGCCTTTCCCGAAGCCCCGCCCCCCGGATCGGCCCCGACCTGCGACACGGCCGGCGTTCTCGGGCCCGCCGCGGGCGTCGTCGCGTCCATCCAGGCCGGCGAAGCGATCAAACTTATCGCCGGACGCGCCGACCTCTGCCCACCCGGCATCGTCACCGTGGACCTCATGACCCTCGCCATGACGCGGGTCGAGGTCCCGCGCCAGCAGGACTGCCCCTGCTGCGGACAGAAGCGCTTTGACTACCTCCAGGAAAACGCCGGCAGCCGCACACACAAGATGTGCGGGCGCGACGGCATCATGGTCCTCGCCCCGAAAGGCACCAGGCTGGACCTCGCGGGCCTCCAAGCCCGCCTTCTGCCCATCGCCCCCGTTTTCTCGAACAAGTACCTGCTCCAGACCGAGTGGGAAGGCCACCCCGTCACGATCTACGCGGACGGGCGGGCCATGATTCAGAAGACCGGCGACCCCTCCCGCGCCCGCGCCCTCTACGCCCGGTACCTGGGGATGTGATTCAGTGAGTGATCAAGTGATCGAGTGAACAGTGCGCGGGGAGCCCTTCGAAGGCTCGTCGGGGGCCGCACTTCAAATCCCAAATCCCAATTCGCCCATCTTGAGCTTCACCGCGGTCCACGATATGATCGCTTTATATCAATTTGCCTCGAAGGGCGAGAGGAGGATGCCATGCGACGGACCGTGATCGCGGTGCTGGTGGTGACGCTTTTACTCGGGACTGTCCTGCTGGCCGGGGAACTGGCAGGGGTGACCATGCCGGACCAGGTGACCGTGGGAGAACACACCCTGACCCTGAACGGGATGGGCCTGCGCACCAAGAAAGTGCTTTTCATAGGGGTCAAGGTCTACGTGGCGGGACTGTACCTGCCGCAGAAAAGCTCGGACCCGGCCGCCATTATCACGTCTGACGAACCGAAGCAGATCGTGATGCACTTTCTCTACAAGGATGTCGGCAAGAAGAAACTGGTGGAGGCGTGGAACGAGGGTTTCGAGGCCAACGCCCCCGTGTCGATGGATGCCCTGAAGAGCCGCCTGGCCACATTCAACGGCTACTGGTCCGACATGAAGACGGGCGACGTGGCGGTCCTGACCTACGTACCCGGCCAGGGCACGAAGGTCGAGATAAAGGGCAAGGACATGGGCACGATCAAAGGCTTGGACTTCGCGGAAGCCCTGTTCTCCGTGTGGCTGGGACCCCAACCGCCGAACGGCGAACTCAAGGAGGGTCTTCTCGGGAAATCGTCCGGGGAATAGTTTCAAGCTGCAGTTTAAAGGTTGAAGGTTGAGCGGGCATCGGGCGACCGGTGCCCGTTCCTTGTGTGGTGATCAAGTGATCGAGTGATCGAGTGATCCAGTCGCAGGTTGGCCTTCGGGGGTATGGATTCCCGCCTTTGCGGGAATGACTGAATAGGGCGACTCCAGGACTTCAACGGCCTCCCGCCGACCGTTTTAGCCTTAGTCTTTAGCCTTTCGGCCTTAGCCCTTGGGAGAAAAACGCCATCCCCTTCTCACTTCCGCCTTCCGAATTCCGCCTTTCCTCACTGCCTCACTGTTCAATTGGATCCCACCCGTACGCGCCGGGCGTTCACGATGCGGCGCGTGTGGGGTATGCTGTGTCAGGTGGGCCTTGAAAGCTTGATTCGGAGCGCGTGAATGGGTGGTGACAAAGGAAAACAGGAGCCGGGGCGCCCAAGCCCTTGGGCATTCGCCCTGTGGCCCCTCGGGTGCCTGTTCCTCCTGGCGGGCAGGCTTCGCGTCTTCTACTACAGGCGGCTCTCCAAGCCGCTGCGGCTGGCCGTGCCCGTGATCTCCGTAGGGAACCTGACCTTCGGCGGAACCGGAAAGACGCCCGTCACCATCGAGCTGGCGCGCATGCTGGAGCGGATGGGTCTGCGCCCCGCCGTGCTACTGCGCGGATACGGGCGGGCGACGCGGGGTGCGCGGACCGTGGGGCCCGACAGCCGGCCTGACGAGGTCGGCGAGGAGGCTCTGCTCCTGGCACGAAACCTGCCCGGCGTGACCGTCTCCGTCGGCGAGCGGCGCGAGGATGCGGCCGCCCTCGTGGAGCCGCCGCCGGACGTCTTTCTTCTGGACGACGGGTTCCAGCACGTGCGGGTCCATCGCGATCTCGACCTCCTGCTGGTGGACGCCAGCCGGCCCGGCGACCTGCATGCGCCGCCTGTCGGTCGTCTGAGAGAAACCGTCGGATCCGCCCGTCGGGCCGACGGGCTCATTGTGACCCGGGGCGACTCGTCGGACCTTCCCCCGGTCCTGGCCTCCCGCGCGGCGGCCCTCCCGGTCACGGGGGTGCGCTTCAAGTGGATGGAGGACGCGATCGCCGTTCCGGGCGGCGTCGTTCCGTGGACGTCGTTCCAGCACAAGCGCATGGCCGCTTTCGCGGGCATCGGCAATCCCGAGGCATTTTTCGCCCAGGCCCGCGCCCGGGGCTGCTCGCTGGTGTCCGCGCACGCCCTGTCCGACCATGCCTTCCCGACCGCAGAACTCGTGGCGGCCTTCGAGCGCGAGGCGACGGAAGCCGGCGCGGAGGCGGTACTCACGACGGAGAAGGACGCGGTCAAATGGAGTCCCCTCTGGTCCGGTTCCATCCCCCTTCTCTATCCGGTCCTCCGCGCCGAATTCGACGACCCTGACGGTTTTCTGGAACGCGCCCTGCAGCGCCTGGCTCCGGAGACCGCCTGATGCGCCCGAAGAGCCTCGAAAGCGATGAGACGAACCGGGATTCCATCGTCCAGGTGGCGCTTCCCCTCCCCCTCAGGCAGACCTTCTCGTATCGCGTTCCCGCTTCCCTGCCCGCCCCGGGCGCCGGTTGCCGGGTGCGCGTCGGTTTTGGCCGGAATCACCTCGTGGGCTACGTCGTCGATGATCCCGGCGCCCATCCCCCCGAAAAGCTGAAGCCTCTCGAGGCCATCCTCGACCGGGAACCGCTCTTCTCGCCCGAAATGTTGGCCTTTACCCGATGGATCGCCGAGTATTACCTGGTCTCGTGGGGGTCCGTGCTCAAGTGCGGCTATCCGTCGGGCCTGGACCCCTCCCCCCGCTCCAGCTACGAACTCACCTCCGCGGAGGCCCTTCCCGAAGGGCACCCGGTGGCCCCGATCGCCGCCTTCCTCTCGTCGGGTCCTAGAAGCCTGCCCACCCTGCGGGCGAGGTTCGGCCCCATGGCGGAGAGCCTCCTCCAACAGGGCGTGCGCGAGGGCCTCCTGGCAGAGAAGACGCAGTGGAAGGATCGCCGCCGCTTCGGCGGTGCGGACAGGGTCGCCCTCCTGCTGGAACCGGGGAAGCTTGAAGCGCTGATGGCCGACCCGGCCACTCCCCCCTTCCATGTGAAGGTCCTGAAGGTCCTCGTCGGCTACGAAACCAAGGGTTTCCCGACCATCGCGCAGGCCGCGGCCAAGGCGCGGGTCCCGCAGTACGTGCTGTCCGAAATGGCCGAAGCGGGATGGGTGGAGCTTTTCGACCTCCTCCCGGTGAGGCTGAAGGGCAGCATCTCACCGCACGTGCTGACACCGGCCCAGGCCGAAGCCGTGGGGGCCGTGGAAGGGGCCATGGCCGCGAGCCGCCACGAGACGTTCCTTCTGTTCGGCATCACGGGCTCGGGCAAGACGGAGGTCTACCTGCGCCTGATCGAAAAGGCCATCGGGGAGGGAGGCACCGCCCTCTACCTCGTGCCGGAAATATCGCTCACGTCCTTTCTCGCCAGGCGCCTGCTGGAACGCTTCGGGAGCGATCTGGCCATACTCCACTCGTCCATGACGGAGCACGAGCGCGTCCGCCAGTGGATGAGGGCGGCCGGAGGCGGGGCGCGCGTGGTCATAGGCCCGCGGTCCGCTCTCTTCGCGCCCCTCTCCAACCTTCGTCTCCTGATAGTCGACGAGGAACACGACGGCAGTTTCAAGCAACAGGACTTCCCGCGCTACCACGCCAGGGACATGGCCGTACTGCGCGGGGTCAAGGCGGACATTCCCGTGGTGCTGGGGTCCGCCACGCCCAGCGTCGAGTCTTTCTACAACGCCACGGACGGCGACAAGTACACGCTTCTTCGCCTGCCCGAGCGAACGGGCACCGCGAAGCTCCCGCCCGTACGCGTGGTGGACATGCGGGAGGAGTTCCGCGAAGTCGGCGAGAAGGCCACCCTCTCCCGCGCCCTCAAGGACGCCATGGACGAGACCCTCGAAAAGGGCCGCCAGGCAATCATCCTGCGCAACCGTCTGGGCTTCGCCACCTTCGTCCTCTGCAGGGAGTGCGGCCGCACGGTGCAGTGCGACGAGTGCTCAGTGGCCATGACCTTCCACCGGCGCGCCAACCGCATGAAGTGTCACTACTGCGGCCGTCAGGGCGTCGTTCCCGAGGCCTGTCCGGCCTGCGGCGGCGACGTCCTCCAGTTCCTCGGGGAAGGGACCGAGAAGGTTGAGGCGGCCCTCACCGCTGCCTTCCCGGGCGCGCGTGTTGCCAGGATGGACAGGGACGCGGTCCGCACCGCCAGGGCCTTCGACACGATCTGGCGCGACTTCGAATCCGGAAAAATATCAATCCTTGCCGGGACACAGATGGTGGCCAAGGGGCACGACATTCCCAACGTCACGCTCGTGGGCATCCTTTCGGCCGACTTCCTTCTGGGCATGCCCGACTTCAGGGCCGCGGAGCGGACCTTCCAGCTCATCACGCAGGCGGCCGGGCGGGCGGGCCGCGGCCGACTCCCGGGCCGGGTCGTCCTGCAGTCTTTCCATCCCGACCACTACGCTGTTCTGGCCGCCAAGGACCACGACTTCGAGACCTTCTACGAGAGGGACATTCGCTACCGCCGGATGGTTGGCTACCCGCCCGTGGGAGCACTCGCCCGGGTAGAATTCAGGCATGCGGACAAGGCCAGGGTCGACCTCCTGGCGCGCAAGGCGGAGGCCGCACTTCGAACCGCCGGGGACAGGGAGGTGCGCATTCTCGGCCCCGTGGAACCGCCCCTCGCGAGGCTGGAAGGCCGCTACAGGGTCCACATTCTCCTCAAGGCCCCCGAAAGGCAAAGGCTTCGCGCCGCGATCGCCGCCTTCCTCCAGGGGTCCCTCGGGCCCCACAACGGCCGCGAGATGAGCGTCGAGATAGATCCCTACGTTCTAATGTAAGGACCCCGGGTGAACGAAGATCGTCCCGAAAAAGCGAAAACGGAGGAAACCGGCCGCGAGATCAGGCGGCGTCTCCTGGCGGGTCTGGCGGTCGCCACCGTCCTGTGCGCCGCGGGCTTTCTCGGCGCCGATCTCCGGCTGGGCGCCCTGGCGGGGCGCCTGCTTTCGCTCGCCCCGGGCGTATCCGCAGGCGTGTCGCATGTGCCGGACCTCCTGCTCCCCTTCACGGCCGTCCTCGTCCTCCTGTGCTGGACGGCGCACATCTGGCTCAGGCGCAGCGGCCGCCCTGAACCATGGTCCGCGCTCACCCTGCGCGCGGGCATCTCCCTACCCATCGCCTTCGGAACAAAATCGGTCCTGAAATTCGTCTTCGGGCGCGTCAACGCGCGCGTCTGGCTCGCCGCCCCCCACCTCTACGGCCTTCACTGGTTCCACGGCGGCGGGGACTTCGCCGGCTTCCCCTCGGGTCACATGGCGGTCTTCACGCCCATCGGGCTGGCCCTGGCCTGGGCGTTCCCAAAGTGGCGGCGGCTTTTCTTCGCGGCACTCGTCCTCCTGGCGCTGGCGCTTCTCGTCACCGACTACCACTTCCTGAGCGACGTGGCCGCGGGAACGTACGTCGGTATCGCCTCCGACGCCGCCGCGGTGTGGCTCGCGGGCCGGTGGGAAGCCCGGTCGAGCCGGCAAGCCGCCCGCTGAGATCCACACCTGCGGCCCGCTGAAATCTATTCCTGCCTTCCAGCGTTATTATCAACTAGACACGTGTAGCGAAACGGGAGATGTACGGGCCCGGCCGAGGGGTATCTTGCCTGCCGGATCCGAGGGAACCAGGAGCCAGGCTTGACCCTTTCCAGACAAGAGCTGCGGGAGCGCTACAGGGCCGTACGTGCCTTCACGGAGGCTCTCTGCGAACCCCTGGCCGTGGAAGACTACGTGGTCCAGTCCATGCCGGACGCCAGCCCGGCGAAGTGGCACCTCGCCCACACCAGCTGGTTCTTCGAAACCTTTGTGCTTCGCGACCTTATGCCCGCCTGCGAGCCTTTCCATCCCGCCTACGCCTACCTGTTCAACTCCTATTACGTTCAGGCCGGGGACCGTTTCAGCAGGCCTCGCCGGGGGCTCCTTTCCAGGCCGACGGTGGAGGAGGTCCTCGCCTACAGGCGACACGTGGACGAGCACATGCTCAACGCGTTCGCCGGCGGGGACGACAAAGCCTATGCGCGGGCCGCGCCGGTCATCGAGCTGGGGCTCCACCACGAGCAGCAGCACCAGGAACTCCTTCTGACCGACATCAAGCACGTCTTCTCCATCAACCCGATGAAGCCCGTCTACCGGAAGGTGCGACACAAAAAGAGCGCCCGTGCGCCGGCTCTTGCGTGGGTCGCGTTCCACGAAGGCCTTCACTGGATCGGCCACGATGGCAACGCCTTCGCCTACGACAACGAGACGCCGAAACACCGGGTCTTCCTCCGGTCCTTCGCCCTTTCGTCCCGGCCGGTGACGAACGGGGAGTACCTCACGTTCATGGAGGACGGAGGCTACGACCGCCCCGAGCTGTGGCTTTCGGACGGGTGGGACCGGGCGTGCGCGGAGCGCTGGCGGGCGCCGCTCTACTGGGAGAAGAAGGATTCCACGTGGTGGTGCTTCACCCTGTCGGGCATGCGTCCCGTGGACATGCAGGAGCCCGTGTCCCACGTCAGCTTTTACGAGGCGGATGCCTACGCCCGGTGGGCGGGCGCGCGCCTTCCCACCGAAGCCGAGTGGGAGACGGCGGCGCTGGCTTCAGGACAGGGCGTGAGAGGCCGCTTCGTCGAGGACGGCCGCTTCCACCCTTCGGTCGCGGACGGGGCCGAAAAGGACGGGCCGCTCTGCCAGATGTTCGGCGACGTGTGGGAGTGGACCGCCAGCCCTTATACCGGATATCCGGGTTATCGACCGCCGGAGGGCGTCCTGGGCGAGTACAACGGCAAGTTCATGTCCAACCAGATGGTTCTGCGAGGGGGATCCTGCGCCACATCGAAGTCCCACATCCGCCCCACCTACCGGAACTTTTTCGCGCCGGGCTGCCGTTGGCAGTTCATGGGTTTCCGCCTGGCAAGGGAGGTATGAGATGTCGCCCGCACGAACCCTCACGTCCTCCCGCACCTTGCCGGAGGCCGACGACGCCCTGGACGAGTTGCTCAGGGGACTCACGGACAGCCGGAAGAGCATCCCCTGCAAGTACTTTTACGACGAGAAGGGGGCCGGACTCTTCGAACGCATCTGCGCCCAGCCCGAGTACTACCTCACGCGGACCGAAACGATCATTCTCAGGGACAACATCCGGGACATCTGTGCAAAGATCGGCAAAGGCTGCGTCCTGGCCGAACTGGGCAGCGGCGCCGGCGAAAAGGTCCGGCTTCTCATGGACCACCTCCCTTCGCTCGCCGCCTACGTTCCGATAGACATCTCGGCGGAGCAGCTCGGGGAGGTCTCACGCGCGCTGCAGAAGGCCTATCCACGCATTCCCGTCCTGCCCATCAACGCGGACTACACCCGGCCGTTCAGGCTCCCCGGCTTTACCTTCCCCCACTCCAGGATCGTCGTTTTCTACCCCGGTTCGACCATCTGCAATTTCACACCGGACGAGGCAAGGGCCTTTCTCAAAACCCTCGCCGGCCTTTGCGGCCCCGGCGGAGGTCTGCTCCTGGGCGTGGATCTCAAGAAGTCGAAATCGGAGCTGGACGCTGCCTACAACGATCGCGCAGGCGTGACGGCCGCCTTCAACCTCAACATCCTAGAGCACGTCAACCGTATCTTCGACGCCGAATTCCGGCCGGACCTGTTCAGGCACCACGCCTTTTACAACGACAAAGAGGGCCGCATCGAAATGAGTCTCGTCTCCCTGGAGCGCCAGATCGTCCCCGTAGCCGGCGTGCGAATCGAACTCGACGAGGGCGAGAGCATACTGACCGAGTACTCCTATAAGTATTCTATTGAGGAGTTCCGGGGCCTTGCCGCGGGGATTTTCGAGACGGAACAGGTCTGGACCGATAAGGCGCAAAGATTCAGCGTCCAGTACCTGGCTCGTCCCTGAAAAAGCGGCCGGAGTCCCGAGACCGGGCCACCGACCGCGGGGCTCCGGGACCTTGACGGCCCTGCTCCGGCAGAGACAGGCCCTTCTTTTTGCTATCATCTGATCTATGGCGGAAGCAAAGAAACCCCGGAGCGGACACGGCAACCGCACGAGCAAAATAGGATCACCTCGCAGGAGGGTCCTGAAGATCGCTTTCTGGTCGTGTCTCGCGGGCCTGTTGATCCTGGCGGTCCTCGCCGGCTACGAGATTAAAACCTGGCCCGACGTCGCGGACCTGGCGAGGCACAATCCCGGGACGACCGCTTTCATGGAGCTTTACAAGGCCCGGCAGGCCAGGGAGGGCAGGTCGCCCCGAGTCCAGTGGCGGTGGGTTCCCTATGCGCGCATCTCCCCGAACCTCAAGGCCGCGCTACTCGTTTCCGAGGACATAAACTTTTTCTCCCATCACGGATTCGACCGCACGGAGATGGAGGACTCGATAAGCGAGGCCTGGAAAAAACGCGATTTCCCCCGGGGCGCCTCCACGCTCACCCAGCAGCTCGCCAAGAACCTGTGGTTGTCGCCTTCACGAAACCCCTTGCGCAAGGTGAAGGAAGCCCTGCTCACGGTCCAGCTTGAGAAGGACCTCGGCAAGAAGAGGATCCTCGAACTCTACCTGAACGTCGTGGAATTCGGGCCTGGCATCTACGGGGCCGAAGCGGCGTCCAGGTCCTACTTCGCACGATCGAGCGCCGATCTCACCGACACGGAGGCGGCCGAACTCGTGGCCGGCCTTCCGAGCCCGGACCGCTGGCACCCCGGCACGGGCAGCCGCGCCGCCCGCAAGAGGGTCGCCATCATACTGAGGCGCATGAGGAGAGCCCGCTTCGTCTGGAAACTCATCTAGGCAACGGTGGAGGACCCATCCCCGTTTGTTCGGACACGAGGCACACCCGTCACGCCAGAACGGTCTCCTCGTAAATGTAGCCGATGAGCAGGGTCGCGAGCGTGTACTCGATAACGCCCGTCACCATCCACGTCATGGGGACGAAGTATCCGAGCGGGCTCCAACAGGCCAGGCTGAAGTTGTACGGAACGTGGGCGACCAGCCCGACCGTCAATCCGACCGCCGCCGCGGTCGTGGGACTTCGCCCGAGGTACTGGCTCGCCACCGCGTATAGCCAGGCCAGGATCAGACCGATAGCGAACAGGCCGGTCACCCACACCGGGGCGAATGGGAACCGTGCCTCCTGCAAAAAGTACCCGGCGTCCTGATAGCGGGCATAGTGAGGGCTCAGAAGCCACGAGTTGACGGCTATTTCAAGCAGGTTGAGCAGCGCCCCCGCGGCAAGTCCCCCTAAAAAGATATACTTCCAGTTCATGGACACCTCCCCTCTTCTGCCTCTTCCTCTTTCTGAATAATGCCTGAAAGTACAAACAATGTAGGGCGCAAGCGGACGAGAGACCACTGTCGACACGCACCCCGGAGCGGGGCCCCCTGAAAGGCCTTGCGCGCGCTGGATGCCGGCCTCTTCGGCACATCCACCCGGCGAAGCAAGCAGGCCGCGGGGGCGTATCCCGCCCTTCAAAACCCATCGCCCCTAATTTCTCTGTGGGAAGGCCTCTGTTGGTCGGGGCGAGAGGATTTGGTCCCCACGGCGGCTAGAAGCCTCACACCCAGAGGGCGCTACGTTTCAAGCCGCCCTAAGCGACCCGGGGCGGGTCCCCGTCCTTGTTTTCTACGGTCCGCCGCCAAGCAGTTGGCGGTAGAACCTTGAAAACTATGGACACACCCCCGCCCTTCAAAACCTATCGCGCCTAATTTCTCTGTGGGAAGGCCCCTGTTGGTCGGGGCGAGAGGATTTGAACCTCCGACCCCTTGGTCCCGAAGGGCTGCTAGAATGAATTCCCTGCTCTTGCCTGGATTGCTCATCAGTGCCCGGAAGGACCGCCCAGTGGGCTCTGCGGGAAATGCGTGTTTTCCCGGGAGTCCTCCCGGCAGCCCCTCGCCGCCCATCCGAACTTGCGATTTTGTTGCGATGGGCCCCGGGACGATGGAAAGCTGATCAAGGGCCTTTCCGGCTACCCCAACCGCTTCACGGGCCCCTCTACGGAGGGGCCTTTTTCTTCGCGGAAGGCCTTCGGAACTCGACAAAGGAGCTTGGTTACTTTACTATTCTACTGGAGGTGTTCAGGTGACCCATTTAGCGACGATCAGTTCGAAGTTCCAGATTTCCCTGCCCAAGGCACTGCGGGACCGCCTAGGTCTTCGGCCGGGTGATCATCTCGTCGTGGAGGAACACGAGGGTAATCTCGTCCTCACCCCGGCGGCCACCGTACCAAAGGGGCAGCTCTTTTTCTGGAGCCGGCGCTGGCAGGAGGGGGAAGCCAGGGCGGAAAGCGACATCGCCGCCGGAAGGGTCTCCCGCGCTTATGGACCGGAGGAAATCGAGAAGATGACCTCCGACATGCTCAAGGCTCCCGCTTCTAAAGCCTCAAGGCGCAAGAAGCCGTGAACCTGGTCTATACTGAGCGGTTCGCCGAAGCGGCTTCCCGTCTCTCCAAGGAGGCGCGTGCTAAGCTCCCCAAGGCTTCGAAGCTACTGGCAGAGGATCCTCGCCAACCGAGCCTTCACACCAAGAAGATGCAAGGCCTCTCCGAGCGCGAGATCTTCGAGGCCCGCCTCGACCAGAAGATCCGATTCTCCTTCCAAGTGCAAGGCGACCTCATCATCCTCCGCAACATCGACGATCACG
>CAZDOY010000031.1:0-33632 GCA_964507185.1 uncultured Thermoanaerobaculia bacterium
TACCTCAATTCAAAACTCAACACTCATAACCCAACACTGAATTACGGGCCGCTTCGAAGGCTTTCCGCCTACCGTCTTCCCTTTAGCCTTTAGCCTTTTGGCCTTAGCCCTGAATAAAGAAGCGGGGGCCGAAGCCCCCGCATCTCTGCTTCTTTACAATTTGAGCCTTACCCTACGCGATGTCCTTGAGGAGTTCGAGGAGGTATTTGTAGGTCTTCTGGACGGACTTGATATTGACCTCCTCGTCAGGGGAGTGGGCGTTGAGGATTTCGGGGCCGAGGGAGACCATGTCCATGCCCGGGAACTTGGCGCCGATGATGCCGCATTCCAGGCCTGCGTGGATGGCCTTTGGCACGGGCTCCTCTTTGAAGAGGCGCTTGTAGGTCTTCTGGGCGGCCTTGAGGATCTTGGAATCGAGGTCGGGCTTCCAGCCGGGGTAGCCGTCGTTCTGGTGGATCTCGGCACCGGCCAGGCGGCCGACGTTGGCGACCCACTGGGCGACCCACGCGATCTGCGAGTCCACGCTTGACCGCTGCGACGTGCCGATGGTGACCTTGCCGGCGGACGTCACCACGGTGGCGAAGTTTGTGGAGGTCTCGACCAGGCCGTGGATCTCGCGGCTGTATGAGACCAGGCCGTGGGGGATTGCGCCGAGCAGCGTGACGAGCTTCTTTGCGCTGGTGCCCTTCATGGGGGCGAGCTCTGCCTTGTCGGCGGAGAGCTTGACGGTCACGCCGTCGTCGAGGCCCTTGAGTTCGCCCCTGAAGATCTTCTGCCACTTGGTCGTGAGCTTCCCGGCGGCTTTCTCGGCGTCGCCGTCGAGCTGGAGAACCGCAAAAGCCTCGCGGGGGATGGCGTTGTGTTTGCTGCCCCCGTCGAAGGAGACGAGCTGGTAGGCGATGCCGGCCTCGTCCATGGCTTGGAATACGCGCGCCAGGAGGCGGTTGGCGTTTCCGCGGCCCTCGTGGATGTCGCTGCCCGAATGGCCGCCGCGGAGTCCGGCGACGGTGAGTCTGAAGGCGGGAATCTTGCTCTTCTTGGTTTCGCGGGCGATGCGGAGCGTCATGTGCGTGTCGATGCCGCCGGCGCACCCGACGTAGAGTTCGCCGTCCTCCTCAGTGTCGAGGTTGAGCAGGCGACGGCCCTTGAGGAAGCTCGGCTTGAGGCCGTTGGCGCCGTTGAGACCCGTTTCCTCATCGATGGTGAAGAGGAGTTCGAGCGGTCCGTGGACGGCCCTGGGCTCGTCGAGGAGTGCCAGGCTCATGGCCACGCCGATCCCATTGTCCGCGCCGAGCGTGGTGCCGGTGGCCTTCACGACGCCGCCGACGACGCGCAGCTTGATGGGGTCCTTGTAGAAATCGTGCTTCGTGCCCGTGTTCTTCTCGCACACCATGTCGAGGTGGCCCTGCAGCACGGTCACGGGGGCCTTTTCGTGGCCCTTGGTGGCGGGCACGGTGATCAGGACGTTGCCGACGGCGTCCCTCTTCCATTCGAGGCCGTGGGCCTGGGCGACGGACACGACGAAGTCTCCGGCCGCCTTTTCGTGCTTCGATGGCCGGGGAATCTCCGAAAGCCTGCTGAAGTACTCCCACAGCTTTTTCGGTTCGAGATTGAGCATGATGGTCTCCTTTGAACTGATTGTGAATCCTTTCATCTATTCGCAAACAATTATTTTCGCACATTGAACCCCGGCGGGAAAGGCGGGGGGACATTTGGGAATTGGGAATGAAAGGCGAAATTCGGAAGTCGGAAGGCGGAAGTCGGAAGGAAAGGGGTGCACGGTGCGTCTCCCAAGGGCTAAGGCCGAACAGCTAAGGGCTAAAGGGAAGTCGGCGGACGGGAGGCCTTCGAAGCAGAGGCTGAGAACCATCGGTCCTCAGGCATCCTTCGAGGCTTTTTCCCCCGCCGGACTCACCTACTCCCTTACTCCCGTACTCACGGCTTCTTCGAAGACCCGCCCCCGACTTGATCACTATTCGCTTCCCCCTCTTCGCCATCGGGCGGCGATTTCGCGTATAATGGCGTTACATGAGGAAGGAGGCGGGCATGCGACGTCGGTGCTTTTTACTCGTTTTGGTGTTCCTGGCGGTCCAGTGGGCCATCTTTGCGGCTCCGACGGCGATCCTCGTGGACACGAGCCGCTCGATCCCCGCGCAGCAATTCGAAGAGGCCAAGACCATTCTCGAACAGCTCGCCCCGTCGCTCGTCGAGAAAGGTCCCGTTACCGTGTACGCCTTCAACGACCAACCGACGGTCGTCGTGGAGTCGTCCACGGACGCGTCGGCCGTGCAGTCCGCGATCAAGAGCCTGTCGCAGGGCGGCCACTACACGCTGCTCTACGACTGCCTCTTCGGGGCCGTGCGCGACATCGCGGCGCACAAGGAACCGGGGGTCGTAATACTCGTCACCGACGGAAGGGACGAGAACTCCGCCGTCACCCTTGAAGACGCGGCGGACAGGGCCGTCCAGGACCACGTGGCCGTAGTCGCGGCCGGTCTGGGCGCGGCTGACGCCAGAGTGCTCAGGCGCATAGCCACGCTGACGGGCGGCAGCTACGCCGGAAGACTGCGGGGCGCGGAGCCGAAGGTGCTCCTGTCGGACTGGTCCTCGGCCGTCGAGAACCTCGAACGGTTCATGCCGCCGCCGCCGCCAAAGCCCGTGGCCACGGCAAAGCCGGCCGTTTCCGCGCCGCCGGCGCCGAAGCCGGAGGCTTCGCGAAACTGGCTCTGGCTGGTGTTGGTCCTTCTCGTTCTGGGGGTTTTCGCGGTGGCGGTCGGTGTCGTGGTTCTGCTCAGAAGAACGCGGGCCCCGGAGGAGCGCGCCTGCGAGACGTGCGGACGGACCATGAATGCCTGGGAGGCGGAGTGTCCCGTCTGCCTGGCCAAGCAGCTCGCCCTGTCCAAGCCTGGAACGGACGACGAAGCGAAGGCCCTGCCCGAGATCGACCCGGTCCTCATGAAGAAGGGCCCGCCCTCCGAGGAGATGCTCGAGCACACAATCGTCCTGGACGAGGTACCGGTCCTCGTGCTGAAGCGTGGATCGCATCCGCAGCGCATGTTCCAACTGCCGACCGACCAGGCGGTATCCGTGGGCAGGGACAAGGTGAACACGATCTCGGTCGCCGACAAAACCCTGTCCGGGCAGCATTTCAGGATCGTTCCAAAGGAAGGCGCCTACTATCTTGTCGACCTGGAATCCACCAACGGTACCTTTCTCGACGGGGAGCGGGTCACGCTGAAGGAGCTCAAGCCCGGATCGGTCGTCCACGCGGGCCAGTGCGACTTCGTTTTTCGGCGCGAGCAGAAAAAACTGAATTGACCGGGACCACCGTTAGGAGTTAACCTAACGGCCATTCCGCGGACCGGGTATCCTCGCGAGCGAGGCCTGGTCAGGAGGCGGAGTGTCTTTGCCGTGGAACATGCGGCTAGCGGCTAAAAGCCCAATAGGCGCGTGATCGAAGTTGAAGAGGAAGCCGTCCGCCATGCATAAAAAGCCGAGAATCAACGAACTGAAGACCATGGAAGGCCGGGAGGTAGCCCTCTCCGGCTGGGTCTATAACAAGCGCTCTTCGGGGAAGGTACGGTTTCTCATCCTGAGGGACGGTACGGGGTACCTCCAGACGGTGGCTTTCGTGAAGGACGTGGAGCCGGATGTCTTTGATCTCATGGAGAAGGTGAGCCTCGAGTCGTCGGTCACCCTCACGGGCATAGTCCGCCTCGACGAGAGGGCGCCGGGAGGGGTCGAGCTCTCGCTCAAACACCTCGCCGTGCATCACATGGCCGAGGAGTACCCGATCGGCAAGAAGGAGCACGGTACGGGTTTCCTCATGGAGAACAGGCACCTGTGGCTGCGCTCTTCAAGACAGGTCGCCATCCTGCGTATACGGTCGGAGATAGAGCAGTCCTTCCGGGACTACTTCTACGACAATGGGTTCGTGCTGATCGACAGCCCGATACTCACGCCGGCGGCGTGCGAGGGGACGACGACCCTCTTCGAGACGGACTACTTCGGCGAGAAGGCCTTCCTGAGCCAGTCCGGCCAGCTCTACCTGGAACCCGCCTGCATGGCGCTGGGCAAGGTTTACTGCTTTGGCCCCACCTTCCGGGCCGAGAAGAGCAAGACGCGCAGGCACCTGATGGAATTCTGGATGCTGGAGCCGGAGGTGGCCTTCGCGAACCTCGACGACGTGATGGACCTGTCGGAAGACTTTCTGGTCTATGTGGTGAGCCGGGTCCTGGATCGCTGCAAGGAAGAGCTGAAGATCCTCGAGCGCGACCTGGGCAAGCTGGAGAACATCCGGAAGCCCTTCCCCCGCGTAAGGTACGCCGAAGCCGTGGAACAACTGAAGACGCTGGGAAGCGACGTGGCGTACGGCGACGATTTCGGCGGCGACGACGAGACGGTGCTGACACAGCAGTACGACCGGCCGGTCATGGTGCACCGCTACCCGTCGGCCGTGAAGGCGTTCTACATGGAACCGGACCCCGAAGACCCCGGCCTGGCACTGTGCGTCGACGTGCTGGCACCGGAGGGCTACGGCGAGATCATCGGGGGAAGCGAGCGCATCCACGACCACGACCTGCTGCTGAAGCGGATCAGGGAACACAACCTCCCGGAGGAAGCCTTCCAGTGGTACCTGGACATCCGGAAATACGGGACCGTTCAGCACGGCGGATTCGGCATCGGGCTGGAGCGGACCGTGGCCTGGCTGTGCGGACTGCCCCACGTGCGCGAGACGATCCCGTATCCCAGGATGCTGTATCAACTTTATCCCTAAAAAAAGGGCCGCAGTCGCGGCCCTTTTCTTATGAGAGGTTGCAGGACGGCCGGTCAATCGAGCAGGTCGTCGACCCATGTCATGGCGGCCATCATCGAGGGGAAGCCGATGGTCGTCGTGGCCAGAAGGGCCACGTGGTGCATCTCCTCCGGCGAGAGTCCGGTTGCCAGGCCCTTGCGAACCTGGGCGTGTACTGCGCCTTCCATCCGGGCCCCCACCGACAGGGCCAGCTTGACCAGCGCGCGCTCGCGGTCGTTCAGCGGCCCCGCCTCGTGGCACGCGGACGCGAGAGCGTCGTAGGCATCGGCTACCGCGCCGTGTTTCTTCGTGAACTCGGCATAGGGTTTGGGCACCTTATCCATCGTTCGTCTCCTCCGCGAATACGGGTGGGCGGCGGGGTGTCAGTGCGCCGTACCCTGGGCCGCCATACTACCCATGAGGATTTCCCCGTAAGGCCCAAGCCGGCAGGCCTTGAGCTGGTCCTCGTAGCGTTTGTAGAGTTCGGCGTTGTGGGACGGGGGGGTGCTCTCGCCCGCGCCGGCCTTGAGCTGTGCGATCTGCTGCTTCAGGTTGTTGCGGGCGGCCTCGCTGATGCTCGGATCGTTGATCTGGGCCTCGAGCACCTTGATGAGCTGGCGCTGGCCTTCCGTCATGGTATCGGCGGGCTGTTCGCGGGAAGCCTCATCCATGGTGCGGCCTATCCAGGAGAATTCCTTCGGGCTCATCCGCTGCGACTTCAACGCGTCTCCTATCGCCCTTGCCGCGGCCCCCATGTGCGTCACGGCCTCTTTGACGTCGGACAGCTTTCCATGTTCCTGGCCTTGGTGGCTCTTGATCCACGCCCCGTAGGCGTCGACCGCGGGCTTGGCCTCGTTGCAGACGGAAATGTAGGCCTGCAGGCGACTCTCATTCACCTCGCCGTCAGCGGGCGGGGTAAAGGGATAGTCGGCATTCAATTTGTTTATCACGGCGGCGCTCTTGCCCACCTGGGTGATGTCGCCCGTGGCGCTATTGATCTTGTGTTTGAGCCAACTGCTTCCGGAATGGTAACCAAAATAGACCACGCCAATACTTATTATGCAAGCGAGTACAAGTACGACCAAACAGCCGATTCCCACTTTTGCCCAAGTCTTCATCGAAGCCTCCCTTTTGAACTGAATGCATCAATAGTAGCCGTTGCGGGGGAGCAAGGCAAGGGTGGAGGGGAAGCCCGACCGGAACGGAAGGCGGCTGCGGGCAGGAAACGCGCCCGGAAGAACCCGAAGGCCATGAAAATTAAGGAACCGGGGCGCGCCCGGTCGCGCGAACTGAAGATTCGGGGAATTTGTAAAAAAAAGCGCGTGTTCAGTAACTGGCTGGAGAGGCTTTCGCGAAGGCGAAAAACCCGCATTCGAATTTACTAGCGAACGCAAAGTATGGTAAAAGAAATCACCGACGAGCATGAGTGACGGCATCTCGGATTCGCACGACAGCGGGGGAATCAAACACTATAGGTCGGGGGCGATGCTTCTTTTGTATGCGTTCGCGCACCACATCGACGGCGAAGGATGGGGTAGAGTCCTGCTGTCCCGTATTATGACCGAGATATCGCGTGAATCCAGATCAGCAAAAATAAGGTGGGAGCCAGCGAGGTACTGTGTGGAGGACAAATGCATCCATTAGACCGATTGTCCCGGCTTACGATCCCGATCGGGGCCCTGGCCGTTCTGGTCACCATGATCACCGTCGGGTTCGTTTCGGAACCGGCGAGATTTGTACAGGGCTACTCCCCGAAGCAGCCCATTCCCTTTTCCCATCGTCTCCACGCCGGCGTGAACCACATACCGTGCCTCTACTGCCACACCAACGCGACCCGTTCCCGGCACGCAACGGTTCCGGCCGTGCAGACCTGCATGAACTGCCATCGCTTCACCAAGACCAAGAGTCCGTACATCAAGGAGATCGCGGCCATTTACAAATCCGGCAAGCCCCTGGAGTGGAAGCGCATTTACGATCTCCCGGAACACGTCTACTTCGATCACCGGGCCCACGTGAATGCGGGCATAAGGTGCCAGGCCTGCCACGGACCCGTCCAGGCCATGGACCGGGTGGTCCGCGTGATGAACATGCGCATGGGGCACTGTCTCGAGTGCCACCGGGATCCGAGACGATATCTGCCTCCAGGGTCGACGATCAAGAAGGGGCCAACCAATTGCAACGCCTGTCACCGATGAAACCAACCCATAGGAGCGGCGAATGAAGTCGATGAGTCGTCGTCAAGTTGTTTTCAGCATGGCGGCCCTCCTGGGCTTCCTGCTGGCGGCAGCGCCATTCAGCAGCCGCCTGGGCCTCGCCCGGCGCGGGAAAGCGCGGCCGGAAAAGGACGGAAGCAGGGCATGGTCCGCGAGGCTAACCTCGCGCCGGGTCAAGCCTCATGAACATGCGGTGAAGCGCCATGGATAAAGACAATCTGAAGAACACTCGGTTTACGATTCTCGGCGAACCCGCCGCGAAGGCGGAGCCGGACGGAGACAAGCTGAAGAAACCCGCGGTCGCGGGCGAGTTTGCCCCCGAGGCGCTGACGCCCATCGAACCTCCACCGGCGAGCCAGCCCATCGCCAGGCGGAGGTTCCTAAGCCTGATGGGCGCCTCAGCGGCGCTCGCCGCGACGGTCGCCTGCAAGTCTCCGGACCAGGACACCATCGTTCCCTACACGAAGAAGCCCGCGGACGTGATCCCTGGCGTGGCCAACTACTACGCCAGTACGTACCAGGAGGGACTGGTTCCCTACGGCGTCTTGATCAAGACGCGCGAGGGGCGCCCCATCCACATCGACGGCAACGACGAGCACCCCGTGTTCAGGGGCAAAACATCGCTGCGGACGCAGGCCGAAATCATGGGGCTCTACAGCCCCGATCGTCTGCGCGGGCCGAAGGCCGGCGGCAAAGATACGGACTGGAAGACCGCGCAGGCGCGTGTGGTGGCGGGCCTGAAGGAGGCTTCTTCCTCCGGAAAGGGCGTCCTGCTCCTGACACCGGCCGTCATCTCGCCGACGCGGAGGAAGGTGATCGAGGGCCTCAAGGCCGTGGTGCCGACCCTTCGGCACGTGCAGTGGGAGCCCGCGCTCTCGCTCTCGGGGCGCACGGCGGCCGCCGAACTCTACGGCAAGGCCCTGACGCCGTCTTACCACCTGGACGCCGCGGACGTGGTGGTGGCCGTTGAAGCCGATTTACTGGGAGCCATGGAAGGCCATGTACCCGCCATCGCGGGCTATGCCGAAAGGCGGAAGCTCAAGAGCCCCGACGAGCCCATCAGCCGCCTGTATGCGCTGGAGAGCGCCATGAGCCTGACCGGCACAAAGGCCGACCAGCGTGTGCGGCTGCGGCCCTCAGGGGCGGCCGCGCTGCTCTTCGCCGTGGCCAGGGCCTTGAACGAGAAGCACGGAGTGGCCCTGCCCGCCGGGTTCTCGGCGGGGTCGCTGGCGTCCTTCGACTTCGAGGCGATCGCGCAGAAGGAGAAACTCGACCGGGAGGTCCTGCGCGCCATGGTGGCGGACCTTGCGAAGGCGGGCGGCAAGTCCGTGGTGCTGGCCGGTCCTTCCCTGCCCCCCGAGGCGCACACAGCGGCCGAACTGATCAACCTCATGCTGGGGTCCGAGGGGACGACCGTCGACACGGCCAAGTCGCCCGACCCCGTTCCCCTGGCCGCCACGGACGACGTGGCGAAGCTCGCCGGGGACATGGCCTCGGGCGCGTTCGGCGTGGCGGTCTTCTGGGACGTCAACCCGCTCTACGCGCTTCCGGCCCCGGAGCCCTTCCGGAAGGCCATGGCCAAGGTGCCGCTGACCGTCCGGCTGGGCCTGGAGGAGGACGAGACCGCCGGCGCGTGCAGCCTGGTCCTGCCCGTGAACCACTGGATGGAGAGCTGGGGCGACTACGAGGCGGCCACCGACCTGCTGAGCCTCCAGCAGCCGGTCATCCGGCCGCTGTACGACACCGTTCAGGCCGAAGAGGTGCTGCTGGGCTGGAGCCGCGCGCTCGCAAGCGCCAGTCCGGCAGACTACCGGACCTACCTCATGGACCGATGGCGCAAGGAGGTTTATCCCAAGGACGGCCTGGTGCCTTTCGACCGCTTCTGGACAGCGGCGGTTCACGATGGCGTTCTCCAGGTGAGCGCAACGGCCAGACCGCCCCGCACGCCCAAGGCCGCAGCCCTGAGCGGCGCGGCGGCCAGCGCGTCCGCTGCGCAGCGCGGTGGCATGGAACTGCTCCTCGCCCCGGACAAACGCCTCTGGGACGGGCGGTACGCCAACATCGGCTGGCTGCAGGAACTGCCCGAGCCGGTGAGCAAGGTATGCTGGGGCAACACCCTGGCCCTCTCGATGGCGGACGCCCGGCGGCTCAAGCTCTCGGATGGCGATCTCGTGAAGGTCGCCGCGAAGGGCGGCAGCGTAGTGCTGCCCGTTCTGGTCCAACCGGGGCAGGCCGAGGGGGTGGCCTTCACTACCCTCGGCTACGGCCGGACGACGGGGAGCGTGGCCGCGGGCGTGGGCGCCAACACCTTCGCGCTCGCGGGATCCGGCACCCATCCGTTTTTCGTGGAGGGCGCGACGCTGACCCGCGCGGGCGGCAGCCTGGAACTGGCCCGGACCCAGCACCAGTTCCACCTGCTCGGCCGGGAGGAGTACATCGCCCATCTCTGGACCATGGACGAGTATGCCGAAGAGGTGGCCAAACCCAAAGAAAAGAAGAACATGGCCACCCTCTACAACAAGCAGGACTTCCCCGTGCACAAATGGGGCATGGTCATCGACCAGTCCGCCTGCGTGGGGTGCGCGGCGTGCGAGATCGCCTGCCAGTCCGAGAACAACATCCCCGTGGTCGGGCCCGAGCGCGTGGCCCGGGGCAGGATCATGCACTGGATCCGGATCGACGGCTACTACAAGGGCGACCCGGAGAACCCGAAGGTGCTGCACCAGCCCATGCTCTGCCAGCAGTGCGACGACGCGCCCTGCGAGAACGTGTGCCCCGTGGCGGCCACCATGCACAGCGACGAGGGCTTGAACGAAATGATATACAACCGGTGCGTGGGCACGAGGTACTGCGCCAACAACTGCCCCTACAAGGTCCGGCGGTTCAATTTCTTCGACTACACGAGCTTCATCAAGGACCCCCTTGACCTGGCCTTCAACCCCGAGGTGACCGTGCGACCGCGCGGTGTCATGGAAAAATGCACGTTCTGTGTGCAGCGCATCCGCAACGGCGAGCAGGTGGCGAAGGACGAGGGCAGGTCTTTGAAAGACGGCGACATCCGTCCCGCCTGCGCCATGGCCTGTCCGGCCGAAGCCATCGTCTTCGGGGACCTCGACGACGAAGGCAGCAGGGTGTCCAAGCTCTCCGGCAGCGACCGCGGGTACAAGGTCCTGGACGACCTGGGTGTGCGGCCCGCCATCACCTACCTCGCCGAATTGAGAAACCCATCTAAAAAGCGGGAGGAAGAGAATGTCTGAGGCCTTGCTTCCCGAAGCCCTGCGCGTCGAGCCGCTGGTCGAAGGCGACGTCAGCCTGGGGGGCCTCGACGATCAGGTGAGAGGCTGGATCGAAAGGAAACCCCCCCGGTCGTGGTACATCGCGATCACGATCACCAGCCTCGTCACGCTTATGGGGTTCACCTGCATCGGCTACATGATCTACAACGGCATCGGCACGATGGGAAACAACATTCCCGTGGCCTGGGGCTTCCTGATCATCAATTTCGTCTTCTGGGTCGGCATCGGCCACGCGGGCACGCTCATATCCGTCATCCTTTACCTCTTTAGGCAGAAGTGGCGGAACGCCATCAGCCGTATCGCCGAGGCCACGACGGTATTCGCCTTCATTTGCGCGCTCATCTTTCCGGCCATCCACGTGGGCCGTCCGTGGCTGTCGTACTGGCTGTTCCCGTACCCCAACGTCCGGCACCTCTGGATCAACTTCCGTTCGCCCCTGGTGTGGGACGTCTTCGCCGTGGCCACCTACTTCAGCGTGTCCATCCTGTTCTGGTACATGGGGCTGGTACCCGACCTGGCCACCCTGCGGGAGGCTACCTCGAGCAAGATCAGGAAGGGCTTCTACCAGATCCTGAGCATGGGGTGGGTGGGTTCGGCCCGCAACTGGCTCCACTACGAGAAGGCCTATCTGCTGCTGGCCGGACTCGCCACGGGCCTGGCCCTCAGCGTCCACAGCGTGGTTTCGCTGGACTTCGCATCCTCCATCGTCCCGGGCTGGCACATGACCATCTTCCCGCCGTACTTCGTTGTCGGGGCCGCCTTCTCCGGGTTCGCCGGCGTGGTGCTGGTCTTCGCCTTCGTGAGGAAGGCCATGGCGCTGGAGAACTACGTGACCCTGAAGCACATGGACCTCCTCAACAAGATGGTCCTGAGCCTCTCCTGCATCATGACCTACGCCTACCTCATGGAGGGCTTCACGGCCTGGTATAGCTCCAATACGTTCATCCGGTACATCTTCGCCAACTACGTGTTCGGGGACCAGTGGTGGGCCGGTTGCCTGACCATTGCCTGCAACTGCATCTTCCCCCAGCTGCTGTGGGTCCCGAAGTTCAGGCGGTCCGTGCCGGTCATGGTGTTCGTCTCCGCGGGTGTCACGCTCGGCATGTGGATGGAGCGCTACACGATCATCGTCCTGTCGCTGCACCGGGATTTCCTTCCCTCCTCGTGGGGGGTGTACATCCCGACGCCCATCGACTTCGGCATCCTCTTGGGTTCCATCGGCCTCTTCCTAACGCTGCTCCTGCTCTTCCTCAGGAAGCTGCCGATCATCGCCACGTCCGAGGTCAAACCCGACATCGTTCATTACCAATCCATGAAGAATGGGGAGGTGGACCATGGCTGAGTCTACCTTCGGAGTCCTCGGAATCTTCAAGAGCGGCGCGGACCTGCTGAAGGCCGTGCCCAAGGTCAAGGAAAAAGGATTCGCCTCGCTGGAGGCCTACACGCCCTACCCGGTTCACGGCATCGACAAAGCCATCGGGATCAAGAAGTCGAAGCTCGGCATCCTCGTGTTCATCATGGGCACCATCGGCGCCGTGTCGGCCTTCCTGTTCCAGTGGTGGACCAGTGCGGTGAGCTACCCCCTCCGCATAGGCGGCAAGCCCTATAACTCGTGGGAAGCCTGGGTTCCCGCCATGTTCGAGGTGACGGTCCTCTTCGCCACCTTCACGGCGGGCCTCGGCATGCTCTTCATCTTCAACAAGCTGCCCTTCTTCGGTAGCCCCATCCTCAAGTCCAAGGCCATCGCCGCCACCACACGGGACCGTTTTGCGCTCCTTATACAGCCGACCGGGGGCTTACTGGACGTGGAGGCCGCAAGAGCTGCGCTGCTCGAAGCGGGCGGCACGGACATTGAGATCCTGCCGGCCCCGGACCTGACGCCGCCGGGTCCCGGCTGGTGGGCGCGCAACCTTGCGGGGATTGCGCTGGTCTGCGTGGCAGTGGGTTTCGGGACCATGTGGGCCATCAAGATCTTCCCCACCGTAAAGCCAATGGTCGAGATGGAGAACCAGGCCAAGCTGGACGCGCAGAAAGCGGACGGTTTCTTCAAGGATGGCCACGGGATGCAACTCCCGCCCGTGGGGACGGTGCCGCGGCACTACATGCCCATCCTCGCCAAGTCGCCGGATCAGGCGGGCAAGGACCTGGTGAACCCGCTCCCGGTGACCGCGAAGGTCCTCCAGCGGGGTAAGGCGGGCTACGACATCCATTGTGCGGTTTGCCACGGCTACATGGGGCGGGGCAAGCCGTTGCTCGACAAGTTTTACAAGGCCTCGCCGGCCAACCTCCAATCGTCGACGGTCATGAACGCGCCGGACGGCTACATCTACTTCGTGATCTCCAAGGGTAAGGGGTCCATGCCGAGCTACGAGGCCGACATATCATCGAAGGACCGGTGGGCGATCATCCACTACGTGAGGGCCCTGCAACGGTCACTGCACGCCAAAGAGGAGGACCTGAAATGAGCGAAGGTACGGTGACGGGCGCGACCCCTACCTCCAACCGGGTCCTGGCGGGCATGTCGGCCGTGGGGCTCGCGGGTGTCGTGCTGACCTATTTCGTGGAAGGACCTGCGCGATTCTGGGCCGACTGGCTCATCTGGTTCGTATTCCTGGTGGTAGTGGCCCTGGGCGCACTGTTCGTGGTGGCCCTGCAGCACGTGACCGGCTCCGTCTGGAGCGTGCCCCTCAGAAGGGCACCGGAGCGCGTGGCGGCCCTGACCCCGTGGCTGATCCCGGTAGCCGCCGTCGCCCTCTTCTCGCTACCGGTCCTCTTTTCCTGGGCCCATCCGGGTGCGTCCCACGTCCGGGCGATCGTCGAGAAATCGGCCTGGCTCAACTACCCGTTCTTCATCACCAGGCTCGTGATCTGCCTGGTCGTATGGGTAGCGTCCTACCGCATCCTGGTAGGGAAATCCGTCCAGCAGGACACCTCCCGCGATCCGCACATAACCGTCATGCTAAGGCGATTTTCGCCCGTGTTCATGGTACTGCTCGGCTTGACGATTACGAGCTTCGCCTTCGACTGGGTGTCCAGCCTGGAGGCGGTCTGGTACAGCGACATCTTCGGCGTGTACCTCTTCGCGGGCGCGGCCCTGTCTGGTCTGGCCGCATCGACACTGGCCTGCATCTACCTGATGCGCAGGGACCGGTTGACGAAGGTGACGGCGGACCACCTGTACAACCTGGGCGGCCTGCTCTTCGGCTTCACCGTCTTCTGGGGGTACATCGCCTTCTCGCAGTATCTCCTGCAGTGGTACGCCAACATGCCGGAAGAGGTCTTCTGGTACAAGCAGCGCACGGTCGGGGGCATGCTGATCGTGTTCATCATCCTGGGTATTGGGCACTACTTCGTGCCCTTCCTCGCCCTCATGACCGAGGACGCGAAGAAGAAATGGAAGCGGTTACGCTGGGTTTCAGTGTGGCTCCTCTTCATGCAGATCATTGACCTCTACTGGATGATTTTCCCGCTCCTGGGCAAGAACATGAACCTGGGCTGGCCCGAACTGGCCTTCGCCCTGTTCTTCCTGTCGGGGGGCGTCCTGGTGGTCAAGCGCGCCATGGAGAAGGGATCTGACGTGCCGGTCGGTGACCCCTTCCTGGAGGCCGGACTGGAATTCCACCTGTAGCCTCGGGCCGTCCGGGGAGACGGGAGTCCGCTCTCGCGTCCCCGGCGACCGGGAACGGGTGATCGCACGAGGGGAACGTATGAGCGGCGGCCGTCGCCGGGCGCCGCAGGCCGGGCGGGCTGGGGAGCCCACACAGGCCCGGGTCAGGGGGATCCGACATGAAAGGAAAAGGCGTGTGGTCGACGCCGGGAGGCGTGCTCGTCCTGCTGGCGCTCGGTCTGTACGTGGCCGTGGCGGCGGTTTATCTGGACGGCAGAGGGTATTTCGTCCGGAGCCCGGACAGGGACTTCGCTTCGGTGGACTACCAGCCCGGGGATATCGTTTTCGATCCGACCCGCATACCCGAAAAGACGGGGAAAAAAGCCCAGCCGATCGACCTGGTGGAGGCCGCGGAGAAGACCCCCGCCGCACTCGCGAAGGGCAAGTCGCTCTTCGACGACAACTGCGCGGCCTGCCACGGCCGGGACGGGAAGGGGGACGGTCCCGCAGCGGTGGCGCTGGTTCCGAGGCCGCGGGACTTTGCGAGTCCGAAGGGCTGGACCAACGGGTACACGCTCGTGGACATCTTCAAGACCCTCACCCGGGGCGTTGAGGGATCGGCCATGGGCTCCTACGACACGCTCAGCGTCCGGGACAGGTTCGACCTGGCCCATTACGTGCAGTCCTTCGGGGACTTCCCGTACGGGAACGTGACCCGGGCGGACCTGGAGCACCTCGACGATGAGTTCCACCTGTCGGAGGCGGGGGAACAACCCAGTCACGCGCCCGTCTCCCGGGTCATGGCGAACATGGTGGCGGACTACAGGGCCAGGAGCCTGCCCGCATTCCAGACGGGCGGTTTTACCCGGGCCGAGATGCGGCTCTACCGCCGGGCCGTGACCGATCCCGCGCGCGCGGCGCACACGCTCGCGCTGGTTTCAGGGTGGAGAACGAACCCCGAGGCGTTCGCAGTGGCCGTTGCGGGCGGAGCTCCGGGCAACGGGTTCTCGGCCGCCGCAGGGACCTTCTCGGACAGCGAATGGAAGGAACTGCAGTCGATTCTGGCCCGGTCCGAACCGGGGAGCTGACGGCCGACAGGCTCGGGAGGGGAGAGAATGGATTTTCCGATCTTTCATCTGGACTTCTTCGGTGACCGCATGCTGGTAGCGTTCATCGCCATCCTGCACGTCCTGATCAACCACGCAATGGCCGTCGGCGCCCTTCCGCTCGTCACGTCCCTCGAATGGTGGGGCTGGCGGAAGGGGGACGAGAACTGGGACCGGCTCGTCTACAAGCTCGTCATTGTTTTCTTTATCGTTACCACCTCGGTGGGAGCCCTGACGGGGGTCGGCATCTGGTTCTCCACGTCCCTGGTGAATCCCTACGCCATCGGGAGCCTCATCCGGATCTTCTTCTGGGTCTGGTTCGCGGAGTGGGTCGTCTTCGTGGTCGAGGTCAGCCTGCTGCTGGTCTACGTCCTGCTCTGGAAGAGGTGGACGGGGGACAGAAAGCCCCGCCACATCCGGACGGGTTTTTTTCTCAGCGTGGCCTCGTTCTGCACGCTCGTTCCCATCGTGTCGATCCTGAGCTACATCATGGATCCCGGCCTGTGGCGCTTCGACCACAGCCTCTTCTACGCCTTCTTCAGCCCCGTGTACATGCCGCAGCTGCTGTTCAGGTTCTGCATGGCCATGATCCTGGCCGGCGCGCTGAGCCTCTTCCTGGTCCGGGTCTTCACGAAGAGCGATCACGACCTTCGGACCCGCGTCGTCCGGTTCATTTCCCTGTGGATACTCGCCTGGGCGCCTCCCTTCGCCTTTGCGTCGCTGTGGTACTACGACGTGGTGCCGAAGCTGATGATCAAGAACCTGCCGGTCGCGCTGGCCACGGTCGAGTTCCAGAACCTCTATTCGAGCATACTGAAGTTCATCGTGCTCTCCCTGGTCGCCCTGGCGGCGGCATCGCTCTGGGGCGCGTGGAAGCCCTCCAGGGTGCCCCGGTGGACATGGGCCGCGCTCATCGTCCTGGTCGTAATCCTCACGGGACAGTTCGAACGGGCGCGCGAGTTCATCCGGAAGCCGTACATGCTGGGCGGCTACATGTACGCCAGCGGCATCAGGGTCTCGGACTACCCGCTCCTGATGACCCAGGGCATTCTCCCGAACAGCGAATACGTGTCCTCGCACAAGGTCACGCCGGACAACCACCTGCAGGCGGGAAAGGACATCTTCATGGTGGCCTGTTCCCGGTGCCATACGCTCAACGGGCTGAACAACATGCCCGCCAGGCTGCGCGGGCTGTACGGCAACAAGCCCTGGAACGCGAAGGCGATAGACACCTACATCAGCACCATCCACGGGGCGCGTCCCTTCATGCCTCCGTTCCCGGGGACGGCCAGGGAACGGAGGGTGCTGGCGGAGTTTCTCGCGTCCCTTCAGACGAAGCGTTACAACGCGGAAGGCGCCCAGACCGTGGGCGTTCCTTCGGGCAGAGAGTAGGAGGGCCAGGCCATGTACGTACCCATACCGAAGGACATCCCGCTTCCCCAGCCCGCTTCACTGTTCTTCCTGAGAATCCTGGTGGTGGTGACGTTCATCGTCCACATCGCCTTCGTCCTGCTCATGGTCGGCGGGTCCCTCTTCGCCCTCGTCTACGAGGTCGCGGGGCTCAGGCGGCCGGAGTACGAGCGGCTCTCCAAGGAGATCGGTAAGACCGTCACCGTGACCAAGAGCCTGGCCGTGGTCCTCGGCGTTGGCATCCTGCTGATCATGAACACCCTCTACACCGTGTACTTCTACACGGCGAACGCCCTGACGGGCACCGCCTGGATCATGATCATCGCGCTGGTTATCGCCGCCTTTCTTTTATCCTACGCCCACGAGTACTCGTGGGACCTCCTCGCCGACCGCAAGGGCCTGCACATCGCGCTGGCAGCCGGGGCGGTGGGGCTCTTCCTCTTCATTCCGCTCATCTTCCTGGCGAACATCAACCTGATGCTCTACCCGGACCAATGGGACAAGGTCCACGGCTTCCTGTCGACGCTGGTCCTGCCCAACGTCCTGCCCCGATACCTGCATTTCCTGGCCGCCACGGTGGCCGTCACCGCCTTCTTCCTGGCCTGGTACTTCGGGCTGGAGCGCTTCCCCGTGGACGGCGCACTGCCTGGCTTTACAAGGCCGCAGCTCAGGCGCCACTTCTTTGCCATCGCGCTGGGGGCTACGGCCGCACAGCTCCTGTTCGGCCCCCTGCTCTACCTGACCCTGCCGGCCCAGACCATCAGCTGGGGCATGACGGCCGTGATCGGGACCGGTGCGCTGCTCGCCGTCGGCGTGCTGGGCCTGCTGTGGATGGAGAGCCGGGCGCCCGACGAACGGGTGGGAAACCGGTTCTGGAGCGTGGCGGGACTGCTCTTCCTAACCGTGACCTTCATGGCCGCCGGCCGACACATGGTCCGCGAAAACGCCATCCGCCCCCACCGCGCGCTCGTGGAGGCCAAGACCATGGCCTACATGAAGAAGGTGGCGGCCGATCAGGACTTCCTTATCATCCCCGGCGGGCTGGGCGGCGCGCCTGAGCCCCCGGGCGAATCGGTCTTCAAAAAGGTGTGCGCGGCCTGTCACGCGGGCAGGAGCCGCCTGGTGGGGCCTCCGATCACGCTCATCCAGGCGGCCTACAAGAACAACCCCCAGGGAATCGTCGCGTGGGCCAAGTCGCCCTACAAGAAGCTGAAGGGGTATCCCCCCATGCCTCCTCAACACCTGCCTGAAGACCAGCTCAAGGCCGTGGCCGATTTCCTCCTGACGGCTCAGGCTCTCAACATGTAGGCCGCACCGGCTCGATGATCCCGGCTGCCATTTCTTTTCTGCACTGGGGCGGGCGTCCTTTAAGGGACCTCCTCCCCGTGTTTCGTTGCGCCATTCGGCCCGATTCGTATCGTTGCGCGCGGCGGCTGGAATTTTTGAGCCCGCCCGAGCGGTTGTAACAACTGTGGGGAGACGATGGATGGTGAACAAGGAAGGCTGGATGAGAGAGAACAATGTGACGGGTCAGGGAGACGCCATTGATCCGGCTGCAAGGACCCGTCTCGCGAATTACTCCTCAAGCATTCAAGACAATCCCGGTCCGAACCGCCGTGTTCGGTTGCTGCCCATAGAAGGTCGGTACTCAGGAACGGATCCCACGCAGGGGCGCCTTACGGTGTAGCCGCGAACCTTCACCCCGGATGCCCGGGACGGCTGGGTCGGCGAAGAGGCCGGGCATCGATTCGCGCGGGTGTTACGGGCAGAATCGTTGCACGGCGGACCAGGAACGACAGGGTAGAGCGTTTGATGATCAGACATTTGGACGAGCAGGCAAACATTGGAGAACAGGTGAGGACTCGCGCGGAACGGACCCCCGGCGTCTGCCGGACGGTGCGGCCCTCCGACTCGAGGACCTCAGGAGACGGCCGTCCCGGCAGGACAGCGGCTCACCGGGATGCCGCAGGGGAAAGAACGCCGTGAAAAAGAGAACTCAGACCTTCATTTCCATTGCGGGCGTCATTTTTGTCATCGCGGGGCTGTACGCGGTGCTCGGATTCATGGTGCTTCCGAAGGGAAACCTCGTGGCGAAGCAAAACAAAGCCTGGGAGCAGTCGCAGAAAGCGCCGAGCGATCCCACGGTCTTCCCGACCGTCAAGGGCAAGGTTATCCCGGGCCTCAACCTGGAAGATGCGCTCGAATCCTCCCCCAAGGCGCAAGCCGAAGGTAAGAAACTGTTCGATGCAGACTGCGCGGCCTGTCACGGGCAGAAGGGCAAGGGCGACGGCCCGGCCGCCGTGGCGCTGACCCCGAAGCCAAGAAACTTTACGAGCGCGAAAGGCTGGACCAACGGCTACACGCTCGTGGACATCTTTCGCACCTTGAGCGTGGGGGTGAAGGGCACGGCCATGGGGGACTACAACACGCTCACCCCCCGGCAGCGCTTCGATCTGGCCCACTACGTGCAGTCCTTCGGCAAGTTCGACCACGGCAAAGCCGACAAGGTGAAGGTCGCGGCGCTGAACAAGCAGTTTCACCTGACGGAGGGCGTCCACCAGCCCAACAAGGTTGCGGTGCCGACGATCATGCAGCACATGGAAGCGGAGTACAAGGGCCGCGCGCCAGTTTCCGGGCCTTCGGCGAGCGACACGAGCGAGGGGGCAGAGCTCTACCGGAGGGTCGTCAAGAACCCCAGGCGGGCCGCGATCGTTCTTGCAAGGGTTCCGGATTGGAGGACGAATCTCCAGAATTTCGTCAACGGCGTATCGGCCGTGACGCCCTCGAGCGGCTTCAGCGCAAGCGTCGATACGCTCAGTATGAAGCAATGGCAGGCATTGCAGGCGGAGTTGGCAGGTCTGATCCCGCAGGCCCCGGACAAGAGGGGCGACTCGTGATCACGGCGGGACCGCCCTCAATTGTTCCGGATTCTGTCGGTGGAGGACGGAAGGCGCACAGCCGCGGCCGCAGGCCGGCGAGCCCCGGTTCGGGGCTACATGGAAGTCATATCGAGGTTATCAAAATGAACTTAGAGGGATTCATGAAAAGAAAGATGCTGTTTTCGTTTTCCGCCCGCGGGTCGGCGCTGATGGCGGCCTTCCTCCTGCCGGTGTTCCTAGCGGTGCCGGCGGTTTCCACCAGGGCACAGACCAGGAAGCACATCACGGTCGAGGGCATCACCGAACATCTCGGCGGGCAAATGCCCATGGACGCCACGTTCAAAGATTCTCAGGGCAACACGGTGACGCTCGGACAGATCGTAAAGAAGCCGACGGTCCTGGCCTTTTTCTACTGCCGCTGCGCCGGCATCTGCCCGCGCCTCCTCTCCGGGATCGCCGACGTGGTGAACCGCATGCCCCTCGCGCCGGGCAAGGACTACCAGATCGTCACCATCAGTTTCGATCCCACCGACACGCCGAAGATGGCCGCCGACAAGAAAGCGAATTACCTGAATCTCGTCCAGAAGAAGATGCCGGCGAAGGACTGGCTCTTCCTCACCGGCGACGAGGCGAACATACGAAAGGCGACGGACGCCGCCGGTTTTTCCTATCAGAAGGCCGGCAAGATGTACGTCCACCCGACGACATTGATCGTGCTGTCGCCCAAGGGAAAGATCACGCAGTACCTCTACGGCGTGAGCTACGTGCCGAGCGCGCTGCAGCTGGCCATCACGGACGCGGCGCAGGGCAAGGTCGGCGGCAAGATCATCAACACGCTGCTGCCGTGCTTCAGCACGCAGGCCAAGGGCACGAAGATCGTGACATACGTGATGGCGGGTACGGGGATCGCCGTTCTCCTCATGGCCGCGGCTTTCATCTCGTGGCTGGTATTTACGGACCCGAAACGTAAGACCGGACACAACGAACAGATGAGGTCCTGACTATGACGAACCTAGAGGCCAAGGGCCCCGCGCAGGCGGGGACCAGTTACCTGACCGCGAAGGGGCGCTACCCGGGCATCCTGGGTTGGCTCACCTCAACCGATCACAAGCGCATCGGGCTGCTGTACCTTATAGCCACGACGTTCTTCTTCCTGGTGGGCATGACCCTCGGGTTCATCATGCGGACGCAGATGCTCTCGCCGCACGGTGCGCTCTTCAAGAACGCGGAATACTACAACGCGCTATTCACGCTGCACGGCGTGATCATGATCTTCCTCTTCGTCATCCCGGTTGTGCCCGGGTCGCTGGGCAACTTCTTCCTGCCCATTATGATTGGGGCCGAGGACGTCGCGTTCCCGAGGCTCAACCTCCTGTCCTGGTACCTGTACATCGTCGGTTCCGTCATCGCCCTTGCCTCCCTTTTCGGCACGGGGCTCCCGGACACGGGCTGGACCTTCTACGCGCCCTACAGCCTCCAGACCCACGCGGACGTGCCCATGGCCGTCCTCGGCGTCTTCATCGTAGGGTTCTCGTCGATTATCACCGGCGTGAACTTCATTACCACCATCCACCGCATGAGGGCCCCCGGCATGAAGTGGATGAAGATGCCGCTTTTCCCCTGGGCGATCTACGCCACGTCCTGGGTCCAGGTGCTGGCGACCCCGGTCCTCGGCATCACCATGCTGCTTATTTTCGCGGAGAGGATCTTCCACGTGGGGATCTTTAACCCGGCTATGGGCGGGGACCCGCTGCTCTACCAGCACCTTTTCTGGATGTACTCGCACCCGGCCGTCTACATCATGATCCTGCCCGCCATGGGGATCATTTCCGAGGTCATTCCCACCTTCGCCAGGCGGACCATCTTCGGCTATACGGCGATCGTCTGGTCCACCATCGCCATCGCGGCGCTCGGCTCCCTGGTCTGGGCTCACCACATGTTTACGACCGGCATCAGCGATTTCTCCGCGACGGTCTTTTCGCTCCTGACCATGCTGGTCGCCGTGCCCAGCGCCATCAAGGTCTTCAACTGGACGGCGACGCTGTACAAGGGTTCCATCGCCCTGGAGCCGCCCATGCTCTTTGCGCTGAGCTTCATCTTCCTCTTCAGCATCGGCGGGCTGACGGGGCTCATGCTCGGGACACTTTCTCTGAACGTGGTCCTTCACAATACCTATTTTGTCGTGGGGCACTTTCATTACGTGATTTTCGGCGGGACCGTGTTCGCCCTGTTCTCCGCGCTTCACTACTGGTTCCCGAAGATGTTCGGGAAGATGTACAACAAGGCGGCGGCGTACATCGCCTGGGCGCTCATGTTCGTCGGCTTCAACCTTTTCTACTTCACCTTCCTGATCCTCGGCGTGATGGGAATGCCCCGGAGATACGCCTTCTACCTGCCCAAATTTCAGACGCCCCAGGTCATCGCCACGGTGGGCGCATGGATCCTGGTCGCGGGTTTGCTCATCATGTTCGGCAACCTGATCGTTGCGCTGTTCAGGGGTGAGAAGGCCGAAATGAACCCGTGGGGAGGGATTACGCCGGAGTGGCAGGTTCCGTCTCCGCCGCCCACGGAGAACTTCCTCGAGCCCTACGTGGTACCCGAAGATCCCTACGACTTTGAAGGAGCTTTTGCGCAATGAGTGACCTGGCTGGAGAACGCGTGACGAGCATGGAAGAGTCCCGCGAACACGAGCCGCACCGGGACTACACGGGCTCGAAGATCGGCATGTGGCTCTTTCTTTTTTCGGAGTGCATGCTGTTCGGCGGCCTGTTCGTGCTGTACGCCATGTACAGGGCCGATTTCACGTCGGCCTTCCTCGCGGGTGGAAAGGACATGAACACGTTCATCGGCGTGTTCAACACCATCGTGCTGCTCACCGGCAGCTGGACCGTGGCCATGTCCATAACCGCCGTCCAGCGCAACCAGAAGAAGCTCGCCATCGGCCTGCTCTCGACCACGATCGTGCTCGGGGCGCTCTTCATGGTCCTCAAGCTCATGGAGTGGGGCGACCACATCCATCACGGACTCTACCCGTCTTCGAGTGCGCTGGCCGGCAAGCACGGACTGCAGGTCTTCTTTTCCATGTACTACGTGATGACAGGGCTTCACGGCCTGCACGTGATCGCGGGCATGACCGTGCTCATCGTCATGCTGATCATGCTCATCAGGGGGAAGATCACGGCCGAACATTCCGTGGCGCTCGAAAACGCGGCGCTGTACTGGCACCTGGTGGACATCATCTGGATCTTCCTGCTTCCCCTGTTCTACCTGGCGGCGTAAGGAGATTTGTCTATGGAACGAGAGGCTGCTGGATTGGAAGAAGACGTGCACGTCGTCAGCTACATGACCTATACGCTCGTATGGGGGGCGCTGGTGATACTGACCCTGCTGCTTTCAGCCGTATCGGTCTTCCACCTCAAGGAACTACCCTTCCTGACCCCTTCGCTCGCGGCTTTTATCATAAGCCCCATCAAGGCGGCGCTGGTCGTGTTCTATTTCATGCATCTGAAATATGAAAAAAATAACATTTACAAGATCATGCTCATGGTGACTCTCTCAATCCTGATCATCTTCCTGGGCCTGACTTGGATTGACGTGGCACTGAGGTGAGGGATCTATGAACACTTCTGCGACAACCCTGACGGGAGGCGCCTCGGATTTCTTCATTTACATCGTGTCCGTGTGCGCCGCAACGCTGGTCTTGGTCACGTTTCTCATCATCTTTTTCGTGATCAAGTACAACCGCAAGAGCAACCCCAACCCCAAGGACATCCACGGGAACGTGCCGCTCGAGATCACCTGGACCGTCATTCCTACCCTCCTCTTCCTGTCCTTCTTCTACTTCGGGTGGACCAATTGGGAGAAGATGCGGAACGTACCGAAAGACGCCATGAAAGTGGAGGTGATCGCGCGGCAGTGGTCGTGGAGCTTCAAGTACGCGAACGGGAAGGAGTCCGACGTCCTGAGGCTCCCGGTCAACCACGCGGTCCGGTGCAACCTGCATTCGCTCGACGTCATCCACGGCTTCTTCATCCCGGCCTTCCAGGTCAAGGAGGACGTCGTACCCGGACTCCACAACTACGTGTGGTTCGACCCGACGGACATAGGGTCTTACGACCTGCTCTGCTCGTCCTATTGCGGTCAGGGCCACCCGCTTATGATTACCAAGGTCATCGTGATGAAGGACGCGGCCTTCACGACCTGGTACAACAAAAAAGAGGCCCAGGGCGGCGCGGCGCGGGGCAAGATGCTTTACGAGACCAAGGGCTGCAAAGGGTGCCACAGCATCAACGGGACTCGTCTCGTGGGACCGAGCTGGAAAGACCTCTACGGTTCGAAGGCCACGGTCACGACTAACGGGAAGGTGCGCGTGGTGATGGTGAACGACGCCTACATCAAACAGTCCATCCTCGAACCCAACCACGACGTGGTGAAGGGCTTCAACGCCGGCATCATGCCCCCGGAAACGAGCCTGAGCGCCAAGGACATAAAGGACATCACCGACTACATCAAGACGCTGCACTGACGGGTGGTACAGACCCGGGAGCCGACCATGAGCATCGACGCGGACATCCAGAGACGGGCGCACGCCGGACCCGCCTTCACCTTTCCCCCGGGAGAGGCGTCGGCCGGGACCCGCGGACTTGCCGTGCCCCGCGCCCGGCGCACCCTTTCGACCGCCGGGCGCCTAAGGGCTCTGCTCAGGATGCTCTCGGCCCTCACTAAGGTCAACATCAGCCTCCTGTCCATGCTCTCTGCGGCGGCGGGGTACTTCCTGGCGGCGGGAGGCCTGCACGTTGAATTGATCTGGGCTCTTGCCGGGACGTTCATCCTGGCATGCGGGTCCGCCGCCTTGAACGAAGTCCAGGAGTGGCGCTTCGACGCCCTCATGGAGCGGACGAAACGGCGGCCCATACCCTTGGGAAAGCTCCGGCCGGCAGCGGGCCTGCTGATCGCTGTGGGCCTTGCGGCGGCGGGGGCGGTCGTGCTTTTCGCGGGCGCCGGTCTGGAAGCAAGCCTGCTTGGGCTGGCGGCGCTCGTCTCCTACAATGTTGTCTATACGCCCCTCAAGCGGGTTACCGCCTTCGCGGTCATCCCGGGTTCTATCATCGGCGCCATCCCGCCGGCCATCGGCTGGGTGGCGGCCGGGGGAAGCCTCGGCGATCCCAGGATCCTCGCGCTCAGCTTCTTCTTCTTCGTCTGGCAGGTGCCCCACTTCTGGCTGCTCCTGCTCAAGTACGGGCCGGACTACGAACGGGCCGGCTTCCCGGTCCTGACCAGCCTCTTCAGCGTCCGCCAGCTGGCCCGGCTGACCTTCGTCTGGATCGTGGCCACGGCGGGCGCGGCGCTGCTCCTGCCGCTCTTCCGGTCCGTCACGTCGAGCGTTCCGATAGCCGTCCTGCTGGCGGCCTCACTCTGGCTGTGCTGGAAGGCGAGGGGCCTGCTGAAGGTCCGGGCTGAGGACTTCTCGCCCTGGCCGGCTTTCATGCAGATCAACCTCTTTGCCCTCGTCATCATGATCCTAGTCTCCGTGGACGCCTTCATCCGTTGATGTGCGGGAGCAGCCGCGACAAGGCCGTTCAGCGGAGGGCGAACCTAACCACCACCGTCATGTAGCAGGCCACGATCTGGCCGTCCCGGTCTACGGGGCGCGTGAAGACCCACTGCCGGACGGCGGCCAGGGCCGGCGCATCGAAGATCGGGCTGGAGGACTGGACCACGTCGGCGCTCTCCACCCGGCCCTTTTCGTTCACGACGAGCTGAAGAACGACCCGGCCAGTCAGCCCCATGGCGGCCGCAGCCGGCGGGTAGGCGGGCGCGACTCGCTTGAGCAGCCTCGGCGGCGTGATGTCGTACCCGTTCAGGATGACCCGCTTCCCGGGCTTCAGGATCGGCCCCGGCCCACCCCGCCCGGTGCCGGTGTCTATCATGCCGGGAATTACTGGAAAATCGTCGCCGGCAAAGTCCCGCCCGCTTGCAACGGCGGGGGTTCCCTTTCCGACGGGGATGGTGTCCGGGACGTCCGACGGCAGCTTGATCTCCGAGGGCTCCTCGACGTCGCTCTTCTTCACGAGCACGACCTTGTGCACGGCCGCCCTGCCCGGAGGGGGGGTCACCTGCGGGGGCTGGCTCCACAGGCTGCCGGACATCAAGTCCGGGGGTTTGAGGGTATCCGGCCCGTACACGGCCTGAAGGAGGAGAACGGCCGCGAGTGCGAGGTGGACCGTGATCGCGATGGGAAGTGCGAGCCGCCTGGATCGCACGGCCTGGGGGGTCAGCGTCTGGGCGAGGTCTTCGAACATGGCGGGCCTCCTTTCTCGATCTCTTGTAATGTGAGACCGCCATGAGGCCGCTTTTGTTCCCCGTGCGCCCGCCCGGGCGGGCGGCACGTCATGGGACCTTCAGCCGTCCTTGTCCGTCACGATGACCTTTGCGCCTTCGTGGAAGAAACGGCCTATGCTGGTGCGCTTTCCGCTGTCCGGATCCGTGACCGACCGCCGGAGTTTCTTCGGATCGACGAGGACCGTGCAGGCCTTTCGGCCGTCCGCACGTATCACCGTGCCGATCACCGGGCGGAAGTAAGCGGTGCCGATCCAGAACGCGAGATGGACGCTCTGCCCCGCCTTGACGACGAGGTGGGTGTCCTGCAGCGAATAGACCGTATCGCCGTTCGCATCCTTGTACTCGTAGTAGCCGGTGCCCGAACGTCCCCTGTAGCTGTCCTCGTGCGCGACATCGCCGGGCAGGGGTTTGAGATCGACCACGGCGGTAATGCGGCCCTTATCCCGCTCGATCCGGGCGATGGTCCCTTGTCTGTAGGGCAGTTCCTCGGTTGCCAGAATCGCGAGGCCGGCGGTGGCCAGAACCGATATGATAAGAAAGACTCTTCCGATCTTCATTGTGTCACTCCATAGGAACCGGGCGCCCCTGATTTCACCGGCCGTTCCGCATCACGGTGAGCCGGGGTGCCTCGTTTCTTGAAACAAACGCTTGAAGCGGACTATGCCCCGAGAGTATCCTGCAGCTTGGCTGAGATCATTTTATTGGACCAGTATTCGGGCCTCGGCGGAGGACAGCGGATCCTCATGGACTTGGCGCGCGCCTTCCGGAACGGCGGGCACGGTGTTCGCGTGCTCGTTCCCGGCACGGGATCTGCCGGCCGGAGCCTTGCGGACGAGGCCTTTACCGTTCTCCCTCTGCCCCTGCCGGACATGACCGCGGGGCGAAAGACGCTCTTCGAAAAGGCGGCCTACCCCCTCCGCGCGCGGCGCGCGGCGAAGAGCATCGAGGCGGAGATCGCCCGGCGGCGCGCCGACCTCATTTACGCGAACGCCCCCCGCTGTTTTCTTCCGGCGGTACTGGCCGCCCGACGGACCGGCGTGCCCGTCGCGTGCGCGCTCCACCTCATCTTTACGGGGGGCATGGAGCACCGCCTGATCCGCTGGTGTTTCAGGCAGCCGGAGGTCAAACGGGTCATTTTCTGTTCGTCGTCCGTGGCCGCGCCCTTCGCCGGGTCGGCCGGATCGAAGGCCGAAAAACTCCACTACTGGGTGAGTCCGGCCTTCCTCGAGGCAGAAAAGGACAGAGCCGCGGCGCGGGAGGCCCTCGGACTGCGGGGGTTCGACGTCGCCGTGGGCGTATTGGGGCGGATTTCCAGGACCAAGGGACAACGGATGTTCCTCGAGGCTCTCGTGCCCCTGCTGGACAGCCATCCCCGCCTGAAGCTCTTCGTCGCAGGGGCGGCTGATTTCGAAGATCCCGGCGAAGATGAGATCGTGCGCGCCCTCTCCGAGCGCGCCGCCGACCGGGACCGGGTGGTCGTCACGGGTACCATGGTCGAGTCCATACCCTTTCTGGACGCTCTTGACGTGCTGGTGGTACCTTCTCTCTGGGAGGAGCCCTTCGGGCTCGTGGCGGTGGAAGGGATGGCCAGGAGGTTGCCCGTGGTCGTCACCAGGAGCGGAGGACTCACCGAGATCGTGGAGCACGGCGTGACGGGACTGCACGTCGACAAGACGGCGGCGGCGCTGCGGGCCGCCGTGGCGTCCCTCGTCGAAGACCCCGTCCTGAGGGCGAACATGGGCGACGCCGGCCGGGCGCGCGTGGAGGCCATGTTCAACCCGTCCAGGCAGATCGCGCTGCTCATGGAGAAGAGCCTTGGCTGAAACCAGTGTGGCCTTCGTTCAGGACTGGCTGGTGGACTTCGGCGGCGCCGAGAGGTGCCTCGAGGCAATGTGCGAGGTCTACCCGCGGGCTCCCATACACGCGCTGTTTTACGATCCCCGGCAGTTCGAGTCGTCGGCGATCGCCGCGCGGGCCATACACACGACCTTCATGGACCGGCCCCTTTTCAAGAACCGGTACCGCAAATTCCTCGCGCTCTATCCCTACGCCGTCGAGCAGCTGAACGTGGGTACGCCCGACGTCGTGCTGTCCTTCTCGCACAGCGTCGCGCACGGTGTGCTGACGCATTCGGATTCTCTCCACGTCTGTTACTGCCACACGCCCGTCCGCTACGCCTGGGACCTCTACCACTCCTACCTGAAGTGGGGCGGACTCGAACGGGGGCCGAAATCGTGGCTTGCGCGGGGCATCCTGCACTACATCAGGTTGTGGGACGCGGCGGCCGCCGGGCGCGTGGACCACTACGTGGCCAACTCCAACAACGTGGCGCGGCGAATCGCGAGGATCTACGGACGAGAAGCGGCGGTCATCTATCCGCCCGTTGAGACGGCGCGCTTCGCGCCCGCCGCGAGGAGAAACGACGCCTACCTGGCGGCCGGGCGCATGGTTCCGTACAAACGCATGGACCTGGCGGTCGCGGCCTGCACGCGTCTGGGATTGCCGCTTCGTGTTGTGGGCGACGGGCCCGAGTTCCAGAAACTCCGGCAGATGGCGGGCCCCAGCGTCACTTTCCTCGGCAGGATTTCCGATGAGGCGGTGGCAGAAGAGATGGCCCGGGCCCGCGCCTTCCTGTTCTGCGGCGAGGAGGATTTCGGCATAACGCCCGTCGAGGTCCAAGCCGCGGGAACGCCCGTCATCGCCTTCGGCAGGGGCGGCGCAAAGGAAACGGTCATCCCGCCGGACGGGGAGGACTACGGCGGGGCGACGGGCCTCTTCTTCGACAAGCCCACCGCCCAGTCGCTGGCGGATGTCCTCGCCCTCTTCGACCGCAGGTCGCACCTCTTCAAGCCTGAGGCCGGTGTGAAAAATGCCCGGAGGTTCTCCGCGGGCAGGTATGCATCCGAGATGACCGCTTTCATCGAAGATAAGCTGGAGGCCCTGCGTGGCAGGGCTTGAGCTTTTCTTTTTCTACCTGCTGGGGGCCTCGTCCTCCCTCAGCCTTGCCGCGATCAACGCCGCGCAGGTCGGGCTCTCGCTCTTCTTCCTGTGGCGCCTGGTCCGGCTCAGGTACAGGCCCGGCATCCCGGAGGCCGCGCTGGTCGTTTTCTTCGGCTGGAACGTGGTGGCCGCCCTGTTCAGCCCGTACGTGCCGGACGCGCTCAACGGGGTCCTGAACTACTGGTCGTGGACGGCGCTTCTCGTGGGGGCCGGACTGCCGTGGGCCGTGCGGAAGCACGTCAAGACCTACGCCGTTTTTCTCGCCGTCTCGGCGGCGCTCACCGTTCCCATGAGCGCGCTGACCTTTTTCATCGGAACCGACTTCCACAACCAACACCTCTACACGAAGCTGCCCATGGGGGCCACCGCCGCGTACGGCTACTTTTCCCACCACCTGACCTACGCCGGCGTAATGCTGGCGGCCGCGTGTTTTCTGGGTGCTCGCGCCGTCTACGGCCGCGAAGGGAAGAAGGCCGGATGGTGGGCGGCATCGGCCCTCGCCGGGTTGGGGCTCTTTTTCAGCCTCGCCAGGACCTACTACCTTGCGGCGGTGCCCTCCGCCGCCGTACTCCTGTGGAAGAAAGGCAAGAAGTGGCTGATCGGCGGCTTTCTCGCGGCGGCGGTCGTCGGCGGTATGGCGATGGCCTTCGGCCCCGCCAGCTTCCGCCAGCGCATAGAGAACACCTGGAACATGAACAACCCCAGCAACGCCGAGCGCATCTACCTGTGGATATCGGGCTTTCACATGTGGGAGGCACATCCCGTGGCCGGCTGGGGCCCCGGTATATACGAGCAGGTTGCGGGCCCCTACAAGGCGCCCTACGCGTCGCGGATCCACTACCCAACCTTCACGGGATACCTGACCAGGAGCCACTGCCACAACCTCTACCTGATGATCGCCATTCAAACAGGCGCCGTCGGCCTGGTCCTCTTCCTGGCCTTCGTAATCCTCGCCTTCAGGGGGATGCTCAAGCAGGCGGATCCCGTCCTTAAATACGGCGCCATGGCCGCCTTCACGGCCTTCCTCTTCGGCGGCCTCTTCGAGTTCAACGGGGGAGATGCCGAGGTGGCCACGCTCGTCTTCTTCCTGGTCGGGCTCGCCCTCAACCGAAGCGGCGGCGAAGACGAAGACGGCGACGACGATCGTCCGGCCGCCCTCTAGCTGTCCTTTCGCGCCGTTCTGTGGTTCCATACTCCCATGCCGGCCTTGACTTGTGACGCCTACGTCCTCGTCCGCCATCCGCTCACCGAATCCTCCTGGATCGTGAGCTTCTTCACGCGCGATTCGGGCGTCGTGAGGGCCGTCGCCAAGGGTGCCAAACGCGTGAAGTCACCCTTCCGCGGGGCGCTCGAGACAATGAACCGCGTCCGGGCCGAACTCGTCGTCAAAGAGGGGAGGGGACTCGGGACGGTTCGGAGCGTCGACGTGCTGGAGAGCGCGCTGGACCTCTTCGGCAACTGGCCGAAGGCCTCCGTCCTCATGGCCATGGCCGAGGTCCTCGAGAGGGGATTGCCCGAACACGGCGAGGAGGAGGAGACCTACCGGCTCACCGGCGCGGCGCTGGAAGGCCTCAGGGCCGGCGCGCCCCCACCGCTCGCCTGGGTGTACTTCCAGACGTGGTTCCTCAGGCTGCACGGCGTGTTTCCGCGCACCGAGCACTGCGCCGGATGCGACCGCGACCCCCATCCCCTCCACTTCGACTGGGCCGCCGGCGACTGGCTCTGCCCCGCATGCCGCGAGAGGCAGGGCACCGGCGGCGTCTCCCTCGGCCGCGGCGGCGAAACCCTCCTGGCCGCCATGATGGCCCGGTCCCTCAAGGACCTCGCTGGCGACGCTTTCCCGCCCGCCGACCTCAAGGCCCTCGGCGCGCTCGTCTCCCGCACTCTCGCAGACTATCTCGGCGGACCGCTGGCGTCAGCGCCCAGCGATCTTGTTTAACCACAGAGCACACAGAGGACACAGAGAAAAGATCGGTCCACCCGCGGAGACGCGGAGGCGCGGAGATAAGACGGGGGGAATTTGGGATTTTGGATTTGGGAATTGGGATTGAACTACGGTTGCAAGGATGCCGTCGAAGGCAGTCACACGCCGGACTCACCTAATTCCCCACTCACCTAATCACGGCACCGCCAGGTGCGCCATTCCGTCATTCCCGCGTAGGCGGGAATCCACGCGCGCGAAGGCCTTCGCCCGACTATTCACTAGATCACAGGATCACTCGATCACTGCGCCTAAGGCGCTCAAGGCGCGGAGAAAGAAGCTGTATTTTACAGTGAGGCAGTGAGGCGGTGAGAGGGGCGGAAAGGAACTTTGTTTTCTTCCAAAGGCTAAAGCCGAAGGGCCAAAGGCTAAAGTAAGGGCGGCAGGGGACGGGTCTTCGAAGGCAGCCAAACGCCGGACTCACCTAATCCCCTAATCACGGTCTCACGGCGCCGCCAGGCGCGAACCGCCAAGGCAGGGATTCTGTGCTGCGATATGGTAAAATGACACCATGAAAGTGATTCGCACGGAAGCCAGGTTGATAAAGGCCGCCGAAGAAGACGAGGCCTATGTGAAGGCTTCTCCCGCAGAGCGGGTCTCTTTTATGTGGGAACTCACCGCTGAAATATGGTCACTGAGGGGTTCCGAGTATGTTGAACGACGATTACCGAGAAATGTTACAAATCTTACTCGGAAATAGGGTCCGCTTCCTCGTCGTCGGGGCCTATGCGCTGGGGGCGTACGGCTATCCCCGTGCTACGGGTGATTTCGACATATGGGTAGAACCCTCCCCGGAAAATTCCAAGAGGATTTACGCTTCGCTTTCCGAATTTGGCGCCCCTCTGTCCGATATTTCCGAATCGACTTTTTCAGAAGAAGGCGTCACCTTCCAGATCGGTGTCGCCCCCCGGCGCATCGATATCCTCACCGGTATAGATGCCGTAGAGTTTCCGCCGGCCTTCAAGCATAAGCTGGATATCGAGGTCGATGGACTCAAGCTCCCTTTTCTCTCGAAGAGTGATCTTATCAAGAACAAGCGGGCCACAGGTCGTCCGAGAGATTCCCTGGATGCAGACAATCTGTCCAGGAACCAGGATACCTGACCGGGCATTCCTGCGGCCCCTGGCAGTAGGCGCAGGCCAGGTCAGAGGGAAGAGGGGAAAGGCCGGGGCGGCGGTGGACATTTGGGATTTTGGATTTGGGAATTGGGATTGAACTACGGTTGCAAGGATGCCGTCGAAGGCAGTCACACGCCGGACTCACCTAATTCCCCACTCACCTAATCACGGCACCGCCAGGTGCGAACCGCGGAGGCGCGGAGGCGCGGAGAAAGAAGCTGTATTTTACAGTGAGGCAGTGAGGCGGTGAGAATTCAGCAGAGAGCAGTCATTGCGAGGGCACCGTCGAAGGGCATCCACGAAGCAATCTTTCTCTTTGAACAACCGGCTTGAGGGAAAAGTGAAGAGGGGAATCAGCTGGGGATCGGCCTTCGAAGGACTTCCCAGAACTGGATCACTGGGCCACTCGATCACTGAGTTCATGGCGCCCCACCCTTGACCTGCCACGAGTAAGGGCGAGACAATATCTCTATCATCAGGGGAGTCAGGGGACATGCGCAAGAATCCGTACAGCGTTCACGCGGAAGAATCGTTCTCACCTTTTGCCTATCTGGTGTACCGCTCGGACGGCGCCCGGCTGATTCTCATGCAGGCCCCGCCGTGGTTCATAGCCCCATGTTCGGGCTCCTCGCCGGAACGGAAGGGTCTTATGCCGATCCGCATAAGACGCCATGATAAGGAAGCCGCCCAAATGAAACGTTCTGCTTTATCAAGGGTTAGAGCCGCTGGGAGACACGAGCCACCGGTGTGTTATCAGGACAGAAAACCGAATCGCCGCATCTTATGCGGATCCGTATACTCCATGTTAGCCGGAGAAAGAAATGATCCGAATCAATCGAGATACTGGTTATGCAGATAGGCTTCGAGCATACAAAGTTGTCCTAGATGGTAATGTCATTGGGGAAATCAGAAATGGTCAACAAGTCGAATTCGATGTTGGATCAGGCAAACATCAGTTGAACTTGAAGATCGATTGGTGTCGCAGCAACATGGTTGATTTTGAAATGAATCAGGACTCCGTTCAATTCGAATGCGGAAGCAACTTGCGGGGCTTCAAGATTCTGCTGGCAATCTTTTACGTGATATTCCTTCGCAGCAAGTACATATGGCTGAAAATGAGATAACTATATCGGCTAACAATGCGCTGCACTGGACGGGGATTCCGCTGCGCTCCATCCCCGCCAGTGAGCTTGGTCGTTAGAGGTCAACAAGATAATTACGAAGGCCGAAGCAACCAACACGTGGGCTTTTCTTTCTGTTGCACGTAGTGACGGCGCATCGCTTTATCATTTCTTCGCAGCAGCAGATCACATTAATTGTGCAATTCCGACCGACCAAGAAATTGAAAGTGCCATTAATTATCTACGTTCTGGCGAACTTGTTGATGTGTTTCGTGGAAATTTTCATCTTACGACAAAGGGCAGTGAGCTATTTGAGAGTGTCGGCGGGCTTCAAGCACTCCCACGACCACAACTTGAATCGATCAAACCACTATTGATAAAAGCCATGCAGTCTGTCGCAGTCAAGTCAGAGTGGCATGTTAACCCTGCCGATACGGTTGCAGCAGTGGGAGAGTATTCAAAACTTGCAGGAAAGGTCACAGCTAACATCGCACAGCAGAAGGAGAATAAGAACAGAAAATAGGGACAGCCACCTATTTTCCACGTTGCGAGTTATGATCCAATCATTCTCTTCTCTTCGTGAGGATGGAAAACAGTGAAAAGTATGCTGCATGATGCATTCGTCTCGACATCCAGGGTGAGGGCGTTCGTTCGGGATGTGCTGAAATGCGGGTGCCCGGAGAGCGTCTTCGACGACGTGCGGATCGGCCTGCCGGGTTTGTATGGCACGCACCGGGTGGCGGGCGGCCTGGAGATCCTGGTGG
>CAZDOY010000032.1:0-4574 GCA_964507185.1 uncultured Thermoanaerobaculia bacterium
GCGAACATCCTCCGGTGGTTCGTATGTATATGATCCCCGATGCGCCGGATGCGGGTCATCTCTTCCTCCGACAGCGGGCCGAGGTCGAGGGCTTTGAGCGCCTCGCGCATCTGGTCAAGGTTCGCGGGGCCGGTCATGCAGACGTCGACTGCGGGGTTGGACAGGACGAAGCGGTAGCAGTCCGCGCCGCTGAGGGGCCGTTCGCCGCCGGGCATCTTCTTGGGCTTCAGGAGGTCGCCCCAGCGCGTGGCGGTGTAGGTGACGACGCCGGGGCGGTTCTCGGCGGGGAGGCGGGCGAAGACGTCCTCTTCCGCGCCGCGGTGGACGGCGTTGTAGCGGACGTGGAGGACGTCGAAGCGCGCGTCCTCGGCCAGCTCGGGGAAGAGCGGGCGGTGGTGGCCGGAGAGGGCGAGGAAGCGGAAGAGGCCGCGCTCCTTCATGGCCATGGCCTCGTCGAGGATGCGCGGGGAGGGCACCTTGTTGTGCCAGCCGAGCAGGAGGACGTCGGCGTAGTCCAGGCCGATCTTCCTCAGGCCCCGCTCGAACCAGCCGCGCAGGAGCCTGGCGGACCGGGAGTAGCTCTGCATGACGAGGACGAGGTCGTCGCGGCGGCCGCGCCGGATCAGGTCGCCGATGGCCTCGGCCATGGGCCAGGTGCGCCGCGAGCCCCAGTAGAAGTAGTTGACGCCGTGGTCGAAGGCCTCCTCGTAGGCCTCGCGCGGCGCGCCGTAGCTGCACGCCACGCCCATGGGGCCCACCGACAACCCCGTCCGCCCCAGCGTCCTGCGCCTGTCGAATCCCTCTGACATGGACTGCGCCCTCCCATTTTCCCGGTCCGTCGGTGTTGCCTTCTTGCCTTTATTGTAGGGCATGGAGACCCGGGAGAGAAGACGGGCAAGAGTCGGAAGTCGGAAGTGAGCTGAAGACGAGGCTGTCTCCCAAGGGCTAAGGGCCAAGGCCGAGGAGCTAAAGTGAAAACGTCGGTGGACGGGCCTTCAAAGGCCCATCGCCAGGCGTTATGCGCTTAACTTGGAACCTGAGACCTCCCAAACCGCAACGCCGCCCCCCTCGGCGCTGCACCGTCTTACCGCAAAATCCGGTCCATTTCTCTGTGGGATTGCTGTGTTCTGTGGTTAATGCGGCCTTGGGCGCGGGGGCTTGACTGCGCGAGGGCGATCGGCTACTTTATATATTTGAGTAAATGCTCACGTATGAATAAGATGGCGGTTGTGGTATACAAAAGACATCGAATCCTGAATGGCGGAGCCTGCGCTCAAAGGCGCCCCGCTGATTCTTCGAAAAAGAGGCGATCAGCATGAACCGGCGAAGTCGGCTCATCCTCGGCTTGTCCATCCCGCTCCTCTTCGTCCCCGCCGCCGTGCACGCCTGTGCGACGTGCGGCTGCACCCTCAATTCAAGCTGGGAGACGCAGGGGTACGTCTTCGGAAAGGGCTTTCACTTCAACCTGCGTTTCGACTACTTCGACCAGGACCAGCTCCGGAGCGGGACCGGGACCGTGGATTTTTCGTCCCTGAAGTTCCCCTCGGACCGCGAGATCCAGCTCCGCACGGTGAACCGCAACCTGACCCTCGACGTCGGATACAGCCCCGGAACCGAGTGGCAGTTTGACGTGCAGATCCCAGAATACGACCGAACCCACAGCACGATCGCGGAAGGGGATACGCTGCCGTCGTATTCGCGCAGTCAGGGTGTCGGGGACATCCGGCTCCAGGCGCGCTACCAGGGCCTACTGGCGGACCACACGCTGGGTCTGCAGATCGGCTTGAAGCTCCCCACGGGCCGCTTTCACGATACGTTCCTCACCGGGCCGCAGGCCGGCGCGGAGGTGGACCGGGGCCTCCAGCTCGGCACCGGCACCACGGACGTACTCGTGGGGCTCTATAAGTTCGGCTCCTTAGGGCCGGAGAAGAAGTGGGGCTACTTCGCCCAGGGGTCGGTTCAGGTCCCGCTGGATTCGAGGGAAGGCTTCCGGCCTGGCCGGGTTCTCAACCTGAGCGGGGGCTTTCGTTACTCGGCCGGCCAGCGCGTGGTCCCCCAGATCCAGGTCAACGTGACGGCCCAGAGCAGGGAAGAGGGGATCAACGCCGACACGGCGAACAGCGGATACTCCGCCGCGTACCTCAGCCCGGGGGTGACCGTGCACCTGCAGAAGCGCGCATACCTGTATGCCTTCGTGCAGACGCCCATCTACCAACGGGTCAACGGCTACGAGATCATGCCGCGGACCTTGTACACGCTCGGCCTCGACGTGAGATTCTGAGGAAACGGAAGAAAGGCGGAGGAGGCAATTGGGGAATTGGGATTGGCGAAATGAACTGCGGTGATAGTCCTTTCCCAAAGCCTAATGCCAAAAGGCCAAGGGCTAAAGTGAAATCGTTGGTGGACGGGCCTTCGAAGGCCGGCAGTCCAGTTATGGGTTTTGAGTGCTGACGGTCGAGTTGATGTCCTTCAATCGTCATTCCCGCGAAGGCGGGAACCCAGGCCCGCGAAGGTCCGCAAACACCCAACTCACCTACTCCCGGAACCCCGGAGTCACGGTTTCTTCGAAGAACGGTCTTTCGAAGAGGGAAATATGCCGGGCGGTGCGCCGGGATGGCGTTCTCTGAGGCGTTCGAAGAAATCCGGCGCGCCCAGGCAGTCGGGGTTGTCCTCCTCGGTGCAGGCCAGTTCGGCCACCCGCCACGAACCGTCCTTCTTTTGCATTAGCGCGGAGATGTCCTCGTAGTGCTGGGTGCCGTCCTCGGACTGCGGCAGGGTGTGGATCCAGGCCCAGCCGTCTTCGACCTTCAGGCCTTTCACGACGAAGACGACGCGTATGTGATGCAGGCGGAAGACCTCGGTCCGCAATGCGTCGAGGATCGCCTTGCGTTCGGGGTGGCCCGGGGGCGGGCACCAAGCGGATTCATCCCCCTGAGCCGCGGTTCCGAGACCGGCAAACGTGGCACACAGAATCACCGCCAGGGGCATTGCTCTTTTCAGGACTCGTCCGGCTTTCATGGCCTCCCTCCCTGTCCGGGTTTCCCGAAGACTGACACTTGGATGCGGCTATGTTAGAACAAAGGGAGCCTGGAGAAAAGCGGGGCGCAATTTGGGATTTGAACAACGGCTGGGGACGGGCCATGGGAAAGGCGGAAGGCGGAAGGCGGAAGGGAACAACGGCTGGGGACGGGCCTTCGAAGGTCCGCAAACACCTTTACTCTTCACTCTTAGCCCTTCACCCCTTCACTGCGCCGAAGGCGCAATCACCGGATCACTCGGTCACTGGATCACTTGATTACTGACACTATTCGGCCCCGTCTCGTTTGCCGAGGGAGGCTTCCCAGACGCGGGAGCAGTTTCGGCCGTCGGTCTTGGCGGCGTACAACGCGTCGTCCGCTCTCTTGATGGATTGCTCCACGGCGATGTCGGGGTCGAGGAGTGTGAGCCCGAAGGAAGCGGTCACGGGAATACGCTTGCCTTCGTACCGGATGTCGCAATCGGCAATCTCCATCCTCAGCCGTTCCACGATGTCCAGCCCCGCTTTTGCGTCGGTCTGGGGCAGGCTGATGAGGAATTCCTCCCCGCCGTACCGGAAGAGCTTGTCGTACGGCCTAAGGTGGGCCATGAGGTGCTCGGCGACGCCGACCAGGACCTGGTCGCCCGCCTGGTGTCCGTGCGTGTCGTTCACAACTTTGAATCGATCGAGGTCCATCATGGTGACGCAGCAGGACCCCAGGTTGCGCTTGACGTACTCCTGCGCTTCGCGCAGCTTGGTGAGCATGCCTATCCGGCTGTGGGCGCGGGTGAGCGGGTCGTGATTGTACAGGAGGTCTTCCAGTTCGAACTTCAATGACTGAAGTTGGAGACGCAAGGTGCCTATGGAGTTGTTGAAGTGTTCGTAGTCGAGGAGGGTGACCGTTTCGCTGGAGGCCTCCGCCGACAAAATCCTGGCCGCCAGCTTGTGCACCCGCTCGTGCTCGTTTTCTATGGCGACAAAGGCCGGGTACGTCCTGAGTTCGTCGGAGGCATAGGTGTAATACCATTGCCCAAAGCGGCACTTGTGGTGCGCGTCGGCCTCTACGTCCCGGCTGTCGGCCGGAAGGCGGCAGACCAGGGTGCGGATGATGTCGTCGTACCACTGATTGTGACTGAATATGGCTTGTTCCAGTTTTTCCAGTATCCCGCGCAATTCGCTGTGGCTGGTGTTGAGCATGGCCATGACCGCGCCTCCGTCACGATTTCAATGCAAGCCACTATATGGTGCACCGGTGAACCTGTCAATGAGAGAACGGGCTGATCGCTAAGGCCGAAAGGCAACATGAAGCTGGAATTCGGACGGCGGAGGGGAGGGTGGGTCATGGGCGGGCCTTCGATGGGCCACCTGCAACCTGATCACTCGATCACTATTCACTGGTTCCTTACCCGCACTCCTCCAGGCCCCGGTGCAGGCGGGCGAGCGTGCCGGGCTTGCCCATGGCGGCGAGCACGTCGAAGATGCCCGGGCTCTGGGGGCGCCCCAGGAGGAACATGCGGCAGGGGTGGATCAGCGTGCCGGCCTTGACGCCCTCGGCCTC
>CAZDOY010000032.1:4674-11831 GCA_964507185.1 uncultured Thermoanaerobaculia bacterium
ACGGCGGCCAGCTCGCACGGGGGCGTGTCGCCGAGCACCTTGGCGTTGATGAAGGTGAGCTGGTCGGGGTCGAAGACGGAGGCCGATTTCTTGACGTCCGAGAGGTCGAAGCGGGTGAGTACGCCACTCATGGTGTGATAGGGCTCGTCACCGAGGTTTAGCCCGAGCTGGGCCAGGAAGTTGAAGAGGGCGAGCGGCAGGACGCCCTCGTCGCGGTAGGCCGTGACGGAGGTGACGCCGTGGCGCTTGGAGAGCTTCTTGCGGTCGGTGCCGAGGATCAATGGCAGGTGGCCGAAGACGGGCGATTCCGCGCCGAGCCCGCGGTAGAGCGCGATCTGCTTGGGTGTGTTGCTGATGTGGTCCTCGCCACGGATCACGTGGGTGAGTCGCATGTCCACGTCGTCGCTCACCACCGAGAGGTGGTAGGTGGGCGTCCCGTCGGAGCGCAGGAGCACGAAGTCCTCCACATCCGAACCGTCGAAGGCGATGCGCCCCTTCACGGCGTCGTCCCAGGCCAGATCCCCGTCCGGGACGGCACAGCGCACGACGAAGGGCTCGCCTGACGAGGCCCGGCGGGCCGATTCCTCTCGGGACAGACCGCGGCAGAGGCGGTCGTACTTCCACTCGCCGGGCTTGCCCGTTGCCTCGCGGCGCCGGTTGAGTTCGTCTTTCGAGCAGAAGCAGCGGTAGGCGTGCCCGCTCTCGATCAGCTTCCGGGCGTTCTCCTTGTAGATCGCCTGTCGTTCGGACTGGAAGAACGGTCCCTCGTCCCAGTTGATACCCAGCCAGGACAGGCCGTCCAGGATCACCTGCGTCATCTCGGGCGTCGAGCGCGCCTCGTCCGTGTCCTCCACGCGAAGGATGAAGGTCCCGCCGTTCTTCCGGGCGAAGAGCCAGTTGATGAGGGCCGTGCGGGCCCCGCCCACGTGGAGATAGCCGGTCGGGGAAGGGGCGAAACGAACTCTGACGTCCATCGAGACCTCCGATCGAAAGTGCAATTGTACTTGATGGGGCGCCGATGGTGAAGGCGCGTCGCGCGGAGGTGGCCGAACCACGGAGACGCTGAGGCGCCGGGCCCTGCGGCGCCCGGGTTCAACAGGGAGGATGGGAGGGAGTGATTTCGGATTCAATGAAGGCAACTCTTCGCCATGGCCGATCGGCCGATGGGCGCCGGCCGCAACGAATGCAAGCCCCCTGCCGTCCTTAAATCCCAAGGGGCTTAGGAAGTAAATGCCTCTTTAGAGAGGACGTATGCTTCCGATACAATAATAGTTGACAGGTGCTGCAGAGGCACGAAGATTAATGAGAAAAGATTCAGGGCGATTGCGAGGTGCATTGGCGGGGACCTGTCGGCCTGCCAGACGGCCTCCCCGCCCCGGCGAGATATCCGGATCCACATTCCGGCCCGGCGCCCGGCTCTGCGCGCCCGGAAGAATGCGTGTATACTCAAGCTAAAGAAACGATGGCGGTTCAACGGGAAACGGCATCACCGGCCGGCGGGAGAGGATGAACCTTTTTTATCGTTTCGTTCTATTTCAACACCTCAAGGGGCTCAGGCGTCTCAGGCGCCTCGGCCGAACGCCGAGGCTCCTCCTGATCAGCGTGCTCCTTGGCATCATCGGGGCGCTGGGGGCCGGCGCGTTCACATGGTTGCTCGGGTGGTCCGAGAAGCTCCTCCTCACACCCATAGGCGGCTATCGCTATCTGACCGAAAGCGACGCGGCCAGGGCCATGATCGTCCCTTCCACCCCGCACTGGCTCTGGTTTCTACCGGTCGCCACCACCCTGGGCGGCCTCCTCTCAGGTTTCATCGTCTACACGTGGGCGCCGGAAGCGGAGGGCCACGGGACCGACGCCGCCGTCAAGGCCTACCACCACCTGGGCGGAGCCATCAGAGCGCGCATTCCCCTCATCAAGGCCGTCGCCAGCGCCATCACGATCGGCTCCGGCGGCGCGGCCGGCCGCGAGGGGCCCATCGTCCAGATCGCGGGCGGGATAGGAAGCCTGCTCGGGCGCTTTCTGCATCTCTCGGCGGAAGAGAAGCGGTATCTTATGCTGATCGGTATGGCCGCCGGGCTGTCCGCGGTCTTCAAGAGCCCGCTCGGAAGCGCCATTTTTGCGGTCGAGGTGCTTTACGGCACCATGGCCTTCGAGGGATCCGCCCTCATTTTCACGATCATCGCGTCGGCCGTCGCCTACGCTATGGCGGGCCTGTTTACGGACTGGATTCCGCTGTTCTACCTGCCGCCTTCCATCACCCCCCTGAATAACGGCTGGGACCTGCTGTGGTTCGCGTTGCTCGGCATTTTCGCCGGCATGGTGGGCGCCCTTCTGCCGACGGTCTTCTACAGGCTCCGCGACCTCTTTCGCTCGCTGCGCATCCCGAACCACCTCAAGCCGGCCCTGGGCGGGCTGCTCCTCGGCATAGTCGGCATTTTTCTCCCGCAGGTCCTCGGAGGCGGTTACGGCTGGATGCAGCTCGTCATCGACGGCCGGCTGCCGCTTCTCCTGATGTTTATACTCATCTTCGCCAAAATCATCGCACTTTCGCTCACTGTCAGTTCCGGCGGGTCGGGAGGCGTCTTCGCGCCGACTCTCTACGTGGGTGTCATGGTAGGCGGCACGGTCGCCGTCGTCTTCCATGCCATCACGCCGGGAGGGGCGGATCCGACGGCCTTTGCGGTGGTCGGCATGGCGGCGCTGTTCGCGGGCGCGGCGCGCGTCCCCATCGCGACGCTGATCATGGTCACGGAAATGACCGGCGGGTATACCCTCATCCTGCCCAGCATGCTTGCCGTGGTCCTGAGTTTCGTCGTCCAGACTGCGCTCACCCGCAAGGCCAGGTATCCGACGCTGTACGAGGCCCAGGTCCAGCGGCCGTCCGACAGCCCCGTCCATCGGAGCACCTATTATCATGCCGTGGCGGCCATGCTCCGGCAGCACAAGGTGCGGCTCGATGAGGATCTCGTCCGGCAGGAGGTGGCCGATCGCCTGGCGGAAGGCGAGCCCATTCCGCTCGCCGCGAGCGCGCACGGCGATGAGTACCTCTACACGCTCGACGTGGACCGCGGTTCCCCGCTCGCCGGCCACAACCTGCGGGATGCCCGGATTCCCGGCGAGGTCCTGCTCGTGAGCGTCATGAGGGACCAGGACGTCATCACGCCGCACGGGGATACGGTACTGGAGACGGGCGACCGCCTTGTCGTCGCTTCCACTTTTGAAGGGTTCAGGCACTTCAAGAGAATGCTGGCGGAACAGGACTGATAGGACGACGATACCCAGAAAGCCGCATCTATGCGCCCCGGCCGTTTGGGTCGCCTGTTAGGGCCCTCGCTCCCGGAAAATGCGCGCAGAGGATCCCCCTCTGCAGACCGGCCCGTTCCCGCGTCCGGCGACTCGGGGCGCCGGATGGGGTACAATTGCATCCCTTGAAAACAGATGAAGAGGGAGAACCTATGTGCGGCATCTTCGGAATAGTCACTGAGAAAGAACGCGAACTCGGTCCCATACTCGTCGAGGCGGGGCGGCGGCTCTCATACCGCGGATACGATTCGGTGGGCTTCGCCGTGCTCCGGGATTCCGGCGACATCGACCTCCGCAAGGACGTGGGGAAGGTGGACGAGGTGAGCGACAGGCTCCACGTCGCCGACATGAAGGGCCGGCGCGGCATGACCCAGCTCCGCTGGGCCACCTTCGGCGCGCCGTCCCGGGCCAACGCCCAACCCCACCTGGATTCGGACGGGAAGGTGGTGGGCGCCCACAACGGCAATGTGGTGAACAACGTGGAACTGCGTGCCCAGTTCATTGCCGACGGCATGAAGGTCCGCTCGACGAACGACGGGGAGTCCTGCGTCCACGCCGTAGAGCGCTACCTCCGCAGGGGACTCGGCATGGTGGACGCCATCCGGAAAGCCTACAACGACCTCCAGGGGGATTACGCCTTCGTCATCGGACGGGCCGGGGACGAGGTTCTCTACGCCTTCAAGAAGGGCTCCGGCCTGGTGGCGGGCATGGGCGGGGACTTCACGTGCGTCGGCTCGGACCTGCCGTGCCTCCTGCCTCTCACGCGTACCATCCTGCGGGTCAAGGACGGGGAAATCGTCATCCTCCGCAGCGGCGCGGTCGAACTCAGGTCCGTGAAGGACGGGGCGCCCATCGAACGGCCTTTCGAGGAGATCACCGAGTCGATGGACGCGGCCGAGAAGGGCGGGTTCGCCCATTTCATGCTGAAGGAGATTCACGAACAGCCGGGCACCGTGCGGGATCTCGTCCACCTGTTCCAGGCTTCGAAGCACGTCGCCCCGTTCGTGGAGAAGGTGAAGTCGGCCCGCAATCTGTACCTCGTGGGATGCGGCACCAGCTATCATGCCTGCCTTCTGGGTTCGACCTACCTGGCAAGGCTCGCGGGCCGGGTGGCCATACCCGTCCTGGCGCCCCAGTTCCTCGCGCAGTACGCGCCCACCCTCGGCCCGGAAGACGTGGGCCTCTTCGTGAGCCAGAGCGGAGAGACCAAGGACGTGCTCAACGCGGTCGAGGCAGCGCGCGGCCATGGCGCCCAGGTTCTGTCGCTGGCGAACGTCCTCGGATCCACTCTCATGAACGCCAGCGACCGGTATCTTCCACTGGCCTGCGGCTACGAGATCAGCGTTCCCGCCACCAAGACTTTCGTCAATACCTGCGTGGCCTTCCTTCACGTCGCGCTGATGGCCGGCGGCCATGAGACGGGCACGCTAGCCGTCCTGCCGGAATTACTGGAGCGAACCCTCGCGTCGGTTGCCTCCGGCACCGACAGGCTGGCGGCCGCGCTCACGGACAGGGAGGACCTGTACTGCCTCGGCTTCGGCCTGACCTACGCCATAGCCCTCGAAGGTGCTTTGAAAATCAAAGAGGTCACCTACGCGCATTGCGAGGGTATGCTCTCCACAGAGTTCAAGCATGGGCCGTTGTCGGCCGTGGACGAAGGCTTCCCTGTCATCTTCGTGGCGGGGCCGGACGACGTGGCCATCATGGTCAGCGGCATCAACGAGACCGCATGTCGGGGCGCCCTGACCGTTGCCGTTGCGGAGGATGATCCCCGGTTGGCCTCCCACGTGGCCGAGCTGATCCCCATCCCACCCGCGGGCCCTTTGTTTGCGCCAATTCTGGCCGCGGTTCCGCTACAGCTCCTGGCCTACAAGATGGGCGTCCGGCGGGGCACAGACCCGGACTTTCCGAGAAACCTCAGCAAGACACTGACGGTCGACTGAGTGACATCGCTTTTCCGGCAAACAAAAGGCCTCCGGAGATCGCCTCCGGAGGCCTTTTTTCATGCGCGTTCAATGGATGGAGTTACGGCTCCCGTAGGAATTGGACACCGGCCACCTCGCCGTTCTTATCGAAGGCGACGTGGGCGACCATGCCGAATTGCTGGAACCGGATCTTCATGATCACCACGTCGAAACCCTTTTCCTGGGTCACGGACGGGGCACTGTGGTGGGCATAGGGACCCCATTGCTGCATCAGTCCGTGCCACTGCTTGCTGAGTTTGTCGGCCGGCAGGACTTCCTGCATTTTCATGTTTTCCAGGGCCTGGGCCTTCTTGAACTTCCAGGCGGCCATGTATTCGATGTACTTCACAGCCTTGGCCTTGATATCGACCTGCTGGGGGGCGGCTTTCTGAGCCATGACGGGCAGCCATAGTGCGGTCGCAATCAAAAGGACCGAGCACGCCAGAGATAGCTTCTTCATATCTTTTGCTCCTTAGTGGTTATTGGGACTGTTGAGATATTCACTGCGAAACACCCGCGCACAGTTCGATTATGGCACATTTCAAGAATGCGTCAAGGTGGGCTTTGGAACGACGTTTTTTTGCAGGCTGTTAGTTAAGAACCCGATCGTGCGTCTGCCGGCGGGCCCCTGGAACACCGTCCACCGGGGTCAGTATCACGTGGCCCTTCCGGTCGGCGCTCTCTATCCGGACGGTGCCTTCCCTCAGCAGTTCGTCGGCGAGAAAGTGGAAGCTCTGGACCCAGAGCTTGTAACCTCGCCGGTTCGTCTCGTCCTTCCAGTCCACGTCCTCCCGCGGGCGGCCGGTACACGCCTCGAAGACGGAACGCTCCCAACGGTCGAAATCGCTCGTTCCCAGCTCTTTGAGTTTCCTGTACATGACCGTCTTGAACTGCGATACGGAATCGTTCGCACCCAACGTACCAAGGGGCATGATCACCTCCAGATACACAGGAACCGTTTCGGAGAGAGTCTTATTCCTGAGTGGATTACGACTATCAGCGGGAAGATCGGGCGGGCCTTCCGGGCGCGCGCTTCGAACCGCTCTCTTCGAACCCGTAGAGAACGCGGATTTCGTCTGCCCAGCGCTCCGGATCGATGGTCTCGAGAATGAGAGGAATTCCGTCCATCCTGGGATCGCGCATGATGCGGCGAAAGGGATCCCATCCCAGCTCGCCTTCGCCCAGGCTGTGGTGACGGTCGACCCGGCTACCGAGCACACCCTTGGAATCGTTGAGGTGCATGCCCTTCAGATAGGCGAAGCCGACCGCGTCGCCGAAGTCTTTCATGGTCTCTTCGTAGGTTTTCTTCGTACGCAGGTCGTGCCCGGCTCCGAAGAGGTGGCAGGTGTCCAGGCACACACCGATCCGGCTCTTGTCCTCCACGCGGTCGATGATGTACGCGATCTGCTCAAAAGTGTGCCCCAGGTAGCCGCCCTGCCCGGCCGTGTTCTCTATGACGGCGGTCACGGACCGGGTCTGGTCGAGCGCGCCGTTTATGGACTCGGCGATCAAATCCATGCAGGCCTCCTCGGGGATCATCTTTCTGTGGCTCCCGGGATGGAAGTTAAGCAATGATAGCCCCAGTTCTTCGCAGCGTCGCATTTCGTCGACGAAGGCCCTGCGGGACCTCTCCAGGCCGTCCGCGTCCGGGTTGCCCAGGTTGATGAGGTAGCTGTCGTGCGGGAGGATCTTGTCGAGGGCGAAGCCGTGTTCCTTGCAGTTCGTCCTGAAAGTCTCCGCCTGGCCGGGCCCCAGCGGCGGGGCCGACCACTGCCGCTGGTTCTTCACGAAGAGCGCGAAGGTCTTCGCGCCGATGGCCACCGCGTTGAGAGGCGCGTTCTCGACGCCACCGCTCGCGCTCACGTGCGCGCCCACGAGTTTTTTCGACAT
>CAZDOY010000032.1:11931-25625 GCA_964507185.1 uncultured Thermoanaerobaculia bacterium
CGTTCTCGACGCCACCGCTCGCGCTCACGTGCGCGCCCACGAGTTTTTTCGACATACCCGGCCTCTCCCTTCGTGAATGCAACATGATACTACAGGGGAAATTTCGGAATGGGGAATTGGGATTTGGGATTTGAACTACGGCAGACGGGAGGCTGTCGAAGCAGGAATAAACAGGTAGGACGGGAGGACCGGAGGAAGGAAAGGGGCTTCACCCAAGGCCGAAGGGCTGAGGAGGAACAAACAGAGGCATAACGTTCGTTCGATGAACTCCTGCGGCGTATTTTCATTCGCAGTCCAGGGCTGACCGGCCCCCTTTGCAGCGCGTCCGTTGGAGCCTGATAAGGGGGTAAAGTGAAGCCGTGCGATGAAGGGATGAAATATGATCGACCCGCGTATGATCAGCCGTGATAACCGGATTTTGCGATGAAAGGTGGCATTCTTTCTCCAAATGGCGATCTAAAGAGGCGGAGAAGCGGGGTGCCTAAAGCAGGTCGCCCATTGATCATCTGCCTTTGCGGATCGCTGACTCTTTCGCTATTGCCTGCGGTGCTGGAGATACCGTTGTCCTCGGTTAACCTACCTAGGACCTTATGGCCGGTCCTAGGGGGGGCATTCAAGGTGCTCGTTCTGCCGCCGGTTTGGGTCGGCAGGGTCATAGGCTGGGCAAATCTTTATGACTTCATGGTCCTGAAAGGGATATCCGTGTGGGCGCCCCCCTCGAGAGCTGCCATGCTCTGGAGCCACTTGGTCGTGGCCTTCCCTTTCTGGCTCGCAGTTCTGCTGGCAGGGTACGCCATTGCGTCCCGTATTCGTCTGGCTGTAACTCGATCGAAAATCTCGCGAAGGAGTCGATGAGGGCAAGTCCGGCGCCGATGTGTTCGGCGAAATAGATCTCCGAACCAAACCGGTATGCGACTACTGCTCAGGAAGCATCCCCGCCAGCAAGAGTATCCGCGTCTGGGCCTCTTCCCTGCAGACGGCAAGGCCTCCATTGGCGGTGGCTTTCGATGCGTAGCACCGGAAGCCGCGTTTCGACGCGAGGGGGCCAGCCCGCGCGAAGGGCAAGATGGCCACACCGCAGGCGTACTTGTGTACGTCGAGGATGTGGACATCGCAGCCCGACAAAGCGGATGGTCCGCTCCCGTCGGCGCTTCCTTGAAAGGTGGGGAAAGTGCCTCGGCCGATTCAACACAAGGCCGCGGAGCGCGAAGCGCCGATCGGGCATGACCGGGGCGGGCGGGAAGCGCTACCAGAGGTCTGCTTCCCCGGGGGCTTCACGAGCTGCCACGGCGTGGCCGATCGCAGGGTGCCGCAGGCACCCGTGCGGCCGTAGTAGCAGGTTTCACAGTTGTAGGCTCTGATTTTCGAAGGCCATCCCACATCGGACTCACCTAATCACCTACTCCCCTGCTCGCGACTGCGGCGAAGGCCGGCCCCCGCACTCTTCACTTGATCACTTGATCGCTATTCACCGGGCGCGCCGCGCCCCTCACTTGCGGGCGCCGGTGATCTCGCGGATGGATTCGTACAGGGGCTTGAGCTGGCGGTACATCTTCTTGTAGACCCGGTGGTACAGGCCGTCGTAGATCTCGCGCGTATCGGCATTCGGCTGGAATGCCCGGCCGGGGTGGGCCATCGCGCGGACGGCGGTCTCGAAATCCGGGTGCAGATGAAGCCCGACGGCGCCGTCGATTGCCGCCCCTAGCCCTGAAGCCTCGTAGAGGTGGGGGCGAGAGGCCGGCAGCCCGAAGATGTCCGCCGTCAGTTGCATGGCGCCGTCGCTCTGCGAACCACCGCCGCAGACTCGCAACTCCGTCAATGGAATCCCGCTTCTTCGCTCGATGCGTTCCTTGCCCTCGCGCAGAGCATAGGCCAGGCCCTCGAGGATGGCGCGGTAGACGTGCGCCCGCGTGTGTCCCGCCGAGAATCCGATGATGGCGCCCCGGGCTTCCGGTCCCGGGATCTTGAGCCCCGGAGACCAGTAGGGCTGTAGCATGAGGCCTTCGGCCCCCGGCGGAACGGCACGGACGAGTTCGTCGAAGAGCTCCTCCGGCTTGACGCCACGCTCCGAGGCCACGTGTCGCTCGTAGTGGCCGAATTCCCGCTTGAACCAGCTCACCATCCAGTACCCCCGATAGATTTCGATCTCCGTGTTGAAAGCACCGGGCAAGGCCGCGGGATAGGGGGGGAGCAGGGGAACGGCCTCGACGTACTTGCGGCTCATGACGTTGATGGTGGCGGTGGTGCCGTAGCCGAGGCAGCCCACTTCGGGCGACAGACACCCCGCCCCGAGGACCTCGCACGCCTTGTCCGCCGCCGCGGCCACGATCGGCAGACCCTTCGGTATCCCTGTCGCCCGGGAGGCCGCTTCCGTGACCTCGCCCATGACCGTCGCTGGAGGGACGAGATCGGGAAGCATGCGTGGTTCGACGGGTACGGCCCTCCATTTCCAGTCCCATCCCCTTGCCCAGCGCAGATGCTTGTAGTCGAAGGGCACGTAGCCTACCTGGCACCCCGTCGAATCCACGAACCGGCCCGTGAGGCGGTGCGAGAGAAAGCCCGAGAGGAACAGGTACTTGTGCGTGCGCTCCCAGATACCGGGCTGGTTGACACGTATCCAGTTGGCCTCGGCCTCCGCCATCAGGTAGGCCACGGTGCCGCTCACGCCGGCGGCGCGAAAGAGAAGCCCCCATGGGCCGCCGAGCCGCCCCAGGCCTTCGGTCCTCCGGTGGTCGAGCCAGGTGATCGCGGGGCGGAGCGGAACGCCGTCGCGGTCTACGTTGACGACGGTCGCCCTCTGCGCCGTGAGCGCCACGCCCGCCACGCTGTCCTTCTCGACACCCGGCAGGGTCCACAGCCGCTGGCAAGCCTCGCAGAGACTGGCCCAGAAGTACTCCGGGTCTTCTTCGGCCCAGCCGGGCTTCTCCGCCGTCAGGGGGCGCAGGGGGACCCGCGCCTTGGCGATTATGGCGCCTTCCAGATCGACGAGCATGGCACGCACGCTCTGCGTACCGTTGTCGATGGCCAGGATGCAATTCATTGCCATGGGACCTCCGGGCGTACTTTCAATTCCGGGCCGCGAGCGGGGACTCCCCCCCTTCGCTCAACCCGGACGGAGAAGGCGCGTGTTCGAACGACTCCCGGGGAAGACTGTAACAGTTGTCCACCAGGCTCGTGTAGTGTTCCTCTTCCTCGCCCCAGCGCCTTTCGTCCCATCCGAGTTCTTCTCTGCAGATCGAGCCGAAGGTCTCCATGTGCTCCCGGGCGCCTTCCGGAAGCAGAAGGCCCACCCGCACCCTCCGCAGCAGGAGGTCTTCCAGGTGCACCACGCCTTCCGTTCGCGCCGCCCATCGCAGTTCGGCCCACAACGACGGCGTGTTGGGGATGTTCTCCAGTTCACCCGGCCGCGAGGCGGAGACGAGGGAAGGCGCCTCGGTGCCGTAGCGTCCTACAAGCCGGCGAGTGACTGCTTCGTCCAGGCGGGAGGCCTCGGGCGGCAGGGTCACCGGACGCTTTCTGAAGATCGAGAGCATGGGGAGGGGGAGCTTTCTGCGGGGAAGCCTGTGCCTGGCTTCTTTCAAGACGTCGAGGGCCATGAGGCGGAACGTGGTCAGTTTGCCTCCCGTGGCGGTGATCAGGCCGCCTTCATCCCAGACGGCGTACTCTCTGGACTCCTGGGAGGGGTCGGCTTTGCCCGAGCCGATGACCGGCCGGACGCCGGAAAGGGTGGAGAGAACGTCGGACGGCTGGATGTCGAGGGGCGGGAACTGGCTGCGCACGGCCGCGAGGAGGTAATCCGCTTCCTCCGGGCTGATGGAGGGTTCGCGATCCATGGGTTCGCGGTGGTCCCTGTCCGTGGTTCCCACGAGGGTGACGCCCTCCCACGGAAAGACGAACACGGGGCGACGGTCGCGGGGGTGGAGAAAGCTTACGGACTGGGCCACGGGCAGCCTCCAGGCCGGGAATATGAGGTGGCTCCCGCGCAGCGGCCGGATCCTTGGCGATGCCCCCACCCGGTCCCTCAGCGCGTCCGCCCACGCCCCCGTGGCGTTGACGACGACGCCGGCCCTGACCCTCGCCGTGCGACCGGTGACCCTGTCTCTGACGAGAAGGCCCGTGACCCTGCCGCCGGTCCGGAACAGGTCCTCGCACCTCGCGTAGCTCAGGGCGGTCTGCCCTTCCTCCACGGCATCCTTGATGAGCCGTAGCACGAGCCTCGCGTCGTCCGTCTCGGCGTCCTTGAACCGGAAGCCCCCCTTCAGGCCGAGCTCACGGATGTGGGGCGCGAGCATGCGGAAGAGATGGGCGGGATAATAACGGTGCGTCCACGCGCCGGCCATGATGTCGTAGAGTGTTAGCCCGAAGGACATGACGGTCCTGCCCGGCTTGGCTTCCCGATAGTCCGGCATGAGAAAGTCGAGGGGTTCTATCAGGCCCGGGACTTCCCTGATCAGGCGCTCGCGCTCCCTGACCGCCGTGTAGGTCAGGTAGAACCGGCCCTCCTTAAGGTATCTCAGGCCTCCGTGAACGAGCTTCGAGGAACGGCTGGACGTACCGCTTGCGAAGTCCCCCTGCTCGATCAGCAGCGTCCTGAGGCCCATGTGTGCCGCTTCCCGCAGGATGGCGGCGCCCGTGATCCCGCCGCCGATGACGACGAGGTCCCAGGGTTCGTCGAGACGGTTCCAGATTTCTTCCCGCCACTTCGTCGCCCACATGTCAGTGTTCTCCGAGTATCAGCTTGCCCGGGTTCATCATGCCGCCCGGATCGAAGACCCCGATGGCGGCGCCGAGGGTCGCCATGCCCAGCTTACCCTTTTCGGGCGGCAAGTACGGCGCGTGGTCTATGCCCACGCCGTGCTGGTGGCTGATCGTGCCTCCGTGGGCCGCGATGGCCAGGCTCGCGGACGTTTTAAGCTTCAGCCAGCGATCGAACGTTTCCGCCGGGTCGGGGGCCAGACGGAAAATATACGTGGTGTAGAGGCTGGCCCCGTCCGGGTACACATGGGAGACGTGGCTCATCACGTGAACGCGCTCTCCGATCGTGTCCAGACCGTTTCCGAGCTCGGCCTCGACGGCGGTCATGGCGGCTACGACCTGCGACCACGGGAGGGCCGTCTCCAGCGTGTCCGTGGCGTAGCCCGCCTCCCAGAGTCCGTTTCTCAAGTAGGGTATGCGAAAGCGGTTGAGCCGCCATGCGTTGCCGGGTGCCCTCCCGATGTGGATTCCGCCGTTGGCGCGAGCTATCGACAGGGCCGCCCGGCGCGTTGCGCGGCACAGGGAAGCCCGCCCGGTGCAGCCCAGCAGCGCGAGACACTTTTCGGGGCCCGCGCGGCGAAGGCCGAGGTAGCGTTCCAGCATGGCGACCTGCCCCGGGCGTTCGGCCAGCAGGAGCGACGTGTGCGTCTCCGCCGCGTTGTTGAGTCTGGCCATGGAGAGCGGCAGCCTCGCCTGAACCATGGCCATGACGGCAGAGAGCCCGGACCGGAAATCCGGGAAGAACACGCCGAAGAAACCCTCCCTTTCGGGCAGGGGCACGGCCCTCACGATCGCGTGCGTGAGGACGCCCATCCTCCCTTCGGATCCCAGGACGAGTTCCCTCAGGTCGGGGCCCGCCGCCGATGCGGGGAAGGGCGGAAGTTCCATCGTGCCGGCGGGCGACTCGAGACGCCCGCCCGCGAAGAGCCTCTCCATGCGGCCGTAGAAAGCTGATTGCTGGCCGCTCGATCGCGTGGCGACCCATCCCCCGATGGTGGAGTATTCGAACGACTGGGGGAAATGTCCGAGTGTGAGGCCGTGCGCCCGAAGCTGCGCCTCGACCTCGGGGCCCCCCGCGCCGGCGCCGAAGGTGGCCAGGCCGCTTTTTTCGTCCAGCCTGAGGAGCCGGTTCATCCGGCCCATGTCCATGGTCAGTACGGGCGCGTCGCCCCCCGGAGGGTTGACGTGCCCGACCACGCTGGTGCCGCCGCCATAGGGGATCAGCCTTGCTCCTGCCTCTTTCGCGTACAGCATGAGTTCACGCACCTGGTTGGTCGTCTGGGGGTAGGCCACGCCGTCCGGAAACAGGGGCACGTTCCCGCTGCGGAGAGCGATCCAGTCCGGAAGGCTCTGGCCGCGCGCGTGCCGCACGCGGTGCAGCGGATCATGGGTCACGAGTTTGTGGGTTGGGAGCCTCGGCCGCGGAACGCGGCCGACGACCTCGGGAAGTGACGCGCCGGGAGTCCGGGTGCCTTCCCCCAGGGCCGTTTCGAGATAGGCGCGAGCGCCCCCGGGTACGGGAAAGTCCATTGAATCATCGCCCCACCCGTTCCAACGCCTCACCGCCCCACCACCTCCGTTACGTGTCGAGCTGACCGGGCCGTCCTTTCGAGAGCCTTTTCGTTCGCTTCGCGCCAGAAATCCAGGCTCTGGCGCATGACATTTTTTGTGATCCGTTCCGCGGCCGGTCCATCGGCCCGTCTGGCCGCTGCCAGGAGGGCCTTGTAGAAGCTCCGGGACGCCTCGCGCGCTTCGGCCTGGCGGAAATAGAGCCGGGCCATCCGTTCGTAGAAGCCTCCGAAGCCGTTGAGAATGAGGGTGTAGATCGGATTCCCCGAGACCGCTGTCAGCAGGTGGTGGAGACGCCAGTCGAAGTCGGCGAAGTCCCTCGGAGTGTCGTCGAGAAGCCCGTAACCTTCCAGGAATGCGGCGACCTTCTCCGCCGATCGTTCGATGGCTGCCCTGGCATAGATGGGAGATATGTGCAACCGGAGTTCCAGAAGGTTGGGCACGAAATCGGGCGGGAGCGTGTGGGCGTAGCGAACGACTCCGCTGACCACGTTCAGGCCGCCGCTCGTCCAGAAATCGTTGATGAGCGTAGGCTTACCGTGATGGATCGTCAGCCAGCCGTCCCGTTCCAGCCTGCCCAGCACTTCACGCAGCGTCGGCCGGGTCACGCCCATTCGCTCGGCCAGTTCGCGTTCGGGGGGGAGAGAACTGCCCGGGGGATACGCACCCGACAGGATCGCCCTGATCAAGGTCTCTTCGGCGTACAGCGCGGGTCGCTTCGGCGGGGTGCCTCGCGGCATGGATCATCCTCCCAGAACATACTGGTCAGAGGTCAGACCAGTTGAAAGATAGTCCATCGCAAACGGCAAGTCAAGAAAGGGGGAGAGTTTGGGACTTGGGATTCGGGATCAGTGCTGTCCGGTCAAGATGTGATGGAGTTGCTGTAAATATAAGATGAGAAATCAGTTGCGGCCATTTTGCGCTGTTATCGATTTCAACTCTGGCAGGCCGCTGGAGAACCCGCGTGGGACACGCACAAGAGGCTTGGGGGGCAGATTCGCGACGCGGTTCGAAAGGCGATGCCCATCCATCGTCTTCGAGACGCAACAAAGCAGGTGGTCCCCAATCCCTTGCGCCCAATGGGTTACCGCGCCGCGACTTCGGCAAAGTGGACTGCCGGGGCGGTTAGCTTCCTGTGATCCGCGGCGGACCGGAAGAGTGACAGGCGAGAGGAGCGGGGTTTGTGCCCCGCCCCTCCGCTTGTCAAACGCCGCTCAGTACTGCCAGGTGACCGTGGTCTGGCCACCGTCGGGGTTCACGAAGCGGAACTGTGTCGGCGTGCCCGGCGGCACGGCCGCCTTGAGGGCGCTGCCGCCCTTGATCTTGATGGACGTGGTCGACTTGTACTTCACGTTGGTCCAGAGCGACCCGTTGATGTAAACCTGGATGCCGCTCTGGAGATTGGAACCCGCCACGGTGATGCGGAACGGGCTCCCCGCCTTGGAGAGCGACGTGATGACGGGCGGGGGTATCGTGACCGTCACCGTCTGCGCCAAAGCCGAGGCCGTCATGCTGGCACTGTCGGTCACCGTCAGGTGCACGGTGTAGGCGCCCTGGCCTGAATAGGTGTGGCTTGGGCTCTGGACTGACGAGGTGCCACCATCGCCGAAGGTCCAGGCGTAGGTGTAGGGCGCCGTACCGCCGCTGGCAAAACCGGCGAAAGACACGGCGAGGGGCGCGCTGCCCGAGGTCGGCCCGACCCAGGCAAAGGCCTGGAGGCCCGGCGTGACACTCACTGTCCAGGTTTTCGCGGCGGCGTGGCCCTGGGCGTCGGTGACGGTGAGGGTGGTCGTGTAGCCGCCCACCGTCGAGTAGGTGTGGGACGTGTTCTGGGTCGCAGCGTGGGCGCTGCCGTCGCCGAAGTTCCAATCGTAGGTGTAGGGCGTCGTGCCGCCCGAGGGCGTGCTGGTGAAGGTGACCGCCAGCGGGGTTACGCCGGAGGTGGCCGAGGCCGAGGCCGTCAGCGAGAGAGGCGCCGTCACCGTGACGTAAAAGCCCATGGTGCCCTCATGACCCGCCGTGTCCGTGGCGTAGAACTGGACCAGGTGGGTGCCCGGCGAGGCGTAGGTGTGGGCGGGGTTCTGCTCCGTCGAGGAGGTGCCGTCGCCGAAGACCCACCGGTAGGTGCAGGGCGGCTGGCCCCCCGTGGCGGAGCCCGTGAAGGTCACGGCGAAGGGCGCGGAGCCCGTGTACGCCGAAGCCTGGGCTCTAGCGTAGACGAGGACGAGGTATTTGACGGCGTTCCGCGCCATCATGGGCACCTGGTCCGTAAAGCCCGAATCCATGAGGCCGGCGTTGATGGCCACCACGTTGCCCTTGGTGGCGACAAAAAATTCTGCGTCGTCCCACAGGGCCACCTGTGTCGCGCCTGAAGCCAAACCCGTGTAGTCGCGATACGTGGAGGAGGCCGCCGTGACGTTCTGCATGATGGGGTGGCTGCCGTCGAAGGCGCCCAGGTTGGCCGCCGCGTAGTGGTTGCTGCCGGTCGTGACGTCGAGGGGGCTATACCCCCCGGTGATGATGGCGCCGTCCAGATGGTTCCCAATGGTGTACCAGCAGAAGCCGCCGAGGATGACCTTTCCGCCGATGTCCGCGTAGTCGGCCAGAACGTCGCCCATGGCCACCTGGTCGGCGTACCCGTAGTTGGGCCAGGTGATGACGGCGTCGTAGCGCGCGAGTTGCGCCAGCGTGGGTGTCGCGGAGCTCGCGTCATAGTAGTCCACGGCCCCGAACATGGGCTCCATGACCAGTTCCTCAGCCAGTTGTGAGGGATAGATGTCGGCGGGGGCGAGCAGGACGCGTACGCGCGGCGTTGTGAGAAAGGTGACGGCGTTGCGGAACAGCGGCCCGATGTCCCCGGAGAGGGAGGCGGCGGACGGCATGACGTTGAAGCCTATAACGGGGCCTTTGACGGCCGCGAGGGGCTCGCCGTCGTCCCACTGGGCCGCCACGTAGGTGCCTGGAAGCACGGTGGGCCGGGAGTAGAAGGTGCCCGCGAGCGTGGAGACCCCGTCCATGATGGGAAAGTCCGCGTCGTGCGTGCCCAGGCTGTGGCTTTCCCAATAGCGGGTATCCGCCACGGCGAAGGGACCGTAGCCGCCGCTCACGAAGCGGCCGCCGATGGCCCAGCTTGGGATCCAGCTGCACAAGGTCACGATGACCTTCCCTCCCATGTCCACGTAATCTGCAAGCATGTCACCCAGGGCTGCGCCGTCCACCAGGGGATGGTTGGTGGCAAGGATGACCACGTCGTACGAGGAGAGTTCGGCCAGGGTCGGGTTGGTGGACGAGACGTCGTGGACGTCCAGGAGCGCGATATCGTTCGGGTAGGACGTGGCGAGGTTCAGCAGGGCGGCATCCGGAGTCGTTCCCCCCACTAGCGAGTGGAGCAGCAACACTCTCGCGCCCCCGGCGAGAACGGGCCCCTCTCGGTAGGGAACGCCCTGGGTCAACCGGCTGAGAGCGGCCGGTAGGGGCGCGGCGGTGGATGAGAGACTTCCCGCCTCGTGTGACGAAGTTACATTGGGGGGCAAAGCCGCCCTCGCTCCAAGCGGCAGAAGGAATGCCGCGGCCAACAGACACAATAATGCCTTTGATCCCACCTTCGCGATGCCCATGTTCACCTCCCATAGATTTATGACGCGAGTATAGCCCGATCCGCTCGACGAAGGGAAGGTCCCGGCGAGGGCCGGCAGGTCGCTTAAAAGACCTAGCTGACCGGGCGTAAGAGGCAAGAGGCGTCGGGGTGGGGGAAGGGAATCGGCCCCGGGGTGACGGTGTCGGGGCCGGAGGTCGCCTTCGTCTGGAAGGTCTGGCGCGTGGACAGCCCTGCCACCTCCCGGCGTTCCCCATCCCGTGCACGCTCCGCCCGTGGTGCAGCGTGGACGACTCGCCGGTTCTCCTGAACGCCTGGTCGTACTCCGTCAAGGGTGGAAGTTAGAAGATACTCAATGCTCGCGAAGCTTTGGAGGGGGGTGCGCAATGTCCGGCAGGGAAAAAAGCCGGTTGATAAGGCTGAAGTGCCTGTACTGGTACACGATCCTCGGGGCGGGCGCGGCCGGCCTCTGGCCGGCGGTGGCGTCGCTGCCCCGCCTGGCGCGGGAGGCGCCGGGCTTTTCGCGGCCGTCTTCGCAAGCTACGAGGTCCTCGATCTCGCCGCGATCCCGTTCGGGAGCCTGTGGCGGGCCCGGCGCGGGATTCATTAACGGGAGCCGACAGAAGGCGCACCGCTCGCAGTAGGCCTAGGACCCTCTCCCGGAAAGACGACTGGTGGAGCCTCACCTTAGTCTGCCCTGTCAGGTAGAGCTCTGCGGTTCTCGCCCACGTCCTCGGCCACCCGGTAGCTGGAAAAGTCCCCGGCTGTCTGAACGGCTGCGAGCCGTTCTTCCCCGACCGAAACCATGAAAGTCAGATTGGCCGGATCGTCGTGTTCGACAAAAACCGGCGACGATGCGAAGTACCGGCCTTCATCAACCTGATGAAGAAGACCAGGGGAATGCGCCGTTTCATGGCCGTTCGCAGTCCCGCGTTGTCTCGGTGGCCGGGATCGGTGCCGCGATACCGGCAATGGAAGTAGTCGTTTCCGTATGACCCGTCGGCGTACGGGCCGTCCGGGATCGACGCGATGGAAAGCGGTAGATCGCAGACCATGGGTTTGAAGATCCCCTGCGGACCGATCAGCGGAACGCGCGTGCCCTGCCACGTAAAACCTTCGGCGAGAAGCTGCCTCGGTAACACATCGCCGTGGCCCACCACCGGCGCTCTGAGCCAGTCGAACGCCGCCTGCCTGACCGCCACGCCGCTTACGAGTCGCTCTTCCTGACGTTTACTTGACTATCATCCCGCCGGCACGTCGGTGGTGTCAATGGACGCGTTGAAGTGGACGCGGAGAACCTTATCCCACAATCATCTTCCAGCCCACAGAAAACATGGGGTGAGGTGCTCGCCCTGGATAATTGTCCCGCCGTCTACAACCAGAGTTGCAGAAAACACGAATAAGAATCCTACAACTCTGGTTGGAGGTCATAGGCATCTGAGAGACCTATACTTAGAAGGCACTCCAACAGGCTGCATCTCGTATCGAGCACTTCTCGGCAGGTCAGGTCCCGCCTTTTGACGGGGAGGCACTATGAAGTTCACGATATGCGTCACGCAGCGTTGCAACCTTCGATGTGCTTATTGTTACGTCGTCAAACGTGACGCAACGATGTCACTGCCTGTCGCACGCCGGGTGGTCGACTGGATTTTTGCGCACGCCCTGCCGGCCGAGAGGATAGACATCGGTCTTTTCGGCGGCGAGCCGCTACTCGAGTTCTCCCTCGTTCAGTCTATTACGGAGCTCATCGAGGCCCATCCGTCTTTCGACCTGGAGAGGGTGACTCTGTCGGTCGTTTCCAACGGAACCTTGTTCTCGGATGAGATTGCCGACTTCTTGAAAAAACATTCCGTCAACTACTGCTTGAGTTGCGACGGACCGCCCGGTGTGCAGGACAGATTCCGCCGCTTCTCGGACGGACGACCGAGTTCTCCCCAGGTCGAATCGACGGCAAAGAGGGCGCTGCGCGCTTTTGGTCAGGTGCCCGTAAATGCCGTCTACCGCCCCGAGACCTTTAGGTCCTTACCCGGGGTGCTGGATTACTTTTCGTCGCTGGGCTTCAGGCAGATCTACTTCAGTCCGGACTTTTCCGCGTCCTGGTCACCGGAAGACGCGGACGCCTTGCGGGCGGTTTACGGCGAGGTGGCGCAGCGCTACGTGGACGGCTATGTGCATGATGATCCGCACTTCATCAGCCTGATAGACAGCAAGATCACGGTGCTCCTGCGCGGAGGGTATCAGCCGTTGGAGCGTTGCCGCATGGGCAGGGGCGAGTTCGCCTTTACTCCGGACGGCGGCATATATCCCTGCGAGCGGTTGATAGGGTGTGGCGGAGACAGCCCTCATCGCCTCGGGAATGTGTTCGAGCCTCTTGTCACCCGTGTCTGCGGGGCCGCTTCGAATCGACAGGTTCCTGTCGAATGCCGCGAATGCGGTCTCAAAGACTACTGCATGAACTGGTGCGGGTGTTCGAACTTCTTCTCAACGGGAAATTACGACCGAGTCGGACCCTTTCTGTGCGCGTCGGAGCGCGCAGCCATTGCCGTGGCTGCAGAGGTCTTCGAGACCCTGGAAAAGCGCCTCGGTCCGACCTTTGTGGCGCACCTTGCCGGAATGCCGACGCGAGTCAGCGCCAAGAATTATTAGGACTACCAGGAGTAATCCAATGCCGATGCCTCGTGCGCCGCCTGTTTCTGTCGTGTGGACCTGTTGAGGGAACTCGCCTCCGCATTTATTGCCGGGGCATATCGCGGCCATGTGACAAGACAAGGCCAGTCAAAGGAAAGGGAGGAGTCTCATGGATGACCTGCGTTACTTGATAGCGGATAAGATCTTCATACCTGAGAAGGTCTTTCCATGGGGAAGACCCGCGGATATCTGGTTCAGGTATGCCGACGTCGTTCGGGGATTGATCGACAGGTACAAGTTAAAGCCTTTCCAGGGAGCTCAGATGCCCAGGGCATTGGGCGCTGCAGCGGCCACAAAGGCAGAGCTCGCAATTCCCCACAGAATACCGTTTCCGGGAGGCCTTCGCGTCGCTCACCTCCACTTCAAGGACGATATCTACTTGCTTAACGACGAGCACTGGAAGACCTTTTCGGGACAGGTGATGAAGGAGTTCAAAAGCAGGCTGGCGAAGGTGAACGCCGTGAGCTTCGACGAGGTCCTGGCCATCTCGCATGCGGTGGATCCGCTGGTATGAACATGTGCGCGCGGGGGCGGGTCTGGCGGCCCGTCCCCGCTGAATAAGGGGTGCCGGCCTTTCGGTCCCAGAAGCACGATCACGGTCGATCACGCGCCGCCGGCTATCTAAGCCACCCTCTATCCCCGTCTGTTTCGCTCTCTATCCGTCCACCTTGAGCACGACCGTCGTGACGTCATCGAGAAAGGGTTCGTCGTCGCCGAAGGACCGGACAGCCTGCTGCAGGCCTTCGAGGATCCGGCGCGCCGGTTCGTTCCTGTGGTCGGCCACGTACCGGACTGTGCCGTCGACGCCGAATTCCCGGTCGTTTCCGTCCACCCTCTCCGTCACGCCGTCGGTGATGAGGACCAGGGTATCGCCATGCTGGAGGGTGATCGGCTCGGAGAGGCGGAAAGTCCGGTCGGGGAAGATGCCGAGGGGCGGGTCAAGGCTTCGGAGGGTGGCATTGAGGGCGCCGTTCCCGTCCAGGATTATCCCAGGCACGTGGCCGGCGTTGGCGTAGCGCATGCAGTGCGTCGATGTGTCCAGACACACCAGGCAGAGGGTGACGAACTGGTGGGGCAGAAGGTCCTT
>CAZDOY010000032.1:25725-32000 GCA_964507185.1 uncultured Thermoanaerobaculia bacterium
CCCCGTAAAAGCGCTCCTGGACCTCGCGCGCGAGCCCCATCTGCAGTTCGCGTTCCTTGCTCTTGAGGAGGTCGGTGACGTCCTTGAGGACGGACACGAAGTGGGTGATGCGGCCCGTGTTGTTGTGGATGGGGGAGATGCTCTGCTGGGCCGTGTAGGTCTCTCCGGACTTTTTTCTGTTGACGATGAGGCCGGTGAAGGGTTCGCCGGAGAGTATCTTCGCCCAGAGGTCGCGGTAGAATTCCTGATCGTGCTTGCCGGACTTGAGGATACGGGGTGTCCTGCCCAGTGCGTCTTCGCGGCTGAAGCCCGTCGTGTGGGTGAAGCCGGGGTTCACGTACTGGATCACGCCGCGGTGGTCCGTTATGACGACGCTGTCCGCCGTCTGCTCCACTGCGCTGAAGACCCAGTCGTAGTACTTGAGGAGCCGCTGGTAGAAGGGCAGGCAGGCCGGGCAGTCGTCGGGCGGTGCAGGTATCGTGTCGCCTCTCTTGTCCAGGGCCGCCGCGACCTGTTCGAGGACGCGCCGGTGTCCGGTGCAGTCCCGCATGAGAGCCAAACCGCCGCCTATACCGCCTTCGGAGTTCAGGATGGGCCGGGCGGCCATGCTGATCCATGTTCCCATGGACGCGCCGTCCGAGCGGGTGTAGAGGACCTCGCACTCCGTCTCCTCGCCCTTGAGCGCCCGCGTTAGCGGAACCCGGTCGGCGGGGAGGGGCGTCAGTGCATCGGGCAGAAAGAGGCCGAGAATCTGCGGCCACTCGTGCAGGCCCGCTTCGGGGAGGGAGGCTCCGAGCAGCCTTCTGGCCTCCTTGCTGGCGAACCGTACGGCTCCGTCCCGGTCTGCCACAACCACGGCCAACTCGAGCTGCTCCAGCAGCCATTCCATCTCTTCGGGCCGTTCCAGCAGTCTCGAAAGGGCTGGCGGCCGATCGTGAACACCGCGGAAAATCACTTGTGAACTCCTGCCGGCAGTATACTTTGGTTCCGCATCCGCCACAACGCGATCTTCTCCCGGAATCGCCGCCGTGCCTTCGGCCGCGCGATTCGTGGTGACCCTGTAACTTCTTATGAAGGCAACGGGATAACCCCTGCCAGGCCCCGTCCATTCCCACGGCTCTGGGCAGGGCGCGGCTGCGGTCCGCCCGATCGCGAACGGGGCCCCGAAGGGCCCCGTCTTGTTCATCGGATAGGTGATCGCGGTTGATCAGGGCCATGTGAAGTCCATGGTGGCCCAGCCGCCGTCGGGGTTCACGAAGCGGAAGGTGGTCGTGGCGTGCTTGGGTACGACGGCCTTGAGGGCCGCGCCCTTCTTGACGACGATCTTGCCCGAGTTTTTCCACTTGACGAGGTGCTTGTTGCTCGTGTCGCCCCAGAGCTGGCCGTTGATGAACACCTGGATGCCGTCCTGGAGGTTGCTCCCCAGCACCTTGATCCTGAAGGGCGAGCCCGCCTTCATCATGGCGCTGATGACCGGCGGGTCGTGGTTCACCTCGACGGCGCAGGTGGCTGGGGTGGGGTCTTCGTTGCCCGCCTGGTCCTTCGCCTTCACTTCGAACGTGTGCGTTCCGTTGGCGAGTCCCGTGTAGGTATGGCTGGTGTCCGGGCCGAAAGCCGACCACGAAGCTCCGTCGAGACGGTAGGCATAGACGAGGCTGCCGGTGGGCGTCACGTTGTCGGACCCCGTCCAGGTAAACGTCGTCGAGTCCGAGCTGATGGTCGTCCCGCACTGGCTGGACGTCATCGAGGTGTCGGGGGGCGTGTCGTCGGCGGTCACGGTGATCGTTCCGGTCTGGACGCAGGTCTGTCCGTCGGCCGAGGCTGTCATGGTCCACGTGTAGGTGCCCGGGCTGTTGTAGGTATGCGTCGGGTTCTGTGTGGTGTCGTCGGTCGTGCCGTCGGTCGTGAAGTCCCAGGCGTAGGACGGGTTCTGGGTGCAGTTCGACGGAGTCGCCGCCGCCGTGAAGGACACGGTGAGGGGGGCCGACCCCGAAAGCGGCGAAGCCGATGCGGTGCAGGTGAGCGTACAGGGCAGCCGCGGAGCGATCGCGAAGGACTGATAGGCGCCGCTCGCGATGGCGGTGGCGTCCTCGACGTTGAGGACCTGAACGGGCGTGTAGCTGTGCACGTTCGTTCCGTCGCCGAGCCCCCCGTAGCCGTTGTATCCCCAGGCCCAGACGGTGCCGTCGGCCTTGAGGGCGAGGGAGTGATACAGGCCCGCAGCGATGGCCACGACGTCCGTGAGGCCCGTCACCTGAACGGGGTGGGTCCGGTCGACGTTATCTCCTACGCCCAGTTGACCGTCGCTGTTGTACCCCCACGCCCAGACCGTTCCGTCGCTTTCCAACGCCAGGGAATGGGCCCACCCTGCCGCGACCGCTGTGACGTTCGCGAGGCCCGAAACCGGAATAGGGGCATGGCGGTCTGTCGTCGTGTCATCGCCAAGCTGGCCGTAGGCGTTGTGTCCCCAGGCCCAGACGGTGCCGGTGTCCTTGACCGCGAGCGAATGCAACAAGCCCGCCGCCACGGCCTTGAACCCCGCCAAGATCCCAATCTGGACGGGAGTGTCTCTCTCGGTGGTCGTCCCGTCGCCGATCTGGCCGTAGCCGTTGGCCCCCCAGGCCCAGATGGTGCCGTCGCTCTTGACGGCAAGGGAGTGGGACGACCCTCCCGAAACGCTCTCCACGCCTGAGAGTCCCGATACCTGTACGGGCGTGTTGCTGCTGACAACCGTCCCGTTGCCGAGTTGGCCTCCATCGTTCTCCCCCCAGGCCCAGACGGTGCCGTCGCTCACGACGGCCAGAGAGTGCTTCGCTCCTGCCGCCAAGAATCTGGTGTTCGCAACGCCTGCACCCGTCACGGGAACGGGGTACGAAACATTAGTGTTGTCCCCGGTCCCGAGCTGGCCCACGTCGTTCAGCCCCCAGGCCCACGGCATGCCGTTCGGTTCCAGGCAGAGGCCGTGGTCGTCTCCGGACGCAATGTCCGACATGATGAGGCCGGACACCTGGACGTCGACATTCGTGTCGGTTGTCTCCGAGTCCCCGAGCTGGCCGTAGTTGTTGTGCCCCCACGCCCAGGACGGGGGCGCCCCGGTCACCGAAAGGGAGTGGTTCCAGCCCGCCGCGATGGCCGTGACGCCCGTCACGTTCGGCACGTAGACGGGGAGGTGCCTGTCCGTGTTCGTGCCGTCGCCGAGTTGCCCGGCGTAGTTCCAGCCCCAGGCCAGGATGCGCCCGTCGCTTGTGAGCGCGAGGGAATGCCCCATCCCTCCCGCGATGGCCTTGGTGCCCGGAAGGCTCGTCACGTGGACGGGCACGTTGCTGTAGGTGGTCGTCCCGTCGCCCAACTGGCCGTTGTTGTTGGCCCCCCAGGTCCACACGGAACCATCGCCCATCAGGGCCATGGAATGGGATTCACCGCATGCCACCGCCGTGACGCCCGACAGGGCCGTCACCTGAACCGGGACGTGGCTGTCCGTGTTGGTGCCGTCGCCGAGCTGGCCGGAGTCGTTGCGCCCCCAGGCCCACACGGTGCCGTTGCCCATGACGGCAAGCGAATGAGACTCGCCGCCGGCGATGCCCGTAATGCCCCCGAGTCCGGTCACCTGCACGGGAACGGGGCTTTTCGCGGTCGTTCCGTTGCCGAGCTGACCATGGTTGTTGGAGCCCCAGGCCCAGACGGTGCCGTCGCCCTCGACCGCCAGCGAATGGTGATACCCCGCGGCGATGGCGATGACGTGCGAGAGACCCACAACCCGGACGGGCACGCTGCTGCCGACGTCGGTTCCGTCGCCGAGCTGGCCGGAATCGTTACGCCCCCAGGCCCAGACGGTGCCGTCGGCCTCGAGGGCGAGGCAGTGGTACCCGCCCGCCGCAATGGCCCTGACCTGCGTGAGAATCAGAACCTGGACGGGGGTGAGGCTCCCCGTCGTCGTCCCGTTGCCGAGCTGACCATAGTCGTTGCCGCCCCAGGCCCACACCGTGCCGTCGGACCTGAGGGCCAGGGAGTGGTTCGCGCCCCCGGAGACGGCCTCGACGTACTCGACACCGGTCGTCGGCACGGCAAGATTGCTGCTGTTGGTGGTCCCGTCGCCGAGCTGGCCGGAGCCGTTATTTCCCCACGCCAGGGGTGTGTCGAAATCCTGGGCCAGCACCCCTAACCCCAGGCCCAGCCCAAGCACTGCGACGATCACGGATAGGCACATCCTGCGGTGCCATGTTCTTGCGGTCTTCATCATGAAGCTCCTTCTCCATCTGGTCCCGTACCTCTTTCCATCTCCTTCGGAAAACACACGAAGGGTCCATTCGTCGTCGATAGACTCGGGCAGGGGGATTCGGACTCGCGCCTTCGATGTTGTGCGCCCGGGTCGTTTGATGTTGCGGACTCAAGGATGAGGAGCAGGAACTGCTTCGGCCGGTATCTCCTGGTGTTCATCGGGACTGGACGCGGCTTCGCGGTTCTCGTCACGGTACAACCTGTTCAGAAAACTTCGGGTGTGGGGCAGCTATTCCCGCCAGAGAATTCGGGCGCGCACCTTTGTCAATACCTTCTGTTGCGTTGCGCGAGGCGCAGTCCTGCGCCCGCAGTCGATGGGCGATCCTTTCCCTGCCACCAAGCTCCTTCGGGAAGGTTTTTCCCTCGCAGAGTAGCCCGCGCATGAATCACTTGGACCAGCGAACGGTGTTTCCTAAAAGGGAGGCGGCTCTCCGGTTGCCCGGAGAGCCTTTGAGGAGGGGTGTCCTCAATGGAGGGCGAATCGTTTGCCCCCGCGTCCGTCCCGTCAGGGAAGGGTGGCCTCTCCGGCCCGAAGACCGGAGAGGCCGAGAGCAGGGGGGGGCTCTTGGAAATCGTCACGAGGGGAATGGGGGCCTTTTGCTTCTCCCATCGTTCGTTGACAGCCCGGTCCTTCTTCTTCACGGTGCCGCCGCAATCATGGTGTGGGGGATGACTGCGATGATTACCGTGATTTTCGAACCACGCCTCACGGCCTGTCAGTCCAAGAGCTCCGACGAACATTGCTCACCTGGCACCAGCCCCCCCAGATGGGGCTGGAAACCAGTTGAGCATTCCCTTCACAGGTGTCCGCCTGAACTGTTCTTGACTCAATTATAACTTTCCCGATCCTCGCCGGGAAGGGCAGTTAGTACGAGTGGCGGGGATCAGAGAGTACGTAGAAACTACGGGGTGACGGGCGGCGGATTTTTCGTTTCCGCTTCAAGGCATCGCGCACGGCCGTCTAGCTGTTTGCCGTCGCCGGATGCCTCGTCCTTCCCTGCCCCTTCAGCAGCCTGTTGACTCTAGAACCCCAACACCAGGGCAATTCGTCAATGGCCCGTGCCGCGCAGGCGATTCGACGAATCGGCTGGAAGGCGAGCGGATACCATGGGCCGCCCCGGCGCTTGCAGCAGTCGGGGGGGTATCGTGGTATCTTATCTACGTCATCCCTGAAGCAGCTCTATGGCATGCTCGGAGACACGGAGGTACCCATGGGCAAGTCGAAAGAGACCAAGAAGGAATCCAAGAAGAAACCCGCAAAGACCATGAAGGAAAAGAAGGCCGACAAGAGGGCCAAGAAGGAAGGCAAGGGCGGCCTTACATCCGTTGAGCGGTAATTAGACGCCGAAATCGAGGCACAATCTCTCGGGCGGCGTCCTGGCAGGCCTTTGGAAGACTCTCGCAAGTCGCGTCCCACGCGGGTTCTTCAGTAGCCTGTCCGGGCGTGAGTGGATCTGCTCTGCCCCGTGCTCGGCCGCCCATATCAAGTCCGCGTCTGCAATCGACTAACTTCTGCCGTAAAGAAAGACCGGGGCGCGAAGATCGCGCCCCGGTTTGCTGAATCCGACGCTGGGTGAAGTGGATCAGCGGTGCTTGTGGCGACCTCCGCCGCCGCGATGGCCGGCGGATGCATGACCCGAAGAACGTGCTCTGCCGCCGGAGGAGTAGCGGGTGGGGGCATGCCCGGCGGAGCGTCCATTGCCGTAACTTCTGTGACCAGCCGATCCCCGGTTGACTGAAGGCGCGCGGGTCCCCCCAGAATAGCCGGACGGGGCGCGATACGAGGGGCGGCCGCGATTGCGTGAAGAATAGCCGGCACGGCCGGGTGCGGTGGAGCGGTTGTAGCCGCGGCCGGAATAGCCCGCCGGTCTGTGTGTGGAGGGGCGGCTGTAACGGTTGTTCCGATAGCCTGCGGTGCCTTGTCTGCCCGACCGGTTGTTCCGTGCGGTGTAACGTCCCGTCGGCCCGTGCGCGGCGGCCCGGTTGTAGCGGGTGCT
>CAZDOY010000033.1:0-31756 GCA_964507185.1 uncultured Thermoanaerobaculia bacterium
TCCCGCTTGCTGAAGGCCGTCCCTAAGTGCCTGACGGCAAAGCGGCAGTATAGCAGGGTAAGGGCTAAGGCCGAAGGGCTAAAGGCGAAAGGGAAGGCGGCGGGGAACGGGCCTTCGAAGGCCTCCCATCGCACCATTCACTCGATCACTGGCTCACTCGGTCACTGCGTCGGCGGGCACGAGGCCGCCGGCGGTCAGTTCGAGAAGCGCTTGTAGAGGAACTCGGGGGCGATCTTCGACAGGATGGAGACCAGCGCCCAGCGCCGCGGGACGTAGACGACCTTCCGGCGCTTCTTCATGGCGCGGTAGATCTGCTTGACGCACGTCTCCACGTCCGCCACCCAGAACATGCCCTCCTGCCCCTGTGTCATGGGCGTGTCGATGTAACCGGGACGGATGTCCGTAACCGCCACGCCGAACCGGCCGAGGTTCATGCGAAGTCCCTCCAGGTAGTTGGACACAAAGGCCTTCGATGCGTTGTAGGCCGGATTGAAAGGGCTGCCCCGCAGGGACGCCACGGAGGACAGCCCCACCAGGTGACCCTTTTTCCGATCGAGGAAATGGCGGCCGGCCCACGTCGCCACCGCCGCAAACCCGGCCACGTTCGTCGCGATGGTGTCGCCCTCGGGTTCCCAGAAAAGATGGTTGTTGAAGATCCCGATGCCGGAACTGATCACCACGCAGTCCACGTCACCCAGCGCCGAGCGCAGGGCGTCCAGACGCCGGGACACGGAGGCGGTATCGCGCACGTCCAGGACCTGGATCGCGGTTCCTTCTCCCAGGTCGGCGGCCAGGTCCTTCATCGCCTTCTCGTTTCTCGACGCCAGGCCGAGCGTCCACCCGTCCGCCGCCATCCTGCGGGCAAGGGCCCGCCCGATGCCCGAACTCGCGCCGACTATGATGGCTTTAGACATCTCGCTACCTCCCTGAATGAAACCGTCGAAGTAATGTAGAAGCAGAGTAGCACGGACCGCCCGGCCCGTATCGAACGGAAGGACTGCGGAGACCCGGGATTCCGCCATGGAGGCCGCCGCCCGCCGGCGAGCGCGCGGCGGCATGAGCGCGGAGGGAGCCGGCGGCTCCCTCCGCGCATCACCATCGATCAGTTGGAGAAGGGGTCCCAGGGCGGCATGACCTCGGGTTTTCCATCCGCGAGCTTCAGAACGTCCTCGGGCACGTACTTCTTGTTCACGAGCATCTCGTAGACGTTGGCCTCGAACCACGAGTCGGTGATGGTCCAGTAGCCCTCCTGGCCGTACTTCTTGCCCCAGGAGTTTTCGACCTTCCACTTGTCGGGCTTCCCGTCCCGGACGTCCACACCCACAAAGACCATGCAGTGGTCCGGAGCGCCCTGGAAGTAGGCCAGCTGGTCGGCCTTGTCCATGTGGAAGTCGAGGCCGAACAGGTCGCCGTAGTCCTTGATGCCCTGGTCCCACAGGCCGGCCTCGTTGTCGCGCTGGACGCCCGAGTTGCAGCAGAACCAGACGGCCTCGTCGCCCAGGACCGACTTCATGGCCATGGTCTTCATGACGTCGACGGGCACGTTGACGGCCTGCATGTCCGGCCCGTCGGCCGTGTCCCGGTTCCAGGCGAACCTCAGCACGGCGTTCATGGGCTTGCCGGGGTAGTTGACGACGTGCATGTAGTCGTGGAGGTCCACACCCACGAACGCCTTGTAGAACTTCTGCGGCGTGTAGGTCTTGGCGGGGCTCACCTTGCCGTCCTTGTCCTCGTAGCGCCAGGTGAAGGTGTGCGGCGGCCGCCCGAGGCAGAGGACGAGGATCCTGTCGACCTGCTTGAGGACGTCGAGCTTCGCCGCGCGGAGCTGCTCCACCGTGGCGCCGGCCTTAGCCTTCGCCCTGAGCGAGATGATCCCCTTGCGAATGACCGTGGCCAGCAGTTCGTTCATCTCATTCGTGTGGGCGGCGCTGTAGGTGTCCGGCATGACGGACTTCGGTACGACGCCGTACTTGTCCACGAGGTAGAGCACGTAGTTCCAGTCGCCGCCGTCCTCGATGGGGTGCTTGAGCAGGAGTTCGTTCTTCCGGCTGTCCGGGGCCTCGTTCCTGAGGGCGATGGCCAGCTCGAGCGACCGGTTGGCCCGCTCCAGCTTGTCCCAGTACTGCTCGTAGGCCTGGGACAGCTCGAAGTTCTTGAGCTTGTACTTCACGATCACGGCGGGCCTGAGGATGTTGAGGCCCGCGAAGAGCCAGCAACGTCCGCTGTGTTCCTGGTTTGTGATGGCCCCCGGCTTCTTGATGACGTGCGTGAAGAGCTTGTCGTCGTCCCGCTTATTCTTCCCGTCCACCACCAGCTTGCCGATAGGGTTCTCCGACAGCGCGTTCTGCGCGGCGCGCAGGGCCGGGGTCATGTCGGTGCCCTTCTGGATTTCAGCTACGGCCGCAGGCGTGAGGCCCGCGGCGGGATCGGGCGCCTCACCGGGCCCCTCCACGTACTGCGCCATGAGCGGAAAAGACGCTACCAGCAAGACCGCACAGATCACTTTTTTGGAATGACGCATGGTGCACACCTCCTCTGATCCGATGACCTCGGGAAGCCGCAGGCTTCCCGCTTCCATCCCGTGCCTGTCGACCGTCGATAAAGCGGCACGACGTCCCGCCCCCGGCCTCCTATTCGCCGGCGCATCAACGGCGGCCTGCGCGCGGCGCCTTCAGGGTATTCCAAAGCCGGGGTCGCCCTCAACTCCGGTCATTCGTCGTACAATAAGGAACTGCACCAGTTCGGCGGGGCCCCGTTCCCGCGGGATCAGAAAATGAGAAGGAGAATCCTCATGAACCGACACTTCAGGCCGTGGCTCTCCGCCGCGGCGGTTATGCTGGTCACGATTGCGGCCTCCGCCGCTCCCTCCAAGAACCTGACCGTCGCAGATGCCCTCCAATCCTGGCGCTTCGGGGGAAACGTCCCCCGGGACATTATCTGGGCCCCGGACGGCCGGACGTTCTTCTATTTCAAAGCCGGTTCGCCGCGTGAAGCCTCGGACCTGATGCGCTTCGACACGGCGGACCTCTCGCGCCACATCGTGCTCACCCAGGACGCGTACCGGAAGGCCCTGGCCGGCCTCGAGGGCATTACGGAGGCCCAGGAAGCGCGTGCCGACTTCAGGACGTATGAGGTCTCGCCCGAGGGTCGCTATCTCCTGTTAAGTACACCCAAGGGCCTGTTGTGCTGGAACCTCGCGGTGGGAAAGCTCAGCCGCCTCTCGCCGAAGAAACTGGGAAAGGTCGACAACGCCGCGTGGTCACCGGACGGTACGCGGGTGGCGTTCACTTCCGGCGCCGATCTCTGGGTGGCGGACCGCGCTTCCGGCGAGGCTCACCGGCTCGTGGCGGGCGGGTCCCCACTCGTGACGTGCGGATCGGTAGACTGGCTCTACGGCGAGGAGCTGGATATGACCACGGGCTACTGGTGGTCGCCCGACGGGAGCCGCATCGCCTACCTGCGTTTCGACGAGGCGGGCGTACCCACCTACCCCATCATCGACCAGACCCAGATCAACCCGGCGGTCAAGAAACAGTTCTATCCGAAGCCCGGCGAACAGAACCCATCCGTGACGCTCCGCGTCGTGACCCTGGACGGAAAGGACTCGGCGGTCACGGGCGCCGGATCCGGCGAGGGGTATCTGACCCGGGTCGCCTGGTTTCCGGACGGCAAAGCGTTGAGCTTTGAGATCATCAACCGGAACCAGAACCACCTCGTGCTGTACCGATCGAACCTCAACGACAAGGCGCCCGTCTCCCTGCTCGAGGAGAAGCACGCCACCTGGGTCAACGTTCTGGGCCGCCCTCGCTTCATCAACGGTGGCAGAAGTTTCCTCTGGCTGAGCGAGCGGGACGGCTACGAGCACATCTACCTCTACGACCTCGCGAAGAAATCGGTCAAGAGGCTCACCGAGGGACCGTGGGTTGTGGACTCCATCCTCGGGGTGAACGAAAAGACGGGCTGGGTCTACTTCGACGGCAACCGAGAGAGTCCGCTGGGGCGGCAGCTCTACAAGGTGAACTTCAAGGGCCGCATGGAGAGGGTCTCGGAGGGAACCGGCTGGCACGACGCGACTTTCTCCCCCGGAGCAGGGGCCTACGTCGACGCCCATTCCAGCGCGGGGACGCCGCCGGTGGTCACGCTGCACCTCATCAAGAGCAGGAAGACCGCCGTGATCGCGGCCAACCCCGCACCCGAACTGGCCGAGTACGGGTTCGTCAAGCCCGAGTTCATCAAGGTTCGGGCCGACGACGGCACCGTCCTTTACGCCAGGGTCATCAAGCCGAAGGACTTCGATCCGCACAAGAAATACGCCGCCGTCGTGGAAGTCTACGGCGGCCCGGATTACCAGATGGTCCAGAACCGGTGGGTCGGGCGCTGGGACACGGTCAACCAGCTCTTTGCCGAGAACGGGTTCGTCTACTTTTCCATCGACAACCGGGGTTCCACGCGACGCGGCAAGGCATTTGAAGACGTACTCTACAAACGCATGGGAAAGGTCGAACTCGAGGACCAGCTCGCCGGCCTCAAGGCCCTCAAGGCCCTGCCCTACGTGGATGGCAACCGGGTCGGAATCTGGGGCTGGAGTTACGGCGGATTCATGACGTGCTACACGCTCACGCACGCCCCGAAGGGCGACTTCGCCTGCGGCCTCGCTGTGGCGCCCGTCACGGACTGGCTCAACTACGACACGTGCTACACGGAACGCTACCTGAAGCTGCCCAAGGACGACCGCCATGGATACAGGAACAGCTCGCCGGTCCACTTCGCAAAAGACCTCAAGGGCAACTTCTTCCTGGCGCAGGGCCTCGTGGACAACAACGTCCACTTCGGGAACAGCGTGCAGTTCGTGGACGCCCTCTACAAGGCGCACAAGTCGTTTCAACTGGCCTACTACCCGAGGATGAGCCACGGGATTCGCGGCCCCGACGCAAGGCTCGACCTGTTCACACACATCCTGCACTTCTTCGAGCAACAGCTCGAGCCGGGAAATCTCGCGGGGTCGAATAGAGAGTGAGCGCCGGAGGCGACCCTATCGGTCGGCCCCCGCCCAGTGGTTAACCGGACCGTGGCCGTGGCCGAGCCCCTGGCCGGTCCGTATGGCCTCCGTGATGAAAGCCTTGGCCTCCGCGATGGCCGTCATGGGTTCTTCTCCCCTTGCCAGCAGGGCTGCTATGGCCGCGGAGAACGTGCATCCCGTGCCGTGCGTGTTGCGATTGGAACTGCGGAGCCCTTCGAAGACCCGCCACGTTTCCCCGTCCCAGGCGAAGTCCAGGGACGCGCCCTCGGGGTTCGCGGGGCTGTGCCCGCCCTTCATCACGACGATCTTCGGCCCCATGTCCCGGATGAGTCCGGCCGCTTTCCGGAAGTCCTCTACGGTCTTCAGGGAGAAGCCTACGAGGGCTTCCGCCTCGGGCACGTTTGGCGTGACCACGAAGGCCATGGGGAAGAGGTCGCGTACAAGGGTCTCCACGGCGGCGGGATCTATGAGCGGGTCTCCGCCCTTGGCGCGCATGACCGGGTCCACCACGAGCTTGTGAACCTCGTGCCGTCGCATCACCTCAACAACGGCGGCGACGATGGACGCGTCCACAAGCATGCCGGTCTTCACGGCGTCGGCCCCGATATCCGAAAGACAGCTTTCGGCCTGAAGGGCGACGAAGGCAGGATCCACCGCCGAAATGCCCTGGACGCCGACGGTGTTTTCGGCGACGACGGCGGTCAGGACCGAGGCGCCGTAGACGCCGAACCGATGGAAGGTCTTCAGGTCCGCCTGGATGCCCGCACCCCCGCTGCAGTCGGAGCCGGCAATTGTCAGTGCCCGCGCGATCGTCATGAGAAACCTCCTTCCACGAGCTGATTTTATCTCACTCCTCCCAATAAGTGGCGCCCCTCCTTCGCCCGGCGGGCCGGTCCCCTCCCTTCCGGACCGCCTTGGGGTATCATGGGCGGGTCGCCGGGGCCTGTCCTCCCGGCGGGCGGGAGGCGCTCATTACCGGGAATCCTCACTTCGGCGAATTAGTCGCCATCGGTACGGCCCTCATGTGGGCCTTCACGGCCATCTTCTTCACGCTGGCCGGCGATCGCGTCGGCTCTCTGGCGGTCAACCGCACGCGCCTGGTGATGGCCGTCGTCATGCTCGGAGCGATGCATCTCTTTCTCTTCGGCACGATCGTGCCTGTGGAAGCCACCTGGCACCACTGGTTCTGGTTCGGACTGTCGGGAATCATCGGCCTCATGGTCGGCGACGGCTTCCTTTTCCAGGCCTACCTGGACATCGGGCCCCGCAAAGGCATGCTGGTCATGTCCGCCTGGCCCATCTTCTCGGCCGTCATGGCCCTCGCGTTCCTTGGAGAGACCCTGGGCTGGGTGGAAATCACCGGCATCGTCATTACGGTCGGCGGCATCGCGTGGGTCATCCTGGAACGGGGCATAGACAAAGCGCAGGGGCGGAGCGAACGTCTCGGACGGGGCGTTCTTTTCGCATTCGGGGGCGCGTTCTGCCAGGCGGCCGGCATCGTGGTGGCAAAGCGCGGCCTCGACGGCGCGATCTCGCCGCTTTCGGGCACGCTCATCAGGATGATCGTCGCGGCGGGCGGAATCTGGCTGCTCACGCTCGTCTTCGGCGGCATGAAGGAGAGCATCGGCAAGCTGCGGGACCAGAAGGCCCTCGCCTATACCGCCTTCGGGGCGTTCTGCGGGCCTTTCCTTGGGGTCTGGATGTCGCTGGAGGCGGTGGACCACGCCAAGGTCGGCGTGGCCTCCGCGCTCATGGCCCTGGCACCGGTTCTGGTGTTGCCTATGGTCCGCGTCGTCTACGGAGAGCGGGTATCCTACCGGGCGATCTTCGGGACCATGGCCACCTTCGCCGGAGTGGCGCTCCTCCTGACAACCTAGTATATATATCCCATGGTCCGCAGAGCCGGGGCAGACTCCGCCCGGCCTCCTGGTTTCGCCGGCGGTCGTCGCGACGCTATCCAATCCGTCCTTCCGCATGGAGGCTTCATGCAGAACATATATCCCAGCCCCGCGGCGCCGTCCACCGGTCGCGCCCGGTACTTTCCCGACGCAACGGACGAGGAGTGGAACGACTGGCGCTGGCAGTACCGGAACCGCGTTCGCGATCTGCAGAGCCTGGGACGCCTGCTCGACTGGACTTCGTCGGAGATCGAAGGACTGAGTCGTCTGGGCGTCGATCTTCACATCGGCATTACGCCCTACTACCTGAGCCTCATCGACGCCGCCGATCCCGGAGACCCCATCCGGCGGCAGGCCGTCCCTTCCCTGGACGAATACACCTATCACAGCGTCGGCCTGGAAGATCCCCTGGGAGAGAATCCCCACATGCCGGTGGACGGGATCGTTCACAAGTACCCCGACAGGGTGCTTTTCCTCACAACCAACATGTGCCCCGTGTACTGCCGCCACTGCACGAGGAGGCGGGAGTGGCAAGGCGGGCAGGCACCCAGGAGCAGACTCCGGTTGGACGCGATGATCGCCTACATTGCCCGGACGCCCTCCGTGCGGGACGTCATACTCTCGGGCGGAGACCCCCTGTCGCTGCCGGTCCGGACACTGGAGTACTGCCTCTCAGAACTGCACAAGATAGAGCACGTGGAGATCGTGCGCATCCACACGAGGTACCCCGTGGTACTGCCGCAGCGCATCGACGACGATCTCGCGTCCCTGCTGTCCAGGTACGGGCCCATATGGATGAATACGCACTTCAACCATCCCCGGGAGATAACTCGAGAAGCGGCGGCTGCCTGCCGCCGGATCCTGCGGGCGGGTGTTCCGCTCAATAACCAGACCGTTCTCATGCGCGGCGTGAACGACGACGTCCGGACCATCACCGCCCTGTGCCACGACCTCCTCAAGATAGGCGTACGTCCCTACTATCTCTTTCACTGCGACCCTGTCAACGGCGCGGAACACCTGCGCACGTCCGTCTGGAAGGGCGTGGAAATCATCGAGAAGATGCGCGGACACACATCGGGACTTGCGATTCCAACCTATGCCATAGATACCGAAGGCGGCGGAAAGGTTCCCATCAATCCGGATTATCTTCTCTACGCCACGGAGGACACCCTCGTCCTCAGAAATTTCGAGGGCGTCGTCTTCAACTACGGTAATCCACGGGCGGCCGGTGAGCGATCGGACGGAAAAACCCCATCCGAAGGGCTCGAGCCCCGGCTGCCCCAAGCCCGGAGAAGCAGGGCCCACGAGGGGGAGGAGAGGAACTGAATCCCTTTCCCTTCTCTGTGAAGGACGGTTCTTCCGTATATTCTATTGTCAATTTTCGATCTCGCCCTTATAATTTCTCCTAAATGGAGGTGGCTATGAGAGTGCACAAGCTGGGCAGGTTGGTGGTCTTTCTGGTGTCGGCAACGCTTATCCTGGGCCTTTTTGCCTCGTGCTCCAAAAAGGAGCCCGCGGAATCGACACCCATGGCTTCGAGCACTCCCGCGCCCTCAGTAGAAAAGCCCGGTCCCTGGACGCCCGAGAAGTCGACGCCATCGCTCGAGGTACAAAACAGCGCGGATGCGTTCAACAAGCAAGGCGTCCTGAAGAGTATCCACTTTGAAACGGACAAGTGGGACATCCTGCCCCCCGATCGCGCCGTTCTCAAGGAAAACGCCGCTTGGCTCCTGGCCCATCCGGCACTCGCGGTGATCGTCGAGGGAAACTGCGACGAGCGGAACACCGAAGCCTACAACCTGGCGCTGGGTGAACGGCGCGCCAACGCCGCAAAGCAGTACCTCATCGGCCTGGGCGTGCCCGCCAGCCGCATCCAGACCGTCTCCTACGGCAAAAACCGTCCCGTCTGCGAAGAACACAACGAAGCCTGCTGGCAGCAGAACAGACGCGACGACTTCATCCTCCAGGAGCAGAAGTAGGCCCAGATGAAAAGGACCGTTCTCATAGCCATTGCCGTTTTTGGGCTGGCGGCCGGGTCGGTATGCGCCGGCACCAGGGAGGACATAGCGCAGTTGAACCAGCAGGTTTCAACGCTCTCCCAGCGCGTGCAGATGGTGGAATCCCAGCTGACTGAAATCCAGAAAACCCTTTCTGGGCTGTCCGAAAAGCTCGACGCGGTGGCCCGTTCCTCCCAAACGGCGGACATGCGCGCCGATCTCGACCAGGTGAAAAGCCAGATCGAAGTCCTCGAAAGCGAGGTCAACGCCCTCAAAAACAAGAACAGTGTCTTCACCGTTCCCACGGTTGCCTCTTCGCCTGCCGGGACCGCGGGCGCCGAAGCACCTCCCGCCGGTCAGCCGGAACAAAGGCCATCCACGACGGGCGCGCCGGAGGCCGGAGGCCCCGTGACGCCCCCCCCGGTTACTCAGGATCTCTACAAGCAGGCCTACAACGACTACCTGCAGGGCAAGTACGAGTTGGCGGCCGGGGAATTCAAGCAGTTCATGGAGGCCTTCCCGAAAGATCCGAGGGCCGGAAACAGCCAGTACTGGATCGGCGAGTGTTCGTACAGCCGAAAGGACTACGCCGCCGCAAAGCAGGCCTTTCAGGCGGTTCTCGACGGCTACCCCGACAGCACGAAGGTTCTTGGTGCGCGACTGAAACTAGGATTGACCCAGCTCTCAGTGGACGAGACGGCACAGGGTATCGCGACACTCAAGGCGCTGATCGCCGCTTCCCCCAATTCGGACGAGGCGATGATTGCGCGAGACCGTCTCGCGAAATTGCAGGCGCCCTGAGCGGCCGGATGCGTGGCTGGAGCACCGTAAGAGAATATGCAACGCCGCCGCTGAGGCGGCGTTTTCTTTCCTGCGTCCCTGATGATTAATCCTTTGGACCAGGGAAACGGTCTCCTTTGAGAGGCCGGCTGCAGGCTACCCGGCCCCATTGTTTAATCGGGCCGGGATAGACGCATACGCCCTGGGACCCGCCTTTCCTGGCGACGGGAGGCCTTTCTGTTGAACCAACCGGAGACGCCCGACTCGACGCTCATGAAACGCATGGCAAAGGGCGACCGCCAGGCCTTCGCGCGGATCATCCACAGGCATCAGACGGCGGTTCTTTCCATCGCCTACCGCTACCTGGGCCGGCGGGAGGATGCGGAGGAGGCCGCCCAGGAAGTCTTCTTGCGCCTCTGGCGGGCCGCTGCGCGCTACCGCCCTGAAAAACCACTGCCGGCCTATCTCCGCACCCTGACGGTGAACTACTGCCTCGACTCGATCCGGAAACCCCGACTGGTCGCCCTTTCCGACGAGGAGAGTCGTGCCCGGGACCACACGGGCGCCGATGGGGCCCTGCAAGAGACCGAGTTGAACGAAGCGCTCGTCCGGGCGATGGCCGTGCTTCCCGCCACACAGCGCCTGGCCGTGGTCCTCTTTCATCTGGAAGGCCTCAGCATGAAGGAGACCGCGGACCTGATGGGCACGTCTTCCAAGGCCGTGGAATCGCTTCTGACGAGGGCCCGCGCGTCCCTTCGGACAAACCTGGCCCCCATGCTGGGCCACTAAGAGACTGAACCGGCGCCCTATTCGTACCGCCGGAGAGACGGCACGGGTACCGAAGGATTTCTCATCCGCCACCGTTATGCAGAATGTGGAGGTGCTCATGAGGTGCACGAGAGCCAGCCAATTGATAGCGCGGGGCTGCGATAGGCGCGAAATGGAATCGGACGGCGCGCTTGCGGCACACGTGGCCGGATGTTCGGCCTGCGCACGAGAGTGGCGCCGACATCTGGCTCTTCTCGCGGCGCTCGATCGGTCTGCGGACCTCCCCGAATTTTCTGATCTGGCCCCCGCGGTCCTGGACCGGATACCATCGGGAACACCTTTCTGGTGGATGGCCAAGCAGTGGACGGCGGCTGCGGCGCTCGCGTTCCTCATGCTCGCGACGGGCTACATGATCGGCGCGCGGTTTCTCGACCGCGCCCCCTCCCCCAACGCCATTTCGGATACCTATCAGCGAGCCTTCTCGGGGCTTTCTTCGGGTTCGGTGGAGAACGCGTACCTAGTCGGCGGAACCCTGCCCGCGCGCTACGCGCCAGAGGAGACACGGCCATGATCAGGAGGCACGTCTGGAAACTGCTTCTGGTACTGTCGCTCTGCCTCAACGTCGGCTTCGTCACGGCCATGCTGCTCCCGAGCATCCGACACGAACTGCACAAACCGCTTCCCGACCAGTTGGGATTGAAGGAACCGGTCAAGAGCCAATTCGAAAACAACTTTTCAGCCTTCAAACACAAGGTCGGTCCCCTTTTCGAACAGCTCCGCACGGAGCGCATGAAGCTGCTGGATCTCCTCGCGTCGCCGAATCCGTCTCCCGGATCGATCCAGGCTCAGGAAAAAGCGATTCAAACGGTGACGGCACAAATACAGGATGCGACGGTGAGGCATTTTCTGAACCAGAAGCACCTGCTCACGCCCGAACAGCAGAAACAGTTCTTCGATCACCTCGGCCGCTGGCTGGGGAAAGACAAACACACCCGAAGAAACCCATTCAAGGAGAAGCATTCGTGATCTCCAATCCTTATAAGCACCGGACCGTGAGAAGCCTCGTAGCCCTGCTCTGCCTTCTGCCGTTCGGCCTGGCGGCCGCCGGTCCGCCCGAGGCTTCCAACCACCCTCTTTCACTCCAGGAATGCCTGAAAATCGCCGTGGAGAACAACCCGAACGCGGCGGCTTTTCTGCACGCCGGACGCGCCGCCATGGCACGGGTCGGCTCCAGTCGATCCGCCTACTGGCCGACCCTGTCCCTGAGCGGAGACCTCTCCAAGTCCTACGCCGAGCAGAGCGCCGGACCTTCGGGCCGCTCGGCGGCGTCGAGCGCGTACACGAGTTCCAGCGCCGCCCTGAAGGGCCAGTACACCCTGCTGGATTCCGGCGAACGCAAGGCGACGGTCTCCGCATCACGCGCCTCCTATCTCTCGGCGGACGCCACGTTCAAGGCGAACGTCCAGGACCTGGCCCTCGCCGTGGAGTCGGCTTATTACGCCCTTGAAGGAGACCAGTGGAGACTCGAGGTTGCACGAGAGACAAAAAAGCAGACCCTGTTTCATCTGGATATGTCCAAAGCCCAACAGAAGGTCGGCCTTGTCCCCTATTCGGACGTCCTCCAGGCGGCCACGGCGGACGCCAACGCCGGTTTGGGCGTGATCCAATCCAAAAGTGCGGTGACCTCCGACCGGGCAGCCCTCGCAGTTCTCATGGGTTTCCCGGCGGACACCGGCCTGCAGATAGAGGAGATCCCGTCGGATTCTCCGCTCCCGACCCTTCCCGACTGGGAGACGGGGCGGGACCGCGCCCTCAAGCTGTTGCCGGAGGTCCAGGCGGCCTTTCAGAACACCCAGGCCCTGACTTTCTCCCTCAAGGCCGCCGAGGCCGCCTATCGTCCCACGATAACTGCAGACGGCGCGTACGGCCGGCAGGATGCCGGAAGCTGGCCGAACCTCGAAACCTGGAGCGTCGGCCTCACGTTGCATGTCCCGCTCTTTACGGGCTACGCCAAAACCTACCAGGTCATCGAGGCACGCGAAGCCCTGTCCGGATCCGAAATGGATCTCAAGAGCACGAAACTCAGCTCAGAGAAAAGAGCCTACGACGCCAGGACGCAGTTCGCCACCGCGCTTCAGTCCGTCGTGGCGGCGAAGGCGCTGGTGGAGAGTGCCCAGGAAAACTCCGACGTTGCGGAAGGCAGGTACAAGCAGGGCCTGGGATCGATGCTGGACGTAGTGGACGCTACCACGACCCTTCAGAACGCCAGGCTACAGCTCATTTCCGCCAGGCTGTCCCTGTTGACCGCACAGGCCGGTTGGGATCGCGCCACCGGCAAGGACCTTCTGAACGGTCTGAGCCTTCAGTCAACGGCATCCATATCCAATAAACCCGGCGCAGAGGAAGGTCGCGTGCCGGCCCCCCTCAATGGAGAAAGCGAACCATGAATCGTTCGATCAAGAGACTCGCGGTCCTCGGCACCGCCATCACCGCAATCGCCCTCTTGGCCGCCTGTAAACAAAGCGGCCCCAAGAACGGCCCGGGTACGCTCGTACCGGTGAAGGAAATGAACCTTCCTGCCCAGGTGATCGCCACGGGCACGGTAACGCCTCGCGTGGGTGCGGAAGTGCCCGTAGGGCCACGTGTTTCAGGTACGCTGAAGAAGCTCTACGTCAAAATCGGCGACAGGGTGAAGAAGGGGCAGATCCTGGGCGAACTCGAAGAAAAGGACCTGCAGGCCAACGTCAACAGGGCCTCCGCCACCCTCGCCTCAGCAAAGGCTTCCGCGGCCTACGCCAAGGCGAATTACAAACGGCTGGCGGCCCTTCTTCCGAAGGGCTACGTCTCTGAAGACGCCGTGGACCTTGCCCGCCAAAACAGCCAATCCACGGAGGCCAACGTAAAAAACGCCGAGGCGGCACTGGATTACGCCAATATCCAGCTCTCCTATGGAACCGTCAGGGCACCCATAGCCGGCATCGTGGAGTCCGTCGCCACCCAGGAAGGATCCACCGTGGCCGCGACCTTCAACGCGCCGACCTTTGTGACGATCATCGACCTCTCCCGCCTGGAGGTGGACGCCTACGTGGACGAGGTGGACATCGGCGGGGTGAAGGTGGGCCAGAAGGCTACCTTCGCGGTGGACGCCTACCCGAACAAGGTTTTCAACGGCGTGGTGGAAGCCATCCATCCCCAGGCCGTGATCCAGAACAACGTGGTCAACTACGACGTCATCATCGGCATCTCGGATCCATTCGAAGGCATTCTGAGGCCCACCATGACGGCGAACGTTACCATAACCTTGAACACCCTCCGGGGCGCTATGGCCATTCCCCTCAGAGCCGTCAAGCACAGCCAGGGCAAGACCTTCGTCTTGGTTCCCGGCGACAAGGGGCCTGCCCAGCGCCCCGTGACACTCGGCCGGGAATCCGGTGAGTTCGTGCAAGTCAAGGCCGGTCTCTCCAAGGGCGACAAGGTTTACGTGCCCGGCAACGGGCGGAGCAACGAAAACGGAATGTGACCCCCGAATCTGGATTCGGGATTTCGGAGTACATTCATGATTGAGATGCAGGACATACAGAAAACCTACCACACGAGCGGCCTGGATACGCCCGTACTCCACGACGTTTCCCTCAGCATCGACGAAGGGGAGTTCGTGGCCCTGATGGGGCCCTCGGGCACCGGCAAGAGTACCCTCATGAACATCTTCGGGCTTCTGGACCGGCCCTCGGCCGGAAGCTACAAACTGGCCGGGCAGGACCTCACGGCGTTGGACGACCGGGGCCTCAGCGTGATCCGCAACCGGCGCATCGGCTTCGTCTTCCAGCTCTTTCACCTCCTGCCCAGGATCAGCGTCCTCCAGAACGTGCTTTTGCCGTTTCTCTACACCACCCCCTACCCGCCGGACGCCAGAAACCGCGCGGCGGATCTTCTCAGAATGGTGGGGCTGGAAGACCGCATGGACTTCAAGCCCAACGCCCTGTCGGGAGGACAGCAGCAGCGCGTCGCCATCGCGCGGGCGCTGGTCAACGAACCGGCCATCCTGCTGGCGGACGAGCCGACGGGCAACCTCGATTCCACGGCCACGCAGGAGATCCTCGACATCTTCTCAAAGCTCCATAAGCAGGGGCGAACGATCGTGATGGTCACGCACGAGCCTGACGTGGCGGCCCGCGCGTCCAGGGTCATCACCCTGAAGGACGGGCGGATCGATACCGACGAGAGGAGGCCCCAGTGATGAGCAGCAAGCGCGGATTGCCTGTCGGCAGGATTTCCCGGGCGGTACGGTGCGGAGCCGGATGCGGCGCCGGTCAAGGATTTCGGCCATGAGGATCGGCAGACTTTCACGACACGCTGCGGGCGCGCTGTGGAGCCAGAAGGGCAAGGCCTTTCTCATGATGATCGGAACGGCCGTAGGCATCATGCTCCTCACGGCCGTCGTGGGCCTCAGCAACGGTGTACAGAACCGCGTCAACCAGATCATGTCCTTTTTCGGTCCCCGCTCGATCATGGTCTTCTCGGGCGGCGGCCGGTTGCGCGGCTCCGGCGGACGGGCCGCCTCCATGGCCACGCTCAAGCTCCAGGACGTCCAGGCCATCAAGGACCGGCTTTCGGACCAGGCGATCATTGCGGCGGGCATCTTTTCCGGGGACGTGGACGTGAAGGCGGGCGCCGTGGGCACCCAGACGAACGTCGTGTCGGCAACGCCCAGCTATTCCGAAGCATTCGACTGGTACGTGCAGACGGGGAGCCCCATCGACTCGGACGACGAGCGGGCCATGACGCGCGTCTGCGTGCTCGGGGCGACGACGGCCGAAAATCTCTACGGTGACGAGGACCCCGTGGGCAAGATGCTGTTCATCAACCGCGTGGCGTTCCGTGTGAAGGGCGTCCTGTCCCGGAGGGGATCCAATGCGCGCGGGTTCGACATGGACGACCGCGTGTGGATCCCCCTGTCCACCGGCATGAACCGCCTCTTTCATGTGGATTACATCCGCTTCATCCGCATGAACGTTCGCCCCGGCTATTCCCCCGCCGTGGTGGCCGGACGCGTGACGGACATCCTGCGGCGCCAGCACCACATCCAGGAAAAGCAGGAAAACGACTTCCGCCTGATTACGGCTGACTTCATCGCCAAGCGGATCCACGATATGGCCCGGACGACGGAACTCGTGGGCGCGGCGCTGGCCATCGTGGCCCTGATCGTGGGCGGCGTCGTCCTGATGAACATCCTGCTGCTCTCCCTTTCCGAAAGAGTTCCGGAAATCGGCCTCAAACGGGCGCTGGGGGCAAGCCAGAGGGACATCTTCACGGAGTTCCTGGCCGAGGCCATCATCGTCAGCCTGTGCGGCATGGCGCTGGGGATCTGCCTGGGCCTCATTCCCGTGTGGCTCGTTCCGAAGTACATGCCCAGAACCCCCATGGCCGTCACGTGGAAGACCTTCGCCTACGCAGCCGCTTTCGCCACGGGCGTAGGACTCTTCTTCGGGGTTCAGCCGGCCCGGAGAGCCGCGAAACTGGACCCCGTCGAGGCCTTGCAATGAACGTCGCCCGCACGCTCAAGGTTTCGTTGGAAGTCCTGCTGGGACACAAGCTCCGCACGCTGCTTTCCAGTGCGGGCATCGCCATAGGGGTGGCCGCCGTGGTCCTGATGGTGGGAGCCGGACAGGCGGCAGAGCAGGACGTGGTCGGGAAGGTGCGGAGCATGGGCACGAACCTGCTCGTCGTCCAGGCCGGACGCTTTCGTACGCACGGCAACCACAGGCGCCAGGTGGCAACGTTCACCACCATGACCCCCCGTGACGTCGAACTCCTCCAGCGCAACGTGCCGGATATCACGCGAATCTCGGGCTACATGCAGGGCGCGACCGTGGCGAAGTACCAGGGCGTGCAGACCTCGACCACGCTGGCGGGGGTTCAACCGTCGCTCTTCGCCATCCGCGGGATGACCGCCACGAGCGGAAGGATCTTCACCCCCATGGAAGAGCGGAGCATGCAGCGGGTGGCGGTCGTCGGCCCGACGGTGGTGACCAACTTGTTCAACGGAACGGATCCCGTGGGGCAGACCGTACAACTCAACAAGGTCCTTTTCCGAATCGTCGGCGTGGCCTCGCCCAGAGGGCAGGACCTGTCGGGAAACGACCAGGACGATGTCATCTACATTCCGCTTTCCACGGCCATGGTCCGCGTCTTTCACGTCGCCTATCTTCAAAGCATCATCATGCAGGCGTCGAGCCCTCAGGCCTTGGCGACCCTTCCGTCCGAAGTCACGCCCATCCTGAGACAGAGCCACCACTTGAGAGCCGGGAAGGACGACGATTTCGCCTACCAGGACCAGAGCCAACTGCTCGCTTCGGAACAGGAAACGACGCAGGCTTTCACGTTCCTGGTGGGGAGCGTGGCGGGCGTATCGCTCTTCACGGGCGGCATCGGCATCCTTGCCGTCATGCTCATCTCCATCCGGGAGCGCACGCGGGAGATCGGGCTGAGGCGCGCCCTCGGTGCGCGCAGGTGGGACATCCTCGTCCAGTTCATACTTGAAGCCGGCTCGCTCTCCGGCATGGGAGGGCTCGCCGGCATTGTCGTCGGGATAGGAGGCGTCCTGCTCACCTGTCATTTGCTTAAATGGCCTCTTACGTTGCCATGGCGGGCCACGTTATTAGCCGCGGGCCTCTCCATGGTGATGGGCATTCTTTTCGGTCTCTACCCGGCCATGAAGGCGGCGCGGTTGGAACCGGCGACGGCTCTCCATGCTGCGGGCTGATACAGGCGGCGTTGCGCTCGAAGCGTGTGCAACTTGAACGGTGTCTCGGCCGGAAGGAAAGGAATCCCCCCATGCTTCGTTTTCTGGCTTCCATCGCGATCCTGATTTCGATCCCCGCCCTCGGGGGCGTCGCGGGGAGTCCTCCCGTACCCTTGTCGAACCCGCAGTCGGGCTTGACGCCCGCGTTTGCCGCAGTACGATCCGCCTGGTTCGTGCCGCGGAAGGAGGGGGTTCCCGCCGCGAGCAAGCCCGGCATGACGCTGGAGGAGTTCGCTATTTTAGGCATGGTTCGGCACTACTCCGGGAAATCCCTCGAAGAAATCCTCGCCTCGAAAAAAGACTCCGGCACCTGGGCGGCCGTGATTCGGGACATGGGAGGAGAACTCGCGGATCTGGTTTTTCGGGGGAACGCCCGCTACCCCATGACCATGACGCTTTCGAAGGCGGGTGACGGCGAACCCGCCTCCGTGGAGAGACGGATCTCGTTGCTTGCACAAGTCCTGACCCTCGAGAGGCTGAAAGGAGACGGGCCCGAAGCGATCCTGCAGAAACTTCGCTCCGGGCAGACCTTTGAATCCATGCTGGTTCCGCCGAAGCCCTCCCCCACAAGACAGCCAAGGGAACGCCCCCGCCATCCGCGGGGCCGGGGGCAAAGTGGTCCCGGCGGCCTCGGCCGCTCAGGGAACCCTGGCAACCACGGAGAGATCGGCTCCTGAGGCTCATCGCTAAGCATCCCACTCCAGGACCGGCGATCGCGACCGCCCTCACAGGTGAAGATTCGCCGCACGGAAGGACGGGCGACGCCCGGGCGCTCACGGGGCGACAATGCCTGGATTCCCTCGCGGGACTTAACGTCCTGACCCATCCTGCCATGGGACGCATCGCCCAGGGGGCAGGTCGAGCCCTCCCCATAAGAAAAGGGCGGGCCGAAGCCCGCCCCTGATCAGATCGGTTGTGGCGGCGCGAGGACTACTTATCTGCCTTGTCCGCGCCGCCCTCCTTGCTCGCAGTCAGCGCGTTGTTGCGTTCCTCGAGCAGCTTCTGGACCGCGAGGTCGGCGGTGAGGTCCGTGACGAAATGTTCGCGGGTCTCCTCATCGGCCGGCTTGATGGTCGGGTCGTACTCGATCTCCACGTCGTGGTAGGTGTAGAAGCCAGTGCCCGCCGGGATGAGCCGGCCGAGAATGACGTTCTCCTTGAGTCCGTGGAGGTAATCCGTCGCGCCGTTGATGCAGGCTTCGGTCAGAACCCGGGTGGTCTCCTGGAACGACGCGGCGCTGATCCAGGAATCCGTGGCGAGCGCCGCCTTTGTGATACCGAGGAGTTGGGGCCTGCCGATCGCAGGCTGTCCGCCCTCCTCCATGACCCGCTGGTTTTCCCGCTGGAATTCGAAGCGGTCCACCTGCTGGCCGACCAGGAACCGGGTGTCGCCCACCTCGTCCACCCGCATCCAGCGGATCATCTGGCGCGAGATAGTCTCGATGTGCTTATCGTTGATCGTGACGCCCTGGAGGCGGTAAACCTCCTGGATTTCGTCGACCATGTATTTCTGCAGTTCTTTGATGCCGAGCACCCGCAGGATGTCGTGCGGATCCACGGAGCCCTCGCAGAGGGCGTCGCCCGCGTGGACCCATTCGTTTTCGAGCACGGAGATGTGGATGCCCTTGGGGATCGAATATTCCTTGCGCTCGCCCGTCCTGGGGTTGTCCACGTAGACCTTTCGCATGCCCCGGACGACTTCGCCGTAGTGGATCTCGCCGTCGATTTCGGAGACGATGGCGGGGATCTTGGGGTGCCGGGCTTCAAAGAGTTCGACCACGCGGGGAAGACCACCGACGATGTCCTTGGTCTTGGACGTCTCTCTCGGGATCTTGGCGATGATCGTGCCGGCCGTGATCTCCTGGCCTTCGTCCACCATGATATGCGCGCCGGACGGAAGCGGGAGCGAGCGTCCGCCGGACTTCTTGCCCGCCTCGCGAAGAACGATGCGGGCCTCCTTGGTGGGATCCTTCGACTCGGCCACGACACGCTGTGAAAGGCCCGTGACGTTGTCCGTTTCCTCTGAAACGGTCACACCGTCGATGATGTCCTTGAAATGCACCACCCCCCCGACGTCCGCAAGGATAGGGTTGGTGTAGGGGTCCCATTCCACGAGAATTTTCTTGGGCTTGACCTTCTGGCCTTCCTTGACCTTGATGTGCGCGCCGTACACCAGCGGGAACTTCTCGCGCTCGCGACCCTGGTCGTCCTCCAGGACGATGGAGCCGGCGCGGCTTATGGCGATCAGGTCGCCGTTGGGATCCGTAATGGTCTTGACGTTGACGAGCTTCGCCACGCCTCCCTGCCGGGCCACGTGGCTCGTCTCCACGGCTTCTTTGCTGGCCGTGCCGCCGATGTGGAACGTCCGCATCGTGAGCTGCGTGCCCGGCTCTCCGATGGATTGGGCCGCCATGACACCGATAACGTCGCCGAGCTCGGACATCTGGCCCGAGCCGAGGTTTCGGCCGTAGCAGCGGGAACAGACGCCTCGCTTCGTTTCGCACGTGAGGACCGACCGGATTTTGACGCGCTCTATGCCGGAATCCTGAATGGCCTGGGCCAGTTCGAGCGTGATTTCCTGGTTGGACTCCACGATGACGTCCCCCGTATAGGGGTCCTTGATGTCGTCGAGGGCGACTCGCCCGAAGACGCGGTCGCGGATGGGCTGGATAATTCGGCCGCCTTCCATGAGGGGCGTTATCCAGATGCCGTCCAGGGTGTCGCAGTCCTCTTCGGTGATGATGACGTCCTGAGCCACGTCCACGAGGCGCCGGGTCAAGTACCCCGCATCCGCCGTCTTGAGGGCCGTGTCCGCCAGTCCTTTGCGGGCGCCGTGCGAAGAAATAAAGTACTGCAGCACGTTCAACCCTTCCCGGAAGTTCGCCGTGATGGGCTGTTCGATGATCTCGCCGGAGGGTTTGGCCATGAGGCCGCGCATGCCGGCCAGCTGACGAATCTGCTGCTTGCTCCCGCGGGCGCCCGAATCGGCCATGATGTAAATCGGGTTGAATCCCTGGTCCGTATCTTCAGCCGTCTGCATCTGCTTGAACATGGCGTCGGCCACCTGGTCGGTGACCCTGTTCCATATATCGACGACCTTGTTCTTCCGTTCGCGGTTCGTGATGGCGCCGTCGCGGTATTGCTGTTCGACCTGCTCCACTTCCTGGAGGGCCGCGCCCACCAGCTCCGTCTTCTGCTCCGGGACCTGCATGTCCTCCAGGCCGAACGAAATGCCCGCCCTGGTGGCATAGAAGAAGCCGGTTTCCTTGACGGTGTCCGCCAGCTTGACGAGTGTCTCGCGGCCGTAGCGCTGGAAGACGAAAGTGAAGAGATCCTTGAGCCCGCCCTTCTTGATCAGGCCGTTGATGAAAGGCAGCTCCTTCGGCAGGTTTTCATTAAACAGAATGCGGCCGACCGTCGTTTCCAGCAGCTCGTTGTTGTACGTCTTGGGCGGCGTGTGGGAAATATCCTGGTCGTCCGCCACGCGCGTCAGATCGATGACGTCGCCGGTGAACCGGACCTTTACGGCGGCGTGCAGGTCCACCCACCCCGTGTCCAGGGCCATGAGGACCTCTTCGGGCGATGAAAACACGCGCCCCTCGCCCTTCGCGCCCCTCAAAGGATGCGTGAGGTAGTACACGCCGAGGACGATGTCCTGCGTCGGAATGACGATAGGCACCCCGTTTGCCGGATAGAGCAGGTTGTTGGTGGACATCATGAGGACGGAGGCCTCGATCTGCGCGGCCGGGGAGAGAGGAACGTGAACGGCCATCTGGTCGCCGTCGAAGTCCGCGTTGAACGCCGTACAGACGAGCGGATTCAGTTTGATGGCCTTACCCTCCACGAGGACGGGCTCGAATGCCTGAATACCGAGCCGGTGAAGCGTGGGAGCCCGGTTGAGCAAAACAGGGTGCTTCCGGATGATCTCGTCGAGTACGTCGTACACCTCCGGCTGGCCCTGCTCCACCATCTCCTTGGCCTGCTTGATCGTGGGCGCCAGCCCCCGCTCTTCGAGCTTGTTGAAGATGAAAGGCTTGAAGAGCTCGATGGCCATCAGCTTGGGAAGACCGCACTGGTTGAGTTTGAGTTCCGGCCCGACGACGATGACCGAGCGGCCCGAGTAATCGACGCGTTTGCCCAGGAGGTTCTGCCGGAATCGGCCCTGCTTGCCCTTGAGCGTGTCCGAAAGCGACTTGAGCGGACGGTTGTTCGTGCCCTTAAGAACGCGGCCGCGGCGACCGTTGTCGAAGAGGGCGTCCACCGCTTCCTGAAGCATCCGCTTCTCGTTCCGGACGATCACGTCGGGTGCCCGCATTTCGATGAGCTTCTTGAGGCGGTTGTTCCTGTTGATCACGCGCCTGTACAGGTCGTTGAGGTCGCTCGTGGCGAAGCGTCCGCCGTCGAGCGGAACCAAGGGTCTTAGTTCGGGCGGAATGACGGGCAGCACCTCCAGGATCATCCACTCAGGCCTGTTGTTACTCCGCGTGAAGGATTCCACGATCTTGAGGCGCTTGTTCAGGTTGGCCCTTTTCTGGTTGTTGGAGAGGACCCTGATGTAGGACCTGAGCAGGTTCTGCTCGCACTGGAGCCTCGAGAGGCGCGGTCCGCGCGCGACCTGGCACGACGCGCACTGGCAGTCTTCGGTGAAGTGTTTCAGGAGTTCCTGGAGGCCGGCCGCGCCGATCCCGACGCTGATGGTATCGGAACCGTAGACGGACCTGAAGGCCTCCAGCGTCTTGTCGTACAGGAGCGCTTTGTACCTCAGGGCCACCTGGCCGGCAAGTTCCTCGTTGTAATAGCGGGAATTGTCGTTGAGTTTGGAAAGATGCTCGAAAGACTTGGCCGAATCTGCACCGCCGTCTTCCGTGTCCGCCGACTCGTACTTCCAGACGGCGTCCTCCACATTGCGGAGGATGCGGTTTCGTTCCTGGGGCGAATCGTTGGGGTGCCGGGCCAGGTAGGCCTCCTTCACCTCATCCACGTTCACGGCCACGAAATTGGGATCCGTCACGACCCACTGCTCGTAGTAGTTCACGCTCTCCACATCCTTGAGCTTCATGCCAAGCATGATCGAGATGCGGGAAGGCGTCCCCTTCAGGAACCAGATATGGCTGACGGGGGCCGCGAGTTCTATGTGCGCCATCCTCTCGCGTCGGACCTTGGACTGGATGACTTCGACGCCGCACTTTTCGCACGTGATGCCACGGTACTTGATGCGCTTGTACTTTCCGCAGAGGCACTCCCAGTCGTTGACCGGGCCGAATATCTTGGCGCAGAAAAGACCGTCGCGCTCCGGCTTGAAAGTCCGGTAGTTTATGGTTTCCGGCTTGGTGACCTCACCGTGGGACCACTCCCGGATCTTCTCGGGGGAGGCCAGCATCAGCTGGATGCCTTGAATCCTGTTGATGCTGTGTTTCTTTTCGAGATAAGTTGCTCGTCTCAAGGTACTACCCCCTGTGACGTCAGGCGTCCGAAGACGCCGGTTGCTCTTCAGCCTCGAGGACCTTCACATCGATCGCAAGGCCTTGCAGCTCCTTGACGAGAACGTTAAAGGATTCGGGCACACCGGGTTCATCCGGGTACTGGCCCTTGACGATGCTTTCGTACATCTTCGTACGGCCGTACACGTCGTCCGACTTGACGGTGAGGATCTCCTGGAGAATGTTCGCGGCGCCGTAGGCCTCCAGGGCCCAGACCTCCATTTCACCGAAGCGCTGGCCGCCGAACTGCGCTTTGCCGCCCAGGGGCTGCTGCGTTATGAGCGAGTAAGGGCCGATGGAACGGGCGTGGATCTTGTCCTCGACCAGGTGGGCGAGCTTGAGTATATAGATCTGGCCCACCGTGATTGGCTGGTCCATGTGGTCGCCCGTCCGGCCGTCCCGGAGGCGGATCTTCCCGTCACCCGGCAAGTCCGCCTTCTTCAGCATGGCTTTGATGTCCCCTTCCGTGGCGCCGTCGAAGACCGGTGTCGAGGTCCACAGACCCAATGCTCGGGCCGCCCATCCCAGGTGGGTTTCGAGTATCTGCCCGACGTTCATCCGGCTGGGAACGCCCAGAGGGTTCAGAACGATCTCGACGGGCGTGCCGTCGGGAAGGAACGGCATGTCCTCCTCGGGCAGGATCCGGCTGACCACGCCCTTGTTGCCGTGGCGCCCCGCCATCTTGTCGCCCACCTGGATCTTCCGCTTGATGGCCACGTAGACCTTGACCATCTTGATGACACCGGGAAGAAGCTCGTCGCCGCGCTCCAGGTTGCTGATCTTCTCGCGGAATTCCTGCTCCTGAACCTCGATCTTGCGCCGCGTACGATCCTCGATCTCCCTGATCCGTTTGATGGCCTCCTTGAACTTGGCCTGGACCTGGATCCTCGGAAGCATGTCCGCCTTGATGGGCGAGAGCATTTTCGCGTTCAGCTTTTTGCCCTTGGGAATCAGCTCCTCGCCGGTAATGTCGTCGTAGAGCGGCTGAGCGGCCACGGTACCGTCCAGAAGGTCGGTGATCTTCTTGCGGTTTTCTTCCCGCAGGATTCTGATCTGGTCGTGGAGGTTCTTCTCCATCCGGGCCACGTATTCCTGCTCGATGGATTTTGTCCGGTCGTCCTTTTCGACGCCCTTCCTTGTAAAGACCTTGACGTCCACGATGACGCCCGAAATGCCCGGCGGGCACCGGAGAGAGGCGTCACGGTACTCCGCGGACTTCTCGCCGAAGATGGCCCGGAGCAACTTCTCTTCGGGGGTCATCTGGGTTTCGCCCTTCGGCGTGACCTTGCCGACGAGAATATCGCTCGGTTCCACGTGCGCGCCGATGCGGATGATGCCGCTTTCGTCCAAGTCCTTCAGATACCCCTCGCTGATGTTGGGGATGTCGCGGGTGATCTCTTCCTTGCCCAACTTGGTGTCCCGCGCCTCGATCTCCAGCTCCTCGATGTGGATTGACGTGTAGACGTCCTCCTTGACGAGCTTCTCGGAGAGGAGGATGGCGTCCTCGTAGTTGTAACCGCGCCAGGGCATGAAGGCCACCAGGACGTTCCGGCCGAGGGCGAGTTCGCCGCCGTCGGTGCAGGGTCCATCGGCAAGCACGTCACCCACGTTTACCCTGTCACCGACCTGCACGATCGGTTTCTGGTTGATGCATGTGTTCTGGTTGCTTCTCTGGAACTTGGTCAGCGTGTAGATATCGGCGCCGAAGTCGAAGGACTCCTCGCCTTCGCCGCCGGCGACCCTCACGATAATGCGGTTGGCGTCCACCATGTCCACGATGCCTGCGCGCCTGCACACCATGGTCGATTCCGAGTCCTTGCCCACGACCAATTCCATGCCCGTGCCCACCACGGGGGCTTCGGGGCGGAGGAGCGGAACCGCCTGCCGCTGCATGTTGGAGCCCATGAGGGCGCGGTTGGCATCGTCGTGTTCGAGGAAGGGAATCAGCGCCGCCGCGATGGACACGAGCTGCTTCGGGTTGACGTCGATATACTGCACCTTCTCGCGGAGCGCGAGCACGAACTCGCCGGCCTCGCGCGCCTGGATCTTGTCGTTGAGGAAATAGCCCTTCTCGTCGACCGCCGCGTTGGCCTGCGCGATGATGTACATGTCCTCTTCCCAGGCGGTCAGGTAGAAGGCAGTGGGAGACGCCTTGGGAGGCCTCTTCCTGGCCTTCTTGCAGCGCTTTATTTCCTTGAGGAGGTCTTCCTCGACCACCACGTCGGACATGGCGAAACTGCTGCCGCCTGGATAGGTGATCTGGAAGTGGTTCAGCACACGCCCGTTTTCCACCTTCTTGTAGGGGGATTCGATGAAACCGAACTCGTTGATCCTGGCGTAGGTGGATAGAGAGCTGATCAGTCCGATGTTGGGGCCTTCGGGCGTCTCTATCGGGCACAACCGTCCATAGTGGCTCGTGTGGACGTCCCGGACTTCGAATCCCGCCCTCTCGCGGCTGAGGCCGCCGGGGCCTAGGGCCGAAAGGCGTCGCTTGTGGGTGATCTCGGACAACGGGTTCGTCTGGTCCATGAACTGGCTGAGCTGACTCGATCCGAAAAACTCCAGGATGGAGGCGATCACCGGCTTGGCGTTCAGGAGATCGCGGGGCATCGCCGTGGAGAGGTTGTGGTAGACGCTCATCTTCTCCTTGGTGGCCCGTTCCATCCTGGCAAGACCTATGCGGATCTGATTTTCGAGCAGTTCGCCGACCGATCGTACCCGCCTGTTGCCCAGGTGGTCGATGTCGTCCATGCTGCCGATATTGCTCTTCAGCTTGAGAAGGTACTCCACGATCTCGCAATAGTCCTCGAGCGTCAGGATGCGCCTGCGGTCGAGTTCTTCGGAGAGGCCCTTCTTGCTGAGGCTCCTGTAATCCTGGGGGTGGAGCTTTGTGAGGAACTTGAGGGCGCCCACGCGGCTGAAGTCGTACCGCTTGTCGTCGAAGAACATGAGATCGAAGAAGGACTTCGCGCCGGCGGGCGTAACGGGATCGCCCGGCCGGACCTTGCGGAAGAAATCGATGTACGCTTCCTCCTGGCTCTTGCACACGTCGCGGTTGATGGTCTCCAGGATGGCCGCGCCGACGGGCGTCGCCCTGGGCAGTATCACCTCGAGGGTCTCCACCCCCGCGCGCGCCAGTTCGAACAGCCGCTCGGCGATGACCTGCTGGCCGCTTTCAACCAGGAGTTCGCCGCTCTCGGCGTCCGCCACGTCGCGGAACGCGTAAACGTCGGTGAGGTCTTCGTGGTTGACCAGGACCGACTCCACGCCCGCTTTCTTGAGCTTCGCGATCATATTCCGGCGGATCTTCTTGCCGGCCTCGACGATGACGTCCTTCTTCTCCTTGACCGTATCGGTGGAAACCAGGCCGTTAAGGCGGTCCGAGACCTTCATTCGGATGGCCCCATCCTCCAGGATCAGGGTGTCCACCGGATAGAAGCGCTGGAGAAGGGTCGTGTTCTCGCCAAGTCCGAGGGCCCGCATGAAAACGGTGGCCGGAAAACGGCGCTTCCGGTCTATGCGGACGTAGAGGACATTCTTGGCGTCTATTTCGAGTTCCACCCAGGAACCCCGGGCGGGGATGATCTTGCCCACGAATTCCGTGCGGTTCTCGTTGGCCTGAAAGAACACCCCCGGGGACCTGTGGAGCTGGCTGACGACGGCTCTTTCCGTGCCGTTGATCAGGAAGGTCCCCTTGTCGGTCATCAAGGGCATGTTCCCGAAGAAGACCTCCTCCTCCTTGATATCGAGGACGGAAGGCGTTCCGGACGCGTCTTTCTGGTACACCTCCAGGCGGACGCGGATTTTGAGGGGTACGCCGTAGGTCATGCCCCTTTCCTGGCATTCCTCAACCGACGAATGAACCCTCAGGTTCACGACGTCGTCGCAGTGGGGGCACCGCGGTATCTGCATCGGATTCAGCTGGCCGCAGTGCTGACACTGCACTTCCCGGGCCTGCGTATCCGTGATGATAATGCTTCCTTTGCAGTGGGAGCAGGTCTGTCTCAGGTGCTCCAACCCTTTGAGGTATCCACACCGGCACTCCCAGTCCCCGAGCGAATAGTCCACGAAATTCAATGAACATTCGCCACGAAAATCCTTGATGGGGAACACCGAACGAAAGGCCTCCTGCAGGCCCCCGTTCTTCCGCTCTTCCGGCAGGTATTCCATCTGAAGGAAACGCTTGTACGAATCCCTCTGCAGGTCAAGCAGGTTTGGAATGGGGATTGTGGTGTGGATGCGGGAGAACTCAAGCCTCTGGCGCTTCCCGACATCAACTGTCTTGGGCATCAGGTCATCTCCTCAGGAACCCTTTTGTAAAAACTCGAGTTCGTGGTAAAAAGGGAGCGGAATGATTCAGGACCGGGGCTGTGGCCACGACCGGCCAAACCGGCGGGCGCAACGGGTCAAAGGCAGAAAGCCGACGAGAAGATGGCGCGGGGTCCTGTCGAATACATTCCCGGTCGTTAACGTCCTTCATAAAAAGGGCACACGGGCAGGGTACGCCTCTCGGCGCCCTGCCCCAAACCGGTGTGACCTGTTGCTCGTTACTTAATTTCGACAGTCGCGCCCTGCTCCTCAAACTTTTTCTTTATGGCTTCCGCCTCATCCTTTGACACGGCTTCCTTGATCGGCTTGGGGGCGCTCTCAACCAAATCCTTGGCTTCCTTCAAGCCCAGGCTGGTGATCTCGCGCACGACCTTGATGACGTTGATCTTTTTCTCACCGGTGTTGGTGAGGACCACGTCAAACTCGGTCTTCTCCTCCTCGGCCGGGGCGGCGGCGCCGGGCGCCGCCATCATGACGGGCGCGGCGGCGGCAGCCGAGACACCCCACTTCTCTTCGAGGAGCGTGCTCAGCTGAGCGGCCTCGAGCACGGTCAAGCTGCTCAGTTCTTCTACTATAGCATTCAGGTCGGCCATTTGGGAATCCTCCTTAAACCTGCTAACACCTTTTACGCTTTGGCTTCTTCCTGCTTTCCTCGTTCGGACAGGCATACTGCCACGTTCCTAGCGGGCATTTGCAGGATGGTCGCTATCTTCGCGGCGGGGGCCTGCAGCAAGCCGATCAGCTGCGCACGGATGCCGTCCAGGCCCGGCAGTCTGGAGAGTTCCTCCACCGCCGCCGCCGTGACGGACTGGCCGTCCAACACCGCACCCTTCACCTTCAGATTCTGGTTTTCCTTCGCAAATTCGATCAGCACTTTGGCGAGAGGAACGGGATCGCTACCGGCCCACGCGAGGGCCGTCGGACCTTCCATCCACTCCATCGCCGCGCTGAGGTCGGTACCCTCGGAGGCTTTCCGCAGGAGCGTATTCTTGACGACCCTGAAGCTGCCCGAGCTTTCCCGCACCCTGTCGCGCAAAGTGCTTATGTCCTTGACCTTGAGACCCTTGAAGTCGACCAGGTAGAACGCACCGTTCTGCTGGATGACCTCCTGGATCTCCCGGATCGTTCCTTGCTTCTCAGCCCGGTTCACGGCGTCCTCCTTCAGTATCCGGAAACGTCCAGCCTGACGCTGGGACTCATGCTGGTGCAGAGGTACGCGCTCTTGAGATACTTGCCCTTGGCCGCAGCGGGCTTGGCCCTGACGACGGCGTCTATGAGCGCCGTCGCATTCTCTATCAACTTCGCGTCCTCAAACGATTTCTTGCCGAGCGGGCAATGGATGATTCCGGTCTTGTCCACGCGGAACTCCACCTTACCCGCCTTCAGATCGTCGACAGCCTTCTTCACGTCGAAGGTGACCGTCCCTAGCTTCGGGTTCGGCATGAGGCCCCTCGGCCCCAGGACCTTGCCCAGCTTACCGACTTCCTTCATCATGTCGGGCGTTGCCACGACCGCGTCGAAGTCGAGCCACCCGCCCTGGATCTTCGCGACGGCGTCCTCGCTCATAACGAAGTCTGCGCCGGCTTCCTCCGCCTCGCGTATCTTCTCGCCCTGGGCGACCACGAGGACGCGGACGGCCTTGCCCAAACCGTTGGGAAGCACCGTGGTTCCGCGAACCATCTGATCGGCGTGCTTTGGATCAACGCCGAGGTTGAGCGCGATCTCCACGGTCTCGTCAAATGAGGCGAAGGACGCCTTCTTGACGAGTTCCATCGCGTCCGGCAGGGCGTAATCCTTCTGCTCGACGAGAGCCTTGGCGGCCGTGTATTTCTTTCCTTCCTTGGCCATGGGTCAGCTCCTTAGTCCACGACGTCCAGGCCCATGCTCCGGGCCGAGCCGGCGATGATCAGCATCGCGCCTTCAAGCGACTTGGTATTGAGGTCAGGCATCTTGGTCCTGGCTATCTCCTCAATCTGCTTCCTGGTGACGCGCCCGACCTTGTTCTTGTTGGGTTCGCCGGATCCCTTCGCCAACCCTGCGGCCTTCTTGAGCAGGTCCGACGCCGGCGGGGTCTTCGTGATGAAGCTGAACGACCGGTCGGCGTAAACCGTGATGACCACGGGGATGATGAACCCCTCCTGTCCTTTAGTCTTGGCGTTAAAATCCTTGCAAAACTGCATGATGTTCACGCCATGCTGGCCGAGAGCCGGGCCCACCGGAGGAGCCGGATTGGCGTTCCCAGCAGGAATCTGCAGCTTGATTTCTCCGATGACTTTCTTTGCCATGGCGGGAATTCTCCCTCAAACAACCTGCGAAAAGACTCATCGTCATCCAACGCTGGACGGCCTAGAGTTTTTCCACCTGTAGAAAATTCAGCTCCACCGGGGTGGAGCGTCCGAATATGGTAACCAGAACGGTCAGCGTGGAGTGGTCGGCATTGACCTGGTCCACGACCCCCTGGAAAGATGCGAAGGGTCCTTCGATAATTTTCACCTTTTCGCCGGCCTCGAAGGTGTACTTCGGCTTGGGCGCCTCGGTGGCCTTTGTCATGTGCCCGAGCACGCGGTCCATCTCTTCCGCGCTGAGGGCTTCGGAGCTCACGAACCCGGTCACTTTCGGCGTGTTGACCACCACCTGCCGCGTCTCGTCGTTCATGAGCATCTGCACAAGAACGTATCCCGGGAAGAACTTCTTGGTGGAGACGTGCTTCTTTCCGTTGCGGACCTCCACCACGTTCTCCGTCGGTATCATGACCTCGCCGAAGTACTCCGTCAGCCCGAAGGCTTCGATGCGGTTCAGGAGGCTCTCCCGGACCCTGTTTTCAAAGCCCGAGTAGGTATGGATGATGTACCACTGCTTTTCGGGGATAGTGTTTTCGCTCAATGGAACACCGCAAACAGTTTGTTAAGGGCCGAGAACACGACCTGGTCGACCAGCCACAGGTAAACGCCGAAGATCACAACCACGATGATGACCACCAGCGTCGTGTTGACCACCTCATTGCGATTTGGGAAGGAGGTCTTCTTAACCTCCATCCGCACATCCTTAAGAAAAGCGGGAAACCGTCTAAACCATTCCACTAATTTCACTTAGCGCCTCTCTGGATGATTAGTAAGGTGGCAGGCCAGGAGGGATTCGAACCCCCAACATCCGGTTTTGGAGACCGGCGCTCTACCAGTTGGAGCTACTGGCCTGCATATACCTACTTCACCTCTTTATGAATCTGGTGCGACCGGCAGAAGGGGCAGTACTTCTTCACTTCCAGCTTCCCCTGCTGCTTCTTCTTATTCTTCGTCGTCGTGTAGTTCCGCCGCTTGCAGGCGGTACACTGGAGATGGATGATGTCACGCATGGCTCACTCCAAAATGTCCGTGATGGTGCCCGCCCCAACGGTTCTTCCACCCTCACGAATGGCAAAGCGCAGCCCCTTCTCCATGGCGATGGGGGTCACCAGGTCGACTTCCAGGGCCACGTTGTCTCCGGGCATAACCATTTCGCGGTCGGCAGGCAGCTTGACGTTGCCGGTAACGTCCGTAGTCCTGAAAAAGAACTGGGGACGGTAGCCCTTGAAGAACGGCGTATGCCTGCCGCCTTCCTCTTTGGTAAGGATGTAGGCTTCCGCCTTGAAGCGCGAGTGCGGCGTAATGGAGCCCGGCACCGCCACGACCTGGCCTCTCTCCACTTCTTCTTTCTTAATCCCCCTCAGGAGCAGGCCCGCGTTGTCGCCCGCCTGGCCCTCCTCGAGAATCTTGTGGAACATCTCGACACCGGTCACCGTCGTCTTCACGGTGTCGCGAAGCCCGACGAGTTCGACCTCCTGGCCCACGGTGACGCGCCCCCTTTCGATACGCCCCGTGACCACCGTCCCACGGCCGGAGATGGAGAAAACGTCCTCGATGGGCATGAGAAACGCCATGTCGACGGGTCGTTCGGGCGTAGGAATATAGGAGTCGCACGCGTCCATGAGATCGAAAATGGGCTTGCACTTGGGACAGGCCTTGTCCCCGCATCCGCACTGAAGCGCCTGCAGGGCCGATCCGCGCACGACCGGGGTCTTGTCGCCCGGGAAATCGTAAGCGCTTAGCAGGTCCCTGATTTCCATCTCCACCAGGTCCAGGAGTTCCTGGTCGTCGACCATGTCGACCTTGTTCATGAAGACGACGATGGTCGGCACGCCCACCTGCCGGGCGAGCAGAATGTGCTCGCGCGTCTGGGGCATGGGACCGTCCGCGGCGGACACCACGAGGATGGCTCCGTCCATCTGCGCGGCGCCCGTGATCATGTTCTTCACGTAGTCCGCGTGTCCGGGACAGTCGACGTGCGCGTAATGCCGGCTTTCGGTCTCGTATTCGACGTGTGCCGAATTGATCGTGATGCCCCTGGCCTTTTCTTCAGGGGCCTTGTCTATCTGATCGTATCCGACGTACTCGGCGAAACCGCCCTTGGCCAACACCTGCGTGATCGCCGCCGTGAGCGTCGTCTTGCCGTGATCCACGTGACCAATGGTTCCCACGTTCAGGTGAGGCTTGGTCCGTTGGAACTTCTCCTTAGACATCGTTACGACCCCTTCGCTGAACAAGCCTTTCCGAGGCTCGATTACCCGGGAGAAAATGGAGCCCGCGACCAGAATTGAACTGGTGACCTCATCCTTACCAAGGATGCGCTCTACCGACTGAGCTACGC
>CAZDOY010000034.1:0-23472 GCA_964507185.1 uncultured Thermoanaerobaculia bacterium
ACGGCAGTGGGCAGGTCTTCGAAGGCCCGTCCCCAGGCGTCTTTTCCAAAAAGGAACGGCTTCGAAGAAGCCCATTTTAAAATTCGGCGTTCCGCCGAATTTTAATAGTAGTACCAGATATTCCGATAGTCGCGGATGTCCTCGCCGGCCTCCTGGAGCTGCTTGAGGTAGTCCCAGATGGCCACGTCGGTGTAGGAGTAGGGCGGGATCGCCTTGATGTTCTTCTCCCAGGGGTGGAACTCGTAGACGCGCCGGCCGTCGGGCAGGATCATCACCACCCTGTGGTCCTGCCAGGACCGCAGGTGGTTCTTGCCCAGGCGCGGCACGTTGAAGACGGGCTCGTCGGTCCGGTCCAGGCCGGGCAGGAGCCTGGCCTCCTCCTTGCGCTCCTGGAGCAGGCGGGCGATGGGCACCCGGTAGTCCCGGGTCTCTTCCTTGCCCTTGGCGTTGAAGGTGTAGTAGGGATCCACGCCGATGGACCTGAGCGCGCGCCTTAAGGCCACGAGCTCGAACCGCCGGCTGTTGGAGAAGGTGAAGACGGTCTGGTTGTAGACGCCGATGCCCTTCCGCAGGATGCGCTGGACGGCTTCGCAGGCCTCGGGCGTCACCTCGTAGGAGTGTTCGAAGTGGGTGACCACCGCGATCTCGCGCTTGCCGAGTTCGTGATAGCGATCGAGGATGGCGCACCAGTCGTCGGTGATCCTCTGGGGCAGAACCACGGGCACGCGGGTCCCGATGCGGATGCGCCGCACGTGCGGCATGGACGCGACCTCGGACAGGATCCATTCCATCATGTCGTCGGCCATGACGCCCGGGTCGCCGCCCGTGATCAGAACATCGGCGATGGAGGGGTGGTCGCCCAGCCAGGCCAGGGCCTCGGCGATTCTCTTCTTCGGCGACAGCGCGTTCTCGTCGAGGACGTCCTGGATCTCCCAGTTGCGCTGGCAATAGACGCAGATCTGGGCGCACGTGTTGTAGGGCTTCACGATGGCGATCTTGGGATAGCGGCGTGTGATCAGGTCGATAGGCGAGGTGTCGTGTTCACCCATGAAGTCGAGCGCCTGGTTCAAGTCCTGCCTGTGCGTCTTCACGCCTTTGACGTACGAGGCTGGAGGAATGACCTGCATGCGCACCGCGTAATCGAACCGGCGGCTCGTATCGTTGTCCATGAGGTGGGCGTAATAGGGCGTGACCCCAAAGGGGATGTGGAGTTCCCTGGCCTCCTTGACGGCCGTTTTCTCTTCCGCCGTGAGAGGCGTGACCGACGCCAGGGTATCGGCGTCCCTGATCACGTGCTTCAGGTGCCAGTGGTAGTCGTTCCAGTTCGCCTCCGTGCCCTCGAAGTGTTCGAGGATCTTGCGCTTGCGCTCCTTGCGGAGCTGGACCACCCCGGGATCGTAGCCGAACGGAAACCGCCGGATCTGCTTTTCGATGTTACGGCCCTCTTCGTCGAGCACCTCGCTGCGGACCTGCGCCGCTTCTCGGCCGTTCATGGAAATGAAGGCGGGCACTTCCTTCCTGCATACGCCGGAAGGCGAGTAGATCCCCGAGAGGCCCGCCACCCCCTTGAACAGGTGGATGAACTCCAGGACGAAGCCCCTGGAGAGGTCCGCCTCGGACCGGTCGAGCTCGCCCCGCGCGAGCATCCACAGCGTTCTTATCGCGCTGAATCCCGTCCTCTTTTCATTGATGGGTCCGATGACGCTCATGAAGACGCGGATGCACTCCCTGACGTTGGCCTTCTCCAGGGGGTGGATGTCGTTGTCCAGGGCGAAAACCCATCGTTCCTGGTCGTTCAGGTAGTCAAAGAGCCTCTCGCGCGCCGATTCGACGGATCGGGCACGCTTCAGAAGCCGGTAAATTCTGGGATTGGCCATCCAGAGTTCGCTGAGGTCCTCGGACTTGATGGCTTCGATCTCGCCGGGGGGGAGTTCGAAACGGTCGTGAAACACGTCTCCGGCAAGAACCTCTGTAGACACAATCTCATTATACAAGTCGATAGCCATGGGTCACTCCTTTCCAGGGTGGTTTTTCGGTGCGCCGCGGATAATACGTGGTAGCTACTGCCGAAAGGTGCGGCCGAGGCAATTAGTCACTATAATAATATAACACCCGCACGCCGCCTGTGTCGACCCGACGGAGCCCTTTTCCAGGGGCCATCGCGGAGAAAAAGCCTCAGCAACCATTGACCATTCTTAGATCCTAAAAGGCCGGATCCAAGAATTGACCACCCCAACGATGTTCCGAACGGGCAGGCGGGCCTCATCCCCGGTCGAGAAGGCGCGAGAGGAAAGCTCGCGCGGCGGCCGGGCCCGCGAGGCGATAGATCGCCCGGCTCGGCCGCGGCCCCACGTGGACCGCAAATCCATCCGGAGGCAGTGCCGCAAAGAGATCCTCGTCGGTCAGGTCGTCGCCCATGGCCAGGACCGGCGGGAGGCCGCCGTACGCCGCTTCCAGACCCTTTACGATGACGCCCTTGTGGAGTCCTCGCATGCGGACCTCCAGAAACTTGTTCCCCGGCAGCACCTCCACCGGCAGGCTCTCCAGCTCCTTGCCGAGGGTCCGCCCCAGTTCCATGGACTGCCGGGCGCCGAACTCGGGATCCGCCATGCGGTGGTGCCAGGTGATGGCCGCCGTCTTCTCTTCGATCAGGGAGCCGGGGGTGGCGGTCGTGTAGCGTTCAAGAACAGGCATGGCTATGTCCTTCCAGTCGAGCGATTCCAGACCGAGGGGCAACCACGTCCCCCCGGGCATCGGCTTGGACCAGAAACCGTGTTCCGCGTGCAGCCCCACGGGCAGTTCGCCGAACCACTGGTCCATGATGTCCCGCGCCCGACCGCTGACCACGTGGACACGCGTGCCGGGACGGGCGGCCAGGGCCTTCAGGAGCTTCATGAGATCGGGGTCGGGCGCCGCGATGAGGGGCGAGCTGGCGAACGGCACGAGGCTCCCGTCGTAATCGAGCAACAGGACGAGTTCCCGTTTTCCCAGAACCCGGGCGACGAGGGCATCGATCTCTTTGGCGGAAGACACCCCCCGGGGTGCGACGCCCCTGTCCTTCCTCGTATCATCGAGGGTTTCGAGGAAGGCGTTGGCCCAGTGGAATGAGTCGTTGGACTGTACGCGGCGGCGCAGGCCCCTGATCCGAGTCGCCCGTTCCTCTTTCGGCATGTCGAAGGCCCTCAAGATGGCGGTCGCGACGCCGTCGCTGTCATACGGGTTGACAATGAGGGCCTCCGCCAGTTCCGAGGCGGCGCCCGCGAACTCGCTGAGGATCAGGACGCCGTCCTCGTCCGTCCGGGACGCCACAAATTCCTTGGCGACAAGGTTCATGCCGTCGCGGAGCGGTGTCACGAGCATCACGTCCGCGGCCTTGTAGAGGGCCACGAGCTGCTCCTGGGAAATGGAGTGGTACAGGTAGTGGACCGGCACGGCATTGACGGTCCCGTGAGCGCCGTTGATGCGCCCGACCATTTCATCCAGTTCCTGCCTGTAAGCCTTGTACGACTCGACCTTGCTGCGGGAGGGCACGACTACCTGCACGAGCCGCACCTTGCCCCGCAGTGAGGGCTCGCGGGTCAGAAGCCTGTCGATGGCCAGCAGGCGCCTGGGCAGGCCCTTCGTATAGTCCAGCCTGTCGATGCCCAGAAGGAGCTTCTGGCCTGAGGACTCGCTGCGGATCTTCCGCACCTCGGCAACGATGTCTTCGCTGTCGGCGACGCGGCTGAATTCGGTCGCGTCGATACCCATGGGAAAGACGCCGAGCCGGACATCCCGGTCCGAATAGTGGAGATGGTCGCCATCCACGTCCAGTCCCAGGATCAAATTGACCGACCGGCTGAAGTGGCGCAGGTATGTGTAAGTGTGAAAACCAAGCAGGTCGGCCCCCAGCATGCCCTCGAGAATCTCCGTCCGCCAGGGCAGGATGCGAAAGACGTCCGAAGAGGGAAAGGGTATGTGGAGGAAAAACCCGATGGTGGCTTCGGGGATGAGCTGGCGGAGGAGAACCGGAACCAGGGCGAGCTGATAGTCGTGGACCCACACCGTGTCGCCGGGCTCGTAGTGCTCCGCGATGGTTTCCGCGAAGAGTTGGTTCACCTCCGCATAGGTCTTCCAGTCTCGCCAGACGTCGCTATCCAGCCGGTCGGTGAGGTAGTGGAAGAGCGGCCACAGAATGCCGTTCGCAAAGCCTTCGTAATAACGCCTTATCTGCGTCTGGGTGAGAAAGACGGGAACCGTTCTCAGTTCGGCGAGCTTTTTGCCCAGACTCGCCCGTTCCCTGTCGTCGCGACGCCCCACGTCGCCCGGCCAGCCCAACCACAGGGAATCGGACCGTTCGTGTGGCCCCTTCATGCCCGTGGCGAGCCCCCCCGAAGATTTCGTAATACTGAACTCGCCGTGATTTCTGTGGACGGTAACGGGCAACCGATTAGAAACGATCAGAAGTCTGCTCATGTCGATAGTCCCTTTTCAAGATGGCCTCTCGTGGACGGGCCGATGGGCTTCCGCCCGCACCGGCTCCGGGCGATCCCCCGGCCGCGCCTCGAGGCTCGCGGCGCGTATCCGGTGAATCTCCAACCTTCCGTGCGTACGCCGGGGGACGAGGAAGATCCAGGTCCCATCGTCAGCGCCAAGAGTTGCAGAAGGTCATCGCTGGCATTTCTTATCTGTTACTCAACCTATCATACGCAATCGCGTACGGGCAAACACAAAGGCCGTCATGGTCCCCTGCCCGGACCATTCCCGCCCGTCTCCGGAAAGGCATGGATCGCCTTCTCCCACGTCAACAATCCCTGACGTCCATTTGTTCGGCAGGCGAGACGTGCGGTAAGGCTTCCGTCAGGGCCGCCGGGACGTACCGAACGGATCCCGCTGCCGCCGGGAGAATTTTCGGCGGCAAGGTCCTCACGGCGATTCCCGTAAGGTCCGAAGGACGATACCGGCCCTGCGAACCACAGACCGGGCCCGCGTCGCCTTTCGGAATATCGTCGGTCCCCTTGTCCGCCCGCCTTACCAGCGGAAAACGAGAGAAACGGTGGTCGTCGTGTCTGTCTTTTTGAAGCCGGGCTGGGGCTCGTTGTCGTACCGCACCTGCACGCCGGCCTTGAGGGCCAGGTGGTCGTTCACCGCAGCCTGCAGGGCTGTCTCGGATTCGAAACGCCAGTTCGTCGTCATGTCAAAATCCGGAAAGTACGCGAGATTCTGGGTGAACTTGGACCCCTTGGAGAAAATCCACTCGTAGCGCGCACCCAGGAGCCCGCCGAAGAAGTCCCGCCTGGTCCGGTCGGTATACTCCTCCCGTGTCTGCGTGAGGCCCGCGTCGAAGGACAGGTGCTGCCTCGGCCCGATGAGCGCATTGTACGTCCCGCCCGTCTCGACGAAATATCGGCGGTGGATGCCGGAGAAACGGTCGCTCATGCCCGCCACGCCGACGAAAGCCTCCCAGCGTTTTCCGAAGGCTCTGTTCCCGCGAACCTGGCCCGAAGTACGCTCGGCCGTCGTTTCTCCCGTGTTCCTGGCTTGCATGTAGCTGAACTTGCCCGTTATGCCCCACGGATCGGGCTTTCTCTTGAAGACGAAGTCCGTGCCGCCTGTCTGGGTGTCGCTGTTACCGCTCGTCGCCACGTAGGAGAGGCTCAGGGACATGTCCCAGAGCTTCGCGTTCTCGGGTTCGCCGGCCCTGACGGGTACGAGCCACAGGAGCGCAAGGGGAATCGCGAGAAGGGCCAACGCGCCGCGGCCGGTCCGTTTGGCGCTCCGCGCGTGTCGGGGCGACGCCGGAGGGGTGCCTGTCCCAGCGTTAAAAAGTTGAGCGTGCGTCATGGTCTTCTGTCTCCTCCCGTCTCGACAGATGGAGGAGCCTCCCCGGCCGGGTAGCGGCCTGAAGGCCCTCACCGCTTACAGTTGGACTGACCGCCTGAGACAGTACTCTACCACGAGATGACGCTCGTTCTTCCCCGAGGATTCGAGTAAGCTACTTAACTGGCCGCGCAAGACGGAGGCCTCATCGATACCGTCGACCTGGAGGAGACCATGGAAGCATCGAAGAAAGAACCTTCGCTGACCGGGAGCTGGTTCGCCCTTACGGCGGGCCTTCTGTCGGCCGTCATCTTGTCGACCCTCGCCGGGTGTTGCGCGTGCAGGCGATCGAGCATTCCCGATCTCCAACCGGCGGCACTATCCTGGGTGCAGGGCCGGGAAGGCAGGCTGCGGGTGGAAGACGCCGGAAGAGGCGGACTGCCCGTCCTGTTCGTTCACGGGCTGGGCGGCAACCGAAGCGCGTGGTCGGCCCAGGTCGAGCATCTCGCGGCGCGCAGGCGCGTGGTGACCTTTGACCTGAGGGGGCACGGGGAATCCGCCCCGGCGCAGAACGGCGACTACTCGGTTCAGGGCTTTGCCGACGACGTGGAATCCGTCGCCGACGCCTTGCACCTGAAGCGGTTCGTTCTGGTCGGACACAGTCTCGGCGGCGCGGTGATCGGGGCCTACGCCGGACGCCATCCCGACAGGGTGGCGGGCCTCCTCTTCGTGGACCCCGTCGGCGACCTTACGCGCCTGCCCGCGAAGGACACCAAGGCATGGCTTTCAGGGCTCGAACCCGCTCATTACGAGGCCTTTACCGACAAGTGGTTCGGCCAGATGCTGTCCGCCGCGCGGCCCCCGGTCCGCCGCATGGTCATGGCGGCCTTCAGGCAGACATCCCCCTTTGTGATCGTGGGGACGGTCCGGGGCTTGATCGCCTACCGTCCCGAGGACGCCCTCGAATGCTACCGGGGACCCATGCTGACCGTCATCACACCCGAGAACAACGAGCCCTACAGTCTGCAGAACCTTGTCCCCGGCCTGGCTTCCAGAGAGATAAGGGGAACGAGCCACTGGGTCATGATGGACGAACCCCGGGTCTTCAACGGGATCATGGACGGCTTTCTGGCATCGCTCGAGCGAGGAAGCGCAGAGGTCCCCGTTCCGCAAGGCTAGGTCATTTGCCGCCCGGTTCGAGTGCCTCGCCGGTCATGGGCACGAAGCGGACGGGGTGCATTTCGTACCTTCGCAGGCGCCCGTCTTCGGTTTTCTCGATGAGGACCAGGTTCTGAAACTCCGTTCCCAGCGGTACGACCAATCGGCCGCCGGGAGCAAGCTGCTCGAGCAGCGGTGGCGGAACGCGGACGGAGGCCGCCGTCACCAGGATGGCCTGGAAGGGTCCCGCCCCGGGCCATCCCCGGTAGCCGTCTCCGCACTTTACCCTCACCTTGTTGTAGCCGAGAGACCTCAAGCGCTCTCGGGCCTGCGCCGCCAGGGCACAGATGATCTCCACGCTCCAGACCTCGGCCCCCATTTCGGCGAGCACGGCTGCCTGGTAGCCTGACCCCGTACCCACTTCAAGGACGCGCGTCCCCCTCCTGACGCCCGCGAGCTGAGTCATGAGTGCCACGACGTAGGGCTGGGAAATGGTCTGGCCGTGGCTGATGGGCAGGGCGCAATCGGAATAGGCGTAGGCCCTGACCTGGGCGGGTACGAAAAGGTGCCTGGGGACCCGTTCCATGGCCCTAAGCACGTTCCTGTCGGTGATATCGCGGGTCCTCAGTTGATCGGCGACCATGGCGAGCCTGCGCTCCCTGTAGCCGTCGTTGCCGCAGCTTGATGCGCGTCCGCCGCTGCACGCGCCGGAGGCAAGCCAGCACATGCCCAGCAGCATCCCCCCGATCAGGCATGCCGACGCACTGATCCTTCGGGAAGTCAACGGTTCCGACATGGTCATTTCCCTGTTCCCTACCCATAGTATAGTGCCTCCCGGAAAGTCGGGCACCCCGTACCGGGCGCACGAAACAAGGCGGTCTTTGAACCCGTACCACTGTTCACGAGGGGTGGAGCCGGCCAGCGTAAGTCGCGTTCGGCCGCACGAAATAACACCATTCGGGTCCAGGAGGGATCGATGAAAAAGAGCCTGTTAGTCCTGATCGTACTGTTCGCCCTGACGCTTCCGGCCCTGGCATCGGAGAAGGTCAGGACCATTAAGAAAAATTACTCCTCGGCGCAGGCGAGCGAACTGAGTCTCGACGTGCCCGTGGGCGATGTCCACCTCGCGACCTACGACGGGCATGACGTGCAGGTTGAAATGACCATCACCTGCCGCTCGGCGGGTTGGAAATGCAAGGACAAGGCCGAGCGCATCGAACTCGTCTCGCGCGTGACGGGCCGGGAACTGAAGGTCGAGGTGAAGGGTTATCCCAAGCACTCGAGCCATGGGCTGAATCTTGACCTCGAGGTGAGACTTCCCGCCCAGATGGCTTTCCACCTGGAGCTGGGTGTGGGAGACGTGAAAATTTCCGGCGTCAAGAAGGACCTCTCCCTGAAAGTCGGCGTGGGCGATGTAACCGTGGACATGCCTTCGCCGGCCGTGCGCTCCGTTGAACTCGACGCGGGCGTCGGCGATGCCGATCTCAGAGTGGACGGGCGGCACACGGAGGGGTCCGGTTTCATCGGAAAGAGCCTGTCGTGGTCGGCCGGCAAGGGGGCGGCGCGGATCAAGGTCGAAGTCGGCGTCGGCGACGTGAACGTCCGGCTTCGCTGAAGCGGCTATTCGGTCACGGTGAAAGGGGACCGCGGGGACGGTCCCCTTCTCCATGGCTGCTGAATCGGCTCAGATTTCGGACGCGTGTACCGGCTTACCAAAGAGATAGCCCTGGGCGTATTGGAAACCGATGCGCTTGCACACCTCGCGTTCCTCTTCGCACTCGATGCCCTCCGCCAGGGGCGTAATCCCAAGATCGCAGGCCATCTTGACGAGAGTCTCGACCATTTGGAGCAGCCGCTTGTGCCGGGTGTGAATCTGGTGGATGAGCGACGCATCGAACTTCAGATAGTGGGGCGGGACTTCTATCAACTCCAGAAACCGGGCCTGCCCGGCGCCGAAATCGTCGTAGGCCAGGTAGATGTTCAAGTTCTGGAGTTCCACCCTGAGGCGCTTCATGCGAACGAGGTCCGTAACCGCCTTCTCGCTGAGCTCCACCGTGATCGGCAGGCTCGGCCAGGTGGTGCGGATACTCTCGAGGGACTCGATAAGCCCCGGCTGGGCTGTTTCGGCGGGGTGAATGTTGATGAAGAGGTGGGGGCTTCCCGGCAGCCTGGCGCCTTCGAGCAGGCCCTGCTGCCAGAAGAGACGGCTCAGCTTGGCCTCGTACCCAAGGGGCTCCGCCAGGCTGAAGAGTTCGAGAGGGCGCGTGGGGAGGCCCTCCAATCGTCCCCTGCTGAGAATCTCGTACCCGAGAAGGCTTCCGTTGTCGATCCTGACTATGGGCTGAAAAAGCGGGGTGACGGCCTTCTTGTCGAGGAGAGATTTGAATTCGGGCTCGCAATACGGGAGCTGCAGAGGTATCAGATTCAGAGAAGTGCTCGTCTCTTCCATCTTCTCCTCCACCTCTTGCCCCCTACTGAAAACGCGGAATTGCACGTTTCCGAACTGCACGACATCGCCGGTTCTGAGCTGCTCCAGGCCCGAGACGCGCCTGCCGTTGACGAAGGTGCCGTTCTTGCTCCCGAGGTCCCGGAGCCAGAGACACGATTCCTGTTGAAGGATCTCCGCGTGCCGCCTGGATATGGACCGGGTCGAGATGGAGAGATCGCACCCTTCCTTCCTTCCGATGGTGAAGGGAAGAGGGTCGATCGTAATGAGCCAAGTCTTGCCGTCGTTGAGCAGGCCCTCAAGGTACCAGGCCACGTCATACTCGATCTCTATCATGCCCTGACCTTTCGCGCCGCGCGCGAGAACGAGAAGCGGGGCTCTTCGTTTCCGATTTCAATGCCTGATCGCAAAACCTGATCCCTCCCGTCGTAAAGGAGGCATTACGGCATGCGTTCGCCCCTCTCCATTCTTATACGCCATGTCGCCGATTCTGTCACGTCTGTCCACTCCCCCCGTCGGCTGCGCCGGCCAGTGATTCAGTGATCGAGTGACCGAGTGAATAGGTGCGGGATCTCTCTGCGAAGGCCTGACCTCCACCTCCTCTTACTTCCGCCTTTGGCCCTTAGCCTTTCGCCCTTTGCCCTTCCCCACGCCTCCCACGAAGAAAAAGGTCCCGCGCGAGCGGGACCTGACAGAGTTGATCGGACTTTCGTCTCTTTTCTAGCCGAGTGCCTTCTTGAAGCGGTCTTCGACGGCCTTCCAGTTGACGACGTTCCACCAGGCCTTGATGTAATCGGGCCTGCGGTTCTGATACTTGAGGTAATAGGCGTGCTCCCAGACGTCCAGCCCGAGGATCGGGACCTTGTTCTCCATGTACGGGCTGTCCTGGTTCGCGGTCGAGTACACGTCCAGCTTGCCGTCGTTCACGATCAGCCAGGCCCACCCCGAACCGAAGCGCGTGGCCGCGGCGCTGGTGAACTTCTCGTGAAAGGCCTCGAAGCTGCCGAAGGTCTTGTCGATGGCACCCGCAAGATCACCGGAGGGCTTGCCTCCGCCGTTCGGGTCCATGATCTCCCAGAAGAGGCTGTGGTTGGCGTGGCCGCCACCGTTGTTTCGAACGGCCGTCCGGATGGCCTCGGGCACGGCGTCGATGGCCCTCAGCAGGTCTTTCACGTCCTTGTTCTTGAGATCGTCGTAGCTTTCGACGGCGCCGTTGAGCTTCTTCACATAACCGCCGTGGTGCTTGTCGTGGTGGATCTGCATGGTCTGCGCGTCGATGTGGGGTTCCAGCGCGTCGAACGCGTAAGGCAGTTTGGGTACTTCGTGCATTGTCTTCTCCTTTTGTCTCTATCTCATTTCGAGGCCTTGAGGCCCGTTTCCCGAGGTCCCGCCCTCGACTCGTTCTTCAGGACCGGGACTTTGCGTGCAAATGCCTAACATGTATCTAACCCGCGGGCGGGTTATTTATTGCACATGAGCAGATGTTCACATTTCTCTTCAGCGGAAGAGGTCCTGCAGAAAGGTGCGCATGGCTCGCCACGACCGTTCGTCGGCCCGTGCGTTGTAGGCGGCCCCTTTTGAATTGTCATGGCCGGCATAGGGGTCCGTGAAGCTGTGGACGGCGCCTCCGTAGTACACCATCTCCCAGTCCACGGCCGCCTTTCGCAGTTCGTCCCGGAAGGCGGCTTCGTCCGCCGCGGATATGGTGGGATCGTCTGCCCCGTGAAGGACCAGGACCCTGCCCTTGATGTTGCGGGCGTCTTCCGGGTGCAGGCTGTCGAGCCCGCCGTGAAAGCTGACCGTTCCCCGGACGTCCGCCCCGCTTCTCGCAAGCTCGAGGACCGCCGTTCCCCCGAAACAATACCCTATGGCGGCGAGTTTTCCCGGATCCACGCGGGGCTTCTCAGCCAGTTGTTCGAGCGCGACCCGGACCCTCCTGCGCAAGAGAGGGCGATCCGCTTTATAGCCTCCCGCCAGTTTCGCCGCTTCCCCCCTCGTGGACGGCCTGACGCCCTTTCCGTAGACGTCGGCCGCGAAGGCCACGTAGCCCATCTCCGCGAGCATGCGGCAGCGCCGCTTCACCTGTTCGCCCAGCCCCATCCATGCGTGGACGACCAAAACGCCCGGCCGGGGGCCCTTCATGGAGTCGTCGTAAGCCAGAAAACCTTCCAGAGTCGTATCTCCGTCCTTGTAAACCACGTCCTTTGTGACGATCTTTGCCTGGATTCCCAGCGACATCAGCAACACTCCCATGGCGATCAAAAGAACTCTCGTTTTCATCTCCCATCTTCCTTACTTCTATAAACGTGCACGAGGCGCAATTCTTTCCTTCACCGTGTTCTCTCCCGCCGAAGCCGCAATTGCCGAGGGAGATGCCGTGTTACAGTTCACACGTGGGAAGGAAACCACCGGCCGGTCGTCGAAGCCGGCTTCGGGCATCCGGTCCGCCGATGGAGGCCCGACCAGGCCGACGGAAGGAGAAAGAAACGGACATGGGATTCGGAACCGTTCTGGCCGTCGCCGTAGCCCTCGCCATGGACGCGTTCGCCGTGGCCGTCGCGTCGGGCATCAACCTGCGGACCGTCACGGGACGCCAGACCTTTCGGCTCGCGTGGCACTTCGGGCTTTTCCAGGCCATCATGCCGGTCCTTGGGTGGCTTGGGGGCGAAACGATCACGGTCTTCATGCGCCGCTTCGACTACTGGCTGGCTTTCGGGCTGCTCACGCTCATAGGCGCCCGGATGATCTACGGCGCCTTTTCGAAAAGGGACAAGACCGGGCGGCGCGTCGATCCGACCCGTGGCGGCACCATGGTCATGCTCTCCGTGGCCACGAGCCTCGACGCCCTGGCCGTGGGGTTGAGCCTGTCCCTGTTGCGGGTGTCCATCTGGTGGCCGGCCCTTGCAATAGGGCTGGTCGCAGGCCTCTTCACGATCGCAGGGCTCCACCTCGGGCGGCTGATCGGTCGCTCCTCCCGCCTGGGACCCGTCGCCGAGTGCGCGGGCGGGCTCGTGCTGATCGCCATCGGCGCCGACATTCTCCTCCGTCATGGGCTGTAACGTCCGGACGGGGCCATGTCAAAGAAAACGGGCGGCCCGCAGGCCACCCGTCGAACACCCACCTCACAAGGCGTCTATTCAGGTTTCCAGGCAGGCACGCGCCCGGGGGTCCAGGGCGATCCGGCGGCGTTCATCGCGTCCTCCAGCTTCTTCAGTTTGACCGTGTAGAGATCGGTCAGCTGCTTCAGCACCGGTTCGAACTCTTGTGCGGCGATGCGGTACTGGTCGCGCTGGGTTTGGGTCGGGGCGGAGGTGCAGGACCATTCGCCGTAAACGATATCCTGGACCCTGCCTCTGATCGAGGGCGGGACGGGCTCGTTATGGGAGGCGATGACCTCGTCTCCTTTAAGCACCCGGTCTATTTTTGTGAGGTCCAGGTCGATCTCTCGCGCCTGCGCGGCGAGATCTCCATCCGGGTGGGGCGTGTTTTCCAGGGCCTTCCGGATATAGGCCAGCCGCTCCCGGATCTCGTGCGTCAGTTTGGCGGAGCCCAGCACGGCGCGCTGCAGGCGCTGGGTCTTGCGCTCGAAGGCGAGCAACGCCGCCTTGTCCCCGGCCGAAAGCGTGGCTGTTCCGAGCGGCGCGGTTTCGAAGGTCCTTACTTTTCCAAGGGCCGTCAGAGCGCCGTCGTGCCGCTCGTACAGAGTAACCGTGTAGGTCCCCGGCGCGGCCATGGGGCCCATGGGCTTGGGTTCCCAGGGATTATATTCATCGTTTTCCTTGATTTCTGTCGGATCGGCCGGCGGGAAACGGAGGTCCCAGGCGACCCTGTGCATCCCTTTCTTGGCCGGGCCTTCCACGCGACGGACGACATCGCCTTGCTCGTTCCTGACGATCAGGACAATGGACGGCCCCTGTTCTTCGTCTTCCTTCCGCAGTTCGCTCCAGGGCGGGTAGAAGGTGTCGCCGCCCTTCTTCTCGATCTTCTTTTCTTCCTTCCGGCGCTTTTCCTTAAGGGTTTCCAGGGAGTCCTTCAGGTAGTACGTGAAGACCGCGCCGAAGGGCGGGTTGGTCGCCGTATAGTAGCTGTCGCCCTCGGCGGCCTTACCGGGAAGACCGAGGGGCGTGGAGGGGATGAACATCCATGCCTTCTTCACGGGGAAGAGCGCGCCCTTCTCCTGCAGGAGCGCAGGGGTGAGCTCGCGCAGGGGGCTGTAGTCGTCCAGGATGTAAAACCCGCGGCCGAAGGTGGCGAGCACCAGGTCGTTTTCGCGAGCCTGGATCGCCATGTCTCGGACGGCGATGGTGGGCATGCCGCCCTTGAGCTGCACCCAGTGTTCGCCTCCATCGATTGTGAAGTAGACGCCGTACTCGGTGCCCGCGAAGAGCAGCTTCGCGTCCTTGGGGTCCTGGATGAAGCTGTAGACCGTGCCCTTCTTGGGGAGGTCGCCGGCGATGCTCGTCCAGGTTCGTCCGCGGTCAGTGCTCTCGAGAAGGTAGGGCTTGAAGTCGCCCATCTTGTGGTTGTCGAAGGCGGCGAAGACGGTGTCGGGGTCCTCCCTGGAGGCGGCCAGCGAAGAGACGTAGCTCAGCTCTGGGACGCCGGGGAAACGGTCGATCTTGCGCCAGTCTACCCCGTCGTCTTCCGTGACCTGTACCAGGCCGTCGTCGGTGCCCGCGTAGATAAGACCCTTCTTGAGCGGCGAAGCGGCGAGGGAAACGATGGTGCCGTAGAAGGAGGTGGAATCGTTCTTGGCGACCGCGTCCACGCCCCACACGCGTCCCATGACCTTGAGCTTGTTGCGGTCCAGCCCCCTCGACAGGTCGGGGCTGATGGCCTTCCACGAATTCCCCATGTCCCTGCTCTCGAAGAGCCTGTCGGCGCCGAAGTAGAGCGTGGTGTGGGAGAAGGGGCTGATGATCAGGGGCGCGTTCCAGTTCCAGCGCAGGGGTGCTTCGTCCTTGCCCGCCTTGGGCTGGATGTCCATCATCTGACCCGAAGGCTTGTCGAAGCGGACCAGCCCGCCGTACTGGGCCTCTGAGTAGACGATATTCGGGTCCTCGGGGTCCACCTGGCTCCAGAACCCGTCGCCGCCCACCGTGACGTACCAGTCGGAGTTCACGATCCCGCTGGAGGAAACCGTCTGCGAGGGGCCGCCCAGGGTGTTGTTGTCCTGGGTGCCGCCGTAGACGTGGAAGAAAGGACGTGCGTTGTCTACCGCCACCCGATAGAACTGGGTGATGGGGAGATTGGCCTTGAAATGCCACGTCCTTCCCCGGTCGTAGGTTTCGTAGACACCGCCGTCGCAACCGGCCAGGAGGTAGCGTGTATCGTGAGGATCGACGTAGAGGGCGTGGTTGTCCACGTGCTTCCAGTGCTCGCCCACCCGGCGGAAGGTCTTGCCGCCGTCCTCCGTCACATGCATCCAGGTGTCCATGGCGTAGACGCGGTTCACGTCCTTCGGGTCGCAGATGATCTCGTTGAAGTACTGCGGGCTCGACGTCATGTAGTCGCCGCGCTTCGTCCAGCTCGCGCCCCGGTTCGTCGAGCGGAAGAACCCGCCCTTGTCGCCGGCGGCTTCGACCATCGCGTAAACCACGTCGGGGTCCGCGGGGGACACGGTCAGCCCGATCCGTCCCATGTCTACCTTGGGCAGGCCGGTCGTGAGCTTGGCCCAGTGCGTGCCGCCGTCCGTCGTCTTGTAGATTCCCGAGCCCGGGCCGCCGTCCACCAGGCCCCAGACGTGACGCTGGCGCTGGTAGGCGGCCGCGTAGAGAACATCGGGGTTGCGCGGATCCATGGCCACGTCGGTGACGCCCGTGACATTGTCCACGGTGAGAACGGCCTTCCAGGTTTTTCCGCCGTCGGTGGTCTTGTACAGGCCGCGCTGTCCGCCGGCGTTCCACAGCGGCCCCTGGGCCGCGGCGTAAACGATGTTCGAGTCCTTCGGGTCGACGAGGATTCTGGCGATGTGCTGCGAATCCTTCAGGCCCACGTTCTTCCAGGTGCGACCGTCGTCGTCGGAGCGGTAAATCCCGTCGCCGTACCCCACGCTGCGCTGGCTGTTGTTTTCACCGGTCCCCACCCAGATGACGTGCGGGTTGCCGGGATCGATGGTGACGCACCCGATGGAGTAGGAGCCCTCCTTGTCGAAGACGGGCGTCCAGGTCGTGGCGTCGTTCACCGTACGCCAGACGCCTCCCGAGGCCGCCGCCACAAAATACCGTGCACGGTTGTGCGGATCGACGGCGATGTCTGAGACACGCCCCGAGGTCAGGGCCGGGCCGATGGACCGCAATTCCAGGCCATCGAAGGTCTTCGCCGACATGGGTCCCCGGGCATCCGCTTTCCCTTCCCGGGACGACTTCTGGGCCGCGCGCGCCCCGACGGCAAGGGCGCCGCAGATTCCCGCTACCATCACGATCGACAGGATACGTTTCATGGTATGTCCTCTTCTGGTTGGCGGCGGGACGCGGATCCTCGCCGCGGTGGCCGGAAAAGAGAAAAGGCCGCCCGGCGGACGGCCTCATAGGTCATGGATAAAACGGGCGCGCCGAAGCCGGCATTCATTGCTGCGTGGGGCGGTTCGAGACCTCGATGGCCTTCAGCAGTTCGGCGGCCTCCCTCTGGACGACGGCATTTCCCCGCTTGCGCCCGGGATCCTGGTCCTCGATGAGTTCCAGGAAAGCCCAGATCCGGCAGTGGTTCTCCCAGGCCCTGGCGTCGGGATTTCCCCACGTGCAGACGGGGCAGTTTTCGTTGCATCCGATTTGTTTGAGCGCCTCCGTCCTGTCCAGTTCCCGCAGCATGTCCCTCAAGGTAAACATGGATTCGGGCTTGGCGTTTTTGGCGTAGGCGCCCAGGACTTTTTTGATCTCTTCGATCAGCGTCATGGCTCCGGGCATCTGGGCATCCTCCTTGGTTAGATGCAAGGGAGTAATCTAGCCAGCACGGGCACGAAAAACAAGGGCCGGGCCGGGAGCCGTCAGTTTACCACTCTCTTTCGGTCCAGGAGGACCAGCACCTTCTGAATCTGCCCTCTGTGGTGGTCGACGATGTCCTCCGGCGTCCCCCAGTTGGCGGATTTCCTGGCCAGAATGCCTGCGACTCCGGCCAGGTTCTCTCGCGTCGGCGCCTCGTAGCGCCCATCGCACTCCTTGAAGGCCAGCCTCACGGCCCCTTCCACGCTCAGCTTTATTTCTTCGTCCGAGGGCACCTGGCCGAGCAGCCTCTTCGCCCTTTCGAATGTCTCCTTCTTGGCCTCGAAGAAGCACTGGCGGATGAGGTCCCGCGCCTTGCAGACATCAAGCTGTTCAAGTTCCGCCTCCGGAATGCTCCACTTGACGTAGCCGACTGATGCGCCCATGGTTCTTAAACCTCCTCTGATGCCCCCCAAAGCCGGTGGCCGGAAAAGGCCGGGAATACTGTACATTCACCGTAATTCACGGGGCAACCGAAAAGAACAGCGGGATCAGGCGGTTGCGCCGGATGGCCCGGCTAGGATGCGGCCGCTGCGTGCAACGCTGGGCGGTCAGGGCCGGGGCAATTGGGAAGCCCTTCCAGAAGCTGTTCTCTGCCGGTTTCGCGAGTTTCGATGGTTTGGCCGCCCCTGGCGTGCCGCAGACATCGGCGCGGTCGATCCCATTTCACATGCACTGCGTCTTTCTTCTGCGTCCTTTGCCCCTCCGCCGGCCGGCGGGGATAAAGAGGCTGGGGACCCGGCCGACGTTCGTCGGCCGCCTCAAAGGCATACTTCGCCGTAGTTCGAATACCGAATGCCAACAACCTATGGGCCTAAATCCCTGTTTGCCCGCTTTTATTCACCGCCGTTCACGGGCAGGCCGGGTTGCAGGCCTTGATGTTGATCCGCCAAACGACCTTATAGTTGCCCTTTGCGTCCGCGGCGGTCCGGGTGAACGTCCTCTCTATGGTGGAGGTCTGTCCGTTCACGACAATCGGAAACGAGGGTTTGCCGTGCGTGCCGCGGGAGAGGATGAACTGTGCCTTCACCATCGGCAGGTCCGTTTTCATGATGTACGGAATAGGCGTGGGCGACGTGGGGTCCATCAGGACGTACCACACCCGGCCCTTGACCAGGTCGCCGTAGTCCTTCGTTGCCTTGTCCACTTCCAGGATCATGTGATCGCCGTCGATGATGCCGTGCACGGGCACGAGGAACGAGTAGGGGCCGGCGAAGGTGCGCCCCACCTTGCCGAACTCGTTGGCGATCTCCTTCTGGCCGGCCGGGGCGGGCGGCGGCGGGAGCGTGAGGTGGAACAGGACGTACTGGCGCATGGCGGGGGTCGCCCTCATGAGATCGTCCCACACCCTGAAGTCGCCGGCGTTGCCCTCGAATTCGCCGGACACGCGGATGGGACCGCCGCCGGACCCTTTCTGGTACCGGAGGGTCAGCTTACCCGTCAGGTCGATGTTATAGGCCCACCACTTCTTCCCGTAGGCGAAGTACTGGGCGCCGAAGTGGGCCTTGAAGTCGCCCTTGAACTGTTCGCAGTAGACTCCCAGGTACTTCCCGGCCAGCCACGCGGCGCTCGAGGCCACCAGGCTCGCCGAGTTCTTGGTCCATGGCTCCCAGCCCTTGTAGATGCCCTCCTCGGCGGTCTTAAGCCAGGACTTGGCCAGCATGACATCCTCGGGCGTCACCTTCGGAGTGGGGATCAGCTTCAGCCTGTCCATGACGGTCTTCTCCGCCACGTCGACGGCGATGTCCTTCCACGCGTTGGTCATAAACTGGACGACGCCCGAATAGAACTCCAGTCCCGCCACGGCGGTGTCCAGGTCGTCGCAGGTGGAGGGCTTCCTGTTGCCCCAGAGGCGCAGCTTTTCCTCGAGCTGGGCCTGCGCCGCCTCGGCTCCGGCCGCTTCTTCTCCCATCTTCTCGTAGGCGGGCTCGAGGGCCTTCTGGATGGCCGCGGATCTCTGTGCAAGCTTGTCTACCGGGGCAAGGCTGTTTCTGAGCTGTCCCGCCCGGCCGGTGCCCTCCTGAAGCTTGGCACGGATGCTCTTGAGACGGTTCACCGCCTCTTCCCTGCCGGGCGATGCGGGCAGCATCATGACCTGGTGCTCGAGCGTCGGAACGCCCGCCGCCAGGGCGCTGATCAGCCCCGCCGTCTTGTCCACCGCGTGGTCGCTCATTCCGGCGGCACCGACCACCCGGAACGTGGTCTCGGCGTCGGCCTTGCCGTCGGGCGCCACGGCGCGAACACGGTACAGCCCCTCCTTTTCCGTACCGGTGAAATCGGCTGAGAAGCTCCCCGTGCCGCCTACGGGGGCGGACAGCGCCACCGTTTTCCCGGATGGGTTTCTGATGCTCAGGCTGACCCTCTTGCCGCCCATGGGAACGCTCACGCCTGCGATGTGCGCGGACTGGTTGATCAGAACCCAGCCGCGAACCTCCACGCTGATAGGCGCCGATCCCTTCTCGAGGTCTTGAGCCGATATGCAAGGGGAAAACGACACCACGGCGACTGCCGCCAGAACGCCCGCAAAGACCTTCCTCATCAGTCCCTCCAAGGATTATGGGGCCACCCTACCAGATGGGGGTCCGCCCGTCCATCGGCGCGGCGGCTGGGAGGGCGCAGACGGATGTTGCGGGTCTATCGTCGGAAGTCGGTCGTCGATGGAAGGGCAAAGACACCGGACGGCAGGCCGCCAAAGAATCCGTGCCGTCTCGGATGTCCGGTAGGAGCGACCTTCGGGACGCGATCCTTCGAATGGCCGGTCACCGTGTCTCTGGGGTGTGCGCCTTGCAGTGCCGTGAGTAGGTGATTCCGTGAGTGGGTGAGTAGAGCGTGTGCAGACCTTCGAAGGCCCGGCCCCCGCTGTTTCTGTTTTTCATTTAGGCTTTAGGCTTTCGCCCCTGGCCCTTGGGGTACGAGCACTTCCTTTTTTCTTCTCTCAAATCCGCAATCCCAATTCCCAAATCCCAAATGTCCTTTATTCCCCCCCGTGCTCGGTCCTGGCGATGATCTCGTCCTGGAGGGCACTCGACAGATCGCAGAAGTAGTCGCTGTACCCTGCCACCCGGACGATCAGGTCGCGGTGGGATTGGGGATCGACCTGGGCGGCGCGCAGGGTGTCGGCGCCGACCACGTTGAACTGCACGTGGTGGCCGTCCATTTTGAAATAGCCGCGCACGAGCCGCGCCAGGTTGTCGATTCCCGCTTCGCCCTCCAGGAGGGAGGGCGTGAACTTCATGTTCAGCAGCGTCCCGCCCGTCATGATGTGGTCCATCTTCCCCGCCGAGCGCATGACCGCCGTCGGACCCTTCCGGTCCGCCCCCTGCACGGGTGAGATGCCTTCCGAGAGAGGCGCGCCGGCCCTGCGGCCGTCGGGCGTGGCCCCGGTCATGGTGCCGAAATAAACGTGGCTCGTGGTGGGCAGCATCTCCACCCGGTAGTGGCCGCCCTTGCCGTTGGGCCGCCCGTCCACGAGGGCGACGAGTTCATCGAAGACCCGCTTCATGAGGCCGTCCGCGTAGTCGTCGTCGTTGCCGTACCTGTGCGTCTTGTTTAGAAGGCGTTGCCGCAGGGCTTCGCGGCCTTTGAAGTCGTCGTCCAGGGCCGAGACGAAGGCCGCCATGTCGAGGATCTTCTCGTCGAAGACCATTTGACTGAGGGCCGCCAGGCTGTCCGTGATGGTGCCGATGCCCACGAACTGGATGAAGGTGTTATTGTAGCGCGCACCGCCCGCGTTGTAGTCCCGGCCCTTCTCGATGCAGTCGTCGGTCAGCACGGAGAGGAAGGGGGCCGGCATGAGCGCCGCGTACATGCGCTCCACGAGCATGTTGCCCGCGATCTTGACGTCCAGGACGCGGCGGAGCTGGGCGCGGAACGCGTCGAACAGGTCGTCAAAAGTCTTGAACCCGGCTGGGTCGCCCGTCTCCGGTCCAAGGCGCCTGCCCGTCACCGGGTCCGTCCCGTCGTGAAGTGCCAGTTCGAGGATTTTGGGCAAACTCACGTAGCCCGTGAGGATGTAGGCCTCCTTGCCGAAGGCCCCCGTCTCCACGCACCCGCTGCAACCGCCCGCGCGTGCGTCCTCCAGGCTCTTGCCCATGCGGACCTGCTCCCGGACCACGGCGTCTGCGTTGAAGACGGACGGGAACCCATAGCCCATGCGGACGACCCGGAGGGCGTGCTTGAGAAACGCGTCAGGCGTCCTGACCGAGATCTGCACGTTGTTGCTCGGCTGGACCATGTGCATGGTCTCGATCACGTCGAGCAGCAGGTGGGAGACCTCGCTGGAGCCGTCGGAGCCGTCTGCGAGCAGGCCCGCCAGGTTGATGTTGGCGAAGTCCGTGTAGGTCCCGCTCTCGGCGGCCGTCACGCCGACCTTGGGCGGCGCCGGGTGGTTGTTGAATTTCACGAAGAAGGCCCCGAGCAGTTCCCTCGCCCTCTCTTCGGTCAACGAACCCTCCGCCAGTCCCTTCCGGTAGAAGGGCAGGAGGTGCTGGTCCAGGTGTCCGGGGCTGAAGGCGTCCCACCCGTTGAGTTCGGTGATGACGGCGAGGTGGCAGAACCAGTAGGCCTGCAGCGCCTCGTGGAAGTCGCGGGGGGCGCTGTCCGGCACGCGGCGGCAACCCTCGGCGATCTTCGCCAGCTCGCATTTTCGCTCGGGATTTTCGCACGTGCCCGCCATCCGTTCGGCGAGGTCCGCATGGCGCTGTGCGAAGAGGCTCGCGGCGTCGCAGGCGATGGCCATGGCGCGCAGCTCCTCCCGCTTGTCCCAGGCTTCGGGGTCGGCAGCGAAGTCCAGCGCCTCCACAGCCGCGGCGATGCCGGCCTTGAAATCGTCCAGTCCCAGCTCGTAGATCTTGCCGTCCAGGACGGTGTGCCCCGGGGCGCGCTGTTCCATGAACTCGGTGAAGAGTCCGGCCCCGTAGGCATCGTGCCACTCCGGCGGCAGCTCAGCGAAGAGCCGGTCGCGCATGGACCGTCCTCTCCAGTAGGGAATGACGGTCTCTTCGTAGGCCCGGATGCAGACCTCGTCTGCGAGGTAGCGCGTCTTGCCACGCGTGGACAGGATGCGCAGGTCCTCGACGCTGTGGCAGGTCAGTTCGGGATAGGTGGGCACGGCCTTGGGGCGGGGGCCCCGCTCGCCGACGATCAGTTCGTCCTCACCGATCCAGATGGTCTTTCTTTCGCACAGGTGCCTGAAGCAGAGCGCCCGCATGACGGGGGGCGAGTACCGTCCTTCGTTGGCCCTGTAGAACCCGGTCACCAGCAGGGCGCGTTCCTCGGAGAGGGTCACCGGGGCCTCCAGGCTCTCGCGGCGCAGGCGTTCGGTTCGCGCATTCATGATTTCATCCTCCGACGAAGACGGCCAGTCCTTCCCGTTTGAAGGGACCGGCCAGCCGCGCGAGGGTTTCTCCCGACGGCGAGGCGGCGCGAAAACCTTCCGCGGAGCGTCCCAGGCGTGCGGCCTTGTCCCCGCCGAGCGCGTGGTAGGGGAGCAGGTGAACGCGCCGGACGCCGGGCAGGCGCGCGGCGAGGGACGACATGGCAGCCATTTCGGCTTCGTTGTCGTTGACGCCCGGCACGACGGGGATCCTCAGCCATATGTTGTCGTGGGCCCGGGCCAGGGCCCCCAGATTGTTGAGAATGGTCTCGTTCGAAACCCCGGTCCACCGGAGGTGACACTCCGGGTCCACGGCCTTCACGTCATAGAGGACCAGGTCCGACAGCGCAGCCGCCTCAAGCAGAAGGTCCTGTCCGCCGAAGCCGCACGTGTCCAGGGCCGTGTGAAGACCCTCCGCGCGGCACGATTCAAGGCACCCGATCAGGAAATCCGGTTGCGCCAGCGGCTCCCCGCCCGAGAAGGTGACGCCGCCACCGCCCTCGTAGAAATCCCGGTCCTTGAGGACTTCCTGTAGGATCTCCGGCACCGTCACCGTCGTCCCGGCGACGGTCCGGGCCCCGGTTGGGCACGCTTCGGCGCACAGACCGCACGCCTCGCAAGCCCCCACGCCTCCCGCCGCGCCCGTGGGGCAGGCCCCTTCGCAGGCCCCGCAGCGGATGCATCGCTCGCCTGCCACCATGAGCTGCGGCGCGGCCTCCTGGCTCTCGGGGTTGTGGCACCACGCGCAGCGCAGGGGGCAACCCTTCAGAAACACGGTGGTCCGGATGCCCGGGCCGTCGTGGACCGAGGACCTCTGGATGTTCAGCACCATGCCTCCGGTCAAGCTCCGCGTCCCTCCTCACAGCGGCCGCCGTCGTGCCCGTTGCGCTTCGCGGCCTCGTAGTACCGCCTGATGAAGGGTTCCTGGACCGCAAAGGACCAGTGGACGTCCCGCAGGGCGTCGGCCGCCCCGTGCGCATCGCCCGCCTCCAGCCGCTCGAGCACCGCGTCGTGTTCCAGGACGGATGCCTCCTCCCACGCCTTGACGAAGCCCTTCCTCCGCGGGAAGTCGTAGAGCCGCTCCTTGAGGAGGCGCACCGTCTCGACGAGGCGCGCGTTGCCGCACCGGTCGAGAAAGGCGTCGTGGAAGGCGAGGTTGTGGTCGTAGTACGCTTCGAAATCGTCACGGATCAAGGCCTTTTTCATAGCCTCGTTGTGCACCTTCATCCCGTCGAAGACCGCCCCGGACAGGCGTGGCGTGGCCGACAGGACCGCCGTGGCCTCCAGAGCCCCGACGATCTCGTAAATCGAGCGGATCTCCTCCAGCGAAAGCCCGTTTACGACCACGCCCCGCCGGGGCAGAATGGTCACGAATCCCTCGTGGGCGAGCTGCAGGAGAGCCTCGCGGAGGGGCGTCCGGCTCGTGCCGAGTTCCGCCGCGAGGCGGTTGACGTCGAGCTGCCGGCCGGCCTCCAGGGCGCCGCGGTTGAGTTCGGCTTTGAGGTGCTCGTAGACCTGCTGTCTGAGGGACTTGGTATTAAGTGCCATGGACCCCCCATGCCGGTCCCGTCCGGTTTCCCCCGCGAGACTGATATCTAATATATCACATGCGCATGGCGGCGCGGTGATCGGTGATCCAGTGATGGAGGGGGCGTTGGATGTCGATGGTCGATGGTCGATCGTCGGCCGTCGACGGCAAAACCGGACCGCCGACC
>CAZDOY010000034.1:23572-31479 GCA_964507185.1 uncultured Thermoanaerobaculia bacterium
GTCGATGGTCGATGGTCGATCGTCGGCCGTCGACGGCAAAACCGGACCGCCGACCGCCAATGCCGTAGGAGCGACCTTCAGGTCGCGATCTTGGAGGGCCTTCCGCCTGCCGTTCTTCGTAGTGGCCGCATCCTTGCGGCCCGGCCGGTGGGAACCGGCCGCTACAACGGCCCGTCCCTCGCCGTTTTCAAATCCAAAATCCAAAATCCCAATTCCCAAATCTATTTCTTCCTCTTGATCATGACCAGGGTGCGGTCGTCGCCGAAGGGCGTACCGGCGGCAAAGGCGTCGAGCTCCCGAACCAGGGCCGCCGCGGCATCGGCGGGGGACTCCTTCCCTTGCGCGCGAAGAACCTCGGCGAGCCGGTCCTTGCCGAATTCTTCTTCATCCGGCGAATTGGCTTCGGTGATCCCGTCGGTGTAGATGGTGAGCAGGTCGCCCGGTTCGAGGGTCACCGTCTCCTCGGTGTACTCACCGACGGGCATCAGACCGAGCGGCATGCCCGTGGCACCGAGCCATTCCAGTTCGCCCGACGCCCGCACGAGCAGTGGGGGGTTGTGCCCGGCGTTGGCGAAGGTCACCCGGCCCGAGGCGACGTCGAGCACGGCCAGGAAGGCCGTTGCGTATTTCTCAGGCGTGGTCCGCGCGTACAGGCGGCGCGAAACCCGGTTGAACGTCTCGCCGGGGCCGAGACCCGTCTCGAGGGGGCCGGCCGAAAGCGACTCCAGCGCCCCCGTCACCAGAGCGGCGGGAAGCCCCTTGCCCGAAACGTCCGCCAGGAAGAGGATGCACTCCTTTCCGTCGAGGCGCTCGACGGCCTTGTAGAAGTCGCCCGATGTGACGCGCGAAGGTACACTGTCCCCGTACATTTCGTAGCCGGCAATCTCGGGGAGGCGGTCCGGCAGGAGAGCGAGCTGGATCCGGCGGGCGAGGGTCACCTCGGCCTCGAGCCGCTTGCGCTCGGAGGCCTCCGCGGCGAGAGCGATGTTGCGCAGGCGGAGCGCGGCCACTGAGGCGAGCGACACGAGCAGCTCCATGTCCTCTTCCGTAAATTTTCGAACCGTCGCGTTCGAGCTCAGGGCGATCATGCCCAGGGAGCCCTCCGGCCCGAGGAGCGGGGCGGCGACGAGGCTGCGGACGCCCGCGCCCAGTATGCTGGCGGCCTCGGCGAAACGCTCGTCCGTGCGCACGTCGATGGCCAGAGCGGCGAGCCCCTTGCCCGCCACCTCACGGATCAGACTCGTGGAAAGGACGAACTCCGTTCCGCCGGGAACCGCCGACCGGCTCGCGGCCCTGCGGAACTCGCCTCCGGCGGTCTTGAGGAAAACGGCGCCCTGCTCGGGCTTGAGGTGATTGAAGACGCCGGCGAGCATCTGATCCAGCAGTTCGTCGATGGACTCGGACCGGGCAAGGCTCTGCTGGACGTCGAAGACGAGCTTGAGGCGCTCGGCGTATCGCCTGAGCGCCAGGTCGCCCGCCGCTTCGCTCTCCGTCGGCACGAACCGGCTCTGGTCCAGGAGTTCCTCGGCCGGGCGGAAGATGGTCCCGTCCACGATACCGCCGCCGCTGGTCGCCGACTTGGTCTTTTCCTCGATGGCCACCGTGCACCCGCCCATCCGGAGCGACTGGCCCGGCCCGAGGGGCGCGGATGCTTCCAGGCGCCGTCCCTCCAGATAGGTCCCGTTGCGCGATCCGAGGTCCTCCACAAACCACCGTCCGTCTTCCTGAAAAAGGCGGGCGTGCTCCCGGGAGAGAGAAGGATCGGGCAGGGGCAGGTCCGCCTTGGAAGACCGCCCGATCACGAGAGCCTCACCTGTCAATTCGTGTTCCAAGAGCTTTCCGTCGGGCGTGATGATGCGCATGCGGATCACGGTCGGTCCTCCTAGAGAAATCGGATGCACCTAGCCTCCACGTTGTATCCTAGCACGGCGGGCCGCTGGCGAAGAAGGAAAGAAAGCGAAGGATTCGGTCGGAGCCCGGCCGAGAAAACGGGGATGTCAATCCGTCTCGGCCTTGAACCGCTCGCCCGCGATCACGCCGTACCGCACAACGTCGAGGTCGCCTCCCACGACGTCCTCCCGCGCGGCGGTCGTGTCGAGAGACAGTCTCCAGATGTGCAGGCTGGACAGGGTCCCGCGCAGATGCTCCGTCAGATCGTCAAAAACGCCGCTGAGTTCGTAACGGACGGCATCCTCATCCCGCTCCCAGAGCGTCACGGAGAGAGCCTGGTTGGGACGCGTCACGCCCTCGACCAGGTAGGCGGCCAGGCAACCCTTGAATGTCAGGAGCTTCGGGATGATCGTCCGTCTGTAGCGTTCGGCAAGCTCGGCCGCTTGCCCTTCCCTGACGAGCAGCGACACGATGCGAACGTGCAGCTGGGGCAGCGAGGCCGGACCGCCATCGTTCGCCCCCGTACTCGTCACCACTTCGTAAGCCTTCGCCTCGGGGGACTTGAGCGGGACTTCGAGGCCTACCCCAGACTCGTCCGACAGTACGGCCTTCCATTCGCCCGTAGGGGTGAGAAACGCGCCCGCTTCGTTCATCATGTCGTCGAACAGGTCGCTGTCCTCGTGCTCCTCCAGCGCCTCCCGCCCTTCCCAAAGGGTCAGGGACAGGCACTCCCCGGACGGGAGGGCCGGCTGGAGAAGCCTCGCCGAGAGACATCCACCCGTCTCGCGAAGCGCGGGAATAACCCGCGACCGGTACCATTGCGCCAGTTCCTTGAGCTTGTCCTCCCTGACTTTGAGCGGCAAAAATCGCATGTACATGATAGGCCTCTCTACTTTGACATCCGATTCCTTCGGACTGAGGGGAAGCCTGAAGCCCGGAGAGAACCGCCCGAGTCTCCCTTCTCCCTCGATTCGCCCCCGGTGCCCCGCGCTGCCTTGCGCAGGAAGAAATCCGCTGAGAAGACCCGGTTGCGTAATCACTTCTGGTAACAATTCGCTACGTCACATTGTTTCCTATCCAATATAGGGACGGTGCGCGGCGGAGGCAATTAGTTGGGAATTTAGGATTTTGGTTTGGGATGAGGAAAGAACTTCTCCCTAAGGCTAAGGCCGAAGGGCTAAAGGTACTGCCCATGATATCTCCCCTGTTACGTAACGGTGGCTTTACCTGGCTTCCGACCCGGCGGTAGGCCTTCGAAGGTCGCCCGCTAACCGTTTGGCCTTTTGGCTTTAGGCCTTGGCCCTTCACTTCACTCGATCGCCAGCAGGCTGCAAGACCACCGATCTTCAAAAAAGGAAAGGGACCATCCGTTTCGTCCGGCGGGCGTAGGCCGTGTACTCGGGGAACTCGCGGAGGAGGCAGCGTTCCTCGCACCCGATCCGCACCAGCGAGCCTGCGGTGACCAGCAGCGCGAGGAGCGCCGTGATACGTGACGGCGCCCCGAAGAACGCGGCCCAGACGAAGAGACAGACCGCCGTGTAGATCGGGTGCCGGATGAACCGGTAGGGCCCCGTCGTGACAAGTCCGCCCTCAGTGGGTTCGGCGCTGAGATGGAAACTCCGGCCCTTGAACGTGACGCGTGCCCACACCATGAGGGCGAACGCGGCGACCTGCACGGCGATGACCGCCGGGAGGGGGGAGACAATCGTCCGGGTGACGACAAACCCCACCGCGCCCCCGGCCATCAGCGCATACCCGAAGATGGACAACATCTTCAACATGGTGGAAACCTCGATGAGACGATCCGCCGGACGGCGTACCGCCCCGGCGCGCCTCCCCCTGGACCAAAAGCCAGTCTAGGTCGGCCCCGTGGTTGAGTCAAACCCTTGTGCGGGAAAGGGAAGAAATCAGGTCCCGCGGTACCCGCCGCCCTCTTCGGCGGTCCGGATGGCACTCTCCTGCGCCATCATCGACCGGGGCAGATACACGGCCATCAAGACGCCTACGACGAAGAATATCAATCCGGCCCCCGGCAGCACTAGAGATTGTCCCATCAGGCCGGGCTCGAGCAGGCATTCATCCGGATGGCCCGGCATGTAGTGAACGGTGACGGGCGTCCCCTTCGGGTAACGGTTGACGATGCGCCGTGCGTGCGACGTACTGCCGGAGCCGTAGTCCCCGTAAGCAACGCGCGTCCCGTCATAGGTGGCGCCGTTCACTCTGAACTCGTAGCGGATGCCCGCGTGGTAGGTCACCCTGGTGCCCTTGCTCCCGCTGGTGACGTGGCGTTCGACCGAGGACGCCAGCACCGTGCCGGGGGCCGTGGGCCAGTTCACGCTGGCCCGGGCCTTGAGGAGGCCGCGGATCCCAGTGAGCATCACGATCGCGCCGACTACCACGAAAATGAGTGGGAAAACCCGCGAGAAGAGGAACCGCATACCCGGCGACATCTGTCTCCTGGACGACGGCATGATCTCACCCCCTGCCGCGCTCGGACGGGTCCGCACGGCCTGGCCCCGCCCTTCGCCGGCACACTGGCAATTCGAAATACGTTGGATGCTCTCTCCCCGGATGTCGGACCGGCTTCAGGTTCGGGGCCAGTATATGCTTGCACCGAGCGCGGATCAATCCACGCGACCGGGCCGCGACAGCGGGTAGCTTGCCGCGCCTACTTTTTCATCTCCTGCTTTTCCGCCATTGAGGAGGGCGAACGGTAGGAGAGTTCGGGGACGTACCACTGGCCTTCGCCTTTGTACTTGCGGGTTATTGCCATGATCTCATCCATGAGCTTCATTCCATCTTCCCCTATGGCCTTGTTGAAGGTTTGCATCTCCGTCTCGTAATCGCCGGGGTTCTTGGCGACCGAGATGACCACGAAGAGCGGCATCTCTTCTCCGAAGATGACCGAGTAGACCATCCAGGAGTCCGCGAAGCCCCCCTTGGCCGCGGCGTCGGCCAGCTTCCGGCTGAGGTCCACGAAGGCCTTTTCCTTGCCGGGCTGAACGTAGAAGTAGTCGTACCACCGGTATCTGGCCTCGTCGAGCTTGAGCCTGGGCTCTTTGGGATGGTAGGAGGCCTTGTCGATCGGCATGGCGATGATCCGGTCCATGCACGCCAGGGTCTCGGCCATGCGCTTTTCCAGCTCTGCCCACTTCGCTTTGTCCGGTCCCTGGCCCAGCTTCATCCACGCCTCGTACATGGTGTCCAGGTCGGCCATGTTCTTGGCGGGGGTGACGTAGCTGTAGGTCAGGGAGTTTTCGCTCTTGAAGCCCCAGAAATCGAACGCCGGGGCATCGAGCTTCTCCTCCTTCATCAGGGCCACCATGTCCAGGGCGCCCGCTTTGTACGCCTTCAGCATGGACGGCTTCACGTGGTCCATGTAGACCACGACCAGCCCGGGCTCCTTGGCTTCCTCCGTTACTTTGGGTTTTTCCTGAGCCCATAGGGCCAGGGACGACAGTGCGAGCAGTACGCTCGCGGCGGCGACGAAACCTCTCTTCCACGTCATGGGGTCCTCCCTCGGGCTTCGCCCGATCGAAACTCTAACTGGTTTAATGCCAATAAGTTAGAGCCTGGAGGCCCCGCCGTCCACCGGACCCGGCCGGCGGGCCGGACGGGCCGTGTCCCGGGCCTTTCAGAGCGGAGAAGAGGGGGGAGGTTTGCACTATCGGGGCCGCGGCCCCTCAGTATTCTCCGACGTCGATGGGTCGTTCGCTTTCCAGCCCCGCCAGGCGCACCGACCAGGCGGCCAGCGCCTCTTTGCGGGCGGAGTCGTCGAGGTGGGCCGGTCCGTAGACGATCTGCGGCGCCAGAACCGAAAATCCCGTGAACGCCAGAATCCCCCGGTGGATGGGGCGCAGGATGCCCATGATGTCGCCGTTGCGGCCGCCGGGGCGATAAGACTCCTCGGGGCCGCCTGTGGTCAGCGCAAGCAGGGCGCGCTTGCCGCGAAAGACCCCGGTGTCGTAGATGCGCCCGCCGCCGTACGCCTTCCCCATCGCGAAGACCCTGTCGACCCAACCCTTAAGGGCGGCCGGCAGTCCGAACCACCACAGGGGGAACTGCCAGATCATCAGGTCGCACCATTCGAGCTTCGCCTGCTCGGCGGCTATGTCCGGCGAGAAGCCGCCGGCCTCCGCGGCGTACAGCTCCTCCACCTGCTGCTTGAAGTAGGTCCCGTCCTTGACGGTGGTGAAGTTGCGCCGGCCCGAGACGGGATCGAACCCCATGGCGTGCAGGTCCGAGACGCGCACGGCGTGCCCCGCATCGCTCAGGGAGCGGACGGCCGTATCCCGCATCGCCGCGTTGAAACTCTTTTCCTCCGGATGCCAGTAAACCAGCAGGGTGTTCACGGCCGATCCTCCATCGTCTTTCGCCCGGGCGGGGTGCGCCCCTTCCCGGCCGCCCCGCAGATCGGTCCCGCTCCCGGCGGGACCGATCTGCCGACCGTTCCAGTTTACCAGGCGGGTTTCACGTCTGAGCGGATGCCGTCGTCGTGCGTCGCCTGGACCAGGGATCCCTCGTCCACCTGGATGCAGAAGTAGGACAGGGGCGCGGCCTCATCCGCCTTGATACACCGGAGGGCGGCGGGGGACACTCTGACGGCACTCCCTTCCTTGACGGGGAGGACGGTGCCGTCGAGCCAGAACAAACCCTTGCCCGCCGTGAAGAGGTAGATCTCCTCGTTCCGTTTGTGGGAGTGGGCGAAGGGGATCTCTTTCCCGGCCGGGAGCCGGTTGGCCGAAATCTCGGCGCCGGTGAGTCCTAGGGTGTCCTTGAGCATGACGCGCGTGACGGCCCCCATGGGCCCGAGTTCCGTCGCGGTGTATTTCTTCGTTTCGCTCATCGTGACCTCTCCTTCTGATGGTGACTTGCATTTCACAAGTCACCATCAAACTAGCACCGTCTTTTTCATTTTGCAAGTGACCGGTCTATACTTGCTACATGAGCGTTAAGAAGAGGCGTTCCTCGTGTCCGGTGGCCTGTACCCTCGATATCCTCGGCGACAAGTGGACCATGGTCGTCGTGAGGGACATGTTCCTCGGCGCGTCAAAGTTCGGCGACTTCCTCGCCAGCCCGGAGAACATCCCCACCAACATCCTGACCGATCGCCTCAAGCGCCTGGAAAACGAGGGCATCGTCAGCAAGACGGCCTACCAGAGCCACCCCGTCCGCTACACCTACGCCCTGACGGGGATGGGCGAAGACCTGAAGCCCCTCATCCGCGCCATGGTCGAATGGGGCACCAAGTACAAGTCGGCCGTCATTTTGAAGATTTAGCGCAATAAACCCTCGATCCGCTGGCCATTTCCACCGGTTCTTGCGCCGTCCTTCCGACCGCTAATCCTCATAGGGTAAGACCTGCTGCTTGAGTTTGCTTTTATACGCCAGCAGTTCGCGGAACCACGATTGAAGCGAAAACGCACACAAGACGAGCAACGCGCCGAAGAGCCAGACATCGCCGTAAGCCGCCCCATCGAACCGGAGCGCGATTGCGAATATCGCCCAGATTAGCGCAAACAGACCGTCGTGATGAAAGCCATAGGACTTGAGATGGAGCGTGAGTGCCGTGCAGACGATGAAAACGGGCAAAGCGATAAATCCCAATTGGCTGGACCAGCTGAGGTAGGTCAGGGTCTGGGAGGCTGGGTAGGCGGCGCGGTATTGTGCGAGCTGCCAATTGAATGAAACGAAATGCATAATGACCATGAATACGCAGAAGCCCACGTAAGCATTCATAAAGAGAAGGGCATGTTTGGGCAGTTCCAGGGCAGAAATCCTTGAAATCCTTTCCAGCGACTGGATAAAAGGCAAAAGGGCCAGGGTCGAAAGGATAAGCAGGACGCAGACTACGATCATGTCGTTGCGAAGCACGAATGGGCTGATGGACGAAAAGGCCGAGAATCCGCCTTCTTGGCTGGCAGCACGCCAGTCTCTAGAATAGATGAAATGACCGTAGGCATAGGTGGCCACGACCGACGCGGTGAAGAGTGCGCCGGGGTAGCGGCGAATTAGGG
>CAZDOY010000035.1:0-3367 GCA_964507185.1 uncultured Thermoanaerobaculia bacterium
CCTTCGCCCTAGGGAGTCCGCCCCATCGCTGCTTCATTGCCGTCTTTGAAATCCGCACCCCCGATGTCCCAATCTCTGGGTGGTGGCTCCACCCGCTGTGCAGCGGACGCCGGTGAGGCATGGGGCGCGGGATTCATGTTACTTTAACGACGAGGTCTCATGGAGCGATATTGAGGTCCATCGGTCTTAGGAAGACGCTATTAGACCACTTTTCAGAAAGAGAATCCAAGATGGAGCCGACGATACGCCCGATGATCGAGGCAGACTGGCCGTCCGTTTGTGAAATTTACGAGGACGGCCTGGCCACGGGCCAAGCGAGCTTCGAGACGGGCATTCCCACGTGGGAATGGTGGCATGCGTCGCACCACCGGCATAGTCGCCTGGTAGCGTGCGATGAGGTCGGTGTGGTCGGGTGGGCGGCATTGTCTCCGGCGTCCGCCAGGGCGTGCTACGCCGGTGTGGCGGAGGTAAGCGTCTATGTCGCGGTGCAATGCCGCGGACGTGGAGTCGGCAGGCGATTGCTCCAGGAGGTCATTGCTTCGTCCGAAAAGAACGGCATTTGGACGCTTTACTCCAGCACGTTTCCCGAGAATAAGGAAAGTCTCAAGTTGCAGGAATCGTGCGGTTTCCGCAAAGTCGGGCTGCGCGAGAAGATCGCCATGCACCACGGCGTGTGGCGTGACACGATATTATCGGAACGCCGCAGCAAGGTCGTAGGAATACCGGGCGAATGCTGAACGTCCCTCTTCAGCAGGCCGGGTTCCCTCGAGGCCGGGAAATGCGTCGGGCCGCGCGCCACAGACCGCGCTTAATGGGAGGAGGACGACCATGCACCGCAGTCGCCTGGGGGGATTGATCATCGATTGCAACACCGACGACCTCGAAAGAGAGGCCCGCTTCTGGAGCCGGGCACTTGGTTACTCGATCGGCGCCTCGCCCGATCCCGGCGAGGGGGACTTCATCCCCCTCGACACGCCGCCCGGCGAACCGTACATCGAGGTCCAGTCCGTGGATCACCCGAGCCGCGTCCACCTGGACATCAAGACCGACGACCTCGAGGCGGAGGTCGAGCGGCTCGAGCGCCTCGGCGCCAAACGCGTCGAGAAGATCGAATACTGGTGGGTGATGGAGGCGCCGAGCGGCCACCGGTTCTGTGTGGTTCAACTGCTCCCCGGGCAGGACGTCGGCACGCTCAACGTCTGGAACGACGAAATGCAAGCTTGATCGGCCTATCCGGGGAAGAATATACTACCCGTACAGGAGTCGGGGAAACGTATGAGCATCCGGAGATCGTTCAAGCGGAAAGACCGCTTCGACAGCGGTGGTCCTCAGCAGGGCAGGGAAAAAAGATGATGAAGAAGGTTGTGAGAAAGACGACCCTTACGGACCGTTCTTCCATAAAGAGGGACTTGGCTTACTGGCTGAGCCGGCCTCCCGCGGAGAGGGTGGCCGCAGTGGATTTCTTGAGAAGGCAACGGTATGGAGATTCAGTCAGACTTCAAAGAACTGCTCGAGTTGTTCAACAAGCATCACGTTGAGTACATGCTGGTGGGCGGTTATGCCCTGGCCTTTCACGGCGCGCCTCGTTTTACGGGGGACCTGGACGTATTCGTCCACAATTCGCCCAAAAATGCCGCCAGGGTTATGGATGCTCTGAGCGAATATGGGTTTGGCTCTGTCGGCCTGGCTGCGGAAGATTTCCAGAAAGAGGGTTCGGTCGTTCAGCTTGGTGTCCCGCCCGTCCGGGTCGACCTCGTAACGTCCCTGACGGGCGTTCTCTGGGAGGGTGCCTGGTCCAACCGGGTAGCTGCAGAATATGGCGATGTCCCTGTCTTCTATATCGGACGCGAGCAGTTCATCGCCAACAAGAAGGCCACGGGGCGAAAAAGAGACCTCGCCGATCTCGAAGCGCTCGGAGAAGAGTAGAAGCTGTGGGGCAGACGCGGGTTCTTTAGGTTTAGTGTGAAGGGCTGAGAACGCCTCTCTCATCTATTTGTAGGCCTGATGTCGCATACCGGGCCGGGCTCCGAAGGCGCGCCCCGGGCCGTCCCTGATCTTTACTCTAGCCCTTCGGCCTTAGACTTTAGCCTTTGAAAGGCAGCGCCTTCCTCACTTCCTTCTCGTCTTTATGTCCCAAATCCCAATTCCCCAATCGCCTCTGTTCCTTGCGGAATATCCCCCCGACTGCGGGCCTTATACCTGCTGGAAGGGATAGAATCGAAAAATGGATAGAAGCTTCAGGTTTCTTCAGACCAGTTATCGGTTTCCTAAATACAGCTTCGAAGAAGCCTGCTAAAATCCGTGCGCAGGACGGATTTTAAGAGGAGTGATGTGCGATGTTGAGGAAGAAACTGTCTCTTGCATTATTGGCAGCGGTGTCGCTGGGATTGGGGCTGGGCTGCCTGGCGGCTTCGCCGCAGGCGCAGACGGCGAAAAGCGCTGAAAAGCAGCACTCCGCGCCGGCACAGGTGAAGACGCAGGCGCCGGGCTACTACCGGATGATGCTCGGAGATTTCGAGATCACCGCGCTGAACGACGGCGGGTTCAAGGGCGACATGGCCAAGATCATGAGCAAGCCGGAACTGGTGCACGAGATCCTGGCGCGGGACCACGAGAGCCTGCCCATGTGGACCTCCGTCAACGCCTTTCTCATCAATACGGGCAAGCAGCTCGTCCTGGTGGACACGGGCACCGGCGACCGGTCGCCGGGCGCGACGACCGGCCACATGCTTTCGAACCTGGAAGCGGCCGGCTACCGCCCTGAGCAGGTCGACGCCGTCCTGCTCACCCACATGCACGGCGACCACGACGGGGGCCTCACGGCCGACGGACGCCGCGTGTTTCCCAACGCCACGGTCTACGTGAACAAGCACGAACTTGCGTACTGGCTGAACCCCACCGGGGATAAGTACACGGCGGACGAGAGGAAGAAGATCGGCCAGCAACAGCACGCCAGAATGGACCCCTACATCAAGGCGGACAGGGTGAAGACCTTCGAGGGTGCGGCCCGGCTCTTCCCCGGCATCCGCGCGGTCCCGGCCCACGGCCACACGCCGGGCCACACGGCCTACATGGTGGAGAGTCAGGGGAAGCGCCTGCTGATCTGGGGGGACATCGTCCACTGCGCCGAGGCGCAGTTCCCGCATCCGGAGATCACCATCCAATACGACTCCGATCCCGCACAGGCCGCCAAGACGCGCCTCAAGCTGATGGCGGAGGCGGCCAAGGAAGGCTTCCTGGTGGGCGGCGCCCACATTTCCTTCCCCGGCCTGGGCCACGTCCGCGCCACGAAGAAGGGCTACCGCTGGATCCCCGCGCCGTATCGGGCTGTACCGTGAGTAGGGGAGTAGGTGATTAGGGGAGTAGG
>CAZDOY010000035.1:3467-31353 GCA_964507185.1 uncultured Thermoanaerobaculia bacterium
CCGCGCCGTATCGGGCTGTACCGTGAGTAGGGGAGTAGGTGATTAGGGGAGTAGGACGTGTGCAGCCCTTCGAGGACAGCCGACCGACGGCCGACCGCCGACCACCGCGCCTGGCGGCGCAGTGATCGAGCCGCTGGAAGGGCTAAGGCCTAAAGGCAAAAGGCCAAGGAGAAGACAACCCGCATCCGTACGGGAGGCGGCGAGCTTTCGTCACCAGATTTTGCAAGGCCTCCGTCGGTCCATGGGGCCGTGGCCGCAGCCCCAGGCCTTCGCGAACGCGGGCATGTCGGCGAGCGTTCCGTCAACGCGGAAGCGGGGGGGAGCGTGTGGATCCGTCAAAACGAGCATGCGCGCATAGCCCGGCCTTGTTTTTGCGGCAAAGATCCGCGCGAAGGCGAGGAAGAAGCGTTGCTCCGGTGTGAAGCCGTCGATGACCTTTGGGCGAGGCCTCTTCTGCATTGTCTTTTCGAAGGCTTTGTAGGCGAGGGTGAGGCCTCCGAGGTCTGCAACGCTTTCCGCGGCGACGAGTTCCCCGTTCACGCGCAGCCCCCCTTCAATCCTATACTTTGAGAACTGGCGAATGACGCGCCGGACCTGTTTTTCGAAGGCCTTCCTGTCCCTCTTCGTCCACCAGTTCTTCAGATCGCCCCTGCCGTCGAATCGGCTTCCATTCGGATCGAACGCGTGGGTGATTTCGTGCCCCATCACCGCGCCCACTGCGCCGTAGTTCGATGCGGCGTCCGCCCGGGGATCGAAAAAGGGGGGCTGCAGGATGGCCGCGGGAAAGAAGATCGCATTCATGGATGGAATGTATCGCGCGTTCACGGTTTGGGGCGTATCGGACCATCGGCTCCTGTCGGCGGGCTTGCCGATTCTGTTCAACTCTCGCTGCAGTTCGAAGGCCCTTGCACGCAGTACGTTCAAAACATAAGGCCCGCGATCGATCTTGAGTCCCGCATAATCGGGCCAGGTCTCGGGATACCCGATTTTCTCTACCATCATACCGAGCTTTGCGAGGGCGGCCTTGCGCGTTGCGGGGCTCATCCAGCTCAGGGTCTGGAGGTCCTCCCTCAGCGCCGCCCGCACGTTGTGCAGAATGGCCTCGGCCTTTGCCTTGGCCGCCGGGTGAAAGTACTTCTTGACGTAGAGCTTGCCCAGCGGAAATCCCAGTGCGTCGTTTTCGGCATGGATGACCTGGCGCCATAGCGGCGGTAGCGTCGCCATGCCTTCGATTTCTTTATAGCGGAATCCGAGAGATTCTTTGACGAAAGGCGTGCTCAAGTAGCGCGAAACCGATAATAGGAGGCGCCAGCGAAGATAGGTGCGCCAGCCGGCTAGGGGGACCCTCGCCAACTCCTTGTCCATGGCCTTGAAAAAGACTGGTTGAGCGACATTGACCTTCTCCAATTCCGGATGCTTCAGGTGCTCGAAATACGCCTTCCAGTCAAAGTGCGGCGTCAAGTCGGCCAATTGTCTGCGGTTCATCACGTGATAGAACGCCCCGGGACCAGAGCCATGGCTGGAAGAAGCCTTTGCCAGGATCTTCTCCATTGCAAGAACGGTTGTGCTCTCCGTTTCGGCCGTGACGGCCGAGTCGCCGAGCAGCTCGAACATCTTCTGCACGTGAGACCGATATGCCTTACGAATAGTCTTGGAGGCCCTGTCGTGCCTGAGGTAGTAGTCCCGACTGGGAAGTCCCAGACTGCCCATCATCAGTAACCCGATGACCTTCTCGCTATGCTTGAGGTCCGGTTCCGACGTAAACCAGAAAAGAGGATCTACGCCGATTCTCTGCAAGTGCGCGATTTCGGCTTGAAGATCCTTCATGTCCTTCATGGCATCGATCCGGGCGAGTTCGGGTGCAAGGGGACGCAACCCCTCGGCGTCTCGCGCTTTCATGTCCATTCCGCTGGCATAAAAGTCGCCGAGCTTTTGGACCTCGCTCCCTTTCGCCGCCTTCTTGTCCGCCTTCGCCTGTTCAAGAATCTCTCGCAACTCCAGGCCGGTCTTCTTTCTAAGCTGTTCGAAAGAACCCCATATGGGCTCGTCCGGAGGGAGCGGGTGGTTGGCCAGCCAGCCGCCGTCTGCAAACCGGTAGAAGTCCTTGCAGGGGCTGACGCTCCTGTCAAGGTCCTCCAAATTGACACCTTGTTTTTCCCCCGCCGCGTGTCGAGCGGCGGCGGACTCCTTCGGCGGTTGCCCCTCATGGGGACCATGGCCGGCTGGGTAGGTCGGAACCGCGGAAAGCATAAGGGCCAGAGCAAGGGCCACGGCTGCAACGCACGCTCTTGAAGGTGGATTCATGATGCCCCCCTTTTTTAAGCAGGCTTTCTAGGTACCCGGAACGAGAAAATTCTATATCGCAGCCCAGGGGCAATACAACAAAAGACACCCGCGCTTGCGCAGTCACAATCACGCGAAAGTGGGGGCAGATCTTCAGGTTCAGTATTTTGACCTGAGAACAATGCCCTCATTTGCTTGTAAGTCTGCCGCCGAATCCCGGTCCGGCCTTCGAAGACCCGTCTGCAGCCGTACTTAAAATCCGCAATCCCAAACTCCCCCTCACTGCCTCACTGGAAAATCACTCCAGCTTCCTGCGCACAATCACCCGGCTCTTTCCTTGCTGGGCGGCCTTTTTGAAGCCGGCACGGGTGAAGAGGGTGACGGTGCCGGTGTAGAGGAATGCGGGGGGCAGATCCTCGGGCGGGTCGACGTTTGGGTAGCCCTCGAGAAGGGTGGCACCGCGGCTGCGGGCATAGTCGGCGGCGGCGCCGAGTAGGGCGAGGGCGACGCCTTTTCGACGATAGTCCTTGTGGATGAAGAAGCAGACGACGGACCAGACGGGCAGATCGTCGATGGGCTTGAGCGTGCGGGACGCGAGGATGCGGGGGAAAAACTCGCGGGGGGCCACGGAGCACCAGCCCACGGGCGTGCCGCCGTCGAAGGCGAGGAGCCCCGGCACGTGGCCGCCGTCCACGAACGCCTTCATGGCGGCTCTGTTTTTGCAGCCTTTGCCGGCATTGAACTCTTTGCGCGTCAGCCGCCACCACATGCACCAGCACCCCGCGCACGCCCCCCGCGGCCCGAACAGCGCCTCGAAGTCGCCCCATGTCTCCGGCGTCACGGGAAGAAAGGAGTAAGTCGTCTTGTCGGAATCTCCGTTTTTCATGTTCGTATCCTTTCGCGTCGCGAGACGTTGCCCTGGTAAATCCTACCGCCATTCCGGAAACGGAGTCTGATCGAGCCGTATCCCTGCAAAAGGGAGAAAGAATTCCTCCGTCTTTTCTTGCCATTCCAGGATGCATTATGATCTGATTTACACACAGCGTGATATAATAAAGACACAGAGGTGGCGCCCATGACGCGACGGGCAGCATGAACAAGATAAGCTCTCTTCATAAGATTTCGCCGAAGATCTCGCAGAGTGGGGCTTCGGCGCATGATAGTATCAGAGGTGGCGGCCCCGTATACCACTCTGATACATTGCGAAAAGGAAGCGAGCTTTCACCGCGAAAGGCTGTCAAGGGATCGTTTCGAGCCGCATTCAGGCTTGGAGTCCGGACGCTGAGCCTGACGGCAAACCGACTCTCCACAACGATTGAGGAATCGGCCCGCTGTCTCAACCGCGGATGCTGGCGGAACAGCAGGCGTTTGGATGATACGGCGACAGACAGGAGTGCGCAATGGCGGCAGGGAAAAATGCGAGGCGTTTTGCTTGGGCAGGGCTCACGGTGGTCTTGGTGGCGGGAGTCTTCACCGGCTTGTGGGCACAGTCGCCCCCGGCCCGCGGTGGCGGAGAGGGCCTTGGGGCCGTAAGCCTTGGTAGCGCGGTTCCGGAAGCAATTCCTCCGAAGGCCGAAAGCGGTGCACAACCTGTGCTGGGCCAAGAGCATAATGTACCATTTTTCGCACGTTCCGAGAACGATTTCGGTCGGGCGAATCCGAAGCTTCCCTTGAAGCACATCATCCTGACGCTCAAACGGAGCCCCGCCCAGCAGGAGGCGCTGGATCAACTCCTCGCTGAGCAGCAGGATCCCTCGTCCCCCAACTATCACCGCTGGCTCACACCGGAGGAGTTCGGTATGCGCTTCGGCCCATCCTGCGAGGCCCTTGACAGGATTTCGAAGTGGCTGCAGTCGCAGGGTTTTACCATCGACGAGGTGGCCAAGGGACGCATGTGGATCAACTTCTCGGGTACGGTGGCGGACGTGGAGCGGGCCTTCCATACGGAGATCCACAACTACCTCGTGGGCGAGAAGTTCTACTACGCCAACGCCACAGCCCCGCGGATTCCCAGTGAATTGGCCGGGGTGGTCGCCGGCATCGTCTCGCTGAACAACCACCCGCTGCAGCCGATGCACACGCCTCCTGTCCAGGTGACGCTCCAAGGACCTCAGCCGGACTTCACTAACAACGGCAACCACTACCTCGCGCCAGGGGACTTCGCGACCATCTACAATGTGAAGCCCCTTTACAACGCGAGCCCCGCCATCGATGGCACGGGCGTCACCATCGCCATCGTGGGAAGGACGCACCCAACCAACTTCCTCACCATCGTGAACCTCTTTCGGAGCCTTTTCTCCCTGCCCTACAATCCACCCACGGTCACGGTGAATGGAACCGACCCTGGCGATATCGGATCAGGAGAGGATACGGAGGCCGAGCTTGATGTCGAGTGGTCGGGGGCCGTCGCCAAGAACGCCACGATCAACTTCGTCATCTCCCAGAGTGGAGCTAGCGACGGTGTGGCCCTGTCAGCTCAGTATGTCGTGAATAACAACCTGGCCCCTGTGATGAGCACCAGCTTTGGTCTGTGCGAATCGTCGCTTGGCTCTGGGGGTAATGCCTTCTACAACAACCTCTGGTTACAGGCAGCGGCACAAGGCATCACGGCCTTCGTCTCCTCGGGAGACGCTGGGTGTTGCGGGTGCAGTTCCCCATCGACCAGCACATGTTCAACCGGTCAGGCGGTCTCAGGCCTTTCCTCAACGCCTTACAACGTGTGCGTTGGCGGGAACGAGTTCCTGGACTCTTCCAATCCAACGGCCTATTGGAATACGACCAACGCGGCGGATTTCAGCTCGGCGAAGTCCTACATCCCTGAGGAAGCGTGGAACGAGAGCGGCACCGTATCTGGCGGGTCCGCGCTTTGGTCGACGGGTGGCGGTGTTTCCACCCTCTATGCAAAGCCCTTCTGGCAGGCGGCTCCGGGTGTGCCGACCGACGGGCAACGCCACGTTCCGGACGTGTCCCTGACCGCTGCCCAACACGACGGCTACATGGTTCAGACGACGACGACGAGTGGCAGCGTCAGCATCGTCGGCGGCACCTCGGCCTCATCGCCAGCGTTCGCCGGTCTCATGGCCCTCGTGGTTCAGAAGACGGGCCAGAGGCAGGGCAACGCCAACTTCCGCTTCTACCAGCTCGGCAAGGCCCAATACACCAACGGCACTCCGGTGGTTTTCCACGACGTGACGACCCTGGACAACTCCGTGCCCGGGCAGGCCGGCTTCAGCTGCGGCACCGGGTACGATCAGTCCACGGGCCTTGGCTCCGTCGATGCGAATGCCCTGGTCAACAACTGGGGACAGCTCATCGCGAACGCCGACACGGGGTGGCAGCAGAACCTGACGAACACCAGCGGGGCGCTGGGTTCCAGCGTCCTGGCGAAGTTCTGGCAGGTCGGCAACGCAGCGGGGGCCGACAGCGGGACCATCAGTCAGGGTTCCCTGGCTTCTGCCTATTCTACGGGTTATCGGGTTTACACCAACTGGAGTACGGCGGGTGTGGTGGGAGCACCCCCTTCTTCAGGCGCCCGCACGGCGGTGCTCTATTCGGACGTCAACGGCGGATCGGCCCGGTTCCTGATCATGTCTACGGGGCCGTCGGTGGGCCAGTATGATTTCGATGCTATCACCAACGGGTCGTCGAATGCGGGCGGGTGCACTGGGACGGGGAACGCACCGTGTTCGGTGAGCATTCCGAACGTGATCGCAGGGACGCGGGCGCCGAACGACGCCAACGGGAAGGACTACACGGTGAGTTGGACGCCGCTTTCCAATCTCGAGGGATATTACGACACGGACCCCGGGAGCAACCTCATCACCGGAATCGCGGTCTACTACTGGAACGGTGCGGCCGCACCGACGGCGAATGCAACGGGCTACGGCATTTCCAACGCCAACTGGGTTCTTGCGGCCGGCGGGACGAATCCGGCCAGGACGGGGTACGTCAGCTGGGGATCGTCCGGCAGCGATCCGGGAACGTTGACCGTTTACATTCCCAGCAGCGCGCCGGCGACGACCTATGTGGCGCTTGACGTGCTCTTCGACAACTGGACGCCCGGAACGGCCACATTTCCTACACGGACGGACTTTGTGGGTGCGGCCACTGCGTTTGCCGGTCCCACGCCTGCGGGCGTCTTCGCGTCGTTCAACGCGTCTCTTCACCATGGAGTGGTGAAGGTGTCCTGGCGCAGCAACGTGGAAACGGGTGTCGCCTCTTACACGGTCTACGCTTCCGGACACAAGCACAGAAACTTCCGGCCCGTAGATTCAACCTCCACGGTCCCGCAGGGCGACAACCACCTCTATGCGCTCAACTTCCCGTACCCAAAGAGCATTCATCGCCGGGTTCTCTTCCTGAAGGTCGCGGCCCTGCGCATGGACGGCACGACTACGTGGTCCCAGCGGGTGAAGGTGAAGAAGCGGTAGTTGCTGGCAGTCGCGGCTTCGCTCTGTGATCAAGTAGTTGGTGCGCCTGGAGGCGCAGTGATCAAGCAATCAAGTGATTGCGCCTGTCGGCGCGGCCAGGGGGTAAAGGGTAGAGGCGTCGTAGGCTGCTTCGGGCTTTGCGGGCAAAGGCCGCTACGAAGGCATCCCGGCCGTTCTTCGAAGGTCCGTCCCGAGCCGTTCTCTAAATCCCCAATCCCGATCCCAAATCGCAGGCCTCGCCGCTTCACCGTCTCACTGTGAAAACCACGGCCTCTTCATCGCGTGAGCGCCCGGATGCGCTCCGCGAAGTCGGGGTAGGCCCGGCAGAGGGCGTCGCGGTCGCCGGCCTCGTAGTCGGCGTACTCGAAGCCGGGCGAAACGGTGGTGCCAAGGAGGGCAAATTCGCCGCCGGGGGCGAGCCGGCAGCCCTGCCAGACGTCCCTGGGCACGAGGTGCTGGGGGCGCATGCCGGCCAGAACGTCGGGGCCCAGTACGACCACCTCGCCGGACCCTTCAGGTTTCAGGTTCAGCATCTCGACGGGATCGCCGGCGTAGAAGTGGAACATCTCGTCGGAGGTGAGCCTGTGCATGGACGAGAAGGTATCCGGCGTGAGGAGGTAGTAGATGGCCGTGGCGAGCGACCGAGGGCCGTCGTAACGGGGCGGAAGGGCTCTGCCCTCGAGGGTGTCCGCGGACCGGTAGATCTCGGCGAAATAGCCGCCTTCGGAGGGATGGGGCTCGAGATTCAGGGCGCGTATGATCTCGTCGATCCTGCCCATGCGGGATTCCTCCTGTCGTGCGGGGCTGGGATCAGTCCTGCCGGCCGGACGCGTCCTGCGGGACCGCCGAAACCAGGACCTTGTCGACCCGGTGGCCGTCCATGTCCACGATCTCGAAGCGCAGGCCCTGCCACTCGAAATGGTCCGCCGTCACGGGGATGCGCCCGATCTGCATCATGACGAAGCCGCCGAGCGTGTGGAAGTAGCCCCTGTCCTCGCCGGGCAGTTTGTGGATGTGCAGGATGTCCTTGAGTTCGTCCACGGGCAACAGGCCGTCCAGGAGCCAGGAGCCGTCTTCGCGCTGGACGGCCTCCAGGTCGACGGGTTCCCCGGGCATGGGGATGTCGCCCACGATGGCCTCGAGGATGTCGTTGAGCGAAACGATGCCCTGGAGGGCGCCGTACTCGTCCACGACCAGCGCCATATGGACGGGGTAGACCTTAATGAGTTCGAGCAGCTTGAGCGCGGGCGTGCTTTCCGGGACGAAGAGCGGCGGCTTGATGAGCGCTTTGAGGTCCAGGGGCTGGCCGTGCAGCATCCTCAGAAGAATATCCTTGGCTTGGACCACCCCGATCACGTTGTCGAGGCTGCCGCGTCCAACGGGCAGCCGGTTGTGGATGCTGTCGCCGAGGGTCCGCCGGACGGATTCGGGCGGGTCTTCGAGGTTGAGCCATGTGAGTTCGCCCCGGGGGGTCATGATGTCCGCCGCTTTCCTGTTGCCCAGGCGCAGCACGCTGTTCATCATGTCCCGCTCGACGGCCTCGAACATGCCGGCCTCGGTGCCCTGCTCCAGGATGATCTTGAGCTCTTCCTCCGAGACCGGCGACCGCTGGACGTGCTTGATCCCGAACAGGTGAAGGATGCCGTCTGTCGAGGCGCTCAAGGTCCAGACGACGGGATATGCGACCCTGGCGAAGAACCCCATCGGTCCCGCCACGATGCGGCTGACGCGCTCGGGCTTCACCAGTGCGAGGCGCTTGGGCGCCAATTCGCCGATGATCAGCGAGAAATAGGTGATTCCGATGACGACAAGGCCGAGGGCCAGGACGTGGCGGTAGGGCGCGATAACCGGGAATCGCGCCAGCCAGGTCGCCAGTTTGTCGGCCATCGTTGCGCCCCCGAAGGCGCCCGTCAGGATGCCCACGAGGGTGATACCCACCTGGACGGTGGACAGAAAGTGACCGGGCGCATCCGCCAGGCCCAGCGCCTGGAGGGCCTTCTTGTCGCCCAGGTTCGCCCACTGCTGGAGGCGGCTCTTCCGGGACGACACGATGGCCATCTCGGACATGGCGAGCACGCCGTTTAAAATGATGAGAAGGAATATGACGATGGTGGCTACCGTCAGTGAATACATAAGAGGATCCCCTTTGCGCACGATCGGCGAGTTGCGCATTAACCTCCACATCATAGCATCGACTCCCCGGCAGGCGCATTCGGGCGCGCGACGGGACCCGGCGCCGCCTTGCACATCGTGTAGGCTGACAGATACAATTAAGACGATAGATAAAGGACAAGGAGGATACAATGAAAGGTAGCGCGAAAGTAATCAAGGTCCTCAATGACAGGCTGGCCGAGGAACTTACGGCCATCAACCAGTACATGGTGCACTCGGAGATGTGCGAGAGCTGGGGCTACGGCAAACTGCACAAGGGTATCGAAAAACAGGCCTACGACGAAATGCACCACGCCGAGTGGCTCATTCAGCGGATTCTCTTCCTGGAAGGTTCCCCCACCGTTTCCAAGCTCAATGCCATGAAGATCGGCAAAACGGTGAAGGATATCGTGCTCAACGATTACGAGGCCGAGGTGGACGCCGTCAAGCAGTACAACGCGGCCATCAAGGTGGCCGTCGAAGCGGGCGACAACGGGACCCGGGACCTCCTCCAGAAAATACTGAAGGACGAGGAAGGGCACGTGGACTGGGCCGAGGAGCAGCGCGACCAGATCGAGCAGATGGGCATCGCCAACTACCTCCAGAACCAGGTCGAGGACGACTGACCGGCGGGGCGAACCGGATAAAGGTGTGTTTGGGCGGGGGCGGCAGAGGAAGCCGCCCCCGGTTGTTCTCGGCCGTTCTTTTCTCTCGCGGCCCGCACCGGACTAAACCAAACCGCTTCCTCCCCTGTCAGTAGGGTCTGATGACGAAAGGAGGCGACTGATGAAGCGCATCGCAAAATTCGGTTTAATGGCCGCGTTACTGGGGATGGGTCTGACCGTCCTGGCCCAGAGTCCGCTCCGGAATCGCAAAATGGTCGAGAAGCTCGGCCTGACAACCCAGCAGCAGACCCAGATGAAGGACCTCAAGTTTCAGCACCAGACGCGCATGATCGACATTCGCCACGACATGCAGCTCAAGATGCTGGACCTGAAGCGCGAACTGTCCAAGGACAATCCGAGCCAGGCCGCCCTGGACAGCCTCGTGGACCAGATCACGGCGATCCGGGCCAAAATGATGAAGGAGCGCTTCGCGCACATGCTGGCCGTCAAGAAAATCCTGACCCCGGAGCAGTGGAACATGGTCAAGGACCACTTCATGGAGCGCCGGGGCATGAGAGGCGACCGGATGCATCGCCGGATGCGCGACGGCAAGGGTTGCATGGGCATGAAGCCCGGTATGGGTCGCGGTATGGGACCCGGTCGCGGCCAGGGCCCCGGTCCCGGTCCCGCGCCGGATGCACCCGGTAATCCCCGGCCCTGACCCGGGTCCGGTACGACGTTAAGGCAGAGTCCAATAAGGGGCGGCTTCAGGCCGCCCCTTTCGCCGTTTTCGCTGGTCCCGGCATCGAGCGGAACAGGCATGGGGCAAATGCCTCTGTTTGTGTAATAACCTCTTATTGTGTATACTTTTCAGTTTGTAAGGGAGAAGTGTATGCAGCGGGAGCGGTTCGATGAAATTCGACAGGCCTTCTCCACGGCCATCGCCGCGGCCGGCTCGGAATCGGAGGTCCTCGAGGTCAAGGGCCGTTTTCTTGGAAAGAAGCGCGGAATCCTCCAGGATCTCATGGCTTCGATCAAGACCGTGGACCCGTCCGAACGCCCCGCTTTCGGCCAAGCGGTCAACGACCTCAAGAGGGAACTGGAAGAGGGCCTGGGCGAGGCTCTCAAGCGGATAAGGACGGCCCGGAACGCGCCCCCGCCCGTCGACGTGACCCTGCCGGGCCTGGGGCCCGAGACGGGTTCTCTGCACCCCATCACGCGCGTTCGGCGGGAGATCGAAGACATCTTCATCTCAATGGGCTACGCGGTGGCCATGGGTCCCGAGCTTGAGGACGCCTACCACAACTTCGAGGCCCTGAATACGCCGGAGGACCATCCGTCGCGCGATATCCAGGATACCTTCTACGTCGATGAGAACACGCTCCTTCGGACGCAGACCTCTCCCGTTCAGATCCGAACGATGGAAGAGAGGAAGCCGCCGATCAAGATCATTGCGCCAGGTCGCGTTTTTCGCAGGGACGACGACGTGAGCCACTCGCCGATGTTTTTCCAGGTCGAGGGCCTCGTCGTGGACGAGGGCATTACCATGGCCCACCTCAAGGGGACGCTCGTCCATTTTTACAGCCGGCTTTTCAAGCGCGACGTGGACGTCCGTTTCCGGCCCTCGTACTTCCCCTTCACCGAACCCTCCGCCGAGACCGATCTGAGCTGCGTCCTGTGCGGGGGCTCGGGATGCCCCGTGTGCAAGCGCACCGGCTGGCTGGAAGTCGGCGGGTGCGGCATGGTCGATCCCGCGGTCTTCGGCTTCGTGGGCATCGACCCGGAAATCTACACGGGGTTCGCCTTCGGCCTGGGCATCGACCGCATCGCCATGTTGAAGTACGGGATCGATCACATCCGGCACTTCTACGAGAACGACATCCGTTTTCTAGAGCAGTTTTGAGGACAGCATGAAATTTCCCGTTTCGTGGATCGCGGAGTACACGGAGTTGCCGGCGGACGAAGCCGCCGTGGCCGAAGCCTTTACAGCCTCGGGTTCGGAAGTCGAGGGGTGGGACGAGGCCGGCGGTGAGAAGGTCTTCGACTTCGGGATCACGGTCAACAGGCCCGACTGCATGAACATCTACGGCCTTGCGAGAGAGGCTTCCGTCCTCTTCGGGAAGTCGCTGAAGCCCCCGGACACGGCCTGCGAGGGATCGGGTCCGCCGGTCGGCGATCTCACCTCGGTCAGCGTGGAAGCTCCGGATCTTTGCCGCCGCTACATGGCGAGGGTGATCACGGGCGTGAAGGTCGGCGAAAGCCCGGACTGGCTGAAACGCCGGCTCGACCAGTGCGGCCTGAGGCCCATCAACGTGGTCGTAGACGTGACGAACTATGTGCTGCTTGAACTCGGCCATCCCCTTCACGCCTTCGACATGGACAGGCTTGCGGAGCGCCGAATCGTCGTCAGACGCGCGGCGCCCGGGGAAAAGATCACCACTCTGGACGGGGTCGAGCGGGTCCTCGATGCCGAACGGCTCGTCATTGCCGACGCCCGGCGCCCGGTGGCGCTCGCGGGTGTCATGGGCGGTGAAGACACGGGTGTTACCTTTGAAACGAAGGACGTCCTGTTGGAAGGGGCCGTATTCGACCCCGTCAACATACGCCGAACGAGCAAGAGGACGAACCTGCATACGGATGCGTCCCATCGTTTTGAACGAGGCGTGGATCCTGAAGGTCCGGCGGCGGCGCTCGACCGCGCCGCGAAGCTGATACTGGACCTCGCGGGCGGAGAACTGGCCTCCGGCGTAGTCGACGCCCGGGCCGACCGGCCGCATGACGGGGCCATTGTCCTTCGTCACGCGAGGCTTGTCAGCCTCATAGGGATGGATATCCCTGCGGAACGGTGCGAGGAGATCCTGAGTGCCCTGGGCTTCGGGATGGAGGCGAACGGTAAAGGCTCGTGGCTCGTCAGCCCGCCGTCCTTTCGCGTCGACGTGAGCCGGGAGGCGGACCTCATAGAAGAGGTCGTCCGAATCCACGGCCTCGAGGGCCTCACGGCCGTGCTTCCCGACAGAATAGACCCCGTCGGGGGCAGGCCGGCCGAGCAGGTTCTCGAGGAGGGGCTCCGCGACGCCTTCACGGCCGCGGGCTGTTCGGAAGTCATCCACATGAGCATGACGGACCCCGAACTCGAATCGGCGTTCGGGGTTGAAGAGCCCATGAAATTGGCGAATCCGCTCACACCTGCGGCCTCCGTGATGAGAACGTCCCTTCTCGGACCCATTGCCGCCGCGGTGGCCAGGAACAGGGCCCACGGCATCCGCCGGCTGTCGCTGTTCGAAATCGGCCGGGTCTACCTTCCGTCGATGGAGGGGGCGGCGCGGGAAAGCCGGAGGCTTGCCGTCGTGACCTACGCGGATGATCCGCCCGAACGATGGGGGGATCCGCCGGCTTACGGGCTCTTGCACCTGAAGGGCAGGGTCGAAGCCGGTTTGCGTCGAGCGGGACTGCAGCCGGCATTCGTTCCCGAGAGCCTGCCGCCCTTTGCCGACGGGCTCGGGCTCGCCGTCGGAGTGGCCGGACGGACGGTAGGCCGGTTGGGCAGCCTGGCCCCTGAATACCTGGAAGCCGCCGGACTCAAGAGCGGTTCGGTGAACGCGGCCGAGATAGAGCTCGACGGACTGGATGCCGTGTCCCGAGAACCCTCCTTCAGCCCGGTGTCCAGGTATCCGTCCGTCGTGAGGGATTTTTCCTTCCTGGTGGACACTTCCGTAACCTGGGGAAGGGTCGTGGACTGCCTGAAGGGGCTCGATCTCGCGGACCTCACCGACGTGCACCTGGTGGGGTGCTATGCCGGGGAGGGCATCCCCGAGGGAAAACAGTCCATGACCTTTTCACTCGTCTTTCAGTCCATGGAACGGACCTTGTCCGATGAAGATATAGCGCCCGTGCCCGGAAGGGTTGCGGACGCGCTGCAGGGCGTCTTCGGGGCGGCCTTGCGTTAGGAGATCGACAAATGCTTTTCGATGGGGATGACAAAACCCTTTCCCGGGAGTTGCTCGCGCAGCTCAAGGAGAAGGCGCAGGAAGTTTCGAGAGTGCTCAAAGAAACGCGCGAAGCCAACCGCCGGCTGACGGAGGAACTGGCGACCGCACGAGAAGAAGCCGATCAGCTTCGAGAGTATATCGAGCGCTACGGGGAGGAACGGCAGGAGCTGAAGTCCCTCGTTGACGAACTCCTCAAGGAGTTCGAGCAGGTGTAGCCATGAGCTCTGATGGGGATCACCTCGTCGAACTGGATATCCTCGGCCAGACCTACCAGGTCCGGGTGCACGGTTCGTATGAATGGGCGCAAAGGGTCGGCGAGATGGTGGATGAAACCATGGCGCGGATCCAGAAGGAAACGCGGTTGAACGACGTGACGAAAATAGCCATCCTCGCCGCGCTCAACCTCGCCGACCGTCTGTTGTCGCAGGAGGACCTGCAGAGCAGCACGGCGGCCGCGGTGGAGAGCGCGTCACGGCAGGTGGCGGATGTGCTGGACAAAGCGCTGCGTTGACCGGTTGGCCCTGATCCCCCTTTTGTCCTGACAAGGGGAGGCATTCTTGATAACAGCAGTGGTTGCCATCCTGGCTTTTCTGCTGGGTGCGGGCATCGTCGTTGGAATCGTGGCCCTGCAACGCCGGAGCGGCGTGCGGCAGGCCCAGTCCGAAGCGGCGATGATCGTCACCCGGGCGGAGCGGGAAGCGGAGAAGATCCGGGCCGACGCGGAAGTGGTCGCCCAGGAGCGCCTTCTCGCCAAGGACCAGCAGGCCGAGAGGGATTGGAAAAACAAGCGACGGGACCTTTCGAAGCTCGAATCCGAACTCACGTCCAGAGAGAACCACCTGGACAAAGCTCAGGGCCAACTCAAGGAAAGGGAGGCCGATCTCGACGCTCGAGAGAAGAAACTCGCGCAGCGGGAGGAGTTCGTAGACAAGGAGAAACACGAGGCCGAGACCCTGCTCAAGGGCCAGCGGGCCAAGCTGGAGGAGATCGCGGGCCTGTCCACGGCGGATGCGAAGGCCGAACTGCTCCGGCAGCTCGAGTACGACGCGCGCAAGGAAGCCACGCGGATCATCAAGAAAATAGAAGAAAACGCCCGCGACAGGGCCAAGAGCCTCGCGCGCATCATCACCACGCAGGCCATCGAGAAGATCGTGCCGTTTCTCTCGCTCGAGGGGGCGGTCGCCGTCGTCCGCCTGCCGAACGAGGAGATGAAGGGGCGCATCATCGGCCGGGAAGGCCGGAACATTCGCACGTTCGAGCGCGTCACGGGGGTGGACGTCATCGTCGACGACACGCCCGAGATCATCATGCTGGCCAGCCACAACCCCACGCGGAGGGAACTTGCGCGGGTCACCCTGGAAAAGCTCGTGGAAGACGGCAGGATACATCCGGCTCGCATCGAGGAGTTCTACGAGAAATGTCGCGAGCAGTTCGACGAGACCATTCTCAACTACGGGCGGGACGCGCTCTTCCACCTCGGCATCCCCACCATGCACGAACACCTCGTACAGCTCGTCGGACGGATGCGACTGCGCATGGGGCACGGACAGAATCTTCTAGAGCACAGCATCGAAACCGCGAAGATTGCGCTGTACCTGGCCCAGGCCGTGAACCTCAACGTCGAAACCGTGAAGCGGGCCGGCATACTGCACGAGATCGGGCACATCGAAGAGCGCGTCGACGACATGCACCCCACCCTCCTCGCCGCCCAGACCGCGAAGCGCTTCGGCGAGGCCCCGGCGGTCGTGGCCGCCATCGCACATCTCCACCCCGACCATCCCTCCACGCTTCCCGAGGCCCACATCCTGGAGGCCTCCGAAAACCTGGCATTGACGGCACCCGGCGTGCACAAGCAGGGGCTTGAACGCTACGCCGAGCACATGGAGGCGCTGGAACAGCTGGTCAAGGGCTTCAAGGGCGTGCGCAACGTCTACGCCATGAAGGCCGGGCGAGAGTTGCTCGTCCTCGTCGAATCGGAAATCGTGGATGACGACTACACGCTCTGGCTCGCCAAGGACATCTCGGAGCGCATCGAACGGGAGGTCAGGTTCACGGGCCAGATAAAGGTACAGGTCGTTCGCGAGACACGGCACGTCGGTTTTGCCACCTGAGCGGAGAAGGCGCCGTTCAGCGTCTTCTCCGCAGGAACGACACTGACACCAGAGGCATGCATGCGAATCCTATTTATCGGTGACATCGTCGGGCGGCCCGGCAGGGCGGCCGTCAAGAAACTCCTGCCCGGTCTCGTAGACCGATATCGAGCCGACGTGGTCGTAGCCAACGGCGAAAACGCCGCCGGGGGGTTCGGCCTGACCCGAAAGACCGTGGATGAGCTCTACGAGCTTGGCGCAGACGTCATCACCACGGGCAACCACATCTGGGACAAGAAGGAAGTGCTGGGCTTCATAGAAGATGAAGAACGCCTCCTGCGGCCGGCTAACTTCCCGCCGGGGCTTCCCGGTAAGGGGCTCTGCAGGATGCCCCTGCAGGACGGTCGCGCCCTCTGGGTGATCAACCTCCAGGGCAAGATCCTCATGCCGCCCATCGACTGCCCCTTCAGAAAGGTGGACGAACTCCTGGCCCGGATTCCTCCGACGGAGAAGTGCGTGCTCGTGGATATGCACGCGGAGGCCACGAGCGAGAAACGGGCCATGGGCTTTTACCTGGACGGCCGCGCGAGCGTCGTCGTCGGCAGCCACACGCACGTCCCCACGGCGGACGGCGAGATCCTGCCGCAAGGTACGGGATACCTCACCGACGCCGGCATGACGGGGCCCTACGCCTCGGTCATCGGCATGACGTTCAGCGATTCGCTGGACCGTCTGCTGACGGGGATGTCGAGGCCGCTGAACGTTGCGAAGCAAGACTTGAGACTGGCGGGAATCTATGCGGACCTGGACGATACCTCGGGGCGGTGTCTCATGTTCGAGAGCTTCGTGGAGAAGGCCGGCTGACGGGTTCCGCGTCCTCGCCCGAAAAAACATCTGGTCCCGTGACCGGCGCAGAAAAAGAAAGGCCGCTCGAAACGAGCGGCCTTTCTTCTTGTTTTCCGGGGCGATCAGACGCCCGCGGGCGCGCGCCGGGGTTCCACCTCCTCCTTGAGGAAGCGGACGACGTCTACCGTCGAGGTGCCGGGCGTGAAGATCTTCGAGACGCCCGCCTCGATGAGTCCGGGGATGTCTTCATCGGGCACGATCCCGCCGCCGAAGACGACGATATCGGCCGCGTCTTTTTCCTTGAGGAGCCTGATGACCTTGGGAAACAGGGTGTTGTGCGCGCCGGAGAGGATGGAGAGGCCGATGGCGTCCACGTCCTCTTGAAGAGCCGTGGCCACGACCTGCTCGGGGGTCTGATGCAGGCCGGTGTATACCACTTCGTACCCCGCGTCCCGAAGGGCCCTCGCGATGATCTTGGCGCCCCTGTCGTGTCCGTCCAGTCCCACTTTACCGATCAGCAGTCTCAACCTCTTTCCAGGCATGGTCTCTCCTAAGACGACGTATTATAACCCACGAGGCGGAAAGGGAAAGCCCCGGGCGGACGCGACTCCCGTTGCCCTCACGTTTCGTGGCGCACGGGCCGGCCGCGGGATCTCCTGAAGAACAGCATGAAACCGATGAATGCGGCCAATCCCAGGACCAACACGGCGAAGGCGGGAAAGACGATGCTGATGCCCGCCGCGGCCGCCGCCCCCGCGGATTCCGTCGTCGAGACGACGTGATTGCCGCTGCCCAGCGTGAACAGGGACGACAGCGCCCGGGTCTTCACCGTTATCGCCTGGACCATGCCGGCCGCGCCGCCGCCGGCGATGACGGCGAGCGTCCATTTCAGAAGGGGGCTCATGTCCGTCATGACCGAGGCGCTGACCATAATGCCGGCTACGACGGCGGTGGGGGATGCGATGGCGTCCAGGAGGTTGTCCAGCCAGGGAAAATAATAGGCCCCGACTTCGAGGGCGGCCGCCGTGCCGAACGCGAGGAGCGCCGGCCAGGTCCCGATCCACCGGAAGCCCGGCGCAAGCGTGAGGTGACCGGCGAGGGCCGCAACGCTCATGACCAGCGGGGGGATGAAGACCCTGAACCCGCAGGCCGCGGCCAGCCCCAATCCCAAAAGGATGCAAAGTACCGTTTCCATTGCCTCGTCCCCGACGCGACCTTCCGCAGGCGCCCGCCGATCAAGGGGACGGAGGTGGGCGTCACGCCCGCTCCGCCCGGTCCGCGGGAGTCTACAGGACGCTGTTCTCCTGGTACTCTCCGAAAACCTCTTTCATGGCGTCCCCTGTCTCCTGGAGCGTGCAATAGGCGCGGACACAGTCCAGGATTGCCGGCATGAGGTTCTCATCCTTGATGCGGGCCTTGGCCGTGAGGTTGCGAAGCGCCGATGCTACGGCCTTCCCGTCACGGGTCCGCTTGACCTCCGCCAGGCGCTTGAGCTGGGTCTCTTCGACCGAGGGCGGGATCTTCAGGAGCGGGATGGGAACCTCCTCCTCCATCACGTACTTGTTCAAACCCACGATGGTCTTGGCACCGGATTCCACCTGCTTCTGGTATTTGTAGGACGCTTCGGCGATCTCTCGCTGGGGGAAGCCCGCCTCGATGGCCTTGATGATGCCGCCCATCTCGTCGATCTTCCGGATATAGGCGAGGGCCTGCTTTTCTACCTCGTTCGTGAGCGACTCGACGAAGTAAGAGCCCGCCAGGGGATCGATGGTATTGGCGGCACCGCTTTCCTCGGCGATGATCTGCTGGGTCCTCAGCGCCACGGTGACGGCCTGTTCCGACGGCAGGCACAGCGTTTCGTCCATGGAATCCGTGTGGAGGCTCTGGCATCCGCCCAGAACGGCCGCGAGCGCCTGGATTGCAACCCGGACGATGTTGTTCATGGGCTGCTGGGCCGTGAGGGAACAACCGGCCGTCTGAACGTGGGTTCTGAGCATCCAGGACTTGGGGTCCTGGGCTCCGAAACGCTCCCTGAGCTCGCGCGCCCATATGCGGCGGGCCGCCCGCAGTTTGGCGATCTCTTCGAAAAAGTCGTTGTGGCTGTTGAAGAAATAGGAGAGGCGCGGCGCGAACATGTCGACCGGCATTCCCCGTTCGAGTCCGGCCTGTATGTATCCGATGCCGTCTGCCAGCGTGAAGGCGAGTTCCTGGACGGCCGTGGCGCCCGCCTCGCGGATGTGGTAGCCGCTGATGGAGATGGTGTTCCACTGGGGCACCTTCTCGGCCGAGAACTCCATCGTGTCGACGATGAGCCGGACAGAAGGCTCGGGCGGGTATATCCACTCCTTCTGGGCGATGTATTCCTTGAAGATGTCGTTCTGGATGGTGCCCCTGAGTTTGTTCAAGGGGACGCCCTGCTTCTCGGCCACCGCCAGGTACATGGCATAGACCACGGCTGCGGGGGCGTTGATGGTCATGGACGTGGAGACCTCGCCCAGCGGAATGCCGTCGAAGAGGATTTCCATGTCTTTGAGCGTCGACACGGCCACGCCTTCCTTGCCCACCTCGCCTTCGGCCAGCGCGTCGTCCGAGTCCCTGCCCATGAGCGTGGGCAGGTCGAATGCCGTCGACAGGCCGGTCTGGCCCTGACCGAGCAGGTATTTGAAACGCGAATTTGTGTCCTCCGCCGTTCCCATACCCGCAAACATGCGCATGGTCCAAAGCCGGCCACGGTACATGGTGGGTTGTACGCCCCGCGTGTAGGGGTACTCCCCGGGCCATCCTATGTCGCGGTCGAAGTCGGTGTCCCGAAGGTCCTCCGGGCCGTACAGCCTGTCGATAGGGAGGGAGGACACGGTAGAGAATTCCACCTCCCGTTCGGGGTGCTTATCGGTATGGGGCCCCAGGGTACCCTCTTCCCACTGGCTCCGTGTTTTCTCATGATCTTTTGAAGATGACATCGTCCAACCTCCGATGAACGGCCCATTGTCGCGTATTCGAAATGCAGATTGTAAGTATAGCACGGTGAAAGGTCTTCTCACGTGCGGAGCAGGCCGAGGGCGGCCGGGGAAGAGCCGGCCCTGCCGGCTAAATGGGCCGTGCCATTCTGGCCCTCGCGGCCTGGATGACCGTGCCGGATTGTCGCAACCGGCGCGGGGGAAAGGAAGCGAGGCGTAAGATAAGTGCAATAATATTTATAGCAGTACGGCCGGTACGGAGCGATGGCACGCCGATTGCTTGCAAAGAGTCTGAAGGAGGATGCCTCACATGAAGAGGTTCCTAGTAATTGCATTGGCCGGACTCATGAGTGTGGGTTTGCTGGCTGCCGGCGTCCAGGGCAAGACATCGGTGAAAGAGCATGCACCTGCGACCAGGACGGTGAAGAAGAGCGCCGTCCGAAAGCATCACACAGCAAGGACGTCGAACGCCAAGGTCAAACCCAGGACCCATGAGGGGCGGCCCGCCGCCAAGCGCAGCAAGACCACCAAGCACGTGGCCATGAAGCAACACACCAGGCACGAAACGCACGTGCGGCATTCGAAGAAGGGAATGCACTCCACACCTAGGGCAAGAACAACCAGATAGCTTCCTTCTTCTCCCCGGAGAGGGAGGCGCGCCCTCCCTCTCCGCGGCCCTTTTTTCTCCTTCCCCCGATTGCGCACTTTCAAGCCTTTCGATCCGGACTCCGCATCCATGGCCCGGCTTTTTTTTTGGCCGGGGCGCTGGTATCCTTCAATGTCTGGGGGTGAACGATGAAGCTGGCCGTAGGATCAGACCATGCCGGTTGGGAACTCAAGGAGTTCGTAAAGCCCGTTCTGGAAAGCCTTGGTTGCGAAGTGACGGACGTCGGCACGTATTCGGACGAATCGGTCGACTATCCCGACTTCGCGTCGGCGGCCTGTCGCAGGGTCCTGTCGGGCGAGGCCGACCGGGCGGTACTGGTGTGCGGGTCCGGGGTGGGGATGAGCATGGCGGCCAACCGGTTCCGCGGCATCAGGGCCGTTCTCTGCACGGATCTCTATCTGGCCAAGTACTCCCGTCTGCACAACGATGCCAACGTTCTCTGTCTGCCGGGGCGCTTGATGGGAAAGGCCCTGGCCGAGGAGGTCGTCAAAACCTGGATGTCCACGGCCTTCGAGGGAGGGCGGCATCAGAGGCGTCTGGACAAGCTGGAGGAGATTCAGCCGGCCGGCGGCCGCGAAAGGTGAAAGGGGAATCAACCATGCGCATAGAGAATATCTGGAGTGCTGATCCCGAGGTAGGCGAGGCACTGGCGGGCGAAATCCGCCGGCAGAGCGATCACCTGGAGATGATCGCGAGCGAGAATTTCGTCTCCGAAGCGGTCCTGGAGGCCTGTGGATCCGTGTTCACCAACAAGTACGCGGAGGGCTATCCGGGCAAGCGTTACTACGGGGGCTGCATCCATACCGACACGGTGGAATCCCTGGCCCGTGATCGGGCGAAAGCCCTCTTCGGCGCCGAGCACGCCAACGTCCAGCCCCACTCCGGGTCGCAGGCGAACATGGGGGTCTACATGACGGTCCTCAAGCCGGGCGACAAGGTGCTCGGCATGGACCTCAGCCACGGCGGGCACTTGACCCACGGCCACCCGTTGTCCTTTTCGGGCAAGCTCTACGATTTCATTCCGTACGGGGTGAAGCGCGACACGGAGACCATAGACTACGAGGCGCTCGAAGGCCTCATGGCGGAGCACCACCCGAAACTCGTCGTCGTCGGGGCGAGCGCCTACCCCCGCTTTATCGACTTCCCGCGGATCTGGGACATGGCGAACCGCCACGGTGTGCTGGTGATGGTCGACATGGCCCATATCGCCGGGCTCGTGGCGGCGGGCGTGCACCCATCGCCCGTCCCCTACGCGCACTTCGTGACGACCACAACCCACAAGACTCTTCGCGGTCCAAGGGCCGGGCTCATCCTATGCAGGGAACAGTTTGCAAAGGACCTCGATCGGACGGTGTTCCCCGGGATCCAGGGGGGACCGCTCGTCCACATCATTGCCGCGAAGGCCGTGGCCCTGAAAGAGGCCGCCGGGCCTGAATTCAAGGTCTATTCGCGGCAGGTGGTCGCCAACGCCGGAGCCATGGCGAGCGCCCTGTTGGAGAAAGGCTGGCGCATCGTGTCGGGCGGCACGGACAATCACCTGTTCCTCGTGGATGTCTTCTCGCAGGGCATCACGGGCAAGGAAGCGGAAGCCGTGCTCGAGAAGGCGGGCATGACCGTCAACAAGAACACAATCCCCTTCGATACCCAGAAGCCATTCGTCGCTTCGGGAATCAGGGTCGGTACTCCCGCCATCACCACGAGGGGCATGAAGGAAGCGGAGATGGTGCTCATCGCGGGCTGGATGGACGAGGCGCTTCGCAAGAAGGACGACGGGGGCGCGCTGGAGCGCATCAAGCAGGAGGTCGAGGCGCTCTGTGCGCGCTTCCCCCTCTACGCTCACCTCGCCGAGAGTATCCCGGGGGACATGTAAGATGATGATCCCCGTGCTTCTGAAGCCGCCTGCCGGCAGACCCGCGAGGGTGCTGGGAAAGGGGCGGGGATTCGCCGCCGTTCTGCAGAACCTGAGCCGGGTCGGGTGGCCCGTCGAGGTCCACGATCCGGACGGCGGCCCGGACTATTCGGGACTCCCCGGCGTGAGGGTCGTGACGCACGCTCCGCCCGCCCCCGCCCTGCGGCAGGCCTCGCTTGTTCTTATCGGGGCGTCATGTCCGGCGGACTGGCGCAGCAGGGGGATGCAGGATCTTGAGGGCAGCGGCGTCCCGGTCTGGGACGAGTCGGATCCTTCTGCCTGCACGCTCGCCTTTCCCATGTGGATGCCGGGCCAGCACCTCTCGCTCGCGGCCTGGGCCTCGGCGGCCACGAAGCCGTGGGAGCGCGGAGTGGTGGAGGACTTTCTCCGCCACAGCGAGGGGTTCATGGCGGATTTTTTGAAGCTGGTCAACGAATTGCGTACCCTGATTTTCAATGAGATGGCCGATGAGGCTTTCCGCGAAAAAGTGGCGACGCAACTCACGACCCCCGAGATCCTGGGCTTTCTTCTCAAGGGCGACTACGAGAAGGCAAAGATGCTGGCGCTGAAGATCGTGGGAAGCACGACGCGTTCACTGGGGCAATAAGGGGGCCATTTTGTTGTCACGGCCGGTTCGGACCGGCAAGGCAGGCAGGTCGGCTGCCTGCCCACCGCCTCGGACTCCGTCGCAGTTCGGCGGGCCTGCAGCGGCAAGGCGAGGAAAAACGGAACGAGGGAGGGACGTGCGGCGCAAGCCTGCGGGGTGTTGACCGGTTCTTTCCGGCGGCGCCTCCTCCCTCGTCATCATAAAAGAAAGGACAGTGAGCCATGGGCGCCATAACCGAATCGCAGGTTCTCGAAGCCCTTAAGAAGGTCGAGGACCCTGATTTTCACAAAGATATCGTTACGTTGGGGTTTGTGCAGGACGTCAAGATCGAGGGCGATGCGGTCTCATTCCGTATCGTCTTGACCACGCCCGCGTGCCCCGTGCGGGAGCGATTCAAGACGCAGGCGGAGGCCGCCGTCCGGGAGGCCCTTCCCCAGGTCAAGGCCCTGAACGTGATCATGGACGCCCAGGTGGTCCAAGGCGCCAGGGCGCCCCTGATCGAGAACCTTCTTCCCCAGGTCAAGAACGTCATCGCGGTAGCCTCGGGCAAGGGCGGCGTCGGAAAATCCACGGTGGCCGCGAACCTGGCCGCGGCTCTGGCCGAGACCGGGGCGAGGGTCGGCCTGCTCGACGCGGATATCTACGGCCCGTCGATGGGGCTCATGCTTGGCGTCACCGAACGCCCAAAGGTCGACGAGGCGGAGCAGAAGATGTACCCCGTCAAGACACACGGAATCGAGGTCATGTCCCTGGCCTTTCTCCTCGATCCGGACACGCCTGTCATATGGCGCGGGCCCATGGTCATGAAGGCCCTCGAGCAACTGTTGAAGGACGTCGCCTGGCCCGAGCTGGACTACATGATCGTCGACCTGCCCCCGGGCACGGGCGACGCTCAGTTGACCCTCACCCAGAAGGTTCCGCTGTCGGGCGTGGTCATCGTTACGACCCCGAACGAGGTGGCCCTCATCGATGCGCGAAAGGGGCTGGCCATGTTCCAGAAGGTCAAGGTCCCCGTTCTTGGAATCGTGGAAAACATGTCCTGGTTCGTGTGCCCCCATTGCCAGGGTGTCTCCGATATTTTCTCGCGCGGAGGGGGCGAGCGCACGGCCCGCGAGACCGGCGTCCCCTTCCTTGGCGAAATACCTCTCGATCCCTCCGTGCGCATGGCGGGGGACGGCGGGCGGCCGGTGGTGCTTGCGGCTCCGACGTCGTCCGTGGCCAAGGCCTTCAGGGACCTTGCGGGGAGTATGGCCCAGCAGGCGAGCATTGCGGCGGCCCGCGCGTCAGACAAGGAAGAGCAGCAACCGCAGGCCTGACGGACGGCAGACGGGTTATGTTCAAAAGAGCTGACGGGCGTTCCGCCGTCGGCCCCGGTCCCCGGTCTTCGGTGTGCCGGACGAGGATTGACAGAGGATGGCGAAGAGAAGGGCAAGGGAGCGGGAAGAAAGTATCGAGGAAAAGCCGCCGCGGCCGGTCCGCTTCGACGAGCTGGCGGGGCACTCCGCTCAGGTGGCCTATGTTTCCAAGGCTCTGGCCAGGGAGGTCCTGCCGCAGGCTGTCCTGCTTACGGGGCCTCAGGGAACAGGAAAACACACCCTTGCGGTGATGGCGGCAGCCGCCCTCGAGTGCACGTCGGGCGGCCCGGGTGCGTGCGGCGTGTGCGGACCCTGTCAGAAGGTCGCCAGGGACCTGCATCCGGACGTGAGAAATATCACGTGCGCGATCGAGGGGGGGAAGCAAAAGACACAGATCGTGATCGACCAGGTCAGGGAGGACATCATCCACCCCATGGACCTGCCCCCTTACGAGGGGCGGCGGCTCGTGTTCATCATCGACCCGGCCGACGCGCTCAACAAGAATGCCCAGAACGCCCTTCTCAAGTCCCTGGAAGAGCCTCCCTGGTACGTGAACTTCTTCCTGGTCACCGCCAATCCCGTGGGGCTCCTCCCCACCGTGAGGTCGAGGTGCCACGAGGTTGCCCTGCACCCCCTGCGCAGGAAAGACATGGAGAGCTTCATCGCTCGTCGGAGCCTGCAATTCGAGGATCTCGACCTCGCTCTGGGCATGGCTGCGGGATCACCGGCCAGGCTCCTGTCTCTCGACGCCTCGGAGAACGAGACGCAGATAAGGACCGCAGTGGCCCTGCTTTCGGGCGGCCTTTCGATAAAGGCGTATGCGGACCTTGCGCCGGGGCTGGATGCATTCGCCAAGACCGATCCGAAGGACGCTCTCGCGCTGGTCATGGGACTTCTGCGCGACGCTCTCAGGGTTGCGCATGGGGAAGCACCGCTCGTGCACCAGGGTCTCAGAGAGGATCTCAGCGATATCGTAAAGGCTCGGGGGATCGAGGGACTGCAAGCCATGGGCGAAAGGCTGAGCGAGGCCCCAGCCCATCTCGTCCGCAACGTAAATCCACGGCTCATGTGGGAGCGAATCTTCCTGGTACCCTGACGCAAGAGCAGCGACCACATGGTCTGGGGGGTCCGGGGGACGGGCAGGTCCCCCGGCCAGAGGCCCTCTCTCGCGAGGGCAGGGGGGATGCAGGGCGCCCATGGCGCCCGCCGCGGGGGGCCGGCTGAGGCCTCCCGAGGGGAGCGCTTCTGCGCGACGTGGGAGCGAATCTTCCTGGTACCCTGACGCAAGAGCAGCGACCACATGGCCTAGGGGGTCCGGGGGACGGGCGGTCCCCGGCCAGAGGCCTTCCTGCGTGAGGGCAGGGGGGATGCAGGGCACTACACGCCCTGGGGCTGGTCGGTTTATGCCCGCCCGCGTGCCTTCAGCGCCAACGTGTTGTTGATCACGGTGTGGGCCTGGGACAGCTTGAGGAGGCGCTGGTTGCGCTTCTGGAGGGCGAGGGTGTCCATCTGATCGGGGACGATACCCCGCTGGTCCCGGAGGAGTTTTTCTACCTCGAACTGCAATGTCCTGATCTCGTCCAGGGTGAGGCGCTTGAGGTTAAGCGGTGAAGGCATGATGTAGCCCTCCATGAGTGAATTGGCCATGCTGTATGCCGATCCGCCCATAAATGCCATCTCTTACCTCCTTTTCCCGGAATTCCCGGCCACCTTGTCCATGTACCACTTTCTCGCAGCGCCGAGGAACTCTCTCGTTCGATCTTCACGGAAATCCGGATAGGTCCACGGCAGACTTTCGAACCGTCCGTTCCGGTATACGAGCGTGACTTCACCGTATATGCCCTTGGAGAGGTAGATCCGATGCGCGAAGTCCTTCGTGGATGCGAGGACGACCCTCGCCGGTGCAATGTAGCCCGGGTCGATGTTGATTCGTCTCCGCCCGTTGTGCGCAAAGGACTGCTCCCGGTCGTTGGTCAACAGTTTGATATCAGCAAGGAAGCCCGGCGGGACCAGTTCTTCGAATACTAACAGCTGTTTGTACAGGGGCGCGCCCATTTCTTCGCGGTAGTAGGCGGTGTGGTCGAACTTGAAGGGGGGCCGTGTCATGGCAACGGGACCGAAGTCGTCCTTCAGGACGGCATGAACCTTATCTAAGTCCGGCTCCTCGCGATAACATACGGCACACATGAGTGCGCATGGGCTTTCCGGTTTTACGGCACCCATAAAGAGCATTCCCCCTTGCTACTTGAAAGATCCCCTCGTCCTAGGCCCGCGGCTACATCTCGTATCGGCCAAGCTCATCCGGAGAGAGCTTTTGAAGCCATTGCCGCAGGTTCTCGTTGAAGTCCTCTGCCTCGGCGCTCTTCTGAAATATGCTGTCCTCTACAAATATGGGGACTCCGGTCCTGACCGCGAGGGCAATGGCGTCCGAGGGCCTGGAGTCCACGTGGAGTTCGCCCCCATCATAAGAGAGGATGATGTCGGCAAAGTACGTGTTGTCCCTGAGGTCGCATATGCGGACCTCCTTCAGGGGACTGTTCACTTTGCTGAGAATGCCGCAGAGCAGATCGTGTGTCATGGGTCTTGGGACCTTGATGTTCTCGAGCTGCAGTGCGATGGCATTCGCCTCCGACGTCCCGATCCAGATAGGAAGTATCCTGCTCGCCTCGTCTTCCTTGAGCACCAGGATCGGCCGCTCCGTAATGGGATCGAGAAGCAGTCCTTGTATTTTCACCTTCTGATACATTTCTCAATCCCCCTGTCCTATCAGAAGTGAATATAGGGAGGTGCGTTGCTCCCCGTCAAGACGGCCCCCCCATCGGGCGGGAGAGCCGGCGGGCCGCAGATGGACGGGCTTAGAAATCAGAGGGTTAGGAGAAGGGACAAAACAGTTGGGAAAAAAGCTCAAAAAGGGCTTGACAGGCCCCGGGTGGAAGTGTATTATCTGTCGTTGCTGGCCGGGAACACTGAGGATCGCGGTCAGCGGCGAAGACTCCTGCCGGAAGGGTTGAGGGGTTGACACGCCGAGCAAAAGATCCTATAATAATTAATTGCCGCCCACAAGAAAACGGGCAAGGCGACGGCTCTTTGAAAACTAGGTGGCGAAAGACGAAAATCGTGCGGGACTTTAAAAAGTCTACGATCGAATCCGAACATTTTTTGGACAACTCTCTAAACTAACTGGAGAGTTTGATCCTGGCTCAGAACGAACGCTGGCGGCGTGCTTAACACATGCAAGTCGAACGCGAAAGTTCCCTTCGGGGGACGAGTAGAGTGGCGCACGGGTGAGTAACACGTGAGTAATCTGCCCTCGAGCGGGGGATAACGTTCCGAAAGGAACGCTAATACCGCATAACCCGGTAGGGACCCAGGTCCCGGCCGGCAAAGGTGGCCTCTGCTTGCAAGCTATCGCTTGAGGAGGAGCTCGCGCCCCATTAGGTTGTTGGCGAGGTAATGGCTCACCAAGCCTGCGATGGGTAGCCGGCCTGAGAGGGTGGCCGGCCACACTGGCACTGAGACACGGGCCAGACTCCTACGGGAGGCAGCAGTGAGGAATTTTGGGCAATGGGCGCAAGCCTGACCCAGCGACGCCGCGTGGGCGATGAAGGCCTTCGGGTCGTAAAGCCCTGTGAGTTGGGAAGAAGCAGCTTCGTGCTAATACCACGAAGTTGTGACAGTACCGACAGAGGAAGCCCCGGCCAACTACGTGCCAGCAGCCGCGGTAAAACGTAGGGGGCAAGCGTTGTTCGGAATTACTGGGCGTAAAGCGCGTGTAGGCGGCTTGGCAAGTCGGAAGTGAAAGCCCTCGGCTCAACCGGGGAATTGCTTTCGAAACTGCCTCGCTTGAATGCGGGATGGGAGAGCGGAATTCCCGGTGTAGCGGTGAAATGCGTAGATATCGGGAAGAACACCGGTGGCGAAGGCGGCTCTCTGGACCGTGATTGACGCTGAGACGCGAAAGCGTGGGTAGCAAACAGGATTAGATACCCTGGTAGTC
>CAZDOY010000036.1:0-10305 GCA_964507185.1 uncultured Thermoanaerobaculia bacterium
CCGGCCAGACGCCGAACTTGGGGTAGTCGTTCATGATCGTCGCGCTGTAGTCGTAGCAGTAGAGGTTCCATGCGCCCGAAGGATCGTCCGTCTGTGAGACGGCGATGGCGACCTTGTACGGACCGCTGCCGCTCGAGCCCGGGCCAAGGTCGAACTGGCTGATCACCCAGCGGTTGCGGAACCGGTCCCACAGGACGACGGGGTCGCCCCAGTTGTTGCTCGCACACGAACCGCCAAGCGGCGCCCAGAGCGTGTTTCCCGCTATGGGTCCGAAGGCGGTGGTGGCCGTCCACGCCGACCTGTCGATGGTCCACCCCTGGATATGCACATTTATCCACTGTACATAGTGGTTGGGCCCAATATCTCCCTCGGTGTCCGGCGGAGCAACACCGTCAAGGTTCGAGATGCCGTCCATGTTCAACAGCGGGCTTGGCATCGGGGCCGCCGGCGCCGTCTGCCTCACGAGGGCGTCCTTTTGTGCCGTCGGCTTAGATGAAGGAGCCATGTCCTTGGTGACGGCCCGGTTGGGGATGACGCGGTGCGCCTCCGGCGCTTGCATCTTACAGGTTTCCGGCGGAAGCGTCCGTAGCGCAGGCGTTACGGCCGTCGCGACGGGATATAAGACTTCTGTCTGTTTTGAATTGCCCTGCGGCAGGGCCGCCATGACAGGTATCGCTATCAAGGCGGCTGCCAGGCACGCTAATACTGCCCCTCTCCTCTTCATTCCCGGCCTCCTCTGATCCGTTTTTGCACGAAGCGAACGCACCCACACGAAGCGAACGCACCTACCGGTTTAGACCATGCTCTGCCTCCTGTTCTTAGTATCTCCAAGGAGAGAGAACGTTGCGCTCTCCCTCCCCTGTCTGCCCAGGGACAATCGATGGTGCGAATCTCGAAGGTCGTTTGGATGAATGTTAGCAACAGGGATTGGCCATGTCAAGGCCCATGGCACAAGGACCGTCACGGCAGCATGCGGAGCTGTTGCCACCGCTCGTGAGCAGATGGGGACGCCCAGAAGGCGCTTTGACCGCCGGGCATGGCGCGAGGTAGGAACGTCCTGCCCGCATTCAATTCACCGCGAAGCAACTTGGCGCACGACCCTTGTTTGAATCTGCCACAGGCGTCTGCCTCCGGCACGAGGCGCCCGGAACCCCACCACCTGGATGGATTCATGCCCGGAAGATCGAGACGCCCCGCGAAAACGGCCGGTCTTGAAGGCACGGGTGAAATGCGGAGTGGGCAAAAAGAAAGGGCGGGCCGAAGCCCGCCCTTGATTCTAACCTGTCAGCCGTCGACTAGCGACTGAACATGAAGGTGTTGGACACTCCGCCGTCGGGGTTGGTGACCACGATGGGCACGGGCACGCCCTTGGGGCAGAGGCTCTTGCAATGTTTGAGCTTGAGCTTCCCGCTGTTCTTGTACTTGTAGTCCACGGGAACGCCGCCGATGGTGACCACGCAGCTGGGCTGGAAGTTGCTTCCGTACAGTTTGATCCGGAAGGGGTTGCCAACCTTGACTGCCGCGGTGATGACCGGAGGCTCGGGCTTCACGATCACGGTCGCGGTGGCCGTCGTCGTGTTGCTGGACAGAGCCTGGTCGGTCACGGTGACGGTAGCCGTGAAGGTGCCCGTCGACGCGTAGGTGTGGTTGATCGTCGCGCCGGTCCCGTTGGTGCCGTCACCGAAGTTCCAGGTGAAATCGTAGTGACCGCTACCGCCGGAGGCCGAGGCATTGAGGGTGACCGGGTTGCCCACGATGACCGTGCTGGGCGTCGCCGAAGCCGAAGCCGTAACCGGATCGTACACTCGGATGACGACGTCGTTGCTGTCCACGAAGTTGGTCGCCGAGTCGGTCACATGGACGTGAGCATAGTACGTACCAGCGGTGAGATACGTATGGGACACGGTCGAGCCGGTGCCCACACCGCCGTCACCGAAGGTCCAGGCGTAGGTGTATCCACCCGGAGCTCCGCCGGTCGCGTTGGCGCTGAAGCTGACTGAGCCGCCCGAGATGATGGTCGCAGCTGTCGTTGCGCTGGCGTCGACGGACATGGGCTGGTAGACGGTGATGTCGACGCTGGCCGAGACCGTGTGGGGGCCGCCGCCGCCGACGGGATAGTTATCCGTGACGGTCAGGACCACATGGTACGGACCAGGCGTGGTGTAGGTGTGGATAGGATTCTGCTCCGTGCTGGTCGTGCCGTCGTCGAAGTTCCAGAGGAACGTGTACGGGGCGACGCCGCCCTGCGGGACGGAGCTGAAGTTGACCGTGAGGGGCGAGAGGCCGGACGTGCCGAGGACGCCGTTGATGAGCGTCTGGGTGGTCACGGTCAGGACCGGCGGCTCGAGGATCTGGATCACGCGGGAGAAGGTCTCGCTGTTGCCGCAACTGTCCGTGGCCGTAACGGTCACGGTGTGGTCGCCGCTGAGGTCGAAGGTGTGGGTCGTGTTATCGGGCATGGTGGCGTTGGAGACCACCGTGTCAGGCGTGCCGTCGCCCCAGTTGTAGGTCAGGGTGACCGGCGCACCCGGAGCGCCCGCGTATGTCCACGTGGTCGTGAAGGTGATCGGGATCGGCAGTGTGCCAGAAGTCTCGGTCTGGGTGAAGCTGACGCCGGTCAGGCCGCCGTATACCGTGATCGTCATTGTCGTGCTGCAAGCATAGCCGGGTACGACGTTGGAGGTAGCGGTGAACGTGACGGTGTAGACGCCGGGCGTCGTAAAGGTATGGGTCGGGTTGGCCGACGTGGACGAGCCGCCGTCGCCGAAGTCCCAATAGTAGGAGAGATCGGTGCCGGGGAAGCCGCCGCCGACGGTGCCGGTGGAGTCAAAGGCCACGAACAGGGGCGCGCACCCGGAAGTCGGACTCGCAGTCGCCGTCACAATGATCGGGTCGACGACCTGGATATGCCAGGTGATGTTCTGCGTGTTGGCGGGATCGCCGCAGTTCGGGGTGGCCGAGTCGGTCACGGTCAACTGGACGTCGTAACCGCCCGTGCCCATGCCGGCGAAATCGTGCGTAACCATCGGGGTCGTGGTGGTTTGGGAGGTCCCGTCGTCGAAGTTCCAGATGTAGGTATAGGGACCGATGCCGCCTTGGATATCGCCCGTGGCGTCAAAGGACACGACCTGAGAACCGCAGGCCTGCTGCCAGGTAGGCGTGCCTGTGATGGCGAGCGGACGGAAGAGCGTGAAGGTGATGTTGGCGGTCACAACCTGGCCGGCGCAGGCGCCGGTGTCGGTCACGGTCACGGTCGCCGTGTAGGTCGCCGTGTTCTGTCCGCCGGGGATCCCGTAGGTGTGGATGACGGGGTTGGGGCCGCCGAGCACAACCGCCGTCCCGTCGCCGAAGTTCCAATCGTAGTTGTACGTGCCGGAACCGGCATTCGGGGTCGACAGAAGCGTGATATTGGCTGCACCGCCCGGGGCCACGATCTGGATGTTGCCGCAGGACAGCCCGTTGGCCGTGAGCGGGGCCGCCGTCATGGGCGCGACCACCGAGAACGGTGCGTGGGTGTAGGTCTGGGTGACCTGGACGTTGCCGCTGTCGGTCACGTAGGCCGTGAGGGTATAGGGTCCGCCCACCGCGTACTGGTGCTGGAAGACATGGGCGGCGCTGTCGTTGTAGTCCATGGTCGTGACCTGACCGTCGCCCCAGTCGATGGAGTACTTATAGGAGGGCAGACCGCCGATGGGCTGCAGGCTCAGGCTGACCGGCTGGTCGCTGGTGAGCTGGCACGAGGCCGGATCGGGCGTGATGGACGACGTGAGTCCGGTGAACTCAGGGTAGATGACCTGCTTCATGGTCACGACCGTGACGTGGGCGAAGCCGTCCTGAACCGTCATCTTGACGGTGTACGTCCCAGGCGTCAGGTAGGTGTGACCGAGCGTGACGCTCGCGATCGGGGGCGCCGGCGGGGGCGGGGTCAACAATGGGAAAGGAGGCGTGACCGTTCCGTCGCCGAAGTCGAATACCGCCGAGTAAGTCGCACCCATCGACGTGCTCTGGGCCGTTCCCGTGAAGCTGACGGGGAAGTTGACCGGCGCGGGGTTCGTCAGGGACGAGAGCGTGCCGGACATGGGGCCGTTGTAGTTCACCGAGCAGGAACCCGTCTGGGAGATGCCGGAACAGTCCGTCACCGTCACGATGGCGATGAAGTCGCCCGTGTAGGCGAAGGTGTAGATCGGGCTCTTGTCGGTGCTCGTGAAGATGACCGCGTTCGTATTGGCGTCCTTGACCTCCCACATGTACGTGTAGGGATCGGCGGGAGGCGTGGCGCAGCTCGTGTCGCCGCCGAGTGCGTTGGCGTCGAACTGGAACTGGGCGCCGGACCCCACCTGGGTCGCCGTGGGAGAGATGGAGAGCTGTTGGAAGACCACGACGGGGTAGGTCACGGTGTTCGAGACGCTCGCGCAGCCGCCGTTACCGGCCGGCGAGGTGTCGGTCACCACGAGCGTCACCGGGTAGGTGCCCGGGGCGCCGTAGAGGTGCGTGGGGTTCGCGTCGGTGCTCGTGGTCGTGTCGCCGAAGTCCCAAGCGTAGGTCACGGTGCCCGTGGCGCCGGTGACGGTGCTCTGGAACATCTGGACGGTCCCGTACTGCGCGGGATTGGGCGTTGCGGTGAAGTCCACCCCGGGGTTGACCGTGTAGTCGAAGGGCAGGTCCACGCGGTTCCAGACAGCGTCGTAGACCGACAAGGTGCCGGTGTAGCAGCCGTCCTGGGTGAAGGTGCCGCCCACGGTCACCACCGGCGGGTAGCCCGTGGTGTTGTCGACGGAGATGCCCAGGCCCGGAGGCAACAGGCCGGATGTGACCATGGCCGTCCAGTAGGCGGGCGACTGGTTGGGCGTGGTCACGCCCACCGTGTCCGCGGCCGTGTCGCCCACGGTGTAGGTGAAGGGGCTGGCGAAGGTCAGGACGGGGGCCATCAAATGGATGGCGTAGACGTCGCCCGTCGTGCCCGGGATGCTCGTGTCGCCCGTGCCGGCGTAGAGCCAGCCGTTCGCCGAATCGTAGGCGAGGCCGTTGACGTGCAGGTTGCCCAGGTCGCCGCCGTAGCCGTTGTTGATCTGCGACCAGCCGTTATGAGCGCTGTCGAAGCGGTAGACGCCCTGGCCGTCCGTGGAGGCGAAGAAATTGTTCGGGTAGGAGGACAGAACGAGATCCGTTACGGGCACCGTGATGGCCGGGGTCGCGGTGCTTGCGGTCCAAGTCGCTCCGTCGTCCCCGCTGTAGTAGATGCCGCTGGACTTGGTGCCGATGACCAGGTCGCCGCCCATGTAGGCCACCGAATAGACGTACATGTCGGTGGTGAAGACCTGCGTCCAGGTCCAGACGCCGGAGGTGCATCCCAGCGTTCCCTTGAGGAGGCCGTAGCCGTCCGTCGCAACGTAGATGGTCAGCGGGCTGGTGGGGCAGGAGGCGGGAACGACCGCGATGTCGTGAATGAACAGGGCCGCCGGAACCGTCGGGTAGTTCGGGATCTGGGCGAAGTCGCCCGGCACCGGCGTCGTGTTGAAGTTGTAGCTGTAGACGCCGCCGCCCCACGTGGCAAAGTACAGGGTGTGCGGCGTGCCGCCCGAGGGATCGAGGGCCAGGGCTGACACGTGCTGGTTGATCCAGGGAATGCCCGCCGAGGCGTTCACAAAGGTCGTCGTGCCGGAATCCCACTGCCACAGGCCCGTGTTCCACGCGCCCGCGTACCAGTACCCGTTACCGTCATAGAGGACCGACGTGAAGTCGTCGCTCGCCGGGGTCGCGCGCACCGTGAAGTTGGCGCCGTTGTCCGTGCTGTACCAAGCCATACCGGCCGTGCCGCCGTGCGTGATGCCGCCGCCGTACGTGACCGCGTCGACCGTGCCGGCCGGACTGGTCGCCAATGCGTTGACCGGCGTGGCGAACGGGCTCGGCGTAGTCTGCACCGTCCACTGGTTCTGGGCGAGCGCAGGCACTGCGAAGGCCAACAGGGCGACCACAAGGCCGATCCCCACGAGCCGCTTTCTCAACAACTTTTGCATCCTCAACCTCCTATTCCATACTCGAAGTGCTTCAACCACATGGGGTATCGTGTCATCTTGCGCCAAAACGGGTCGCCCCTGGGGGCCGGCCAGCCGCCGAACCACCTCCCTTCCGGCCTCACATGCAATGACTTCATATCGCTTCCGCCCTCCATTCCTTACTTCCCCTAAATCTCCAGGCGAAAACTGACTGCCTAAGGATACTCAAAACATCAGCACGCCGTCAAGCCTCCGGAGGTGACCTCGGCCACTCGGAAATGTGACGGCGGCACCTTCGGATTCATTGCTCACAGGCTTCCTAGGCGGTTGAAGTATAACAAACAGCGTAGTCGTGTCAATACCCCCAGCGTGATGCGTGAGTTCCAGAACGTATCCTTGATGCTTGTCCCTCCTCATAGGCTTTAGTATAGGCGCAAATCACCGTGAGTCAAGACCCATTTAAAGAGCGTTGCGGCGAAACGGCAAATGGCCGGATTCCCTCCCTTCCCGCCAAGTCCCTGAGCACACGCTCCATTCTCTCTGAGGTCCGGGCCGAAACCACATAAAAAATGTGAGGCTCGTCACACTTTCCTATCCCGGCAGATCGCGCAGAGGCCTTGCGACCCTTGCTCCCGTCTTGCTCCCGGACGATCAGAAGACCGGATCTGGATCTTCCGGCCCCACCCAACGGCCCTCTGCGTCCCTGCGCCACAGGTCGGCCGGGCACAGGCCCCGTTCCACGAGGTCCACGAGCGGTGCGAGCCAGTCCCCGCTCTCGTCCAGGCGCGCCAAACCAAGGGATGCGGACTGGAGCAGCGCTGCCATCGCGGCACGCGGCGAAGAGCCGTCGGACGGGACCCAGCGTGGTCCGCGCCGCGCCGCCTCCAGCAGCGCTCGCCTGAGTTCGGGCGGGCTGGGACGGGGAAGCCGGATGTTCCAGGAATCCGGTGCGTCCGGGATGCAAAGCAGTCCCTTCAGAAAGGCCGCGGAGGCCATCACGAGCGGCAGGGGGAGTGTGTCCAGCGTTCTCACTTCCAGGTACTTGTGTACCCGAATCTCGGGAAAGAGCGTGCTCACGTGGGACTGCCAGTCGGCGACCGTCAGTGGGCCATGTGCCCCAGGGGCCTTCAGCCATTCCTCGAAGGACCTCCCGTCCCCCGCGACGTACCCTTCCTTGCGCACCAGAAAGAGGAGCGGCCGGGTGAGCCCGTACCGTACCCAGTCGCCGTACCCGTGCCGTTCGGAGAAGAGAAAGCGAGGGAGCCCGCAGCGCCCGGGGTCCGTCCCCTTCCACACCCAGGGCCGCTGGCTCAGCCACCGGCTCTTTCGCCCGCCGTGGACCGGCGAGTTAGCCGTATAGGCGAGGAGGTAAGGCAGAACGGGCAGGACGGCCGCGACCATGCGCCGCATGTCGGCCTCGTTCTCGTAGTCGAGGGAGATCTGCGTCGCGGCCGTGAGCTTCATCATCCGCCGCCCGCGAGTGCCCGTGGACCTCAGGTGGCGCGCCAGAAGACCGTACCGGGACTTGGGCACGTCAGGCAGGTCTTCGGCCCCGTTCAGGGGCGCGTGCCCCCACGGCACGAGTCTGAACCCGAGACGCCTGGATACGCCGTCCGCGTCCCTCAACATCCTCGCCATGAACCGGTTCAGGCCCTCGAGCTTCGGAAAAGGGGGCGAGGCGATCTCCACCTGGCCTCCCGGCTCGAGTTCGACCATGCCGCCCCCCCTGAGCCGCAGGGCGGTCAGGCGTCCGTTCTCGACGACCTCGGTCTTCGGCTCGGAAATACCGGCAAGCACGGCCTCCACGCCGGCCGGCCCATCGAAGGGGACCATCTTCCACTGTTCGTCCAGCGGCAGCTGCTCCCACTCGACGCCGACACGCCCCCGCACCGGGGCGGCCGGCTGGAAGAAGCGGACGAGCTGGTCGATGGATTCGATGGGTGTCGCGTCTCCGTACTGATCTGTGCTCATGCGTCACTGCGCTTCCACGTTGGGGGGGATTTCGGCCCGGTTCACTCCGAGCGGCACAAGCCCTCGGGACCGGCCTTTACGGACCGGCCGACGAAGCGCCTCTCTCAGGGCCGATGCCCGGTGTCGTTTTCAATCGTCGCCCTTATTCCGCCACGCTTTGTAACGGGTCAGGTAATCGTCGAGGACGCGGTCCGGATCGAGGCGCAGGTAAGCCGCGACCTGGCGTACAAAACCTTTCAGGTAGATGAGGCCGGGCAAGGCGTCGAAGCGTTCCTCTTCGATGGACTCGATATACCACGAGCGGATGTTCGTCTCGGCCACGATCTCCGCGATGGACACGCCCTGGGCCTCGCGGACGGCCTTGAGGCTGGGGCCGTCGAAGACCTCGATCTCCTCGAGCAGGGATTCCAGAAGCCGCAGCGAACGCGTCGCCGTGTCCTCCACGGTCTCGGCCGGCTGGGCCGAGGGCTGGGCAGCGTGCCCGCCCTCCTGTTGAAGTTCGCGGTATTCGGACACCCGCTGGTCCGGCTCCATGTCCCCCGCCGTGATCAATTCCTCGTCGTAGCGCTGCCTGAGGCTCGTGGTGATCAGCGTCTTGTAGGCCTCTTCCAACCGATCCCGGATGGCCTCCCTCTCCTCCCTGCTGTACAGGCTCAACGTGAGGGGGGACGTTTCGAGATAGGGTTCAAGCAGCCTCGGGTAGGCGGTCTGGATGTCTTTGGCATTGGCGTTGTAGGGCACTTCCAGAAGCTGGTACGCGTTGAGTTCGTTCCAAGGGTGCGGGTTGAGATGCCCCTCGGTGGCCCTGGGCTCTTTCTCTTCCTTGAGGAAGATGTTGGCGAGCTTCTCGACCGAAAGGGAGAAGGGACAAAGAGGATAGGCCTTGGCGATGGGCTCCAGGTTCTTGCTGGCCGCCTGGGCCTGCTGGTCCCATTCCAGCCCCCCCAGGAACCGAACCGGGCAGAGAAAATAGCGGCGCACGAGCCCTTCGAGCTGGAGGCCGAGCCGCGTGTCCTTCTCGGAGGCGAGTCCCGTCTGCACGAAGCAGAATCGATGGTCACGGATGGCGGTCTCGATATCCGCATGCTCACCCTCACGGGACTCCGGCATATCCCAGAAGCCATGGAGTGGGGACTTCGGGTTGAGGTTCGGTGCGAGCGCCTTGTACCTCTTTTTGTTGATGCTCTCCATGATGAGCCTGCGCAGAGCCGCGCGGAGGAAACGGTAGAAGGGTTCGACGCCCACGGGCGTGGCCTGCATGACGGCGACGGAAAAGCGCCCTGTCAAGAAGAAATCGAGGGAATCGGCGTCCGAGCCGGACCCTGAATCCACGAGGATGTAGTCGTAAGGGAGTTGCGAGAGACTGGCCAGGATCTTCTGCTTCGTGAGGTAAGCGAGGTTCGCCACCTCCGGCAGGTCGGGGGACCCCGCCAGCAGGGAGAGGTTGTTCACCGACGTCGGGATGACGGCGTCGCGCACCTCCGCGACCTCTTTGGAAATGAGCGTGCCCAGATGCAGTTCCGGCCTCAGGATGCCGAGCGCGAGATGACACCCGGCTTCACGCAGGGCGAGGTCCGCCAGCAGGACGCTTCGGCCCTTCTTAGCCAGGTGAATGCCCAGGTTTGTGGCCAGGAGGGTCGTCCCGACGCCGCCCGTCGGCGCCGAGAAGGAGAGAATGATGGGATTCCCCTTGGGGGCGTCCTCAAACAGTGTATTGATGGTGTCCGAAGTCATGATCGCTCCACGCGTTTCAGCATAACCCACACCGGCTCGGGGAGGCAATCGGCCTCAACAAAGACTCTGCATCGCTCTATGAAAGAACGTTCCGGACCTCGATCGGGTTGCCTGGGTATAGCGTCGACGAAGGGGGGTGAAGTGGTGCGCCCGACAGGACTCGAACCTGTAACCTCCGGCTCCGTAGGCCGATGCTCTATCCAATTGAGCCACGGGCGCCCCGGCCAACAGAGTATAGACTTTCTCTCGTGCCGGTGCAACACGTGCACGATGGCGGATCCGATCCCATTAGACCCGGACTCGCTCGGCGGCCCCCGGTCCGACGTCGGGGGTCCGCGGCCGTCCGTCCGGGGGCGTTCCGTCTTCCTCCGCCTCACGGGCAAAGCCAAAACCCTACCCCACCCATGGGGCTTCCTCGCACGGCTCGTGCCAGCTCGGAGGCAGCCCAAACCCCTTGCAGCTAAACCCCGTCTTTCAGAGGAACCATGTCAACTCTGCGTTTCAGCGTGCCCTGTCCTTCCTGTCGCGGGATTTGGGCCCGCGGCCCCTACTTGACCCGGCGGCGGTTTTCACTCACTTTATGGTATCGAGGCATTATACTCGG
>CAZDOY010000036.1:10405-22868 GCA_964507185.1 uncultured Thermoanaerobaculia bacterium
ACTTGACCCGGCGGCGGTTTTCACTCACTTTATGGTATCGAGGCATTATACTCGGCACAGAGAGGAGACCTACCCCATGAAGAGAGATGGCATCCTGATGCTCATTGCGGGCATCGTGTTCGGCGCGGTCGCCGGTTTCATCGTCACGCGCCAGTACTACGTTGACAAGATGGACGCGGCGGCGGCACCGGCCCAGAATGCCGCCCAGACCGCGGCGCAGGATCCTCAGGGCCAGGCGAAACAGGACTTCAATCCGAAGCAGCACGAAGCCATGCTTGAACAGATAAAGGCGGAGCTGGCCAAGGATCCGAAGAACGTCGAGAAGAGAGTGATGCTCGGCAACATCTACTTCGACGCCCGGAAGTGGGACGAGGCGATCCCCTGGTACGAGCAGGCCGTCAAGCTCGCCCCGAACAACACGGACGTGCTCGTGGACCTCGGCGTATGCTACCGAAACGCGGGCCGTATCGACGATGCCCTGGCCACGTTCAAGAAGGCCCTGGCACTCGATCCCGACAAGAAGCAGGCCATGTACAACGAGGCCGTCGTTTACGCCTTCGACAAAAAGGACTCGGGCAAGGCCCGGGAGACCCTGAACAAACTCGAGAAGGCCTACCCGGACGACCCCATGGTCAAGAAACTCAGCGAGGCCCTCGACAAGTAGATCCGCCGGCCGTGAGGCCGGTGATCGCACTCTTAAAGAGCGTGAGCAGCAGAACCCGGGAGGGGACGTGGCAGACGGTGGAGGCCGAAGGGACATCGTAACCTACGGCGTACGGCTCCATGAACGGGGTTTCGTAGCCGCCACCGACGGGAACCTGTCCGCCCGCCTGGGCGACAAGGGCTTCCTGGCCACGCCCACGGGCCTTCCGAAGGAAGAACTCCGCGAGGAGGTCGTGGCCGTGCTGGACGGCGAAGGGAGACCGCTCTCGGGCAAACCTTCCTCGGAATGGCCCATGCATTACGCGATCTACAGGCTCCGCCCCGACGTGGGCGCGGTGGTCCATGCGCATCCTCCCTTCGCCACGGCGCTCGCCTGCTCGGGCCACGCCATCGACCGGCCCTTCCTGTCCGAGGCCGTCATATCCCTGGGTACGGTCCCCCTGGTCCCCTTCGAGCTGCCTTCCACGGGCGAACTCGCCGAGCGCGTGGCCCGGACGTTGTCCGGCCACGACGCCGTGCTCATGGCCAACCACGGGGCCGTCACCGTCGGCCCGGACGTCCGCACGGCCTACTACCGCATGGAGACGCTGGAGCAGACTGCGCGCATTTTCCTCTACGCCGAACTGCTGGGCGGCGGACGCCCGCTGCCGCAGGACACGGTCGAGCACCTCAAGGGACTCGGAGCCGGCTACCGCATGGCGGAGTTGCCCGCCCCGGTGTGCGAGCACTGCCCCGTGGCCGCGGGCGAGGACGGTCTCTACCTGCGCAGGGAGGAACTCGTCAAGCTGCTGGCTGAATTCGGCAGCCTTTACCCCGGCATGGGAATAAAGTAATATTTGAGACTGAGGATTTCCTTAGGAGGATTATATGGCTGAGTACGGAGAGGCCTTGGGGATGATCGAAACGAAGGGTCTCGTAGCCATGATCGAGGCGTCCGACGCCATGGTCAAGGCGGCGAAAGTGACCCTCATCGGATGGGAAAAGGTGGGCGGCGCTTACGTCACCGCCATCGTGAGGGGGGATGTCGCCGCCGTCAAGGCCGCGACGGACGCCGGCGCAGCAGCCGCCCGCAAGGTCGGCGAGCTCGTGACAGTCCACGTCATCCCGCGGCCTCACAGGAGCCTGGAAGACACCCTGCCCATCGGCCATTCCAGCGACAACGATTAACCCATGCGCCTCGGGAAGGTGGTGGGCACCGTCGTGTCCACCCGCAAAGACCCCAAGCTCGTGGGGTTGAAGTTGTTGGTGGTGTCGACGCTCACTCCCGAACGGGAGTTCGATGGCGGGTATGAAATCGCCGTAGACACCGTGCAGGCCGGTTTCAAGGAGACGGTCATCATGTGCACCGGTTCCTCGGCCCGCATGACCGAGCGCACGGCGGATTCGCCCGTGGACGCAGCCATCGTCGGCATCGTGGACACCGTAAATCTGGATTGAACCGTCTTTGCCATTCGGGAATCGGATTTCGTTTCTGGCATTTAAACAATGTGCGGACGTGCCGTCCACACGTCATGTCCGCCCAAAGTTCCGATCCAGTGTTTTCAGGACGTGGTGATGAACGTCGGGCAGGTCGCGGGAAATCTGGTCAGTTCAATCAAGCACCCCGCGCTCGAGGGGCAGAGGATTCTCCTCGTCCGCCCCCTCAACGACCGCGAAAGACCTTTCTGGGCGCTGGACGCCGTGGGCGCCGGAGCGGGCGAGATCGTGCTCTATTGCCGCCAGCGGGAGTCTTCCTACGCCTTCCTGCCCGACATCGTCCCGTGCGACGCCGCCATCGTCGGCATTCTTGATGAACTGCGGGAGGTCTTGCCTTGATCCTGGCCAGGGTGGTGGGCACCGTGGTGGCCACCGTGAAGTTCCACAAGTACGAGGGCCAGAAGTTTCTCCAGGTTCAGCCCCTCGACCTGGAGAAGGAACCCGTCGGCCTGCCCTTTACGGCCATCGATCTGGTGGACGCCGGTGAGGGTGACGACGTTCTGGTCTGCCGGGAGGGGCAGAGCGCGGTGGACGCCATCGGCCGCGGAGAGAATCCGGTCGATGCCGTCATCATGGGCGTGGTGGACGCGGTGAGTTTCGTCCCGCCGCGCAGGGGGAACCCATGGACCCGCGCGTGAAGGCCATCGCCGAGGGGGCACTGCAGAAACTCGCCGCCGGAGGGGACCCTGCGTCACCCTCGGAGACCGGCCTTCCTTCCGACCTCCGCATCGCCGACATGAGTCTCGCCCAGCTCTCCCGCCTGGCCTTTCTGCAGGCGGGCGACCCCATCGTCGACAGGGTTCTGTCCATGCTCAAGGTCGGCCGGCCCGTCTTTCTCGACCGCGAAGCCATCGAGCGGAAGCTCGAACTGGACCGCTACCCCCCGCGGGTGACGGAGCAGTTCAACCGCTGGTTCTCCCGAATCGCCGGGTACGGCGTCGCCCTCGTCGGCACCTCTCAAGAGCCGGCGGCCGAACAATCGCCGCCCCAGGCCATCCGGACCGAGCCGACCCGGGCGGCGGGCGCCGGGACCGGGCCGAAGACCTCGGTCCTCCCCGCCCCCGACAGCCAGATCCTCTCCGAGATTCTCGGGGAAGCCTCGCCGGAAGACCATCCCTGCTGGATCGAGCCGGGGAAGGTCTGCTGCGGATCCGGCCGCTGCAAGACCTTGGGGTTCTGAACCCGATCCCTACCGTAAGCTAATACCTAGAGCGCACAGAGCCTGCAGAGAAACGACCTGGTTTCGACGGCGGCGTTGCGGAGCCGCGGAGAAGACCCGCTGATTCAGGGTGAGAGCGTATCGATTGGGGAATTGGGATTTGGAACGTTGACCACGGCAGACGGAGGGCCTTCGAAGTAGAAATGAACAGGGAGGATAGGAGGATTTCGGATTTGAATACGTCCGGGGATGGGCCGTTGGAAGGCGGGAGGTGGAGGCGCAATCTATCTCCCGAGGGCTAAGGCCTGAGGACCAAAGGCCAAAGGAACGTGGCCGGGGACAAACCGACGAAGGCCCGTCAACGGCGGTCTTCGCTCTTACCCTTTGCCCTTTTCCCTTTACCCGGTGACGTCGTCAAAGGTACTCCCCCGCCTCGATCACCCTGTCGCGTGATCACTCTCGTCCAGCAAATCCATGCAGACCCTGAACACCGCGTCGGGGGATACGGCTTCGAGGCAGGGCGGTTTCCCCTCGGGCGAGGGGTCGCAGTCTTTCCAGAAGCTCTGGCGGCAGGGCGAGCAGGGCAGGTCCGCGTAAACAACCCTCAGCCTGTTCGCAGGCAGGTAGGGCCGGGTCTTGTGCGGCGCGCCGGGGCCGAAGACGGCCACGACCGGGGCCCCCACCGCGGCGGCCACGTGCATGGGACCGGAATCGTTTCCGACGAAGAGCCTGCACCTTTCGAGGAGAGCGGCCATGCCTCCCAGGCTCGTGCGTCCGGCCAGGTCGAGCGCCTGCGGACAGACCGCCTTGAAGGCGTCGTGAACGCTGGCCTCCGACGCCGTGCCGAAGAGCACGATGCGCAGACCCGTCTTCTCGCACACACGCCTGGCCGCTTCGCCGAACCGGCCGGCGTGCCACGCCCTGGGGAGCTTGCTGGCCGAAACGTGGAACGCCGCGAAGGGTCCGGCGAGCGACTCCACCCGCACGACGGCATCGGCCTCGGCCCGGTCTTCGTCCGACAGCGGAAAGGACAGCCCCTCGTCGGCGAGTTCGACCCCCATGGGTTCCAGGACCTTTGCGAACTGGACCGCATGGTGGCAATGCCAGTCGGATTCGGTAAAGGACACGGGGTGGGTCAGGAGAAACGCTCTGTGGTCCGTATCTAGGCCCATGCGCGCGGGGATTTGCGCCAGCCTCACCAGCAGGGCTTCGCGAAAGCCCTTCGGGAAAACGACGGCGGCCGAGTAGCCTTCATTTTTCAAGCTTCGCCCACGGGCCATTGTCTCGCGGACGGAGGTGCCCTCCAACGTCGAGACCCCGTCCACCAGGGGAAGACCGTCCACGGCCGCGCGCGCCCGGCGCTTGACGAGCACGTCGAGTTCCAGGTCCGGCCGGGCCGCTCGCAGGGCCGCGAGGGCCGGCGTACACAGGATGGCGTCGCCGATCCAGTTGGGCATTCGCACCAGCACGCGCGCACCGTGCGGAATCTCCACGCCCGGACCGCCCATCAGCCGCACCTGCCGAGGAGCAGAAGGATGAGAAACAGGAGGGCGGCGCCCCCGCCGAGAAGCCACAGCTTGAGACGGGAAACGGGCGTCTCGCCGTAGAACGCACCGGTCTGGCCGTTGATCAGGAAGGCGTAAGCGCGCCTGCCGTACTTGAAGGACCCCATCCAGACGGGACAGATCACGTGCTTGAAGGTCTCTTCAGAAAGCCGGGTCGCCACCCTGAGTTCTTCCCGGCCGTCGCCGGGGACCTTTGCCGCGCAGCGGTCGCGCTGGTCCGCCTCCACGTTGTTCCTGGCCACCGTAAACAGGCTCTTCAGCGGCAACTCGGCGTTCATGACGCCGAACCCGGCGAGGAACTGGGGATCGTAGGGCCGGAGGCCGTCCAGGTTGAAGGGATAAACCTTCATGAGGAGATCGAGGTGTATATCCGTCAGCCCCGGCACCAGGATGTCCGGGTAATGGTTGGCAATTTTCCCGTTCCGCCCCTCGGCGTCCGTCCAGTCGCTGTCGGCTCTCAACGAAAATGAGAAGAACGGCATGTAGAGCCCGAGGATGCGGTCGAGCTTCCCCTCTTTTTTTAGATCGCCCGGCACCAGGAAGCCGGACCCGATCCACTTCTTGAATCGCTCGACGCACTTGTCCCTCGACACGGTGAAAGGAAGCAGGGCTTCGGGCTGCAGCACGTCGGGGCTGACTTCCGTGGCTTCGAGGACGAAGTCGGTGCCGCAGAAGGGACACGTCAGGTCGCGCCGGCCGGTCGACATGTGGACGCTCGCACCGCACTGTCTGCAGGCGAAGCGATCCATCGTGGCGCCGTAGCCCCTGGCCTTCGGGTGGTCGGCCAGAAAACTCTCCAGGTCGTGCCCCGAAACCTTGTAGCCGGTCCGTGCCGGAACGGGCACGAGCGAATCGCAATAGGGACAGCGCATCTCCACGTGGGACGGGTCCCACTTTAATTGGCCGCCGCAATTCGGGCAGGGAAAGTGCTTTGCCTGTGTTTTGTCGTCCTGCGCCATGTGGCCTTCCCTTCAGCCCTCTCCGCCGGCGGACCCGCGCGGTTCCGTCAGACGACCCGGAACGCGGGTTCACGCCCCTCGATCACGGCCAGGCAGTCGGACACAGCCAGCCGGGCCATGGCCGCGCGCGTCTCGCGCCCCGCAGAGGCGATGTGCGGCAGGAGCATGGTGTTCGCGATTCTGGTGAGTCCCTCGGCCAGGGCGGGCTCGTTTTCGTACACGTCGAGACCCGCGCCTCCGAGGTGCCCCGCGCGCAGGCAGTCTACGAGAGCCGCCTCGTCAACGACGCCTCCCCTGCTGATGTTCACGAGGAGGGCGCCTTCTTTCATGGCCGTGAGTCTCTTCCGATCCATGAGATGATGCGTCTCCGGGGTCAGGGGACAGTGAAGCGAAACCACGTCGGCCGTCGCGACGAGTTCGTCCAGCGGCAGAAACCGCGCGCTCAGGGCGGATTCCTGGGAGGGTTTCAGCCTGTGCCGCTGCGTGTACACCACGTGCATGCCGAAGGCGGGCGCCCGCCGGGCCACGGCGCGGCCGATCCGTCCCATGCCCACGATGCCGAGGACTTTGCCTCTCAGGTCCATGCCGAGGAGCAGGTCCGGCTGCCAGCCCTTGAAGCGTCCCCGGCGCACCAGACGGTCTCCCGCAACGCCGTGCCGGGCGATGGACAGGAGCAGGGTCCACGCGGCATCCGCCGACGCTTCGGTAAGAACTTCCGGGGTGTGGGTCACGACCACGCCGAGGTTCCCGGCCGCTTCGAGGTCTACGTTGTCCGTGCCCACGGCGCAGTTGGCTACCACCTTAAGGGCCGGGCACGCATTGAACACTTTTGCCGTAACGCTGTCCGAGGGCAGGGTCACGGCGCCGGAGGCGCCCTTGAGCCGCCTGCACAACATGTCGTCCGAGAGGGGTTCGGGGTGCTTGAACACCCTGACCCTGACGCGTCCGTCCAGGAGGTCCTTGAACTCCGCGGGAAGAGGCGAGGTCAGGACGATCAGCGGCAGCTTCCTGTCTTCCGTTTTCGCGCTCATGGGCGGATTCCCCATAGATGGGCGGGTCGCCGCCAGGACGGCATCCTCACCACAGTTTCAAAACGATCAGCGCCGCCGTGTAGTCGTGCTGGACGGCGGGAATGTCGCTCTTGACGGCATAGCCTACATCCACCGTCCACAGCGTCTGCCAGGGTCCGGTTACGCTGCCCGACAACCCGAGGCCGGTGTGGTTTTGCCACAGGCCGCTGCCCCTGATCGGTTCCACGCGCGCCTGGTCCGCGTTGAGTCCGAAGCGGATGATGTTGGCGATGTTGAACTGGTAGCCCACGGATGCGATGGCCCCCCGGTCGAAGCGCACACCGCTGCCCGAGAAACCCGCCAGGGATTGCGTGCCCAGATAGGTGAACTCGTACTGGCTGAACCGGTCCATGTCCTTGCCGTCCATCCACCTCAGACTGGTGGCGATCTTCTGAAAGTACGGAAGATAGAAGGTCTTGCTGAAGGCCGCGTCCCACTTGTCGTAGTCCTTGAACCGCGAGAAATCCTGATTTTCGCCGGGCAATCCCCAACTCGTCCAGGAAGTGCGCTTGTGGCGGTCGAAGGAGGCCGAAGCCGACCACCCGCGCCATGCAAAGTCGTAGGAAAGCCCCAGGCTCCAGTCGAAGTGGTTCGCGGGCAACCGAAAATCGGGGGCCGTCTCTCCCACGCTCGTGTAACGATAGTATCGTCCAGCCACGTCAAGAGACAGCTTGGAGAACTGGTTGAACCGCCAGCCCAGGCTCCCGGAGGCGATCTCGCGCAGGATTTTGACCCGCTGGGCCTTGTCCTCGACCCCCGTGGGATAATATTTGTCCTGGAAGGGGATGGCGAAGAGCACTGCGTTGAGGGTTCCGTCGACTTTCGGGAAAAGGTCGACCTTCGAGACCGTCAGCGTGTTGACGGCCCCTCCGATCAGCATGTTGACCTGCGTTTTGGTCTTGCGCCAGTTGTAGTTGAAATAGTCCACGCCCACGATGGGCAGGGGGTAGTCCAGGCTCTTGTCATAGTAAAACCCGGCGGCGCCCAGAAGCCTGCTGGAATCAGGTTCCATCCGGAGTTTCCTCGTGCCGTCCTTCTGTTTGACCAGGTACCGCAGGCCCTTGTCGGTCTCCTGGAGGATGGGCTTGTCGCCCGCTTCCGCCTTGGCGATCTGCTCGTGGAAGCCCGGATCGTTTAGCTCCGGCGGCCCGAAGGTGATCTCCCGCTCGCCCACGACCTGAGCGCCGACCATCGCGAAGATCTGCTGGCCGGTCACCTTGTTCAGCAGCCAGTAAGTCTTTCCGTCCGGGGCCTTGTAGGGCGCGTACGTGTCCGTTTCCTCGCTGCTCACCATCGGAGGCTGGAGGTTCGTCTGGCTCACGGTCATGCGGATCTTCTGGTAGCTCTTCTTGTCGATCCAGACCTTCCCGTTGTAGAGGCTGCCCGTGGCACCGGGGAGGGGGATGAACTCGACCTCGTAACAGTCGTGCCCGTCCACCCGCTCGTCCTTGATGTAACGGTACGAATAGTCATGGCCGAGCGTAAGGGCGAGGGGCAGGGTGTTGACCTTTTCTGGCTCGATGATGGGCAACTCGGGGATCTTCTTTCCCTTCCACGCCACGCCGTTGATGAGAAGCCTGTTCTGCACCCACCTCGCGCCCGCGCCCTTTTCAAAATAAAAGGTGTTCATGAAAGTGACGTCAAGGCTGCCCGTCCCTCCGGGGAGCTTGAAGTGATAGTCGACCTCGGCGCTGCGCCTGTAATTGTCGAGGAAGACGTTCTGGGGCTCCTGGACGGCCTGGTGCCTGGCCAGGATGACCTCGACGGGAATCCGGTAGGTCGTGGACACGTCCACCTTCTGCTCGCCCACGGTCCCCGTCTTCAACCTGCTGAAGAGCACCAGTACGGCCTTGCCGGGCCACGGGACGTGCAGCACCGTCTCCTGCTTCCTCTGGTTGGCGTCGTACCCGAGCGCGATCTTCTTGCCCGACGGCAGAGGGTGGGCCTCGGGGTCCGTCAGATCCGCCGTGGGGAGTTTGATGTCCACGGAACCGGGTTTCGAGCCGACCACCCGCGGGACCAGCACCATGCCCTGGATCATCTTCGTGGCATCCAGCAGGTTGATGATCCCGATGTCGGGCCTCGGTCCCGACGCGTCGCTGATGGCCGTGGCCTGGGTGGCGTATCCGGGGGCCATGTGGGGCGTGATCAGCCTCCTCAGGTCGAGCAGTGCCGTCCAGACGGTTTCGACGTCGCCGGTTTCCATGTCCGTGTAGACCGCGTCGCGGGAGGCGGACAGCAGGACCATCAGCTGCGCCCCGATGGCCGTCGATATACGGGGCAGGTGCAGTAGGATGGGCGCGCCGAGATGATAGGTCTGGAGGAACTTGACCACGTCACCCGAGGGCTCCCCCGTGGGGCCGGCCGCGTCCGAGGAATACCCTTCCACGTAGGCCCTGAAATCCATCGCATAAAGCGGCTTCATGACCGGGAGATCGTCCGGCTTCACTTCACCGAGCAGGATGGTTGCCCCGGTCCGGCCCCTGAGGGCAACGGTCATCTCCTTCAAGACGAGGGCGAGGCGCTGTGGATCGGCCTGCAGCGTGGAGGAGAATTGTGACTGGCTCAACGACAGACCGAGGGCGTCCACGCGGGCGCCGGCGTGATCCGACAGGGTGCTGAGATAGGTCAGCGCCGCCTGGCTTCCCGGCTCGTCCGGGATCTTCGTCGCGATGCAGAGCCTGGCGTGGGCCTTGCCCACGGCCTCCACGGTCTCGTCAAGGGCCTTCCAGTCGGGAGCGGCGGCCCAGTTCTCCGTGATCATGAGCGTAACGCCCACCGGGTTCGCCGAATCGGCGGGATGGGCCTCGAGTACTTTGACCAGCCCGGACCACTGGTCGGGCGTCACCCGGATGCCGAATTTAATCTCCTGGTGGGGATAAGGGCTCTGTGCCGCGATGGTCGCGGCCCAGCCCAGAAGAAGGATGACCGTCCACAAGTGCCGCCGCATGTCTTCCTCCATAGATGGACGTTTCGTAATCTTCTTTATAAAAACGAATTGTACACCGGAAGGAGGGTCAAAAGAAAACGGCCCGGGAGCGAACTCCCGGGCCGTGCCTTGCCGCGTGACCGGGGCCCTTTCAGGCAGGCCCCGTGCGCTGCTATTCGCCGTCGTCGCCGATGGACTCTGTGGGGCAGGACGCCATGGCGTCCTCGCACAGCTGTTCCTCTTCGGCGTTTTCCGGCTGTTTCGAGACGAAGGCGTGGCTTCCGTCTTCGCTCATCACAAAGTGATCCGGCGCGATGGACATGCAGGAATCGCAGGCGATGCAATTCTCGTCGACGTACCACTTGCCGGGAACATTTTCTTCAAACTTCAGGCTTGAATCTGCCATATCAAGAACCTCCTGACCAACGCGAAATAAGAGCTTTTGGGGCCTACCCCCGTTCAGAGGAGGGCAATATACGCCCCATCCATTTCAAAGTCAAGATTGGGTGCGCCGCCCCCGGTGGCGCAGGTGATTTGGCAACCCGATTCACGGCGGGAGGTGGTGGAATGATCAAGTGATCCGCGCCTCCGGCGCCGTGAGTAGGGGATTGGGTGAGAAGGTGAGCAGGGCGGATGCGGTCCTTCAAAGGCCCGGCCCCCATCGTCTTCCATTTAGCCTTTAGCCCTTCGGCCTTAGCCCTTGGGTGACAGAGTGTGCTTCTGCCTTACCCGTCGGCCCGTCCCCGCCGCCTTTCAAATCCCAAATTCCAATTCCAAAATCCAAAATCCCCCGCAGCCCTTGTCCCCGTGCGTTCTTTCGTTTTACCCTTGTGCCATGGCCAGAGTGCTCGTGGTAGACGACGAACCGGCAATCAGGGAGGCGCTCCGAGGCATCCTGGAAAGACAGGGCTACACGGTTTCGGAGGCAGCCGACGTAGAATCCGCGATCGAAATACTGGACACCCAGCCCGTGCCCGACTCGGCACTCGTGGACCTTCTGCTTCCCGACGGGGAGGGCACGGCCGTCCTGGAAGCCGTCAAGGAGCGGGGCCTGCCGACGTCCGTCGTCATGATCTCCGGCCACGGCTCCATTCCGGCGGCGGTAGCCTCCGTGCGCGGGGGGGCCTTCGACTTCCTCGAGAAGCCGCTGGACCGGGAGCGCGTGCTCATCACGCTGCGCAACGCCGTACGGCAGAGCGCGCTTCTGAAGCAGACCTCCGAATCGTCCCGCACCGACTTCCCCACGGTCTCGCCCCGAATGGAGGCCGTCCTGAAGGAGGCCAGGCGCATCGCCCGGTCCCCTGCTCCCATTCTGATCATGGGGGAAACGGGCGCGGGTAAAGAGGTCCTCGCCCGGTGGATTCACGGCCAGAGCCCGGAATCCCAGGGCCCCTTCGTGGCGCTCAACTGCGCGGCACTGCCCGAGAACCTGGCGGAGTCCGAGCTGTTCGGCCACGTCAAAGGCGCCTTTACGGGCGCGGAGGTGAACAGGAAGGGGAAGTTCGTCACGGCCGACGGGGGCATCCTCTTCCTCGACGAGATCGGGGACCTGCCCCTTCCCCTCCAGGCCAAGCTCCTGCGCGTGCTGGAAGAGGGCGCCGTCGAGCCCGTCGGTGCGGATAAAAATGTCACGGTGAACGTCCGGGTTATCGCGGCCACACACCGAGACCTTAGCGCAAAGGTCAAGGACGGCTCGTTCCGCGAAGACCTCCTTTTCAGGATCTCGGGCTTTCCCCTGCGCGTGCCGCCCCTGCGCGAAAGACCGGAGGACATCGTTTTCCTCGCCCAGCGCTTTCTCGACGAAGCGAGGATTCGCCAGGGATGGCCGGCGGAAATGATGGGCGGGGACTTTCGCGCCGCGATCAAGGAGCGGGCATGGCCCGGCAACGTGAGGGAACTGCGGTGGTCCGTGGAGCGGGCCGCCCTGCTCGCAGGGCCCGGACTTCCCACGCCCGGACAGCTTGGGACATCTCCCGTAACGGCCGGCGATCAGACCGCCGCGGGCTCCCTGGAGGAGGCGCGGCAGGACGCCGAATGCAAGGCCATCCGCGAAGCCCTGGCAACGGCCGGGGGCAACGTGGCCGCCACCGCGCGTATCCTCAACCTGAGCCGCTCCAGGCTCTACGAGAAGCTCGCGGGATTGGGCCTTGATCCCGCCGACTTCCGGCGGAAGGCCAAGAAGTAGGAAGTCCATTGGGACTTGGGATTTGGGAGACGGCAGAGAAGTGAGATTCAGGCCTTCTTCCAGGCCCAAGGGCTAGGGCCAAAAGACCGGAGGACATACCCCAAACGACCGGGGACGGGCCTTCGATGGCCTGCCCGAAACTCGAACACACTGCCATACGGCCATTGCCCGTAAACTCCCTCTCGCCGGCACGATTCCCCGATTTTCGGGTCGGTGCTAGCAGGGCGGCACAATCGTCGATTAGCGCTGGCTTTCCATGCACGGCATCGGAAGCCGCGTCGCGACGCGAGTGAGCCCTATCCGCGAAAGACGAGCGGTTCGGCTCCGAGTCGTACTTCCGTACGTCGAGGTGCCGGGCCGTGAAATCTGACAATGGAGAGGGTCCGCTCCCGTCGCCGCCCCTCTTAATGGGGTGGCGGCAGCGAAGCCTTGCTGATCGCCTCAAGGTCGCGGCGCG
>CAZDOY010000036.1:22968-25628 GCA_964507185.1 uncultured Thermoanaerobaculia bacterium
CTGACCGACGGCAGTTCTTCAAACGCTTTCCGGCGCCCCGGTCCCTGCTCCCACTAACTTCCGACTCATCTGCTCGCAGCCTTCGACGCGCGTTGTGCTATGCTCAGAGCATGGCGGGCACGGCGGCCACGGGCATCAAACTCGAGCGCATACTCCTTCACCAGGTGGGGAAGGCGATTTTTGATTTCGACCTCATCAAGGCGGGTGACCGTATCGCCGTGGGCCTCTCCGGGGGCAAGGACTCCTTCAGCCTTCTCGATCTGCTGCTCAAGCTCAGGCGAAAATCCCCCGTCCCGTTCGACGTCGTCGCCCTCACCATCCACAACGGCAGCGAGTTCTTCCAGTTCGACCTCGTGCGGGATTACCTCGAGGAGAAGGGCGTTCCCTTTCACCTCGAGCGAACCGGGATCACCTCCATCGTCGAGCAGAAGCGCCGGCCGGGATCACCGTACTGCTCCATGTGCGCTCGCCTCCGGCGGGGGGCGCTCTACGGGGCGGCCCGGTCGCTCGGATGCAACAAGCTCGCCCTCGGTCATCATCTGGACGACCTCGCGGAGACGCTCCTCATGAACGTCTTTTTCGAGGGCAGCCTCAAGGCCATGCCTCCCAAGCTCATGGCGGAAAACGGGCGGACCACGGTGATCAGGCCCATGGTGTACGTCACTGAGTCGATGCTCCGGGATTACGCCTCGGAGAGCGGTTTCCCCATCATAGACTGCGGTTGCTGGCTGTGCGGGGAGAAGGACCAGGAGAGGGCCCGCATGAAGAGGCTCATCGAAGGCGTGGCCGGGCGATATCCCCACGTCCGGCGCTCCGTCCTCTCCGCCCTGATGCGCGTTGATCCCCGTTTTCTGCTGGACCGGAGCCTGTACGACTTCGACGTCGAGGAGGGCGGGCTCGGCGCGGCCGGCGCCGGACGCTGAAACAGGAGGCAGGGGACGTGGCATTTCTGCGGGGTTTCGATGCGGACCGATAGAGACACCGAAAGCGGGCGCCCGGGGCTGACCGGCGAGAACCTCGCGGATCTGTACAGGAAGATCCGCACCTACCGCTACGTGTACATCATCTATATCGCCTCAGCCGTCCTCTACGCAGCCGCGTCGGCAGGCATGGCAGCGCAGGTGCCTCCCCCCGGCGCCGCGGCCGCCATCGGAACCATAGGCCTTTATTTCGGACTTTTCGTGATGTGCGTAGTGTTCGTCGGCAGGTGGGCGGCCTTCACGCCCCGGGCCCTCCGGGCTCGGGGGTTGAAGGACGTGGGGGCCATGATCCAACATACCTTCTATACGCTGCTCTTCCTCCTGGCCGCCGGAGAGAGCCTGGGGCTGGTCGCCGTAACCCTGGCTTCCCTGGGCGGCAGGCCGGCCTGGAAGATGCTGATGCTCTGCCTCTGGCAGATCGTGGTTTCGCTCGTATTGACTCCGGACCGGTCCCACTGGGACAGGCTCCTGTCCGCATGGGACAGGACCTTTGAGAAAGGAGATCCTCATGCTTCGCCGTAAAGTTCTCATGGTCTTCCTCCTGCTGGTTCTCACCATCCCCTTCAGCGCCGAGTTCTTCTGCAAGCGGTTCGACTTCGTTCAGGAACGGTGGATACGGCTCAACCAGAAGGCCGGCAATCTCGAGATCCAGGACGTCCAGTTCAAGTTCCCCAATTTCATCGGGCCGCGAAAGCTCAACATTCGCGGCCGCAACGAGGCCGTGGTCAACGTGAAGAACTACGGCACCCGGGCCGACAAGGTCCACGTAGCGATCGCGCTCTTCGACGGCAGCGGAAATCTGGTCGGCTGCGGCACAACGGGAAGCAAACTCGGCGCCACGAAGCCCGGCGAGACAGAGACCTACTACGTCGCCTTCGATTACGTCCACAGCCGGATCACCACCGCGAAGTACTTCTATCTGACCGTGGAAACGGAGCCCGTGCAGTAGTCCGCATGAATCGATCCGGCCGAACAGGCGGCGCCCCGTCGGACCGGCGCGGCATCGCCGACTGGAAGAAGCTCGAAAGGGACCTCTCCGAGGAAGACGGACGCGGAGAGGTCTGGGACCTGCTGGCACCCTTCACAACCGAACAGAGGCTCGAACGGATCGAGGCGGTCCTTGCGGCCCGGACGGACAAGCTGGTTCTCGTCCTCGACAACCTCTACGATCCACACAACCTCTCGGCCATCATGCGGACCGCCGAGGCTTTCGGCGTCCAGCACCTCATCCTCACGGGCCAGGCGCCCGCGGGATTCAACCCCCGCGTGGCCCTCGGCACGCAGCACTGGCTGACCCTCCACAGGGAGGAGGACGCGTCCCTGTGCCTTCAGGCGTTGAAGACGCGCGGGTACGCAGTGATCGTCTCCGTGCTGTCGCCCGAGGCCGTCCCTCTCGCGGCGTTCGTCCCGGAGGGTCCCGTCGCCCTCGTCCTGGGAAACGAGCGGGAAGGCGTGACCCCCTTCTGGGTTGACCGTGCGGACGCCCTCCTGACCATCCCGCTTGACGGCTTTGTGGGAAGCCTCAACGTATCCGTCGCGGCGGGCATCCTGATAGCCTCCCTGCTCGACAGCCCGGCCCTCTCCGAGAGAGGGCTGCCGGACGCCGAGGCGAGGCGCCTCGCCGATCTGTGGATCAGGCGCAGCGTGACCAATTCGGCCGATATTCTCAAGCGGCTGCGA
>CAZDOY010000037.1:0-24521 GCA_964507185.1 uncultured Thermoanaerobaculia bacterium
GCGGCCTTCGAAGGAATCCGATGGCGGAGGTGCATGGGAATCGAACCCACCCGCCGAGGGGTTAGCCCCGGTACAACGGGTTTGAAGCCCGCGCGAGGCACCAGCCCCGAAGCACCTCCACGTCAAGAGTAGGACAGGCATACGTCGGGGTCAAGTTCCGTGTGCCGGGCGGGCGGATCGCCGGGAGCCGCTCGTGCGCTCAGGCTTTCAGGAGCGAGCGCGCGATGACGATGCGCTGGACCTCGCTGGTCCCCTCGTAGATGGTCGTGACGCGGGCGTCGCGGTAGAAGCGCTCGACGGGATACTCGCGGCTGTAGCCGTACGAGCCGTGGATCTGTACGGCGGTGTCGCAGACGGCCTTGGCGGCCTCGCTCGCGAAGAGCTTCGCCATGCTTGAGGCCCTGGACAGGCCCGGCGAACCTGCGTCGCGCATGGCAGCGGCCCTGCGCGTCATGAGTCGCGCGGCTTCTATGGACGCCGCCGAATCGGCCAGCATGCCCTGTATGGCGCCGTGCTGCGCGATGGGTTTGCCGAAGGTCTCGCGGCCCTTGGCGTACTTGACGGCTTCTTCAAAGGCGCCCTGGGCGATGCCGAGGGCCTGGGCCGCGATGCCGATGCGGGAGACCTCCAGCGTGGCGAGGGCGATTTTCAGGCCCATGCCTTCCTGGCCGAGGAGGTTTTCGGCGGGCACGCGGCAGTCCTCGAAGGCGATGCCCGAGGTGATCGACGCCCTGAGGCCCATCTTCTTCTCGTGCGGCATGAATTCGAAGCCGGGCATGTCCGGCGTGACGATGAAGGCCGATATGCCCCTGGTGCCGGCGGAGGGATCGGTTACGGCCATGACCACGAAGACCTTGCCCACGTGGGTGTTGGTGATCCAGGCCTTGGAACCGTTGATCACGTAGGCGTCGCCGTCTTTCACGGCCCGGGTTCTGAGCGCCCCCGCGTCCGATCCCGCGCCGGGCTCGGTAAGGCCGAAGCCTCCGATCATTTCGCCTTTCGCAAGCGGAGGGAGGAACTTCTGCTTCTGGGCCTCGCTGCCGAAGCGGAGGATGGGGTCCTGGCACACGGAGTTGGTGACGGAGACGGTGACGGCCGTCGAGGGGCAGATGCGGGCGAGTTCCTCGACGGCGATGGCGTAGGACACGCTGTCCAGGCCCGATCCGCCGTACTGTTCCGGCGTGACCATGCCCAGGAGGCCCAACTCGGCGAGGCCGGGGAGGAGATCGTCGATGAACCGTTCCTCGGCGTCGCGCGCGGCCACGCCCGGACGGATCTTTTCTTCCGCGAAGTCGCGGACCATGGATGCGATCATGTGCTGGTCTTCGTTCAGTTCAAAATCCATCTGCGTACTCCCTCGGGCGTCACTCTCGGTTCGGGGCGAACAGGGCCCGCCTCTTATCAAGAAAGGCGGCGATGCCTTCGGCGGGATCGCCGGAGGCGAAGGCCAAGGCGAAGGAGGCCCTCTCCAGGGCCTGCGCCTGGTGCAGGGGCAGGCCGGTTTCACGATACAGCAGTTCCCGCAGGAGGGAAAGGGCGCTGCGCGAAAGCCCTGCGTGACGCCGCCTTGCCGATTCCAGGGCACGGACGTAGTCCGAGGCGGGAAGGGCCCACCCCGACCGGACGGCCTCGGCCCTCCTCAAGACGCCGCCCGAAAACCAGACGCGGGCGGCAGCGGCCGGACCGAGGCGCATCGAAAGAAGCGTGACCTCCCCGCGGCCAGCAGGCTCCAGGCGAAGGCGCCCGTTTCTGCACCAGAAGACCTCGTCGCACGCCAGCAGGAGAACCGCCGCGAAGCCGCTTGCTTCGCCCGCGATCACGCCGGTGACGGGCAGGGGACGGGACAGCAGGGCCGCCAGGAGTTCCTGCGCGCTGGCTTCTTCGGCCGCCTTTCCTTGGGACGCCAGTACCAGAGGCTCTGCGGCCGCGGCCGCCGTCTTCAGGGCGGCCGGCCACCCCGGAAGATCCAGGTCGACGCTCAGGGCCTCATCCGTGCCTGTCATGAGCGCAGCCACTCCCACAGCACGTACTCCGTTTCCGGTCCGAGTTCCACGATCTCGTCACCTTCCCTTACGACGGTCTGGCAGCACAGGGCGGATTCCACGGTGCCGTTCCTGCGCAGACGCACCTCGCAATTGTGGCAGTCGGCGTTCCAGCAGAAGTTGCCGAAGGGGACCGTGTGGGGGCTGATGAACTGGAGGCATCGGAGCAGGATGTTGTTTTCGGGCACCTCGGCGATCCTGCCGAGGATCTTGATCGTCACCAGCCTGTCGTAGGGTTCGTAAATGTCGGCGTCGGTCATGAAACAGCTCCGAAACGTCGTGCTGCCCTACGAGCGCGGGCCAGCGGGCGGCTCCGTCCGAAGCCGCAGGACCGGGTTCAGTGAAAGAACTTGGCCGTGTCGACGAACATGATGGCGAGGAAGAAGAGGATAACCAGGCTGAAGCCGATCATGATGATCCGCTCCTTCACGACCATCGGCAGGTCCCGGCGAATGGACCCTTCGATGAGCAGAATCAGCAACTGGCCGCCGTCGAGGCCCGGGATGGGCAGCAGGTTGAAGAAAGCCAGCTGGGCCGAGATCATGGCAACGAACAGGAGCAGGCTGACGACGCCAGCCCGGGCGAATTTCCCCGTCATGTAGACGATCGAGACGGGTCCACCGATGGCGCTCAGCGACAGTGTCCTCTCGATCAACCCCCTCACGACCCTGAAGGCCAGGGTGAACTGCTCCAGTGTCATTCGGAAGCCCTTGGCGAGGTTGGAGGGGAACGGATAGCGCACGATCGGAAGGGGGTTGATGGAAGAAATCCCTATGAGATACCGCTTTGCATCCTTGTTCCATTCGGGCGTTATGGTCAGGTCGAGGGTCTTCCCGTCCCTTTCAACGACGAATTTCTGCGGGCGTCCCTTCCCGGCGGCCACGAGCGGGGCGAGCTGGAAAAAAGAACTGATAAGATGCCCGTCCAGCGAAACGACCTTGTCGCCGGGCCGCATGCCCCCGTCGAAGGCCGGAGAAGGTTTTTCCATCGCCCCCACGACCGGCGGAATGGAACTGATGACCCCGATGTAGCCTGTGGGCTGGTGGTAGAACTTCATGATTTCCGGCGTAACGTGGAACGTGAGGCGTTTGCCGTTCCTCTCCACCGTCAGGTGGTACGGCTCTTGGTTCAGGACGATGTCCTGCTCGGCCTGGTTCCAGTCGGAGACGGGACGTCCCGCGATATTCACGATCACGTCGCCGGGCTTGATACCGGCCCTCGCCGCCGGGGAATTCGGAGCGACTACGCCGACGTTCGCTGGCTGGTTGCGCGAAGTCGCCTCTACGAGGCCCCTGGTCGCGATGCCGGTAAAGATGCAGTAGGCGAGGATCACGTTGAAGGTCACGCCCATGATCATGACGAGGAAGCGCTGCCACCGCTTCTTTTCCATGAAGGGCCGGCCGGGGCCGGGCGGGGTCTGGGGTTCTCCCTCCGGCTGCTCGTCCTCGCCCGTCTCGCCGTAGAACTTGACGTAGCCGCCCAGGAGGATCCACCGGAACTGCCACAGGTTGTAGGTGCCCTTGATCTCGAAGATCTTGGGTCCGAAACCCACCGAGAAGGCCTCGATGGCGAAGCCCTGGAGGCGACCCGCGAGATAGTGGCCGAACTCGTGGACGATGACGATGAAGCCGAGGACGACCACGAAGGCCGCCAGCGAAAAGAGGACGTTCAGCACAAAACTCAAGGGTTATGCTCCATGGAGGAAAGGAATTTCCTGGCCATCGACCGCCCCGAGGCGTTCAGGGCGAGCACCTGCTCCAGGGACCCTGGCGTAGCCTGGACGGTGGCGTCCATGACCTTCCGGATGGTCGTGTGTATGGACCCGAAGGGAATCCTGCCCTGGAGGAAGGCCGCGACGACTTCTTCGTTGGCGGCGTTCATGGTGATCATGTGGGCCTCGGACGTCTTGGCCGCCTGGCGGGCGAGATCGAGGCAGGGGTAGCGTTCCGGCTCGGGGCTGGAGAAGGTCAGCGTCTCCAGGTCGGCCAGCTTGAGGAAGGGCATGGGGCCGTTGCGGCGGGCCGGATACGTGAGGGCATACTGCACCGGGAGGATCATGTCCGCGTCGGCGAGCTGGGCGACCATGGACCCGTCCACGAACTCCACCATGGAATGGACGATGCTCTCCCGGTGCATGAGTACCGAGATGTTGTCCACAGGCACGCCGAAGAGGTAGTGGGCCTCGATGATCTCGAGGCCCTTGTTCATCATGGTCGCCGAGTCCACGGTGATCTTGCGGCCCATCTTCCACGTCGGGTGGGCCAGGACCTTGTCGACCGGGGCGCTTTCCACTTCGTCCAGGGGCACGTCCCTGAGGGCACCACCCGAGGCCGTAAGGACGAGCCTTCGGATGTGCTTAGGGCTCTCTCCTCGCATGCACTGGAACACGGCGCAGTGTTCGCTGTCCACCGGGAGGATTTCGGCGCCCGATCGGCGGGCGGCTTCCATAACGAGACGTCCGGCCATAACCAGGGATTCTTTGTTGGCCAGGGCCACCCGCTTGCCCCGCTTGACGGCCTTGAAGGTGGGCGCCAGTCCGTCCGATCCCACAATGGCCGCAACCACCGTGTCTGCGCCGTCGGCCTCGGCTACGGCCAGCGCGCCGTGTGGACCGTAGTGGATGTCGAGTCCCGGAAACGCCTTGGAGACGGTTCGCGCGTCCTCTTCGCTGACGACGGACACGACCCGGGGGGAGAATTCGCGGATCTCCTCCATGAGGATATCCACCCGGCGTCCCGCCGCGAGGCCGACGACGTGGAAGGCCTCGGGCATGTGACGGATCACCTTGAGCGTGGTCTGTCCCACGCTTCCCGTTGACCCCAGTATGGTTATGCCTCTGCTCATTTCATGAAAACCTGATGATAATAAAAGAGGAGCGGCCCGTTAAAGAGCACGCTGTCCAAGCGGTCGAGAAGCCCGCCGTGGCCGGGGAGAAGCGACGAGGAATCCTTCACGCCCGCGCCGCGCTTCAGCATGGACTCGAACAGGTCTCCCATGATGCCCACTACCGCCAGGAGCACGCCGAGGGCCACGACATCACCAACACTCAGAGAGGGTAGAAAAGTCCACCTTGCGGCGGCGACGCCCAGTATGCTCCCCAGCACGTTCGCCGCGGCGCCTTCCCACGTCTTCTTGGGGGAGAGACGGGTGTTGAGTTTGTGGCGGCCGAGCGACTTTCCCACGTAGTAGGCTGCAGAATCGCCGGCCCAGACGCCCAGGCACATGAGGAAGATCAGGCGGGCGCCGAGTGCGTCGTCCGTCTGGCGCAAGGCGATCATGAAGCTCAGGAGAAAGCCCACGTAGAGGACGCCGAAAAGGGTCCCCGCCGCGGAGGCGAGGGCCTTCTTCACGCTGGCCCGGCGGATGAGGCCCGCCGCCAGCAGGCAGAAGAAGAGAGCGGCCAGGACCCTTTGCAGAGTGAAAATTGAGGGCCATACGAGCGCCGCAAGGAAGGCGAGTGTAAAGGGGTAGAGGAGCACGTTGAAGGGAACGGCGCCGGAGGCCTTGGCAATACCCGAGTATTCGGACGCGCACAGGACGGCGGCGAGCGCAACCAGCCCGTAGAAGTAGACGGGGTTCGGAGCGAGGACGCAAAGGATGAAGATCGGCAGAAGAACGACGGCCGTGAGAATGCGCTTCACGTGGCGTACCTCGTCTTCCCCGGGCCCGAGGCTCCCTTGGCGGCCGGGACGCCGCCGTATCGCCTCTCGCGCCTCTGGTAGTCGAGGACGGCTTCGAAAAAGTGCTGCTCTCCGAAGTCCGGCCACAGGACGTCCAGTATGACCATTTCCGTGTAGGCGATCTGCCACAGGAAGAAGTTGCTGATCCGGTGTTCGCCGCTCGTCCGTATGAGAAGGTCGGGGTCTGGCAGGGCGGGCGCGTAGAGGTGCCTGGCCACGTCCTCTGCGGTTATCCGCGGGCTCTTTCCCCGCGCGAGGGCCTCCTTGACGAGTGCGTCGCACGCGTCGGCGATCTCCGTTCGCCCGCCGTAAGACAGGGCCAGCGTGAGGGTCCACTCGCCGTCGCGGGTCTTTTCCTCCAGCTTCCTGATGAGCTGCTGGTTCTTCCTGGGCAAATCCTCGATCCGACCGATCGTTCGGAACCGGATGCGGTTCTCGACAATGCTGTCGGCCTCGGAGGAGAGGAAGCGCTGGAGAAGGCTGAAGAGCGCCTGGACCTCCATCTTGGGCCTTTTCCAGTTTTCCATGGAGAAGGCGTAGAGGGTGAGGTTCTTGACCCCGAGGTCGGAAGCGGCGGAAACCGCCCGCCTGACGGCTTCGATGCCGGCCTTGTGCCCCTCTATCCGGGGGAGGCCGCGGGATGTGGCCCAACGCCCGTTGCCGTCCATGATGATGGCCACGTGTTCCGGGATTCGCTGGCGGTCAACCAGTCGCAGAAGGGGATGCGGCTCCTTGTCCTCGTGCGGCGCTCGATCCTTCATCAACAGTTCCTTCTAAGGCAACAAAGATAACACGCCGGGGCGTCCCTGACAATGAGAAATGACATGGGGACAGGGCTTCGCGGCCCCCTCCCGGCAGGCCTTTTCAAACCAAGGCGATCGCTCCCCGCCGTGGATCACTCGTCCTCCTTTTTCTTCAGCCCGTCTTGCATGAAGACGATTCTGGACCGCAGGGCCGAGGCCTCCCGGGCGAGGGTTTCCAGGCGGCGGGTGAAATCCTCTGCGGAAAGCCGCATCAGATTCAGTTCTTCCCTGATGTTATCGAGCAGCTCGTCGCTCGATTTGCCGTCGTCGGCGGGGCCGACAGGCATATCCCCCGAAGGACCCTCCTCCGCAGTTGTCTCTTCGGACCCCTGTCGGACCGGTTCCAGGACTTCATTGCCGCCGGCCTCCCCGGAGTCCTCCATGGGAGCCGGCTCGTCGTCGAGGGCATCGAGATCAAGGACCTCGGACTCCTTGAGTTCTCCCGATGCACCCGCCGGAGCCCCGCCCTGGTCGGATTCGTCCGGGTGTCCGCCGGATGCCTCACTCTCGGAAAGCTCGGCGAAGGGGGCCTCTTCCATTTCCTCCGGCTCTTCGGGAAGGGGCGCATCCTCCACGATTTCCGCCCCGGGGGGCTCCTCGGCAGGCTCCCCGACGGCCGGGGATTCGGTGGGAAGGACTTCATCGGATCCCGGGAATTCTTCGGGCGAGGCGATTTCGGGGCCGGAGCCGGACGCTTCCGCATAAGAGCCCCGGTCGTCCGTGTCCCCAACGACCTCCGAGAAAGATGACGTCTTCTCGCCGCTCACCTCCGCAGCCGCGGTTGGTGCGGTCGGACTGAAGCCCCCACTCGCGGGCACCCGTTTGTCGCCGACGGCTTTTCTCATCGCGAGGTCCTTTTCGTGGAGGCTGCGGATCACCTCCTCAATGATTTTTCGGAGGGTTTCGTTAACGCCCTGTCCGACGGTTGCCACCGAGAGGAAGGAGGGTACGTTCCTCCAGTTGAGCTTTTCTTCCATGTCCTCGCAGGGGGAGAGGTCGCGGAGGTCCTGCTTGTTGTACTGAAACACGAGGGGAACGGAATCGGGGTCCAGACCGTTAAGCCGGAGGTTCGTCTTGAGGTTCTGCAGGCTCTCCATGTTGGCGTCCACCATCACGCTCTGTGAGTCGGCGACGAACACCACGCCGTCGCTTCCGCGCAGGACGATGCGCCGGGTGGCGTCGTAAAAGACCTGGCCAGGGACGGTGTACAGCTGGACGCGAACCTTCATCCCGCGGATGGTGCCCAGTTCCACGGGGAGGAAGTCGAAGAAGAGGGTGCGGTCCGTCTCCGTGGTGACACTGAGGAGCTTGCCCCGCTTGCCGGGATTGGCTTTGGAGTAAATGTACTCCAGGTTCGTTGTCTTTCCGCACAAGCCGGGGCCGTAGTAGACGATTTTGAGCGTGATTTCTTTGGTAGCGCGATTAATCATGACCATGGTCGTTCTCCTTCTGGAGCCCAACGCTCGCCATCCGGCGGTACAGATGCCGGCGCTCGATTTGAAGTTCTTCGGCCGTTTTGGAGATGTTGCCGCCATGACGGGCCAGGGCCTTGCGGATAAACTCGCGCTCGAACGTCTCCCTGGCTTCCTTGAGGGGACCCGTCCATATCAAATCGTCCCTGCGCCCGGATTCCCGGTGTTCCTGGAGAAGGAGGTCCGGGGCACGTATCTCGTCGGAGGGAACCATTATCACGAGGCGCTCCATCAGGTTCTTGAGTTCCCGGACGTTTCCAGGCCAGTGATAGTTGCTCAGGACCTTCAGGGCATCCTGCGCGAGTTTCTTTGGCGAGCGCCCGTACTGCGTGGTGAACAGGCTCAGAAAGTGGCCGCATAGATCGGGCATGTCTTCCAGCCTGGCCCTCAGGGGTGGCACCGTGATGGGGATGACGTTGAGGCGGTAGAAGAGGTCCTCACGGAATGTCTCTTTGTCGATCTCGTCCTGCAGCCTCTTGTTGGTTGCGGCGATGACCCGCACGTCCACGCGGACGGTGTCCGTTCCGCCCACGGGTTCGAAGGTCTGTTCCTGCAGGACGCGAAGAACCTTGGCCTGGGTCGTCAGGCTCATGTCGCCTACCTCGTCCAGAAAGAGCGTGCCGCCGTCCGCGAGGAGGAATTTGCCCTTCTTATTGTCGATGGCCCCCGTGAAAGAGCCCTTCCGGTGTCCGAAGAGTTCGCTCTCTATCAGCTCCGTTGGGATGGCCGCGCAGTTGACTTCGACGAAGGCCTCGTCCCGGCGGTCGCTGTAGCTGTGGATGAGCCTGGCCACGAGCTCTTTGCCGGTTCCGTTTTCGCCGAAGATCATCACCCGGCCCTGGGTGGGCGCGGCCCGTCGGATCTGCTCCTTGAGGGAGCGGATGACGGGGCTCTCTCCGATGAGGGTAATATCGCGCCGCATCTGGTCCTGGAGGAGGAGATTCCGTTCCTCCAGGCGATGCTTCTTGAGGGCGTTTGAAACGGTGACCAGGACGCGCTCGAGCGAGAGGGGTTTCTCGATGAAGTCGAATGCCCCGAGCCTGGTGGCCTTGACGGCCGTCTCGATGGTGCCGTGGCCCGAGATGACCAGCACCTCGACCGACCGGCCTTCGGACTTGATCTGCTCGAGGACCTGCAGGCCGTCCATGCCGGGCATCCAGACGTCCAGGAGGAGGAGGTCGTAGTCGATGCTCGCCACCAGGGCGAGGGCGCGCTCGCCCGTGTCGGCTTCTTCTACCTGATACCCTTCGTCCTCGAGGATCTGGCGCAGGGTGTCACGGATGCCCTGTTCGTCGTCTACAACCAGTATTCGTCCGCGCGCCATGTCGCCTCCTTAGATCGGCAGGGTCACGATGAAGCCCGCCCCGTCCGTGTAGTCCTCGTCCACGCGGATGGCGCCGCCGTGTTCCTCCAGGATCCTCGCCACGATGGCGAGTCCGAGTCCCGTGCCTTTCCGCTTCGTCGAGAAGTACGGAGCGAAGAGGCGGGACCTGTTCTCGGGGGGGATCCCCGGACCCGTGTCCCGGATGGAAAGAACCGCGTGCCCATCGGCCTCGCGCAGGCTGATGAAGATGTCGCCTCTATCTTCCATGACCTGCACGGCGTTTTCGAGCAGGTTCTTGAATGCGCGTCCCATCTGTTCGGTGTCGAGACGGACGGGAGGGAAGTTGGCCGGCAGATCGAGGTGGATTTCGGCCGCCGTTCTGTATGGCGTGACGATGGACCGGATGAGGGCCGGCAGGGAGGCGGGCTTGAGGCGTATTTCCGGCAGGCGCGCAAATCGCGAGAATTCGTTAACCATGGTCATCATCGTCTGGACTTCGCGTTCGATGGTCGTGCATCCCTCCAGGAGGGCGTCGCCGAGGTCGGGTGCCTTTTCCATCGCCTTCTTTCTGATCCGCTGGGCCGAAAGCCGGATGGGCGTGAGCGGGTTCTTTATTTCGTGCGCCATGCGCCGGGCCGCTTCCTGCCAGGCGGCGATGCGCTGCGCCCGCGAGAGGTCGCTGATGTCCTCCAGGATGACGAGGTCGCCGAACACCGTCCCCACCGGGTCCTTCAAGAGGGTCGCCGAAACGGAGAGAATGATCTGGCCGTTACCCGTGCTCAGCGTGATCTCCCTGTTGACCACGGGCCGCTTCGGAAGACCCGCGAGGACGGCGGCGATGGGATTCCATTCCGGCCTCGTCAGCACGTTGCGCACGGGCTCTCCGGGCTGGAGTCCCAGGATGTCCCTCGCCTTGGAATTGATGGTCCGGATCCGGCCCTCGGAATCGGTCGAAATGACGCCTATGTTCAGGGTTTCGAGCAGGGTCTCGATATAGCGGCGCCTTCTTTCCAGCGATTCGGACGTGGTTCTGAGCTCCTCGTTACTCCGCTCGAGTTCGAGCTTGCTGGTTTCCACCTCCTGGGTCATCCGGTTGAAGGAGTCCACGACCAGACCTATCTCGTCGCGGGCGTCGTAATCGATCCTGTGGGAGAGGTTGCCCCGGGAAACCTCCTGCGTTCCTTCCAGGAGGAACTGGAGGGGGATGCTGATCTCGCGGGAAAGATGCGTGCCTATCCAGACCGCCGCGAAGGTCACGAGCAGGGTGAGCGCCAGGAACGAGGAGATCATTGAAATCCTGAGTATCTGCTGGCGGCTCCGGATCTGCAGGTAGGCCTTGTTGTTCTCCGAAATGTACCGCGCCTGCTTGAAAAGGTCCTGAGGAAGAAACTCTCCAACCGCTATGCCCATGTTCTTGTCTATGGCGACGCCGCTGACCACCGTGGGCTCCGGCGCAAGGTCTATCCAGCCGACCAGTCCCTGGGGGCTGAAGATCTTGGCCAGCTTGTAGTCATTGGGCGTCGGGAAGCTCGCGGGTTCCCTCGCCAGCACTTTGCCGTCCGCAGTGACGACGGCGAATGCGTCCAGGTCGCCCCCGCCGTACAGGTGTATGGCGAGCGACGGCCTCATGGGCGGCGAGACCTGCCTGAGCTGCCAGGCGAACGCCTTCGCCTTGCGGTAGCTCTCCTGGCGGGCCATGTCCATGGACTTGTCGACGAGAGTCTGACTGGCCGTGACCAGTGAATTGATGGGGGAACGGAACCAGCGGTCGACGGTTGAACCTATGAGGAAGATCGCGCTGATGAAGAGCAGGAGTGAGGGCAGAAGGCCGAGAAGGACGAAAGCGGTCAACAGGCGCGTCCTGAACCTCGCGCCTTCCCTCTGCCGCCTCCAGGCCAGGAACCCCTTGACGAGCTCCCTGAAGAGGACGAAAAGGAGGACCATCATCAGAAGCACGTTGAGGAAGGCCAGGCCCGTCAGCAGGAAGCTTCCCGCAGAGGTCACGACGGCGGCCTCCTGCTCCTTGCGGATCACCAGGAGAAATCCGCCGACCATGAGCAGGCCCATGCAGGCGATGAGGATCATGAAATTCCGGGGCGTCAGTCTCAGCTTCATGGCGTCGAGAGGGTCTGGCTGACCCAGGGTGTCTGGACATCCCAGGGGATGATCCAGAGGATGAAATTCGACATCACGTGGACCCGTACGCGCAGGCTGTAGCCGCCTTCCGAAGGTTGCAGGTTGGCCACGGATGTCACGTGCAGGCCACGGATATTCTCCATGTATTGCGCCATCTCTTCCCACGTCGCGACCGTACTCTTATCCGTCACGGCTCCGTTCACCTTTGTTTCGACCGTGTACTGGCGGGTCAGGTTGTCGTAGCGAACGGTGTGCACGATGACCTCGTGGGTGATCACCCTGTCCTTCCAGAGGGTCCTGTGCTTTACGACTTCGGCGGTAAAGGTCAGGCTGACGGGGCGCGTGGACATGATGGCTTCTTTCATGTCCGGACGGTCAAGCGCGTCCCCGACGCCGAAACTGGTGACTAGGTCCCTGTCCTGGTAGCTCCAGACCAGGCCCTTGACGTACGGTCCCGCTGCCCGCGCAGACGCGCCGAGGACAAGCATGAACGCGGAAAGGACGATGACCCTCATGACTTTCATTTTCACGACGCTTCCGTCCTTCCGCCTGCTTTTGCGGGCCTACAATACGTTTGCGGCGATTTCGGCCAGGCTCGAGCGTTCGCCCCGGGTCAGGGTGACGTGTCCGGCTTCCTTGTAGTCCTTGAATCGTTCGACGACGTAGGTCAGCCCGTTCGACGAGGTGTCGATGTAGGGATTGTCAATCTGGTATGGATCGCCGGTAAGAACGAGCTTGGTGTGTTCCCCCGCGCGGGTGATAATGGTCTTGACTTCGTGGGGCGTCAGGTTCTGGGCTTCGTCCACGATCATGAACTGATGGGGGATGGACCGGCCGCGGATATAGGTCAGGGCCTCGATCTGGAGAATGTGCTGATCGACCAGTTCCCGGTAGGCGTCGTGGCCCCTGTTGCTGTAGGATAGGTTCAGCAGCAGTTCCAGGTTATCGAAGATGGGCTGCATCCACGGTTTAAGCTTCTCCTCCAGCTCTCCCGGAAGGTAGCCGATGTCTCGCCCCAACGGGAAGATCGGTCTGGTGACAAGGAGTCTCTGGTAGTCCTGCTGGTCGGCGACCTTGTGCAAGCCCGCAGCCAGCGCCAGCAACGTTTTTCCGGTGCCGGCCTTTCCGACGAGGGTGACCAGGGGGATGTTGTCGTTAAGAAGGAGGTCGAGGGCGAAGCGCTGTTCCTTGTTCCTCGGAGAGATGCCCCAGAGCGGCTTGACCTCCTCCAGCGGAACGAGGGCCTTTTCCAAAGGGTTGTGCTTGGCAAGGGCCGTGTGGGACGCGTTCTCCTCGTCCACGAGGAGAACCATCTCGTTGGGGTGGAGTTCTTCGCCGCAGGTGATGCGCCGGTTCGTAAAGAGCTCGTCGAGCGCTTTCTTTGGGACGGTGATCGAGCGGGAGCCCGAATAGAGCTCGTCAATACTCACCTTGTCGGTCTCGTAGTCCTCGGCCACCACTCCGAAGGCGTCCGCCTTGATCCTGAGGTTCGTGTCCTTTGTGACCAGGACGACGTCCGCTCCCTCGCGCTTCAGCGACAGCGCGACGCCGAGGATGAGGTTGTCCGCGCTACCTTCGTGGATGGAGGGGGGCATGACGTCCTTCGCGCGCTCTACAACCACGCGCAGGCAGCCGCCCCCGTCCAGCTCGACCCCCCTGGGGAGAGAACCCATCTGCCTCAGCTTGTCCAGTTCCCGCGACACTTCGCGTGCGTTCCGGCCCACTTCGGTGACCTCTCTCTTGAAGCGGTCCACCTCTTCGATAACCCAGATGGGGATGACCACGTCGTTTTCCATGAACCTGTAGATGCTGTGCGGGTCGTGGAGCAGCACGTTGGTGTCCAGAACGTAGGTCCGGGTCATACAATCTCCTTTAGAAGTCTCGAAACTTCCGCCAGGTCGGCAGGCCGCTCGCTTCTCTTCTTGCTCAGGCACCTCATCACGAGGTTTTCCAGGCTCGGAGGAAGCCGGGTGTACTGGGTGGGCGGCGGCGGCATTTCCTTGAGCTGCTTCAGCAGAATGAGGGTGGACTTGTCGCCCCTGAAAGCGTCCTGCCCGGCCAGCACGAAGTACGAGAGCAAGCCGAACGAGTATATATCCGACTGCATGGTCAGGGGCTGCCCCTGGATCTGCTCGGGGGACACGTACTTCGGAGAGCCGACGAAGTGCCCATCCTGCGTCAGGTCGACGGTGTCGCCCACCTGCGTGAAAGCGATTCCGAAATCCAGGAGCTTGGGTATGCCGCGCGGTGTCAGTATGACGTTCTGCGGCTTGAGGTCCCTGTGGATGATGCCCAGCTTGTGCGCTTCCTGGAGCCCGGCCGCGATACCGCGCAGTATCTCAACCTTCTGCCTGAGGTTGCACTTTTTTTCGTCGCCGTCGCGGACCCACTGGCTCAAGGTTTTCCCCGGGATGTACTCCATGGTCAGGAATGTGATCTCGCCCCACGACCCGAAATCGAAGACCCGGACCACGTTTGGATGGGTTATCTTCCGGCTGAGCTTGATCTCCCTGAGAAAGCGCGCCCTGCCTTCGGTTGTCAGGTCGGCACGTTTTCGCAGGGTCTTGAGGGCGACAACTTCGTCCAGGCTCCTGTCCTTGACACGGAAGACCTGTCCCATGCCGCCGCGCCCCAGCTCCTCGACGATTTCATAGCGGCCCGCGATGATGGCACCGGGCGGAAACTCCTGCGCCGAAAGATCGGCCAGGGCGTCCTCCGCACTGAGATAACGCCCTTTGGGATCCAGAGAGACGAGTTTTTCCACAATTTCCTTGAGACCTTCGGGGAACCCGAGTCCCTTGATGACCGGGGCTATGTCGGGGCCGCGGCCCGAGTCGTCGCCGGCAAGGACAGGCGGCTCGCCGATGAGTAGCTGAAGGAAAAGAACCCCCGCGCCGTATAGATCGCGCTGGGTCGGAGAGAAGGACTCGTCGTAACGGGGAGCCGGAAGGAAGGGCCTGCAGGCGTCTCCCGCCGGAGAGGGTTCCATATCCGAGAAATGCACGATGATGCCGAGACCCTGGACGATTACCTTGCCCTCCGCGTCCATCCAGACCGATGCCGGGGAAAGATGGGCGTGAAACAGCTCCCGTTTGTGGTTTTCGGACAAGGCGGAGAGAACCTGGCGGAGCTTCTCCAGCGCCCCGTAGAGGGAGGGTCGGTAGCCTTCCTTCAACCACTGGGTCAGGGGCCTTCCGTCGAAATCTTCGTAAACGAGCGTCAGGTGTCCATCCGAGACCGCGACGTCCTGAAGCCGGAGCAAACCCGGGTGGGTCAGCCCCATCCGCCTCTGGAAACGATCCTGATGGGACATCGGGCTCGTCCTGTCCTCCACGCGGCGCTCGAGCCGATGCAGCAAAACGGCCATTCCGCTGGTGGAATCCTCGGCTTTGAACCAGGGTCCGAGGGCGTCCTCCTCGAGAGACCGCGACGGAATATACCGCTCCTTCTTAACAGCCTGGGCTTCATCCTGATGCGTCAAGCCGTCCAGCCTCGAGCGCGCGTCCAGGAATGTCATATCGAGGGCCAGTACCCGGCTGTACATTTCCGCGGCATCCGTCGTCCGCCCCACCGCCTCGTTTGTGCGGCCGAGGAGGTAGAGTCGCCAGGACTCGTCGTCGCCGCGAGACGGGGAAAGCCCGTCCAGGCAGGTCATCGCCACTTTGTATTGGCCCAGGTCGACGAAGAGTCTGGCCTTCAAAACCGCCAGGCTGGTCCTGTCCGAGGGATTGTCCGGCAAGGCCTGAATGCGGGCCAGGAGCCGTTCCCGCTCCTCGGAGTCCGGGGCGAGGTCGACGGCTTCCTCCCAGTTGCCGGACTCAAACGACATGCGGGAGGCCATGCGATTGTCTCCTGCCTTCAGGAAGCACTGCTTGGCCATAGCGTAGAGGTGCCCCTCCTGGAAACATTCGGCGGCCGGGAGGTAGGCCTGAACCCTGAAAAAGAGATTTCCGGCGAGCTCGAAGTCGCCCATTTCGCGCCGCAGCTCCGCGGCACCCGCCATGTTCCCCGATTCCTCCAGGAGAGACGCCGCCCTGTCCTTGAGCCCGGTCCGCGCCAGAAGCCTGGCCGCCTCCTCAAGTTCTCCCTTGGCGGCCAGGGCCTCCGCCTGGACTTCCACGGATGCCCGTGCGGCGTGCTCGGTGAGGGCGCTGACCCTGTCCAGTGCCCCGACCTGCTTGTAGAGAGGAAGCGCCTTCTCGTATTGTCCTGCCGCTTCCCAGCACTGGGCGGCCTGGAAGGGGTTGTTGAGGTTCTCGTAAATCTCGGCCGCCCTGTCGTAGGCCTCTCCCCTCTCGAAATAGTGGGCGATTTCTATGAACTTCTCCCTGTTCTGCAACTGGTCCGAGGGTGTTAGGGCTTCGGTGCTGGGCAGTTGCTTGAGGGCCTTTTCGAAGAGCAGAAGCGCCTTGCCCACGTTGCCCTGTTCGAAGCTCAGGCGGCCGGCTTCCATGAATCGTCCGGATTGTTCGTAGTAGTGGCTTGCCAGCGGGACGTTCCCGCCCTTGAGAGCCATGGCGGCGGCCTGCACCTTGTTGCCCGCATCCCCGTAGATCTGTGCGGATCGTGTGAACTGCCCGTGGCGCCCCAGGATCTGGGCAGCAGAGTTCGGATCGCCGACTCTCATGAGGAGATCTACCGCGCTGGATACCCTGCCCAGCGCTTCCTCCATTTCGGCGGCGGCGCGGTATTCCTGGGCCTTGATGTACATCTTGGAGGCCTTCTCCAGTTCGCCTGCGGTTTTGTATAGATCGCCCGCGCGAAGATAGTCCCCCTTGAAGTAGGCCTTCCAGGCTTCCCGCCTCGTACTCGTCACGAATCCTCCAACGCGTTCAGATTATCAACGCCCGGGGGGTGTGTCAATTGTGTCCCAGTCCAGGCCTGGAGGGCATTTTAGCGGTGAAATCTGTAAAAAAGAGGGCCGCGGGCTCTTGTAACCTCCACCCTTGTGAGGTCGCTCACTTGACGCCCATCCTCTGTGGGCTCTAGTATATATTCGTGAAAGGGGGCTAGCCCATGAAGCGTTTAGTTGTCGTGACAGTGATCGCGCTTGCGGCCAGCATCGCGGCGGGCGCCGCCTACAAGATCCAGCTGAAAGACGGCAAGGTCATTACGGCTGATGCCAAACCGATCATTCATAGCGATTTCGCCTACTTCGACAAGCTGGGCCTGTATCTGTACATTCCGGTTTCGCAGATAGACATGGCCAAGACGGAAGAGATCAACAAGGCACCCGAAGAGGTCTCTGAATCGCTGGAGGTGGAGAAGACCGAGGACCTCCGTCCCGAGGTCAAGGCCAAGACGGTCAAGCCGGTTTTCATCGACGACGAAGAGCTCCAGATCATCAAGAAACGGAGCCGGCTGGCCAACGAAGGGGAGCTGACGGGCTTCACCGACCAGACCGCCTCTCCTAGCGCCGGGTCGAGGCCCGGTCAGGCAGCCGGCCCTGACATGTCTTCCCAGTCTTCGGGGGACCGGGTGGATCAGCTTCGCACCCGGATGAGTTCCCTTCTGGACGACAGGGCCGTCGAGCAGAACCGCCTCACCGACCTGAAGGCCAAGCTCAGCAAACTTCAGAATGACTACAACTTCAGCGTCATGGAGACGGATCAGGCCCGGATTCAGCAGCAGATAGACTCGACTCAAGGCGAGCTGACAAGCATCCAGTCGCGTCTGTCGGACCTCGACAGCCAGATCCAGTCCCTGCAGCAGCAGATCGCGAGTGCGCCCGTCGTCGTCCAGACCGAGGCGCCGCGTGAAAGGAATCCGCAGAACGACTAGCAAAGCGGTGGCCTTTGAGAGTACGTGAAGAAGGGGAAAGCGATTTCCCCTTCTTTTTTTGTCCGACGGAAAAGTGGGCGCGCCGTTTCGGAGGCGCTCGGCAGGACGCGCGCCATCGCCGGAGAACCGCTGGCTGGGTCCACTGTCCGGAATGGTGGACACTTCACGAAAAACGCAACATGTCCTGCATTCCTCAATCCGTGCAACGGCGTGGATAATAGAGGACTTTGGAATTCCCGGCGATGGCATTGCCCTTGCTGTTAAGAGGAAGCGAACGGAGGTGCGCCATGCGCAAGAGCCCATTCTTCCTGATCATCGGACTGGCCCTCCTGCCGGTTTTCCCGTCCATCGCCGTGCGGGCGGACGAGTACGCGGTCGTTCGAAACATCACGGGTAACGCGCACGTCCAGGGCGACGACCAGAACGGCCGACCTCAGACGCTGACGCTGAACATGCCGATCATGCAAGACGACAGCATCTGGACCGGCAACAGCGGTCAGATGGCCGTCATGCTGCAGGACGGCAACTATGTATGGGTGGATTACAACACCCGCATGGAGGTGGACCAGCTTCCCGAGGAGGACCCCCGGGCGGGCGTTCCCCTCCGCCTCAAGCTTTGGAAAGGAGCCGTGCTCCTCGACCTCAGAAACTGGAATCCTGGCATGGCGTCCTACGTGTTGAGCACACCGTCCGCCTCGCTGAATCCTACGAGCGGGGGCCTTTACCTCGTGGAAGTGGAAAGCGTGGACAGGAGCCGCATTACGTGCATGGGAGGATCGTGCATGGTATCCAGCGCCGGTTCTTCCGTCGAACTCGCAAGCCGGCAGATGACCTATGCCGATTACGGGTATCCGCCTCTGACCCCCATGGCCGAGTCCATCTCGTACTCGTCTCTCCTGAACTATCGTAAAGCCAACACCGCCCGGCCCTCCGACGGTGTGTCCGAACGCTACCTCCCGTCCTCGCTGTCTGCTTATTCCGCGGACTTCGACAACTATGGACGCTGGGTCAGCACCGACGACTACGGAAACATCTGGTGTCCGAGCGGCGTCGCTCCGGATTGGAACCCCTACATGGATGGTCGGTGGTGGTGGGGCCCCTGGGGAATGACCTGGATTCCCGCCGAGGTCTGGGGATGGGTGCCTTTCCATTACGGCCGCTGGACATTCGTCGTCGGCCTCGGCTGGGGATGGGTCCCCATGCCGGGTTTCGCGCCTGCATGGGTTTCCTTCTACTGGGGCGACGGCGGCTGGTTGGGCTGGTGCCCGCTCGGATACTACGGCCTTCCATACTGGCACCATTGCGGCTGGTACAGCGTCCCCGTAGGCTATGTCTACAACCGCCACCTGGGGGGTTACATCGTCCATCACAGAACTTCTCCACCGCCCAGGCCCATCTACCCGAGGGCGCAAGGGAACCCCGCGCACCTGAGAAAGAACGGACCACCGGGCAGGGGCGGGACGGGCATGCACGTTTCGCCGGTGAATCTGCCCCCGAACCGAATCCGCGGGTACAGAAACGGACGGGTTGGTCTGCGGGACCTCCGGGCGCACCTCAGGGACCCTGTATCTGTCCGATCAGGCCGAAACTTCCCAACCGTCCGTCCCTCCCGGGGGCGCAGCCGATGGACGGAACCGTCGAGAAGGGGCGGAGGGGAGGGGCCCGCCGGTGGGCGAGGCGCATCCGCGGCAGTACCGCGCAGTCGCCCCGGAGCGGGTAGCGGACGTGTCGAACCTCGAAGGCTTCCTCCGGTCCGAGAAGGTTTCGGGGGCGATCGGGGCGGCCGGATACGCCCAGGAGGTACCTATTCACCGCCCGCAAACAGCGGCGGCAGGTACGATCGAAGGCCTCCCCGGCGGGAGAGGCCGCCCGTCACGCGCGAACCAGGACCGAGGGTGACCCGGACGCCGGGAAGCAGGCCGGGCTACCGGCAAACGCCTCCCCGTGTGGAGCGTCGGCGGGCCATGCCTCCCGCGCGGCGGAGGGTCAGCGAGCGGCCGCGCTACATCCCAAGCAGGCCATCGACGGGCATGAGGCCTTCCAGACCCAGCGGCGGCGGAGGCACCACGAGGTCCGGTGGAGGCGGTCGCCACCGCCGCTAGCAGGCTGCTCGACGGTCAGGCGTAGACCTGCCTGATGTTGTACGTCGAATCCCGTTCGATGGGTGTTCGTCCCGCCCGGCGGATGAGGTGTAGCAGGTCTTCAAGCCTCGCGCCCTTCGGCGTTTTGGCTCCCGCATCGTGGGTAATGCGCTCCTCCACGACGGTCCCGTCGATGTCGTCGGCGCCGTACCACAGTGCGGCCTGGGCCATCTTGAGCCCCACCATGATCCAGTACACCTTGACGTGATCGATGTTGTCGAAGAGAAGGCGGGAGACCGCGAGCGTTTTCAGGTTGTCGTCGCCCGTCACTTCCGGCAGGTCCGCGTAGATCGTGTTTTCCTTGTTGAACTGCAGGGGGATGAAGGCCATGAAGCCACCCGTCTCGTCCTGAAGGTCCCGCAGGCGAAGCAGGTGGTCGACGCGGTCTTCGATACTCTCGATGTGTCCGTAGAGCATAGTGCAGTTGCTTCTTATGCCCATGCGGTGGGCGATGCCTGCGAGTTCCAGCCAGCGCTCTCCGCTGATCTTGTGGGGGCAAATCTTCTTACGAAGGTCTTCGGCGATGATTTCTGCGCCGCCGCCGGGCAGCGAGCCCATGCCGGCGTCGCGAAGGGCGGCCAGGATATCCTCCGGGCTCTTGCGCTCCCGCCGGGCGTAGTAGTCGACCTCCACGAGGGTGAGGGTCTTGAGGTGCACGTTCGGGTTGACGGCCTTGATACCGCGGAGCATCTTGAGGCAATCCTCGAAAGTGAAGCCCGGATCGAGGCCGCCTACGATGTGTATCTCCTCCCACCGCTGGCCGGGACCGGGCACGGCCTTCCGGACGATTTCGTCGATACTCATGCGGTAGGCCCCTTCCTCCTTCGGCTTCTTGGCGAAGGCGCAGAAGGTACAGCCCGTCACGCAGACGTTCGTATGGTTGATGTGCCTGTTGACGTTGAAGTAGGCGGCGTTGCCGTTCTTCGCCTCGCGGACTCGGTTCGCGAGCATCCCTATGGTCTGCAGATCGTGGGATCTGAACAGCGTGACGCCGTCCTCGAAGCCGAGCCGCTCTCCGTTTTCCAGCTTCTCTATGACGGGAAAGAGCGCGGAGTCCGTCACTCTGTTGCGCCTGATCCAAGGGCCGGGCTCGGGGCGCCCCCCCTCCACCGGTACAGCCTGCGGAGTCGTCACGACGTCTCTCCTTCTATCTTCTATGGTCAGCCGGCGTATTCCACGGCCTTCATCTCTCGGATGACGGTCAGCCGGATGCGTCCGGGGTAGTCCATCTCTTCCTGAATTTTCTTGCTCATGTCGGACGTGAGGAAGGGCAGGCGATCGTCGCCCACCTGGTCCGTCTTGACGACCACGCGGACCTCGCGTCCGGCCTGGATGGCAAAACACTGTTCCACGCCTTCGAAGGACTTTACGATGTTCTCGAGCGTCTCGATGCGGCGGAGGTAGTCCGTGAGCGAAGCGCGCCGGGCGCCCGGCCTGGAACCGGAGATGGCGTCGCACACCGCGACCAGAATCGAGATCGGGTGGATCACCTCCACGTCCTCGTGGTGGCTCTCGATCGCGTTGACCACGACCTCGTGCTCGCCGTATTTCCGCCCCGCTTCGCCGCCCAGCTCGGGGTGCGTACCCTCGCGCTCGACGTCGATGGCCTTGCCGATGTCGTGCAGGAGGCCGGCACGCTTGGCCAGGTCGACGTCCAGGCCCAGTTCCGCCGCCATTCCGGCGCAGAGTTCGGCTACCTCTATAGAGTGGTTGAGCACGTTCTGGCCGTAGGAGGTCCTGTACTTGAGCTTGCCCACAAGCTTCAGTATCTCCGGATGAGGCGGCGCCATCTGGAGGTGCTTGAACGCCTCCTCGCCCGCCTGGTTGATCTCCCTGTTGACCTTCTTGCGGGACTTGGCGACCACCTCCTGGATCTTCCTGGGGTGGATCTTCCCGCCCTGCAGCAGCCGGTCCAGCGACTGGCGGGCGATCTCCCTGGCTACCGGGTTGAAACCCGAGATGATCACCGTGTTCGGATCCTCGTTGTTGATCAGAAGCTGCATGCCCGTCTGGTCCTCGAAGAACTTGATATTCCGCCCTTCGTGGCCGATCAGGCGCCCCTTGACGCTTTCGTCGGGCAACCTGAACTGAGACGTCGTGCGCTCGACAACCTGGTCCACCGCCACGCGTTCGATGGCCAGCGTGACTATCTTCTGGGCCTCGAGTTCGGCGGTGCGCTGGGCGTCTTCCTTGATCTGCCGGATGAGATTGGCCGCTTCGTGTTCGGCTTCGCCCTGCATGTTGGTCAGGAGCTGCTTTTTGGCTTCTTCCACGCTCATGCCGGACACGCGTTCCAGCCGGTTGATGAACTCGACGTGCAGGTCCTTCAGCTTCTCCTCCTCGTCCTGCAGCGCGAGCCGATCCTGTTCCAGCTTGTCCTTTTCGCCCTCGAGGTCCTTGGCCTTACGTTTGATCTCGCGGTCGGTCTGCTGAAGGTGGGCGTCCCGGCGGTTCATGGCCCGCTCGATGTTCTTCACGGACTCGAAACGCTTCTGGTAGTCCTCCTCGGCGGCCGCGCGCTCCTGCTGGAACTGTTCGCGTGCCTTGGCGAGCTGGAGTTTCTTCATCTTGTCGGCCTGGGTGTTGGCGTCGTCCAGCAGCCGTTGGACCTCTTCCCGTGCCCTGGCGATGGAGTTCTTGCCCATCTTGTTGCTCAGGAGCCAGCCGAGCAGTACTCCCAGGCCCAATCCAACGAGGGTTATTAGAACAGTAAGTACGTAATGGCCTGTCATGGCCTTGATCCTCCGTTTTCAATACCGCCGGCCTCAGGCAAAAACGTGAGCCTCCGAGCCGGTGGCACGCCTTACCCGCCTGGCGATGGTCTCGAGGACCGTCTTCAAAACCGGCCGCAGATCGCGGTCCGCGGGACCGCGGTCCAGGGTGTATATCTGAACCTGGCGGGGGTTGATTTCTTTGACCAGAGCCAGCCATGCATCCACTTCTTCTTCGGTTGTATTGTCTACCCGGCCGGTCACGAAAAGCGCCTGCAGAACGGCATCGCCGTTCATGAGGGTCAGTCCCTCCACGATATCTCTAAACCGGACGCCCCTCGCGGGGCCGTTCAGTTTGATGAAAGTCTCTTCGCAGCCCACATCCAGCTTGAGGATGGGGTCGTCGAGAAGCCTGAGGATATTCCTTATTTCTTCGCGGTGGACCGTCGTGCTGTTGGACAGGATGGCCGTCCGGCAGTCCGGGGCGTAGCGGTCGCGGAGCTTTACCACGTCTTCCACGATGAAGGGAAACTCGGGGTGAATCGTCGCCTCCCCGTTTCCCGAAAAAGTCAGCGTATCAGGAGGCGTGCCGGCCTGCTTCAACTCCTGAAGCTGGGCTTCGAGCGCCAGACGGACTTCCTCCCTGCTGGGCAGAAAGCGGGCGAACATCTCCGGCCTTGCGGACAGCATGCCCGTCCAGGAATACTGGCAGTAGCGGCAGTTGAGGGAACAGACCTTGATCTCGTCCGGGCAGATGTTGAGACCAAGGGACAGCCCCAGTCGCCTCGACTGGACCGGTCCGTAAATTACGCCTTGCTGCAGCGGGATCGTCTCTCTTATGGTCTCAGTCCGCATGGGACGCAATCGCCTTGACGAAAGGGTTGTGGCGCTTTTCGAACCCGATGAGGGTGGAGGGGCCGTGCCCCGGGAGAACTTCGGTGCTGTCCGGCAGCTTATAGAGCTGACGCCGGATGGACATGACCAGCGTGTCGTAGTCTCCGCCCGGCAAGTCGGTCCGGCCGATGGACTGGGCGAACAGCGTGTCGCCCACCATGACGAACCCAGCGCCCGCCAGGCAGACCCCCCCTGGGGAGTGGCCGGGCGTATGAAGGACCGTGAGGTCGTTGTTGCCCACTCGAATGGCCTGGTTGTCCTCGAGAAAGGCCGACGGCTCCGGGCTCTGCTTGACCGAATAGCCGAACAGCGCGGCGTGCCTGGGCATGTCCCGTAACAGATCGAGGTCGCCCTTGTGGATCCACACGGGGCAACCGAATGCCTTGACGAAATAGGCGTTGTTGTAGAGGTGATCGAAGTGGCCGTGCGTGTTCACGATAGCGAGGAGCTTTACATCCAGGCTCCGGATGCGGTTCTCGACGGTCTCCGACCCTATGCCAGGGTCGACGAGAATGGCCTCGCCGGCCTCGTGATCGACCACGAGGTAGGCGTTGTTTTCCAATGGACCGACTTCGTACGTTTCAACTTTCAGCGCCTGCGACATAGAGCTTATTCCCTGTACAGTTGTGGAACAGCCGGCAACCTCCGCCAATTCCCCCGGATAGGGTCCCGGCGAAGGCGGCACTTAGAGATCCGATGATAACACAACCCCAGGTAAACACAGAAGATTCGGGGGTTTTGCGTCCACCCGCACGGACGGCACAGGCGGACAGGCAGGCAAACGGACGGCGGAACGGCCGCTTCTCAGCCCGGGGGCCAGCCGAAGGGCCTCCCGCCCATCAGGTGGAAATGGATGTGAAAGACCGACTGTCCCGCCGATTCGAGGCAGTTTGCCGTCAGCCGGTATCCCTTGGCATCCAGGCCCTTGTCCTTCGCGATCCGCCGCGTGACCATGAACATTTTTCCCATGAGTTCCGCGTCGTCCTCGCCCACGTCGTTGAGGGTGGCGAAGTGCTTGCGGGGAATGACGAGGATGTGCGTCGGCGCCTGGGGGTTGATATCCTCGAAAGCGTAGAAATCGTCGTCGGCATAGACCTTCCGGCTCGGGATCTCGCCGGCCGCTATCTTACAGAAGAGACAATCGCTCATGATGTCCTCCTACCATTCTCTACGCCAGTATAGCGCAAAGGGAGGCCCGATGAAGATTCGGGATTTGGAAATCCGGATGCCGGGTTCGAAGATGGCCGGGTCCGGGCCTTCGTAGATGGGCGATACCGATGAACCGACGCCTTCAGCTCCACCCTCTACGAGTATTCTTGCAGGACGCCCCGCCCCCTTGACCGCGTTGTGCCAAGAGTGTACTTTAGTCTCGCGGATGGCCCGTACATCCGCTCTTTGTGGTGAGCGTAGCTCAGCTGGTAGAGCACCGGACTGTGGCTCCGGTGGTCGCGGGTTCGACCCCCGTCGCTCACCCCACCATCAGCGCTCGTAGCTCAGTTGGATAGAGCGTCGGCCTCCGGAGCCGAAGGTCGTGGGT
>CAZDOY010000038.1:0-8457 GCA_964507185.1 uncultured Thermoanaerobaculia bacterium
AGCACCGGGTTGCGCGCGGCGGTGACCTCGTCCATGCGGCGGCGGTAGGCGTTGTGGGGCGCGGTCTTGACCGTTTCGGGGTCCTCGGCGGCCTCCTTCACGACGGCCTTCACGGCCTCCACGAAGCGGTCGAGTTCCTCGACGGGCTCTGTCTCGGTGGGCTCCACCATGATGGCGCCGTGGACGATGAGCGGGAAGTAGACCGTCGGCGGGTGGAAGCCGTAGTCGATGAGGCGCTTGGCCAGGTCCATGGTCGTCACGCCGTTGGGAAGCCCCTTGTCGCAGAAGACGGTCTCGTGCAGGGTCCGGCCCTCGAAACCGAGAGCGAGCGTGTCCTTCAGCCTGGCCCGCAGGTAGTTGGCGTTGAGCACGGCGAGCTGGCTCGCCAGCTTGAGCCCTTCGCCGCCCATGGTCTCGATGTAGCACAGGGCGCGCACGAGCACGAGGAAGTTGCCGTAGAACGCGTGGACCCGCCCGATGCTCTTGGGGCGGTCCCAGTCCCATGCGTAACCGTCGTCCTTTCGGACCACGACGGGCTTCGGCAGGAACGGTTCGAGCTCCGCCTTGCACACGACGGGCCCCGCGCCGGGGCCACCGCCGCCGTGCGGTGTCGAGAAGGTCTTGTGCAGGTTGATGTGCATCACGTCCGCGCCCCAGTCGCCCGGGCGGGTGACGCCCATGAGGGCGTTGAGGTTGGCGCCGTCCACGTAGACCAGACTCCCGTTGGCGTGCATGATCGTGCAGATCTCCGCGATGCCCTTTTCGAAGATGCCCAGCGTGTTGGGCACCGTGAGCATGATGGCCGCGATGTCGGGCTTCATCCGCGCCTTGAGGGCCTCGATGTCCACGCAGCCGTCGGGCGCGCTCTTGATCTCCTCGATCTCGTAGCCCGCGAAGTGGGCGCTGGCGGGATTCGTGCCGTGGGCCGAGTCCGGGATGAGCACGACCTTCCTGGCGTCGCCGCGGTCGGACAGGCACGCGCGGATCATCTGCATGCCCACGAATTCACCCTGGGCGCCGGCCGCCGGCTGGAGCGTGCACGCGTCCATGCCGCTGACCTCGCACAAAGCCCCCTGAAGGGTGTGCATGAGCTCCAGGGCGCCCTGGGTCGTGGCTTGCGGCTGCATGGGATGGAGATTCGCCAGCCCCTCCAGGCGCGCCACGTCCTCGTTGATCTTCGGGTTGTACTTCATGGTGCACGAACCGAGGGGGTACAGCCCCAGGTCGATGGCGAAGTTGTAGGTGGACAGGCGCGTGAAGTGCCTCACCACGTCCACTTCGCTCAGCTCGGGGAGCCTGTCCATCGGGGCGGATCTCAACTGATCGCCCAGGAGGGCGGCGGCGTCGGCCGTCGGGACATCCTTCGTCGGAAGACACGCGCCGATGCGGCCGGGGTGGTCCTTCTCGAAGATGACCTTCTCTTCTATGAACCGCGTCATTGCAGGCCTCCGAGGATCTCCGCAAGCCGGTCGCAGGCCTCTTTCGAGACCTGGTCCGTGGCGCACAGCAGGTAGCCGCCCTCCAGATCGGGGTAGTCGGCGGTCAGATCGTAACCGCCGATGATGTGCTTCCGGAAGGACGCCTCGTTCGCGCGGCCGGGCGCAACGGGAAGCGCGACGGCGAACTCGTTGAACGTCGGCCCCGAGAAGAGTGGCTCGATGCCCTTCCCCTTGAGAAGTCCCTTGAGGTACTCGGCCTTGCTCAGGTTCCTAAGCGCCAGCTCACGGAGATTCTTCCGTCCGAGAAGGGAGAGATAGATGACCGCGGCGAGCATGCACAGGCCTTCGTTCGTACAGATGTTGGAGGTGGCCTTGGCCCGGCGTATGTGCTGTTCGCGGGTCGTCAGCGTCAGCACGAAGCCGCGCCGTCCCTCTGCGTCGGTTGTCTCCCCCGCCAGCCGGCCGGGTATCTGCCGCATGTAGGCCTTCTTTGTCGTCAGGAAACCGAGATTGGGCCCGCCGTAGCCGAGGGGCAGGCCGAAGGACCGTGCCTCTCCGGCCACGATGTCGGCGCCCTGCGCACCCGGCGGCTCCAGGAGAGCGAGCGAAAGGGCCTCGGACACGACCACGGCGAGAAGGGGCCTCTTCGAAAAATTGCCGAGCAAGGCCGCCACGGCCTTGACGTCTTCCACGACGCCGAAAAAGTTGGGCTGTCCCAGCAGGACGGCGCAGGTATCAGGCGTCACGGCGTCCTTCAGGGCCTCGGCGTCGATCCGCCCGTCCTGACCGTAGGGGACCTCGTCGACCGTCACACCCAGGTGCCGCACGTAGGTCTTCACGACGTCCCGGTAGCTCGGATGGAGCGAACGGGCGAGCAGGACCCGGCCGCCCTTGTGGATGCGGTGCGCCATGAGCGCCGCTTCGGCCGTCGCCGATGCGCCGTCGTAGAGGGACGCGTTGGAAACGTCCATGCCGGTCAGATCGGCCATCATGGTCTGGAACTCGAAGATGGCCTGCAGCGTGCCCTGAGCGAGTTCGGGCTGATAGGGCGTGTAGGCCGTGTAGAACTCGCTCCGGAGCAGGAGATGGCTGACTGCTGACGGCGCGCCGTGGCCGTAGGCCCCCGCGCCCAGAAAGCTGGGGCGGCACGTGAGGGATGCGTTCCGGGTGGAGCGCGTGACGAAGCGCTCTTTCAGCTCCCCCTCGGGCACCGCGGTGGGCAGGTTGAGGGGAGCCTTCAGCCTCAGCGGCTCGGGGATGGAGGAGAAGAGGTCATCCACCTTGTTGACGCCTGCTGCGGCGAGCATGGCACGGATGTCCTCCTGGCTGGCGGGAAGATAGCGCATAGTATGATGTCCTCAGTGTTCGCTTTCGGCGACGTACTTCGTGTAGGCTTCGGCATCCATGAGACTCGACAGCTCGGCCGGGTCGGAGAGGGTCACCTTGACGATCCATCCCTGGCCGTAGGGATCGTGGTTCAGAACTTCCGGATGATCCTGGAGCTCCTCGTTGACCGCGGCCACGGTTCCTGAAACCGGGGCATTCAGTTCGGACACGGCCTTGACGCTCTCCACGCTGCCCATGGCGTCGCCGGCCGCGATCTCCGTCCCCTCCTCGGGAGACTCGACGAAGACTATGTCGCCGAGTTCCTGCTGGGCGAAGTCCGAAATGCCCATCACCCCGGTGTCGCCCTCGAGCCTGACCCACTCGTGCGTCTTCGTGAATTTCAGATCGTCGGGAATGTTCATGTGGCCCTCCCATGACACTGCGCGAGGACGGATGTGCCGCCCTTCGCCCGTGCGAGCCGAATTGCATTTAGCCGGTCCTTGCCGGTTCCTCGATCAACCTTTCCTGTCTCTCTTGTAAAAGGGCTTCTGAACGACCACCGCCGGCACCTTCTTCCCCCTGATGTCGACGTCAAAGGCGGTGCCCGGTTCGGCCAGTTCCACCGGAAGGTAGGCCATTCCGACCGCCTTCTTCACATAAGGCGCCATGGTGCCGCTCGTGACGTGGCCGACCTTCCGGCCTTCGTGGTAGCAGTCGTACCCGTGGCGGGGAACCCCTCTTTCCGTGAGTTCGAATCCGACGAGCTTGCGTGCGATCCCCTCCGCCTTCTGCTTCTCGAGGACCTCGCGGCCGTTGAAAGCGGGCTTCGCCAGCTTGAGAATCCAGGCAAGGTCGGCCTCGAGGACGGTCGTCGTATCGTCGATATCGTTGCCGTAAAGGGCCATGGCCGCCTCCAAGCGCAGCGTGTCCCTGGCGCCCAGGCCGGTTGGCGCGATTCCCTCGTCCCTCCCGGCGGCCAGCAGCGCGCGCCACACCTCGGGCGCCTTGGCCGCGTCGAGGTAGACCTCGAAGCCGTCCTCGCCGGTGTACCCCGTGCGCGTAATGAGCACCTTCTCGCCGAGAATGGTCCCGTACCCGAACCAGTAGTACTTTATGGGGGCGAGCTCCAGATCATCGACGATCTTCTGGAGAATGCCGGGCGCCTCCGGTCCCTGGATGGCGATCTGCGCCGTCTCGTCGCTTCGGTTGATCACGCGCGCGTCGAAAGGCCCGCTCTCGGCCTGTATCCAGGCGTGGTCCTTGTCCAGGTTGGCCGCGTTGACCACCAACAGATAACGGTCGTCGGCCATCTTGTGGACGAGCATGTCGTCGACGAAACAGCCCTTCCGGGTCAACAGGCCGGAATACTGGATCTGCCCGATGGACAGCCTTGATGCGTCGTTGCTCGTCAGGTGCTGAACGAGGTCCAGGGCCTGAGGGCCCTCGATCCAGATCTCCCCCATGTGGCTCACGTCGAAAAGGCCGGCCCGGGTGCGGACGGCCACGTGTTCTTCGACGATGGACGAGTACTGCACGGGCATGTCCCAGCCGCCGAAATCCACCATCCTGGCCCCGAGTGCCCTGTGTTCGCCGTTTAACGGCGTCTTCTTGAGTTCATCCATGGTGCCCCTCCATCAAGCCATTCATGATAGGCCGGACCGGCGCACGGGTCAAACCATTCAAAAGTATGGACGTCGCCGGCATTTGAATCGCGTACTCCGTCGCTCGCCGGCGTCCTGTCTGCGAGCCCCGGAGGCCTGATCCCACCGGGTTCGGCGGCTCTCCTCAGGCCGGCTCGTAGAGCGTGCGGCGCTTCCTGGGTTCAAAACCCGCGTCGGCTATGAGCCGCCGTAACTCCTCTTCGTTGGTGCGGTTGCGGCAGCCCGCGCTCGCCACCACGTTCTCCTCGATCATGATGGAACCCATGTCGTTGGCGCCGAAATGCAGGGCCACCTGCCCCATCTTGAGCCCCTGGGTAACCCAGCTCGCCTGGACGTTGTCGAAATTGTCCAGGAAGACCCGGGAAAGGGCGAGCACGCGCAGGTAGTCCATGCCCGTCGCGGGCGCCTCCTGGAGGGGGGTCGACTCGCCCGGCTGAAAGGTCCAGGGGATGAAGGCCGTGAACCCGCCCGTCTCGTCCTGCAGCTCCCGAAGATGCTGGAGGTGGATCAGGATGTCGCGCGGCGTCTCGATCGAACCGAACATCATGGTGGCGGTGGTTCTCAAGCCCTGCCCGTGAGCCTCGCGCATGACGGCGAGCCACTCCTTCACGGTCGCCTTGCCCCGGGCCATAATCTTCCGCACCTCGTCGGACAGGATCTCGGCTCCGCCGCCCGGAATGCTCCCCAGCCCGGCCGCCTTAAGCCGCTCGATGACCTCGGCCAGAGGCATCTTGTAGAGTTTTGAAAAGAAGGTGATCTCGGGCGGTGAGAATCCGTGGATGTGGACCTCCGGGAAATGTCTCCTGAAGGTACCCAGCATGCCCTCGTAGAACTCGAACGGCAGGCCCGGATTATGCCCGCCCTGGAGCAAAATGCCCGTCCCGCCCAGGTCGACCGTTTCCCTGATCTTGTCCAGAAGGGTGTCCATCTCCAGGACGTAGCCCTCTGGATCGCCCGGGCGGCGGAAGAAGGCGCAGAAGGTGCAGTTGGCCACGCACACGTTCGTATAATTGATGTTGCGGTCCACGATGTAGGTGGCCACATTGTCGGGATGCTTGCGGGCGCGCACGGCGTCCGCCGCCTGGCCGAGCTCGAGAAAGGGCGCCTGCTCCAGGAGCAGGAGGCCCTCTTCGAATGTCACTCGACCTCCATCGAACACTTTATCCAGAATACCCTGAACCTCACGCAGAGGTTGCGGGGACGGCAAGGCGGTCATCGGGTATGTCCTCCTTTAGGGCTAGGGCGAAAAAGCGCGCCAGGGACTTTTTTTCGGCTGCACCCATAGCGTAGTGCAGGTGATGCGTGAGATATCGTCTCACGGTCTGGGGACCCAGTCCGAGCGAACGAGAAAAAACATCCACGATAGCTTCCAGACGCTTCACTCCAAAGGCGTGGGACGCCTCCAGGGTGTCCCGGACCTCGCGCGTGAACGAAGACCTGCGCGCAGCCCAGACGGCGAAGACGAAGGGAAGCCCGGTATCCAGGCGCCAGAGCGCCGCCAGATCGTGGCGATGCACCGCGCCCGGCAGTTCGCCGAGCGTCATCGCCGGATCGCCGATGATCAGCGAAGCTTCGCCGTCCTCAAGAATCGCGGGGTCCTTCGACGACCCCGTGAAGGCCGGCGAGACGGCGCACCGCTCAGCCAGCAAGATCCTCACCAGCTCCCGGGACGTCCGGCTCGCGGCGTCCAGATGCACCGTGCGGAGGTCTTCGAGGCGCCCCCTGGCCAGGAGCAGGACGGAGGTCACCTCCTCGTCGGCGGCAACGCATAGAGGTGCCGCCAGGACGAGATCCGGCTGCCGCGCGAACTCGATGGACGGGATCAGCCCCACGTCGCACCCGCCCTCGGCAAGCCGGCGTGCGCATGCCGATGGGATGTCATATGACACTTGCCAGTCGTCCGGGTGCAGACCGTTCTCCAGCCCCCAGTACAGGGGCGCGGCGTTGAGGAACTTGACCACCGAAACCCTCACGGCGCCTTCCTCCCCGTGACGCACCGCCACAGGAAAAAGAGCGCGTAATTGGCGCTCAGCTCCATGAAGGATACACGGTCCAGAGGGAATACGAACTTCCCGGCCCATTCGCCGTCGGGCGTTCCGGCGGCCACCCAGACCGTTCCCGCGGGCTTCTCCTCCGTGCCTCCAGTGGGGCCCGCAATGCCCGTGGTGGCGACGGCGCACGACGCACCGAAGCGGGCCCTGGCCCCGCGGACCATGGCCCGCGCTGTTTCCTCGCTTACGGCTCCCCGGTTCTCCAACACAAGTTGGGGCACGCCGAGAAGGGTCCTCTTGGCCTCGTTGTGATAGGCCGTGACGCCCCCCATATAATATCGCGAGGCACCCGGCACCGAGACGATCTTCTGGCTCACGAACCCCGCCGTGCAGGATTCGGCCGTGGCCAGGGTCCAGTCCTTTTCGAGCAGGACCTCGCCGAGGTGCTGCGGAAGCTCCGTGCCCTCGAGGCTCACCAGGTTCGCCCCGTATCCTTCGGCGAGCGCCTTCCGCACGGACTCTTCGAGAGCGTCCAGGGGACCGGCCGGCGGAGAGGTGAGGGTAAAAGTAATACGCAGAATCCCCAACGCCGGCAGGATGGACACGTCCACCCCCGGCTTTTCGTACCAGGGGGACAGGACCTTCTCGGCGGAAGATTCGGGAACCCCCGCCACGATGGCCCGCACCACGGCCGTCGCCGGCTGGTCGGTGTACTTGCGGGCCAGGCGGGGCGCGATCACGTTATCCAGAATATCCTGAAATTCCCTCGGTATGCCGGGCAGGAGTATGAGGTCTCTGTCGCCCTTTTTCAGCCAGCATCCGCATGCGAGGCCCTTGCCGTTGGGCAGGGCTTCGCCGCCGTCCACGACGAGGGCCTGGCGGCGCATGTTGCCACCGAGGGGACGCCCGCGGAAGGACATGCGGCGTTCGAGTTCGGCGGCCCATTCCAGGTCCTCGTGGATGCCCACACCCAGGTACCGGGCGGCGGCTTCGCGCGTCAGGTCGTCGCCGGTGGGTCCGAGCCCGCCGGAGGTGATGACCACATCGCATAGTTTAAGAGCCGTCTCCATGGCGGAGGCGACAGCCTCCACGCGGTCCTCCACCCTGACGAGGAGGGTCAGCGGAATACCGAGTTCAGCGAGTTTGATGCGCGCATGGGGGCCGTTCGCGTCCGGGCGGGACGGGTCCACCATCTCCGATCCGATAATGAGGAGTCCGGCTGTCGCCATATCTCAGTCCTCAGGGTAAAGTGCCGCGCTCAGGCCGGTTCGCCCGCTCCAACCGCCTCGGGCCCGTCCACGTAATCCGAATGCCCGTGCGCCCGAAGCAGGTCCGCGATGGCCTCCATGGCCTCCACTGCGATGGCCTCCGGTTCGAGGCCGGCGATGTCCTTTAGGGGGGCGCCCACGTATAGAGTCACTCGTCCCGGTTTAGGGAAACGCCTCCCGACCGGATACACTTCCCTCGTCCCCACGATGGCCACGGGAACAACCGGGACATGCCCTCTTGCAGCGAGGACCCCCAATCCCGACTGGGGCGGGAGCAGTCGCCCGGTGCCGGATCGCTGCCCTTCCGGGAAGATGGCCACGGCCTTTCCGTGCTTGAGCAGTGTGAGCGACCTGCGGATGGGCGCCAGTCTGAAGGCGGCCCCGGCTTTTACGGGAATGACGTCCATCATCCTCGAAAAGGCGTGGACGATGGGCTTCTCGAACTGGTCCTCGGCCATGATGAACCAGAGCCTGCGCCTCAAGAAGGCGCCCAGGATCAGCGGGTCGACGAAGGAAAAGTGGTTGGCGGCCAGAAGGAAGCCACCCTCCTTCGGGATGTTCTTTCCGCCCCTGACCCCGACGCGGAAATAGGCCAGAGCGAAGGTCCCGAAAACGATTTTCGCGAAGAGATATGAGATTTTCTTTGCCAGTCTGCGCATGAATTCCATCCCAGGAAGGCCACAACCTCGGCTTTGTAGACTAAACTACTCGGCCTGAACGCACAAGGGGGACAATGGGCATTGGGAATTTGGGAATTGGGAATTGGGAATTG
>CAZDOY010000038.1:8557-22590 GCA_964507185.1 uncultured Thermoanaerobaculia bacterium
TTGGGAATTGGGAATTGGGAATTGAACTACGGCTGGGGACGGGCCTTCGAAAGAGAACATCTCACCACAGAGGCCACAGAGCAAACAGAGGAAAAGAAGAGAGCCTGGATTTAAAGGACGGCAGACGGAGTTTGTTCGAAGGAAGAAGATCCCACCGCGGAAGACGCGTAGAACGCAGAGAAGAGAAGGAGAATTTTGGTTTGGATGAGTGCAGGTGGCAGACCTCCGACGGCATACACGGTACACGCGCCTTCACCCTTAACTCTTGACCCCTTACCCGCGCCGACGGGGATCAATCACTCGATCACTTGGTCACTCTATCACTTGAATTTGTACAGTGAGCCGGTGAGACGGTGAGGAAAGCCGGCTTTGCGTCTTGAGTTGAGGTACCGGTTATTGCGGCCGTGAGGAGCCTGCAGCGGACGATACTCGCATCGGCCGTTTGCTTCGAAGGCATCCCACCTGCCGCGGTTCCTTTAGCCCTTGGCCATTCGCCCTCAGCCCTTGGGAAAAGACAACCACCTCGCTTCTCTGACGTCCCTGAACCCGAAATCCCACATCCCGATTCCCGAAACACGCCATCCCCAATCCTTCCCAAGCCAGGTGATTGCGTCTAGAATGCTCCGGGAGGGGCTATGTGCGGTATATGCGGCGAAGTACAGTACGGTGATCCAGGCCTCGTAAGCTCCGAGCGCGTGCGCGCCATGGCAGCCAGGCTGGCCCACCGCGGACCGGACGGAGAAGGCCTCTGGCATGAGCCGGGCATCGCGATGGGGCACCGCCGTCTGTCCATCATCGACCTCTCGGAGGCCGCCTCCCAGCCCATGACCACGCCGGACGGACGCTACGTCATCGTTTACAACGGCGAGATCTACAACTACATGGACGTCCGGAGCGATCTCGAAGCCATGGGCGAACGCTTCACGACGCGATCCGATACGGAGGTTCTCCTCAGGGCCTTCGTCCGCTGGGGGCTGGACGCCCTGCCCAGACTCAACGGCATGTGGGCCTTCGCCATATGGGACAGGCAGAAAAGAGAACTCACGCTCTGCCGGGATCGCCTCGGCGTAAAGCCCCTTTACTGGGCCCAGGTGCCCGGAGGCGTAGTGTTCGCCTCCGAGATTTCCCCGCTTCTGCTCCACCCGGAAGTGAGCCGGGATATCCACCCCCGAGCCCTGGCCGAGCAGGTGGCCTGCCGCTACGTGCTCGCGCCCAGGACACTCCTGAAGTCCGTGCAGAAACTCCCCCCCGGGCACGTGTGCACCGTGACCGAAAAGGGCACCAGGATCGGACACTACTGGACCCTGCCCCTTGGGGAGAGGATTCGGCGGATAGGAGAGAAGGAAGCGCTGGAAAGGTTTTCGGACCTTTTCGAGTCGTCGGTCAACCGGAGGCTTGTGTCGGACGTCCCCGTGGGTCTCCTCCTGTCGGGCGGCGTCGACTCCTCGGCGCTCGCCGCGGCACTGAAACGATCCGGCCACGAGCGCATGGCCACGTTCACCGTCGCCTTCGACGCCAAAGGCCCCTTCGACGAGAGGCCATACGCCCGCGCGGTGGCCGAGCGCTTCGGGACGGACCATCACGAGACGGTGATCACGCCGGAGGTCTTCGCCGGATCGCTGGAAACGGTTCTGTCGCACCAGGACGACCCCGTGGCCGACATGGCCGTCCTGCCTCTTTACCACGTGTGCGCCCTGGCGCGCGACCACGTCAAGGTGCTCCTTACGGGGCAGGGCGCCGATGAACTCCTGGGCGGTTACCACCTGGACCGGGTTCTGAAGCAGATCAGAGCCATCGTTCGCCTGAGAAGCCTGCCCGGCGCCCGGAAACTGGCCGAATGGATAGGACGGCGCAATCCCAGGCGGGCCTATCTTCTCAACTGGGACGAAATCCGGTACGCAGTGCCCGGCCAGCTACCGGGCAAAATCCGCTACGACCTCACCCTGCCGCTCCAGTCCGGCGAGATGAACGCGCTTTTGAAGGACTGCATGCCGCCGCCCTACGACAGAACCCTCGATGCCCTCTACACGGAGATCCCGAGCCACCGCGGCCCCCTCGATGCCATACTTGCCACACTCATGAAGAGCTGGCTTCCCGACAACCTGCTCAACCATGGGGATCGCATGTCCATGGCCCACGGCCTGGAGCTCAGGGAGCCCTTCCTGGATCCCCACCTCCTGGACTTCTGCTTTCATTCGCCGCAGAGGATTAAGGTTGCTCGAGGGGAAACGAAGCGCATTCTCAAACGGTACGCCGTGCAGGCGGGCGTGCCGCGCCGCGTAGCCTACCGCCGGAAACGGGGCTTCCCGGTCCCTTGGAACGACTGGATCAGAGGTTCTCTCAAGAACTTCGTACGCGAGACGATTTCGAGCGCCGGCTGGATGGATTCGTACTTCAAGCGGGACGGCATCGACGCTGCCTTCAACGCCCACCAGAACGGCGAGGACAAGGGCCTGCTCCTCTGGAACCTCACGGTGCTTGCCCACTGGGGTCAGAGCATCGCGGACGCCTGATCGTCCATCGCGCTCCTTGAACGGCGCTTTTCGCCGTCCTCTCTCAATGGTCGAGGAATCCACATGAAAAAAGGGGAGCCCGCAGGCTCCCCCTTCGCTTTCCCTCTATGGTGGGACTCAGGCGGCCTTGGTCTTGAAGTCCTTGCCCGCCCACTTCTTGGCGACGATCAGCATGATGGTTGAGCTCATTGCGATGAGGGCGAACCACAGCCACATGGTCGTGGTGTGCTGGGGGCCATGCTCGGGGCAGTAGCGCATGAGGAACCAGCCGGCGTACAGGCCGGCCACGACCTTGGTCAGGAACCACGGGAACTGGGCCACGCCCATGTAGGCGCCCGTGCGGCCCTTGGGTGCGATCTCCGCGGCGTACTGCAGGAACCGCGGCTGCCACATGGCCTCGCCCACGGACATGATCGTGATGTACAGAACCAGCAGGATGAGACTGGGTTTGATGCCCAGCAGGAAGGCAGGTGCCGCCATCACGAAGGTGCCGGCAATCATCATGTTGTAGACCTTCCGCTTCCGCGTGAGGGCGGCGATGGCCGGCGTCAGGACGAAGATCAGGATGGGGTTGATGGCGTTGACGAAAAACTCCATGTACCTGTGCCCGATGGGCCCCATGGCCCGGTCCACGTACTGGGGCAGGACCAGGTAGTTGTAGGCGAAGAGGGTCTGCACCGGCATCAAGCAGAAGATGAAGAAGGCGAACTTGCCGTCGGCGAGCGGGTGGTTCTTGATCCAGTACAAGAGTCTGTGGCCCATCGGTTTGCCGACAAGATCCGCCTTTTCCCTGGCCGCCTTGTCCAGCTGCTGCTGGTCCCGCTCCGCGTTTTCCTTCTCGTGTATGCGGCGGTACTCGGCGACCGTCTCGAGCGCCTTCTTCTGCACCTTGTTGGTCAGGATGACCATGACCACGACCAGGCTCAGGACGGTGAGGCCGACGTAGGTCCAGAAGACGCCGGGAATGCCGAAGTGGTGGCGGATCGGCGGCGAGATGAAGCCCGGCATGGCCGCGCCGGCGTTCATGACGGCGTAGAGCATGGCGTACCCCATGGCCGACGTGCGCTCGTCGCAGAACTCGCGGACGGCGGTGTACGATGCCGGCTGGTAGAGGCCATAGCCCAGGATGACGCCAAACAGGCCCAGGAGGCACGCGAAGAAAAGCGGCGACCCGACGCCCTGATTGAGGGGAAAGAGCCCGACGCTCCCCACCATGATGAATCGGCCGACGATCATGAGAATGAACGCCACGATGAGGGCCTTCCGGACGCCGATCTTGTCCGCGACGCCGCCGAAGAAGAGCATGGACAGCGTGATGCCCGCCGTCAGGACGCTCACCATCCAATCGGCGTGGACGTCGTTGAGCCCCACGAAATTGTTGAAGAAGATGGCCAACAGCGTGAGCCATCCGAAGTAGACGATACCTTCGATGAAATAGGGCAGGTTCACGCCCCACAAGGCGCGGGGGGCATGGACGAGGTCGATGAAGGGCTGGACGACCTCTTTCCACGGAGAGACCGGCGCCTCCTCCGCGGGAGTGGTTTTCGTGGTTTCGTCGCTCACGCTGTCCTCCTCATGCAGTTCCGATGGCTTTAGGCTGTCTGATGGGCGACATTCCCGCACCCATCAGCGCCCAACTCTACCATGAGCGGACCGGGCGCGCCACGGACGGGAATCGGCGCTATGGATTTAACAGGGAGACAGTAAGGCGGGGAGAAAGGACCATTTGGGATTTGGGCATTGCGATTCGGGATTTTATAAGACGGCGAACGAGGCGCCGTTGTCGCGGACGGAAATACAGTTATGGATTATGGGTGTTGGGTTTTGGGTTGTAGTACTGCTTCTTCTCTGAAGGGCGCGGGGCGCCCTGCAGCGGCAGATGCTTGCATTGGCCGGACGGCCTCTGGCGAGCACAGACCGCGGCGAAGGACGACAGGCGAGATTCTTCGAAGGCGCTCCCCAGGCCGTTTTCACTTTTACCCTTTACCTTTTACCCTTTGCCCTCTGCCCCTTCACCGCGCCGAAGGCGCTCGCCGGACTCAGCCAATTTCCCTTCTCACCTACTCACGGCAAAGGGGAATACCGGGCGACCGGCGCGGGTTCCGGAGACAAGGAGATCGACGAGCCGCGGGGAAGGTACGGTACCGGACGGACCGGCGGACGGACCTCCAGTGTCGTCGAACGGGCGAAAGGCAGGGAGCGCAACCATGTCGAAGAGAACTCGCACAGGCACGGCGGCGGTGTTGACGGCCGCCGCACTGGGTATGCTGATCGCGGTGAACACCGCTTCGGCGGTCAACGGTTCACAAGGAGGCAAGAAAGCAATGTCGAACGACATCTACACATACACCATGAAGCTCAACGACGGCAGCGAGAAGTCCCTGGCGGACTATGAGGGCAAGGTCCTCCTCATCGTCAACACGGCGTCCGAATGCGGCTTCACGCCCCAGTACAAGGCCCTGGAGGCACTCTACGAAAAATATAAGGACAGGGGGTTCGAGGTACTCGCCTTCCCCGCCAACAACTTCGGCGGACAGGAGCCCGGAACGGACGCCCAGATCAAGACCTTCTGCACCACGAAGTACAGCGTCACCTTCCCCCTGTTCGCCAAGACGAGCGTCAAGGGCGCCGACATCAATCCGCTGTACGCCTACCTGACCGGGATGTCCGGCTTCGACGGAGAAATCACGTGGAACTTCAACAAGTTTCTGGTGGATCGGTCGGGCAAGGTCGTGGCGCGCTTCGACTCGAAGGTGGACCCCATGGACGACGCCCTGGTCAGGAAGGTGGAGGCCCTCCTGGCTCAGAAGGTCTGACGCTCTCGGCGGGTCCCCGCGCCAGCAGCTTCTCGTAAGCTTCGGCATCCCGGAGCACCCCGGCTGTATAGACGCGCGTTTCCGTGTACGGGATCATGCCCACGAACTGCTGCTGGCTCGCCGGCCTGAACGCCGTCAACCACGACCACACGAGGCCGTCACCCGCATTGTAGGCCGCCACGGCACCGGCAGGCGGCAGGTCCTTCATCAGCCTCCCGAGGTAGTGGATTCCCAGCGTGAGGTTGAGTAGCGGGTCGTGCAGGGAATCGTCCTCCGGAACCGACAGATGAAGGTCGATTGACATCTTTTTTGCCGTAGCGGGCATGAGCTGCATGAAGCCTCTCGCGCCGACGGGGGACAGCGCTCCGGGATCGAACCCGCTCTCGCGGCGAACCAGCGCCATGGCCAGGGGAACGGGCACCCCCTCCTTCTTGCACAGCTCCTTGACGAGGCCCAGGTAGGGCGTTGGATAGGCCGCCGCGAGGATCCGCCGCGGCCCCCTGGGATCTTCGAACCCCCGCCCGAACACCCGCTTGAGGATGGCGCCGGCCGAAGAGCCCCGGCCCGCCCTGGCATCGAGCAAGGCCAACGTCAACGCGGCGGACCGATCATGCGGATGGGCACGGTAGTAGTGCCCGAAGGCCTCGGCCGCGTCCGCCTCCAGTCCACACACGGCGAGCCTGCGGGCCAGGGCCGCCGGACCGGTCGTCGCGTTCTCCGGCCAGGCTCCAAGTCCCTTCAGCGATATCTTCGAAGGTTCGCAGGGGTGGCCGCTTTCCTTCAGCCAGTCGGCGGCCTTTCCGGACCAGTACCCCTGGTCGTCCGAGGCCAGGCGAGTCATTTCCTTGACGGCATCGCTCCCGGTGCTCCGGTCCATCTCACACACGGCCGCCCAGTAACGGCAAGGCGCATCGAACCCCCGTTCGGGGTAAGTTCCCGCCGCGGCGAGGAATTCCTTGCGCGCGTTGCCGTACTCGCCCATCTTGTACAGGCACCAGGCGCGGCGGTAGAGCCCTGATGCGAGCGTGCCGCGCCGCGCCCTGAGCCCGCCGAGCTTCTCGAAGTACTTCGCCGCCTCGCCGAAGGCGCCCGCCGCGTAAGCGGACGTACCCATCGCCACGTAGGCTTCCGCGAGCGACTGCTGGTCGCGCCCGGCATGCCCCGCCACGAGACCGGCCCAGTGGAGGACGCCCTCCCGGTCTCCCGTGCGTATGCAGGTCCACGCCGCCTTGAGCATGGCATCCAGCGTCTGCGGACAGGCGCCGAAGCGTTCCAGCATTCTTCCAGCCTGCTCGAGCACCGCCCCGTTGTCCCTGAGTGCATAGCTGCAACTCAACCTGGCCAGGGCCAAACTGCGCTCCAGGCCGCGCGGGACGTGCCGGTCGTCAATGTCCGAGAGGCACGCGAGCGCATCCTCGGGCCGGCCGCCGGAAAGGAGTTTGTCCGCAAATGCCAGGGCCCGGGAGGTGGACAGGGATCTCAAGGCGTATTCGTGCGCCCCGGCCAGCCGCCGCATTGCCATGCCCGCACGATGGCCGTACGGCGATCCGGTTTCCCTGTAGTAGATGTGTTCGTACGCCCTGAAGGCCTTATGAGCCTGACCTTCGGCTTCTCTGGCCTCCGCCAGGCGGAAGCGCGCCAGACGGGCTTTCGCCCGTGACGGCTTCAGTGCGAGAAAACGCTTCCACGCCTCCGCCTCCCGGCCGAACCTCTTACGCGCGTGCTCAACGTCAGCGGAAAGCCTCAAGAGCCTTATCTCGAGCCCCCTGGGTGGCGACATGGCCTCGATGCGCCGGAGCTGAAGTGCGGCGTCGACTTCCCTGTTCTGATGGTAGAGAGACTCCGCAAGCAGAAGGCGCGCATAGGGTTCGAGTTCGCCCCCGGACTCCGCGGACGCCTTCAGCGGAGCCTCCGCCTCGCTCCACGCTTCCTTCAAGAGGCAGATCCGGCCGTAGGCGAGGGCGGCCTCCTGCCGGGACGAGTCCGGACCGTTCCGCCAGATCTCGCGAAATGCATTCGCCGCCCGGTCCCAGTCTCCCTCTGCCCTGAGTTCGGCCGCCTTGTCCAGGCTGGGGGCCCTTGCCGCAGCATCGGCGCCGTAGAGAGGCAACGCCAGCAGTATCAGCACGAAAAAGACGGAAACCCCCGGAGAAAAGCCCATGAGAGCTTTTCCTCCGGGGGTGATGTTGCGTCTCGAACCTTGGAAAGACAGGATCAGAATGACGCCTCGTAAACCGTCGATTCACCGGTTCGGACGGCGACCGCCAGGGCCAGGACGTTCGGCACACCGCGGTGCGCGAAATGGATCGCCGCCTGTACCTTGTTATGGTAGAACTTGGCCTCCGCGTTATCCGACAGGAATGTATGGTAGGCCTTCTTGTCGGAGGCGTCAACGTCCTTCTCCCGAAGGATGGCCTTGAGCTTCTTCTTGGCCATGGCGGCCTGCTCGAGAAGGAGCCCCCCGGCCAGCAGGTGGCCGAACATGTCGAGGATGGGCACGGCGTTTGGCAGCATGATCAGAGGGGCGTCCATGCGCTTGCCGAGGTCCTGCATGATGGAAGAGAACTCCTTGAGGGCCTGCCCGACGTGCATGGCGGAGGCACCGAGGTCCATGTCCGTGATGTATTCCTGGGCCGTTTCCTGCACCCTGGCCAGCAGTTGCTTGAGGCTGTCCTGGTTGAGGCGGAACTTGCGAAAGACCAGGTCGAGGGCCTGGATGCCGTTCGTCCCTTCGTAGATCGGGGCGATGCGCGCATCGCGCAGGTACTGCTCGGCGGGGTAGTCCATGGTGTAGCCGTAACCGCCGTAACACTGCAGGGCCAAGTCCGCCATCTTGACGCCCCAGTCGGTGCACCACGCCTTGCATATGGGCGTCAGCACCTCGACCAACCCCTGGTGGCGCTTCTGCTCTTCGCCCTCGCTCGTCTTCGCCATGTCCATCTCCGACGACGTGAAGAACAGCAGGGCTCTCATGGCCTGTACGTAGCTCATCTGGGTCAGGAGCATGCGGCGAACGTCGGGGTGCTCCACGATCGCGACCTGCGGACCGTCCGGCGTGCGATCCTTGAAGTGCTTTCCCTGCAGGCGTTCCTTGGCATAGGCAATGGCGTGCTGGCAGGCCGTGGAAGCCACCGCGAGGCCCTGAAGACCCACTTCGTAGCGGGCGGCGTTCATCATGAGGAACATGAGCGCCATGCCCTCGTTCTCCTGGCCCAGGAGGTAGCCCTCACATCCGCCGTTGGCGCCGAAAACCATGCTGCACGTCGGCGACCCGTGGATGCCCAGCTTGTGCTCGATGTTGCCGACCTGGACGTCGTTCGGCTCCCCGAGCGACCCGTCGGCGTTCACGCGGAACTTGGGCACGATGAAGAGGCTGAGGCCCTTGGTTCCGGCCGGCGCTTCGGGCAGCCGGGCCAGGACGGCGTGGATGATGTTGGACGCAAGATCGTGGTCGCCGCTCGTGATGAAGATTTTCTCGCCGGTGATCTTGTATATCCCTTCGCGAACCTCTTCTGCCTTCGTCTTGCTGGCGCCCACGTCGCTGCCGGCGCCCGCTTCTGTGAGGCACATGGTGCCGCCCCACTCGCCCGTGTTCATCTTCTCGCAGAACCTCGCCTTGAGAGCGTCGCTGCCAAAGCTCTCGATGAGGTGCGAGGTGCCGCGGCCGAGCATCATTGAGAGCGTGAGGGCCACGTTGGCGCCGAGGAAGAACTCCATGACTGCCGTCCCCGCTACGTCCGGAAGGCCCATGCCGCCGAACTCCTGGTCGGCGGTGGTACCGACCCACCCGGCCTCGGTTACGGTCTTGTACGCTTCGTGGTAGGAAGGCGGCAGGATCACCTTGCCGTCTTCGAACCTGGCCCCGACTCTGTCCCCTTCCTCGTTGGCGGGAGCCAGAACCTCCTGGGCTACCTTGAGGGATTCCTCGACTATCATCTCGAGGTCCGCTCGCTCGTAGTCGCCATAGCGCTCGGCCTTGAGAATCTTGTCGAGCGGCAACCACTCGAACAGGTTGAACTTGACGTCCCTGAGATCATCCAGGTAATTCATCGCTCACGCCTCCTCTTTCTGGTGAGCAGAGACCACGAGGCCCATTTTCAGCGTTCCATGGCCGGGCCCGTCTCTTTTCACATCATGGCCTAATATCAAATCTACACTCCTGCGCCGTCATCTGCACGTTAAGTATAACGCCTTTGCGAGAGTAAGTAAACACTTACCGCACCCGGACCACCCCGACCGGCCGCACGGCGCGTGTTACCCTGAGGAAGGGCCTGCATCCGAACTATCCGGAGGCGATTGAGCAGGCACGTTTTGCTGCACGACAATTCACGATTCAATGGACCCTATGCGTAGGAGACCTTCATGGACATGACCATTTCATTCCCGGGCGGAAAAAAAGTGGACGCGACAATCCTCGACCAGGTGATACGGACGGACCAGTCCAGGCAGTCCGGCGGCGAGGGCTCCGCCCCCGAACCCTACCTCTACTTCCTTGCCTCGCTCGGCACGTGTGCGGGCATTTATGTCCTCGGCTTCTGCCAGAGCCGCAACCTGCCCACGGACGACCTCAGGCTCATCCAGCACATGGACTGGAACCCGGTTTCCCACAAGCTCGAGAAGATAACCCTGGACATCGTGACTCCGCCGGACTTTCCGGACAAGTACAGGGACGCGCTGGTCAGGGCCGCGGACATGTGCGCCGTCAAGAAGACCATCCAGGACCCACCCGCCTTCGAGATCCGCACAATCAGCGATTCGGCACAGGCGGCGCAGAGCGCTTGAAGATGGCCGCGGGACCTGAAAGGGGCGCGACGTGTGATATCCTATGGGGCTTCGTAAGAAGCCCTTTTCTTTTGCTTCCATGGCGGGCAATGCAGTCAGAATTTGAGACTCAGGAGGTCCCATGAAAAATCGCTACCTAGTCGTTCCCGTTTTGCTCATCATGGCCGCGGCACCGCTGAGCGCGGTCGCCCAGAAGCCGCCCCGGGAAAAGGACAAGGCCGTCTACGTCAAGCACGTGCCATCCCCTGTGCTGAAGGCCTTGGAGGACGCCGACAAGAAGAAGAACGAACACGCGGAAGCCTCGACCACTGCCATCGTGAACGCCCAGAAGGCCGTCCTCGAGAAGGAAAAGGAAGGCAAGCGGGACCTCCGGGTCGACATGAAGGGATTGGTCAAACCTTCGTCGCCGGCGGCCTTCAAGATCCAGGGATGGCACTTTCCACCCGTTCCCCAGTACCTTACGGGTACGTGCTGGGATTTCTCGACAACGTCCTTTTTCGAATCGGAAATCCACAGGCTGACGGGGCGGGAGGTCAAACTCTCAGAGATGTGGACCGTCTATTACGAGTACCTCGAGAAGGCCAAGCGCTATATCAAGACCCGGGGTTACTCCGAATTTTCGGAAGGCTCCGAGTCCGAGGCCGTGCCCAGGATATGGAAGGAATACGGCGTCGTTCCCGAATCCGCCTATCGGGGCACCCTGAAGAAGGACGGGGAATTCGACCACTCCCAGATGGTCAAGGAGATGAAAAACTACCTGGACTATTGCAAAGCCCACAACTACTGGAACGAGGGTCAGATTCTGGACACGCTGAAAATCATCCTCAACAAAACCATGGGCGTGCCTCCCACGACCTTCGTCTACGAGGGGAAGACCTACACGCCGACCCAATTTTTCAAGGACGTCACGAAGCTGAAGCTGGACGACTACGTCAGCCTCATGTCCACCGAATCAGTCCCCTTCTGGACCAAGGGCGAATACAAGGTCCCCGACAACTGGCGGCACGACAAGAACTATTACAACGTCCCGCTCGACGTCTGGTACGACGCTCTCGTCAAGGCGGTGAAGGCCGGCTCCACGGTGGCCATCGGCGGCGACGTGAGCGAGCCCGGGTACGACGGCTGGCAGAAAGTCGCCATCGTGCCCAGCTTCGATATCCCGGACGCCTACATCAATCAGGACAGCCGCGAGATGAGAATCTACAACGATACCAGCACGGACGACCACGGCATCCACCTCGTCGGATGGATGCGGACGGGCGGTCATGACTGGTTCCTGATCAAGGACTCCGCCAGGGCTTCACGCAAGGCCGAGCCCAACGGCTACCTTTACTACCGCGACGATTACGTGAAGCTCAAGATGCTCACCTACATGGTGAACAAGGACTTCGTCAAGGACGTACTGGCGAGATTCGAACACGCGGGCGCCCAATCGGCCGAATAGCGCCCGTGTCCGGTCGACCGGAAAGCGGGAAGGGGCAAGCCCCTTCCCGCTTCCATTACGGGACGTTGCCGCGGCGCTCGGCCGGGCCGTATAATGTGAGATATGTGGTGGAAGTACAGGACACGGAAGGAGTCTGATCTGGGCAGATACGGCAGAACGACGGCGGCCGTTGACCGGATTTCCGCCCGTGCGTGTTCCTCTGAACCTGGTCCCGGCTTTCATGTCTTCCAAACAATCCGGCAGAAACAGACATCCGCAAGGGGGTGACGGGATGGATCGAAAGGTAGTCGGCGCTTACATCCTGGGCGAAGAGTTTTCCCAGACCACCCTGGCCCGTATCGTTAAAGTTCTCCCCTTGACGGGGAAGGCCCGGATCAGCCTGCTTCACCTCGTCGCACCCGAAGTCTCCTCCATGCCGGAGGCGGCCCGGCTCATCGAACACCACGCTGGGCTGTGGTCGAAGGTCAGCAATCTTCACACCCTGGCTCTCACGGACTACCAGAAGACAAAGGACGGCACGTACATCGTCACCGAGCACCTCCAGGGCCGGCTGCTCTCCGACGTGATTCGGCGGTGCCGTGAAGAGGGCATTCCATTCGCTCCGGACCAGGCCGTCTACATGGCCGAGAGGATGGCCGGCGCGCTGGTTTCGCTCTCGCAGCAGCGCGTCCTGTGCGGGGGACTGAATCCCGATCGAGTTCTGATAACCTTCGAAGGCGAAGTCAAGATTCTGCCCTGCGTTTTCAGAGACCTGCAGAGTACGCCCCTCGCGGCCGAAGCAGGGATGGAATCGATCTGGCGCTACCTGCCGCCCGACCAGGCCGTCGGCAAGGTATCGAATCAGGCCACCGATATCTACGGCATCGGCGCTCTTTTCTTCGAATTCCTGTGCGGCCAGGCCTTCCGTCCTTCCATGGAGACCTTCGAGCCGGTCGCAAGGCTCGACGCCGCCGCAAAGGGACTCGGTGCCGCGGGACCTCCGCCTGAAGACCTTTTCGCCATAATCAAGAAAAGCCTTCTCCCCGGCTCGGACGGGGCCTATACCGGCCTCGCGGGTTTGAAGGAGGACCTCGACCGCCTCATAGCATGCGGCGAGTACAGCCCGACGACCTTCAACGTGGCCTTCCTCATGCACTCTCTATTCCGCGGCGAGGACGAGGCGGAGGATGAGGCGGACAAGGCTTTCGTCGCGGTGGATCGCTCCGCCTTCCACCCGGCGCCCAAGCCGGAGAACGTCAAGCCCGCGCTGTCCAAACAGTCCGGCCAAACCGACGGGACAAGGCATGAGTCCGGCCCCTCCCCGGAAACACCCGCAGCGCCCTCCGCAACGGAGGAGGTCCCGCGAAGCCGGAAGGGGCTCTTCATAGGTATTGCGGCCGCGGTTATCATCGTGATTGTCGGGCTCGCCACCTGGTTTTCCATGTCTCACGGACCTAAGGGCCCCTCGCCGGAGGAGCTGCAGGCACAGGCCCAGCTCAAGAAGATGGCGGAGGAACGGGCCCAGTTCGAGGCGTCGCAAAAGGTCATGGCCGCCAAACTCCAGGCCCTGGAAGAGCAGAAGAAGAACCTCGAAGACCAGGTTTCCAAGGCCAGGACCAACGCCGAGAAAATCAGGGCCCGGAAGGCGCTCGAAGACGCCCAGAAAAAGTTGGAAGCCCAGCAGGAAGAGCAGAATAAGCTGGAGGAGGCGCCCTCGGCCGCCCCTCCTCCACCCTCCAAACCGGCGCAGGCGGAAACCCAAACCAGCACGTCGAAACCGAATCCTCCGTCAACGGCGCCTGCCAGGAGTGGAGCGGCTGCCCCCTCCGAAACCACGGCGCCTTCGCCCGCTTCTTCCACCGCGCCCCCCAACTCGACCGAGGCGAAAAAGCCCGTCACGAAACCGGGCGACGAGGTACCCCTCTGGGCCGTGGACATAAGGCCCAAGGCAGTCAACAAGTTCCACTTGACCGTCACCGATCTGGCGCTCCGAAACCGGCTACGCGGCACCATCTACGTGGAAGTGTCCATCGACGAAACGGGCAGCGTGACGGACGCCAAGGTGGTCAAGGCCCTCAACCCCGACTACGGCATGAACGACGCCGTCCGAAGAGCCGCGCTCAAACTCAGGTACACGCCAGCGCTGAAAGACGGCGTACCGGTCAAAACGACGCTGACCTTTCCCGTGGTCATAAAGTAGAATCTCGAGAATTATTCGCTGGCACAAAAAAAAAGAGGGGCTCGAAGCCCCTCTCTTTATGTACGTGTTCCCTGTGCGTCACCGCGTGTATGTGACGCCGTTGGACACGCCGCCGTCAGGGTTCGTGACCGTGATCACCACAGGTACGCCCTTGGGCACCATGGCCTTGAGGGCCGATCCCTTCTTGGCCACGACCGCCGTGGGGCCCTTGTAGATCGAGCCCGGCACCGCCACGCCGTTGATCTTGATTACACACCCCGGCTGGAGGTAGTTGCCGAAGATTTTCAGCCGGAACGGCC
>CAZDOY010000039.1:0-1353 GCA_964507185.1 uncultured Thermoanaerobaculia bacterium
GCCCTCGTGGCCGACGACCGCGTACTGGGCGTCGTCCTTCGTGAAGAGGGGCTCGAGTTTCGCGTCCACGTTCGGCTGTTCGGGCTTGCCCAGGTCGGCGTAGTAGATCTCGTTTTCCGGCGCCGTCCCGTTGTTCAGGTAGACGAAGAGGTAGCGGCCGTCCTCGCTGAGCCCCGCCCCCATGACCCAGTCGGGGAGGTCCGGCCGGGCGTAGATGAGGGCGTCCTTGGCCTGGGGCGTGCCCAGCCGGTGGTAGTAGACCTTCTGATTCTGCACCCGGTGACTGATGGCCTTGCCCTTGGGCGGTTCGGGGTAGCGCGAATAGTAGAACCCCTTGTCGTCGCGGGTCCAGGCCACGCCGGAGAACTTGACCCACCGGACCCGGTCCGAAAGGGTCTTCCCCGTGGCCACGTCCAGGACGTGGATCGTCTCCCAGTCCGAGCCGCCCTGCGAAAGCTGGTAGGCGACGTACTTGCCGTCCCTCGTGGGCTCCCATCCGGCCAGGGCGATGGACCCGTCGGGGGAGAGCGTGTTCGGGTCGAGCAGCACCCGTGGTTTCGCGGAGGGCGAATCCTGGACGTACACCACGGACTGGTTCTGCAGACCCGAGTTGCGGTCGAAGAACAGCTTGCCGCCGGCCTGGACGGGCGTGCCCTCCCTGGCGAAGTTCCAGAGCTTGGTCAGGCGGTTCCTGATCCAGCCGCGCAGGGGGATTTTGTCCATGTACGAAGACGTCAGCTTGTTCTCGGCCTCGACCCATTTCTTGACCGCGGGGCTGTCGAGGTTCTCCATCCACTGGTACGGCGCGGGCACCTTCGTGCCGAAGTAGGTGTCCACGATCTTGTCGCGGCGGGCCGCCGGGTAGTGGAGCTTACCCTCTTTGGTTGAGGCCAGGGCCGGAACCATGACCAGGATGCCCGCGGCGGCAGCTGCCAGTACGGTCGCAGCGCGCCGAACCTTTGCAACCGTGACGTGACGGGGTTGGAGGCGATGGCTCGCCTGTTCGTCGTTCATATTCAGCCTCCTGATAAAGGATCGGTCTACCGCGCGACCGGGTCGGGCGCCGGGGAGGCCCCATGCCCGCTTCGACCGCGAACCGGTCCAGTGAAGATTCCCGGCACAGACCGTCCGAGGTGTTCATTCTAACCGAAACGAGCCCCGAGAATCGTCTCGCCCTGCTTTCCGCCCAATGGATTCAAACGGGGGTGCGGGGTCCGGCCACGAAGCGGGACGCCGGTGCTATAATCGACGCCAAATGGGACGCTGCGGGGACTGCGGAAAACATCTCGACGATTCACACGCCTCCTGCCCCTCGTGCGGGGGCACGGTCATCCCGGGCCGCGTGGACCGGGG
>CAZDOY010000039.1:1453-22347 GCA_964507185.1 uncultured Thermoanaerobaculia bacterium
ACGCCTCCTGCCCCTCGTGCGGGGGCACGGTCATCCCGGGCCGCGTGGACCGGGGGCTGCAGACCCTCTTCCAGCAAGGGGACACGATCGACGGGCGCTACGGCGTGCTCGAGGTCCTGGGGTCGGGCGCCTCGGGCGTCGTGTACGGCGTCTACGACAACCTGGGGGACAGAAAGGTGGCCCTCAAGGTCCTTTGGGACGCTTCGTCGGGAGACGACCCCGAGCTCAAGAGGCTCCGCCGAGAGATCAAGGCCTCCCAGCTCGCGCCCTGCCCGCGCCTCGTGGCCGTCCACGATCTGATCATGACCGGCGACCGGCCCGCCCTCGTCATGGAGTGGGTGGAAGGCCGTTCGCTGAAGGAGACGATCGCCCGCGAGGGCACCCTTCCGTGGCGCCGGGCCGCGGACGTCGCCACCGAACTGCTTGAGGCCCTCGTGCACCTCCACGGCCTGGGCATCGTGCACCGGGACGTCAAGCCGGGCAACATCCTGACCGGCCGGGACGGGATCATAAAGCTCGGCGACTTCGGACTCGCCAAGGGCGAGGACCTGGGCGCCAGCCTGACGCAGACGGGCGCCACCCTCGGCACGCCCGGCTACATGGCGCCGGAGGTCATCCGCGGCAAGGAGGCGACCTCCGTCTCAGACCTCTACAGCGTGGGCGTCGTCCTCTTCGAAATGCTGACGGGGCTCCTGCCGTACCGGGGCACCACGGCCCTCGAGATCGCCAGCCGCCAGCTCGCCGACCCGCCGCCCCTGAACCTGTTGAAGAAACACTACGTGCCCGCGTGGCTCGTTCGAATCGTCGCCCGCCTGCTCGAACGCGATCCCGGCGACCGCTTCCCGTCGGCCAAGGCGGCGCTCGAGGCCCTCACGAAACGCTCGGCCGGTTTCGCCGTGGCCCGCCGGTGGCGCGTCCGGGCGGCCGTCGCCGCCGCCGTCGTCTGCGCGGCGGCCGGGGCACGGGAAATCCTGCAGGAAGCCTACCGCCTCGCACCCGCGAGCTGGCGTCCGCTCCTTCAAGATCCGGCCCGATAGCGCGCGGCGCTACTGCGCGTCCAACTGCAGAATCTCTTCCCGCAGGCGGGCGATCTTCGCGTCGATCGCGGCCATGCGGCTCTTTATCTTGTGCAGCTTTCCGCAGGTGGCCTCCAGTCGTTTCTTCAGGCGCTCCTGGTACCTCGCCAGTTTCCTCTTGTAGGCGCCGTAGCTGGACGAGGTGTTCGGATCGGGCGGCCCGGACCCGACGCTCGAATCGACCTGCTCCCCCCTTTGCAACCGCTTGAAATCGTCGCAGGCCTTTTCGGTCTGCGGGATCTCGTCGGACAGGGTTCGCTTCTCCATCAACAGCCGGTCGATCCGGGCGTAGTCGGCGTTGACCCTTTCCGCGACGGTTTTGCCGGATCGTCGAGAACGTCCGTGTCCCTTCGACGCGCCGGCCTTTCCGGACGTGCCCCCGCCGCCTTCCTGAACCACGAAGTGGCCGTCCGACTGCATGTGGGCGAGCGTGTCATTGGTAATGACCCTGGGTGCTTTCTTCCGGGCGCGCGTCTTAAAAAGACGGACCAGGGCCGGCTGGCCGGAAGCACGGGCCATGGCGGCGGGCGTGGCGCCCCTGCCGTTGGCGATCGACGCTCTCGCGCCCCCCGCCAGGAGGACCTTGGAGGTCGGCACGTCGCCGTTGAAGACTGCGTAATGAAGGGCCGTGTTGCCCGCGTGGTCCTTCGCGTTGACGCTCGCGCCCGCCTTCAGCAGAGCATTGACAAAGTCCGCGTGCCCCTCGAAGGACGCCGCATGGAGCGGTGTCATGCCCGCCGAGTCCTTTGCGTTGGGGTCGGCGCCGCCTTCAAGCAGCGCGAAGCCTACGGCCATCGCCCCGCGATAGGCGGCATAGTGCAGCGGCGTCATGCCGATGGAATCCCGAACGTTGGGATTTGCCCCGTCCCTCACGAGGCTTGCCACCCTGTCCGCCTTCCCGGCCTTGACCGCCGCGGCCAGTTCGGACGCCTCCCTGCTCGAGTGCTGTTTCCCAGGCGCCGCCAACAGGCTCACGCTCACCGCCACCGCGATCAGTGCTGCCCCCATCACCCTGCCCTTCATCGCCGCCCTCCCTGCCTTCGTTTTGCCTGGTGGAATGACTATGTGCCTGTATGACATGTTAGCACAAAGGCTTATCCAGCCGGGATGTGACACGTGTCTCTTACCGGTCCGGGGAGAGGCGGTTCTTGTCACGCCTCCCGCAAACATGGACTGCACCTGATCCACATCCCCCTCGAGTGGATGGGTCCATGTGAGCAGAATTGGCTCTTGACCGCGGCCAATGCGGCCATAAATTGTAATTGGAGGCCATCCAATCAAGCCATTGGATGTACTGCTTCCAACTGGAGGCTGCCATGGACCTGCGCGTTGACCGCACGAGTTCCGTTCCGCTCTACCTGCAGATCAGCGGGGGCATCAAGGGCCTCATCCTGTCCGGCCGCCTGCCGGATGGCTTCCTCCTTCCGCCCGAGCGGCGACTGGCCGAATCTCTCGGAGTCAACCGCACCACCGTCGTGAGCGCCTACCAGCAGCTCAAGGCGGACGGCTTCGTGGCGGCGCACGTGGGCCGCGGCACGGCGGTCCTCGCCCGGCGCACGGCCGAACCCGAAGACCGACCCGTTCAACCCCTGCCCTGGCGCCAGCTCATGCGGGACGGCGTTGCGCGGGAGCCGGACCCGATGGTGCGCGACCTGCTGGCCCTCACGGAGCGCAGGGACGTGATCTCGCTGGCCGTGGGCCTGCCCGCCCCCGGCCTCATCCCGGTCGCAGACATGAAGCGCATCCACGCCCGGCTCCTGGCCGAAAAGGGGGGCGATATCTTCCTGCACAGCCCCACCGAGGGCGTCACGGCATTCCGCGAGGCCGTCTGCCGCCACATGGTCTCCCGCGGCATCCAGTGCGCGGTACCGGAAGTCCTCATCACCTCCGGTTCCCAGCAGGGCCTGGACCTTCTGATCCGAACCTACATGGCGCCGGGCGATGCGGTGGTCGTGGAGGAACCCTCCTACTTCGGGGCGCTTGAGGCCTTCCGGGGCGGCCAGGCGCGCCTACTGGGCGTGCCCGCCGACCGGGACGGCATGCGGACGGACCTTCTGGAGAACCTCCTGGCGCGCCGGCGGCCCAAATTCATCTACACCCTTCCGACATTCCAGAACCCATCCGGGGCCGTGCTCTCCCTCGAGAGGCGCCGCCGCCTTCTGGAGCTCGCCTACCGATACCAGGTGCCCGTCATCGAGGACGACCCCTATTCGGACCTCCGTTACGAGGGCGACGCGGTGCCCTCGCTGAAAGCCCTCGACCGGCACGGATACGTAATCTACCTCAGTTCCTTCTCGAAGATCCTCTTTCCCGGCCTGAGGCTCGGGTGGATCGCGGCGCCGCGCACGGTGGTCCGCCAACTCGCCCTGACCAAGCAGTCCGTCGATCTGCACTCGAACACCCCCGGCCAGTGGATGGTGGAGCGCTTTATTTCCGAAGGCCTCTTTGCGCGCCACCTGGACGCCGTGCGGAAAGAGTACGCCCTCCGCCGCGACGCCATGACCGGGGCCCTGGAAACGGAGGCGCCGGAAGAGTTCACCTGGCACCGGCCCGAGGGGGGCCTGTACGTCTGGTGCGACTTCCCCGAAAGCGTCTCCCAGTCTGCGCTCCTGCAGAAGGCGGCCGAGGAGCACGTGGCGTTTCTGCCGGGCGCGTCCTCCTTCGTGGACGAGCCCACCAGGAACCACGTCCGACTCAACTTCACTTATTGCGAGCCCGCGGCGATCCGGGAGGGCGTCTCCCGTCTCATGCGGGCCTACAGGGCGGTGGCCGAAAGGTCGCCCTCCGAAGAGCGGCTCCCGGGAGGGACGCCGCCCATCGTCTGATCCGAAGCGCCGGCCGGTGGCCGGCCACAGGGGGATACCATGGGTCTTCAGTTTGCAAGAAGAATGGAAATATTGAAGGCTTCGGACGTGCGGGAACTGCTCAAGGTCACCCAGCGCCCGGAGGTCATCTCCTTCGCCGGGGGCCTGCCCGCGCCGGAGTTCTTCCCCACCGACAGGCTGGCCGGCATCGCCCGGGAGGTTCTGACCGCCGACGGCCGGCGGGCGCTCCAGTACTCGACCACCGAGGGCCACCCGCCCCTGCGCGCGCTGATCGCCGCCCGGCTCAACGCCCACTCGGGCGCGCGCTACACCGCCGACGACATCGTGATCACCTCCGGCTCCCAGCAGGGGCTCGACCTCATAGGCAAGCTCTTCCTGGACGAGGGGGACGAGGTGCTGTGCGAAAGCCCGACCTACCTGAGCGTCATCGCGGCGTGGAACGTCTTCCGCCCCAGGTGGGTGGAAGTGCCCACGGACGACGAGGGCATGGACATCGCGGCCCTGGAGGAACGGCTCGACCGCTGCAGGCGGCCGAAGCTCGTGTACGTCATCCCCAACTTCCAGAACCCGTCGGGGCGCACCTGGTCGCTGGAGCGGCGGCGGCGCTTGATGGAAGTCGTCGAGAAGCGGGGCATTCCCGTGATCGAGGACAATCCCTACGGCGAGCTTCGCTTCGAGGGCGATCCCCTGCCCTCGCTCAAGGCTTTCGACCGGCGCGGGCTGGTGGTCACCCTGGGGACCTTCTCCAAGATCTTCTGCCCCGGCCTGCGGCTGGCCTGGCTGACGGCAGATCGGGCCATCCGGGAGAAGGTCGTGATCCTCAAGCAGGGCACCGACCTTCACACCTCCACCCTGAGCCAGATGATGGTCGCGCTGTACATGGAGCGCTACGACCTGGACGAAGACGTGCGGCGCATCCGGGACGCCTACCGGATCCGTCGGGACGCCATGCTCGAAGCGATCGAGACCGAGATGCCCGAAGGGGTGCGCGTCACGAGACCCGCCGGCGGGCTCTTCCTCTGGGCCGAGCTTCCTGAGGGCGTGGACGCCAGGGATCTGCTCAGCCGGTGCGTGGCCCGAAACGTGGCCTTCGTACCCGGAGAAGCCTTCTACCCGAACGGCGGCCACACCAACACCCTGAGGCTGAACTTTTCGAACATGCCGCCCGAGCGCATCGCCGAGGGCATCCGGCGCATCGCGGGCGCCCTGTCTGAGATCCTCGAAGAGGCCCACTGCGCCGTGCCTACCTGAAGACGGCACGCCCGAGGCCGACGACGAACGCAAACCTGTAAGGAGGGCGCGTCATGACGCACGACCTGGGTAACGGGTACGTCATCAGCACGAACCCCGAGAGGATACAACCGGACGCGGTATGCGAGGACCTGAGCGGGACCTACTGGGCGGCGGGCCGGCCGCGCGAGGTGGTGAAACGCTCCCTCCGGGAGTCGCTGTGCTTCGGCCTCTACCACGGCGACAGGCAGGTGGGCCTCGCGCGGGTCGTCACGGACAGGGCCACCTTCGCCTGGCTGTGCGACGTCTACGTGAACGAAGACCACCGCGGGCGCGGGCTGGGCAAACGGCTCCTGGAGGCCGTCGTCGCCCACCCCGACCTGGCCGGTCTGCACCGCATCCTGCTGGCCACCCGGGACGCCCACGGCCTCTACGAGCGCTACGGGTTCAAGGGTCTGGCGGCGCCCGGACACTGGATGGAAGTACTGGACGCGGACGGCGGAACAAGGGGCTCTTCCCCGGGGTACAAGCCCGCCGGATAAGCCGCGCGTCGGCGCCGTTCCCCGCGCCGAGGGTCCCGTTTACTCCGACGGCTGGGGCAGCGGCAGGGCAACCCGAACCAGGTCGAAATCGCCCTTGCGTTTGCCGGGCACGACGGACCACCCCGGGTTCAGCGTGAGCGTCCACCCGTCGCCCTCGAGCGGCCGGGCCGCGGGGTCGGCCGGCGCCGGCAGGCGCACGCCGGTCATCATGCCCTTATTCATGAGCATCAGCGCGCCGTGCTTGGCCTCGAGAATGCCCCACGCCGCCGAGACCCTCAGGTGGGGATAGACCGTCCCCACGCCCTCGAGCGGGACCTGGTTCGTGGGATCGAAGGAGTAGTTGAACCCGTTCGTCATCGGCAGCGCGAGGACCGGCCCTTTGACGAAGCGCGCGCGCATGGCATTCTCGGCCTTCGCCCTTTTCTGCGCGCGCGCATCTTCTTTCTGCATCAGCTCCCTGCCGCCGTACACCGCGGCGCGCTTCTCGGCCACCGCCTTGAGATCGACCGGCAGCTTGACCCCGGCGGCCGAGGCCAGCTGGCCGCCCAGGTCGTCCTTGACCTTCAGCGCGCGCTGCCAGTGCGGCTTGTACTCGTCCAGCAGGAGCCCGTACGCGGGCCCCGTGGCGTAGGCGAAGGACCGCACGAAGGTGGTGTACGTCGAAGCGTACTTCAGGAACGCCACCGCGAAGCCCAGGGCCTCCTTGCGGTTCCGGGCGCTCAGCGCCACGCCGGTGTACTGGGGGATGCCCTCGTGCATCTCCAGCGCCTGCTCGTCCCTGGCCGCGTCCTTGAAGAGCGAGTGCCGGTACGCGCGGAAGATCAGGGCGTCCTCGATGGCCCGGTGCTGTTCCTTCTTCGGGCTCTTCAGGGCGGCCTCCAGGGCCCGCCACTCGAGCTGGATCCAGATCCTGCCGTCCCGCGTGTCGAGGAAGTTGCACGCCGTGTCCGGCCCGTCGAGTCCGAGCTGCTTCTGTATCCGGTGGAAGGATTCGTGGATCAGCAACACGTCACGCTGGAGCTGGTACTGGGGAAGGGGCCACTTCACCATGGTCCAGTCCACGCCGCCCCACTGCACGGAGGTGTTGGCGATGTTCACGTCGTCCGGAAGCGTCCCGGTGTAGACCTTTCCGTCCTGCTTGAGGAGGTTCTGGTAGTCCGGGCGGTTGGCGACGACCTGGCGCGTGGCCGGGTCCACGAACATCATCGCCCCGTAGAGCGGCACGCCCCACATTTTCCCGCCGTCCCTGTCCGAGATGGCCTTGGCCTCCTGGAAGTACTTCGCGGCCTGCGCCGGATCGATGCCCCCCTTCTCCGCCGAAGCGGCCGCGCGAACGGCACAGGGTAGGGCAAGGACGACCAATGCAATCCCCAGTGTCCAACCCATCGCCACGGCCATGAACCGCATCCTGTTTCCCCGCTTGTCCCATCCAGCCTTCATTCGACGCCTCCAGGTTGATTGCCGCCCCCCCGGCCGTTTCGTTGAATCACAGCCACAAAGCTACCACCGGCGGTGCTTAAACGGCAACCCTCCGCCCACGCACAAGACAAAAAGGCCCCGCACAGTATCCTTCGTCCATGTTGGCGATGGCGTTGGCACCTGGACTCTGGCTTGGGTAAGGCTTCGTCTAATTCTGCGGAATGTGCCCGGATATGGGCGCCTCAGTAGCGGATGCTATAGTGCACGATGTGACCCCCTCTATGTGATATGAGGGGATGAGTCCGCGCCTCTTTTCACGAGCCGCGCAGGAGTGGTTCTCCGATGACGTACAGGCCGAGCAGGACGATCAAAGCGCCGGCTCCGCGGCGCAGCCACAGATTGGCGCCGGCCCAGCGGCGGCTTTCGATGAGCCCCTTCACGGCGCCCATGGACACTCCGGCCAGGAGTACCAGCATGCAGTGGCCCAGGGCGTATGTCAGCAGGAGGCCGCCGCCGTAAAGAACACTGCCCTTCGCCGCGATGAAGGTCAACAGAACGGCCAGAATGGGGACCGCGCAAGGCGTCGAGATGACGCCGAAGAGAATGCCCAGGAGAAAGGCTCCCAGCGCGCCCTTGATGCGCGGTTGGAGCGGCAGGGAGAAGCCGGTGGGAAGAGGCAGCCACCCCAGCATGTGAAGCCCCATCAGAAGGCATACCCCCCCGATGAGGTATGGCCAGAAACGGCCCTGTACGCCGAAGAACCGGCCCAGCAGGGCCGCGGCCAGGCCCAGGGCGGTGAACGTCAGGGCGAGTCCCGCCACCATCGCGAGGGCGTACAGAAGCGATCGCCTGATCGAGGGGGCGGCCTCGCTCCCGCCGACGTAGGCGAGGATAAGAGGGATGCTCATGAGCACGCACGGGTTGCTGGCCGTCAGGAGCCCACCCAGAAACGCCGCCCCGAAGGCGACCAGGGGCGCCGTCTCCACGAGATTTCCGAACTGGCCGAGGAGGTCGCCCATCACGAACTCCGTTCAACCCCCATCTTGGTGAAGATTTTCTCCACGTCATCGAAAGGCAGGTAGCCCATGTGGCGCTTGAATTCCTTTCCGTCGGCCGTAAAGAAGATCTGCGTGGGAATCATCATGATCCTGTATGTCCGGGCGGCCTCCGGGTGCTTGTCGAGGTCGATGAACTCGATGGTTGCTTTGCCCTTGTACCTCAACTCCGCCTCCTGCATGACCGCGACCATCTTCTTGCAGGGGATGCACCACGTCTTTCCGAGATCGACCATCCGGGGCAGGGGCTTTGTTTTGGCCGCTTTCTTCCCGGCGGCCGCCGTCTTCTGGAGGGCCGTCTCCGCCTTTTGTTCGTGGGTGTCCGCGATCGCCCATACGGAGGCCAGGACAACCCCCGCGAGAAGGGCACCCGCCAAGAGACTTTTCTTCATCGATCCCTCCCTCCATGGACCACTTACCCGCAAGAGGACCGTTCGGCCCGAACCCCGTTCAAGGTATGCAGTCAGTTCACCGGCTTCAGGATAACCTTGCATGAGCGCCGTGCCAATGCGTGTTGCCGCGGCACGCCTCCCCCTCTCCTTTTACTGTGCGATGTGCCCCACCGATGGGCCGCGAAGCCCGTCGCCAGGGATTCATCCTTCCCGCCACCCCGCGCCGGGATGACCTGGTCCCGCTCCATCACCGAAGACCCTTGTAGAAGCACGGGCGGCGGCCTGCCGTCAGAAGACGGCCTCCGGAGCCGCATGGACGAGAAAAAGGGCCCGTGAGGGCCCTTTGAGGATGGGGGGTAAAAGAAAAGGGGTACGCTCTTCGACTCGAGGCAAAGGACCCTTCTGTCGTCTCTTCCCAAGTCTCATCTTGGTCCGAGGGCCCTTTCGCGCCTCTTCACTTATTAGGATAGGGCCGTTTCATCAAGCGCGCATTGACGGCCGTCAAGTTACGCACCGGGAAGGAATCCCCAGGGGCAGGAAGGAACTCGGCACGCACGGCGGATGGGGCGGACCGAATGCGGATCGAGTTTCCGAGAGGTTGCTGGTTATCAGCCGATCAAGGGCCACGCGGGAACCCACAAGAGGGTCCCAGGCCATCTCACTGTGCCCCGGCGGCGGGGGCACTTGGCGCGGCCGCAGGCAGGGGCTTGTAGAGCAGGAAGTTGAGGAGGTTGTCGCGGAAGGTCACGTTCTGCACCAGCCTCATGTGCTCTTCGCAGATGAAGCCGGACAGGGCGTAGGGCAGGTCCGTGTGGGATTCGCGCCCGACGGTCGCGGGAACGTCGCCGAGCAGGCTCGACTTGGTCACCTCGCCGTCGCCGGGGCCGTAGAAGAGGCTGTCGAGGTTGACGCCCCGCATCGGGTTCCGCACGTCTTCGGGCCTCCGGCGCACCACCCACCGGCCTCCCTCCGGCTCCACGACGAGCCCGCGAAGCGTCGGAGTGCAGTCCCCACCCAGCAGGAGGGTCCGCACGGAGGACGGCACAGGCCCGGCTTCCAGGGCCAGGTGAAAGGCCCTGGCCTTTCGGAGCAGCACGCCGAAATGCGTCTGCAGGGCCCTCAGGTACGCCAGGGCCTGGGCTTTATTCTGATCGGGGTGCAGGCCGAGGTACCTGCGCACGATCCCGGGCCGCTTGCGGGGGTCGAAGATCCCCCACTGCTGATGCTCCCAGGTCTTCACGTCGTAGATGTCCAGGGGGACGGGCCGGCCCGCCGCCGTGAAGAGCACGTGCTCGGAGGGCGAGGGCATGAGCTGGATCATGGAGGGCATCGTGGCGATCAGGTCCGGCGGGATGCGCGCCAGCCCCACCCGCCCCCCGTCGATGAGCGCCAGAAGCGTGGAGACCGAGCCCATGTTCGGCGTCCCCAGCATGATCAGCTTGCGGATGTGGGCCGCCCCCGCGCCGGAGGGGACGGGCGCCGCTTCGCCCAGCACGTCCTTCCCGCCGTACAGAACGTAGTACCGGACGATGAGCCCGCCCATGGAGTGGGCCACGATATCCACCTTGATCGAAGGGTCGTGGCAACGCTGGGCGATGGATTCTATGAAAGTGGACAGCCGCCGGGCGTTCTCCACACAGCTCAGGCGCCAGTCGTAGACGAAGGGAAAGAGGGGCGCCTCGGGCACGGCACCCGGCCCCTCGACCATGGTGTACCCGCCGTCCTGCGTGAGGGTCTTGACGATGCCGCCGTAGATCTCCACCCCGGCGATCTTCTTGATCGAACCTACGGGCACGAGGTCCGTCTTCCGGCCCGGTTCGATGGGCAGGGCCAGGCGCATGTCGGCCGTGGTGGAGATAAATCCCCGCGCGTGACCCCAGAGCACCTTCCCCGTCTTCGGGTCCACGATCTCCGAGCCCATCAGCCCGTGGATGCCCACCAGCGGCGGCCGCCCCTCCTTCCGGCTCGCCCAGTCGTGGTAGAGCTTGGCCAGGTCTGGCCTGCGGTGCGCACAGCCGGCGGCCTGGAGCAGTACGAGCGCCACGAGCGCCGCCGGCACCACGACGTACACCAGTCTTCGCATGAGCCCTCCCATGGCGCAATCTCGTGCGACCTTAATCCTATCGTACGTCCACTTAACGGGTCTATGCCTCCGACAGACGGACCGCGTCCTGGTTCGGAACGGACGAGAGGTGCCGTCCTCGACTCTTTCCCGGGGGGAACCCCGGGCTGAGCATGGAAAAGGCCTCTATAAAACGTCCTTGACGATGAGAAGCACGGCCACGCCCAGGAGCACTGTGCCGAAGACGATCTTGACCCATCCCGGCTTCATCTTCTTCGCCATGAGGTGCGATCCGGCCTGGCTTCCCACGAGAACCGCCGCGGCGCACAGCGCCCACAGCGCCCATTTCGGCGCCGTTGCGGCGGCGAGGTGGGAGAGAAGCCCCGAAAGGCCCGACCCGGTGACGATCACCGACGAGGTGGCCGCCGCGGCCTTGGCCGGAAGGCCGGCCATGACGAGAAGCGGGACGACAAAGCTGCCGCCGCCCCTGCCGATGAGGCCGGTAAAGAATCCCAGCACACAGCCCGCGACCAGGCCCAGCACGATCCTCTGGCGTGTGGTCAGAGCACCCGCTTTTGGTTTCCATCCGCTGAGCATCAGCGCCCCGGCCAGAGCCGTGAAGAGGGCAAAGATCAAGATGACGGGCCTCGTGGGAAGCGAGATGTTGGCCCAGGTCCCCACCGGAGGCATGGCGAGCATGCCGATGGCGAAGGGCAGGGCGATCTTCCAGTCGACCATCCGATTTCGAATGTAGGTGAAGGCCGCGGAGGAGGATGAAACGATATTCAAAAATAGCCCCAGCGGAATGGCCTCGGATTTGAAGTCGAGGCCCAGCCAGAAGAGGATGGGGATGTAGAGCTGAGAGCCGCCCATTCCCAACATGGAAAACACGAAAGCGATGACCAGGAAGAGAACAGGGGCGGTGAAATATAGGGTCATGGGCGCCTTCCTTCCTTATCGATCCCGACCCTGCCGCCGGCCGTTTCGGCGTACGGGATCGGGACCACGGTCCACCCCGCGAAGGGCGTGGCCGGCCCAGGCGGGGCGGCCGGCCGGCCCCTTCGGCGGGACCCGGTCTTTATTCGCCATAGCCCGAACAGGGGATGCAGACAAGGTCGCCGTCTTCGGTCTCGCGGAGCTTGTTCACGAAGGTGGCCTCGCCGCACTTCGCACAACGCTTGACCTGGAAGATGCCCTTCCGGCTCTCGACGGCCACGCTGTGTACGGGCCCCACGTCGAGAAAGTCTTCGTCTTTCAGACCGAGGATCCGGCCGACGACGGCCTCGGTGATTTCCGGCTCGATGTCCTGCGGCGGAACCCCGGCCTTGCGTTTCTGGACGAACGGGGAGGCCAGCGCCTGCTCGAAAAAGGCGGGCTTGAGCGACACGCGCACGGCCTTGCCCGTCTTCTGGTCGATGAGGGTGAAGGCCATTTTGTTGAAGTAGCGCTTCTGGATGTTGGATTTTCCGTAGGTGCATCCTGTTGCGGTCATGATACCGTCGAGGAAACAGCCCGCGGCGTGCCCCTTCCCCGTCTCGGCGATTACGACCAGTTCCTTGTCCCGGGCGCGCTCGACGCCGAGCGTCTTCATGGCCGCAAGCCCCGCCTTGATCCCCATGGGCATGGCCGGACATTTGTGGCCGTGGAATGCGAGACCGATCTCAAATAGTTGTTCAAACTGCATGGTCTGGACCCTCCTTGGAAAGTGTCGGGGCATCATTCGTGTCTATCTTGCAACAGCACGTACTGGACTTGGAACCGCCACGTGTGGGTATAGGCTTCGCTCCCACCCCGCGGCGAGAGGTAGTCGGCCACCAAGCGTAGCGGAACGCGGTGAAAATCGTAGGTAACTGAAGAGTCCCACTGCCGGAGCGAGGGGGCCGCGTCGGTGCGCAGGTCGGGCGTGAACCATTCGTAGCGCAGGGCGAGGATGATCTGCGGAACCGGGAGGTAGGCCACCTGGCCGTAGGCGCCGTGGGCGATGATCTCGTTGCCGCGGTCGGGGGCGAGCCAGGCGCGGAAGTATTCGGTCTGGCCGCGCACCTTTCCCCAGCGCGCCTCGGCAAAGGCGTTGAGGCGGCTGTCCCGGCCTGCAAAGTGGCTCGTGAGCTGCTTGTCGAGGCCCTTCAGCTCGGCGGAAAGGTTCATGTCCGCATCGTGACGGTCGGAGGCAGCGAGCCCGGCGCGCCAGGACCACCGGGTGGCCTTCACCTTCCCGGTTCTGCCATAACTCGCACGGACAACGCCCAAAGGCCCGTTGCCCTTCGGGTTCATGTTGGCCCCCTCGCCCTGGAAAAAGCCCGTCGATAATCTCCACCCCCCGCGGATCCAGTCGCCTTCGATGCCCCTGTCGCGCGCAAAGCTCTTGCCGAGGTCTCCGTTCACGGTCATGCGGTTGGTCACGTCCGTCCGGTCGATCAGGTCGAGGTTCCAGTCGGGTTCGAAGCGTTCGAGGCCGAAGGGGGGCACGAACTGGCCCATTTTGACGTGGAGGCCCTTGCCGGCATGAAGAACCACGTAAGCATCCTGGAGATAGACCCGGTCGTCGGTTGAGCTTCCCAGGTTGGTCTTGTAGACGAACTGCAGGTGGTAGTGAATCCCATCTCGAGGGCCACCGTTAAGCATGGCCTTGAACCGCCTGGCAGCCCAGGTGTCCGCCCCTTGACTGGGATCGGTGTAACGGATCTGGATGTAGGAGCTGAGGGCGGGAAGGTAGGAGGACTCCGTCGGGGCGGGTCCCCCCGCCCCCGCCGCGATGGACGCACACGTGAGCAGAGTTCCGAGAAGTAGGGACGTCGAGAGTTTCATGGATGAGCAGGCTCCCATGCCGGTCTCCGTGACGCCGGCTTGTCCAATGGCTTCGTTTGTTAATCCAAAATCGTCACACGTTGAACCGGTAGCTCACGCCCAGCTGGGCCGACCAGTCGCCGTAGAGCCTTCCCGATGACTTGGCCGCCGATGCGGTGACCTCCCACCTGCGGTTGACGTGGTACGCGACTCCCAGGCTCAAGGCATGGTTGTCCCCGTAGAGCACGGGCTTGCCGCCGGAAAAGAACCCGTGGCCGTTACCCGTGACTTCCCACCTCTCGCCGATGGGATAGGAGAAGGCCAGGCAGTAGGTGTAGATATCGTCCTGGGACTGTCGCTTGTAGGGATTATCCAGAATGCCCAGGCCGACACTTCCCCATACCTTGAGCTTGTCGAATCCCTTTCCGGCTATGAATTCCGAGTAGTAGTCCGTCTGGTTGGTTCCAAAGTCCTTGTCGGATGGCGTGTTCGGCATCTTTACGCCGAGGCGGAAGCCCACTGCCGTGCCGGGTTTCTTGCCCCGCCACAGGATGAACTTGCCCCAGACCGAGAAGTCGCCTACGCCCGTGTCGGTCCTTCCCGAGTCGGCCTGGAAGCGCTTCTGGATGGAACCGTCCACTTCGAGTTCGACGTTTTCGCTGACGCCCCAGCGCATTGCAAGCTGGCCGTGGTCCCAGAGGTCCCCGGGTTCGTGGGTCCGGATGGACTTGAAACCATGAATGTACTCATCGCCGAAGTAGACCTGGATCGTATTGAGCGGGAGCACGTCCGCCCCGCCGGCTACCAGCGGCCGGATATCCTGGGCCCGCAGCGCCGGGGGAAAAGCGAGAAGCGCGGCCAGCACCGCGATTCCCAATCCGAATTCTTTCATATGCTTGATCACTTGGAACCTCCCCGGGGCGAATGAAGCCGTGCCGGCTTTGACGCCCGAACCTGCAGCGTGCCTGCTACGCTGTTTGCCTCTTGCCGTGCAAAAGGCCGGTCAAGCGCACCTTCATGGAATCGAAGAGTTCATAGAAGAGCGGCACGTAGATCAACGTCAGAAAAGTGGATACCATAAGGCCCCCGATGGCCACCACGGCGAGGGGGCTGAGACGCTCCAAACCGATTGCCCACTGCAGGGCGATGGGAAGCATGCCCACGGATGTGCCGACGGCTGTCATCAGGATCGGCCGCGTCCTGACGCGGACGGAGCCGATCAGGGCCTCGCGCACGCTTTCGCCGCGCCCCCGGGCCTCCTCGATGAAGTCGATCAGCAGAATGGAGTTTTTCACCACGATACCCGCCAGAAGGATCATTCCCATGAATGAGGGCATGCATGCATGCTTGCCCATCAGGAGCATGGCCCATGCGGCACCGATGATGCCGAGGGGGATCGCCACCATGATGGTGAGCGGATGAAGAAAGGATCGGAATGCCGGCACGAGGGAGAAGTAGAGCAGGATCAGGCCCAGCAGCAGCGCCTTCATCAAGGACGAGAAGGCCTCGTTCATGGTCTTTCGCTCGCCTTCGTCGTGAATCGTGTAGCCGGGAGGCAGTTCGAGTCCCGCGAGCGCCCTGGTCACATTGTCGTTGATGTGGGTCACGGCGCTTGTTGACCGGTAGCCGAGAACGTCCACCGTCTCCTGGAGGTTCTGGCGGGTGTGAAGGATCGGCACGTTGACCCGCTCTATGCTGCCGAGGGCCGAGAGTGGGACGGGTCCCCGAGGCGTCAGGACCGGAAGGGTCTCCAGCTCCCGTGGAAATCGCCGGCGTCCGGCCTGTGCCTGGACCCATACTGCCAGGGAATCCTGGCCCGGCACGCGGAACAGGGTCGCGGGGAAACCCTTGACCTGGGCCCGAACCTGCGATGCAACGGTGGCCGCGTTGGTGCCATAGATGGCCATGCGGTCGGCGTCCGGGTGGAACTGGTACTCCAACCGGTCAAAGGTCCACGTGGGCACGACCGCGGTCAGTCCGCCCACGGTCTTAAGGCGCCGTGTCACCTCACGCTGGAGCCTGGCCAGGACCTTGGGGTCGGGACCGGAGATCATGAGATCCACCGTCGAGCGAATGGTCGACAGCGGCGTGGCGCCGTAATCGAAGGCCGCCGGGAAACGAATGCCCGGTATGGTGAGCAGCTTATCTTCCACCGAGCGCTCGATGGACCACATGGTCCGCTTGCGCTCGAACCGGTTCACCAGATGCACGGTGATGAAGGCTTGCTGAGGATTTCTTCCGGACCCGAACGAGAGAATGCCCGGTTCGGACCCCAGGGTCGAGGAAACCATCTTCACCCCGGGTTGCTTTTCGATGACGGATTCCGCATCGGTGAGCAACGCCTCCGTTTTCTCCAAAGAAGTGTTCGGATAGGCCTCGAAGGTGACGCGGAAAATGCCGGTGTCCATGGGGGGCATGAGGTCCCGCCCGATCAGGGGCATGAGGACGCGACCGGTCAGCACGAGAAGCATGATGGCCGGAAGGATGAACGCGAGCTTGTGGCCGAGGGCAAAATCCACGGCCTTCACGAAAAACTCCTGAATGGCGTGAAGGATCTTGCCCGACACGATGCGGTCGAGCTTCAGTTCCCAGTTCCATCGCTCCACGCGCCCGCCCAGCCTGAGAATGAAAGGCGCCAGGATGGGCAGAATGGTCACGGAGACCAGATAAGACGCGATGAGTGCGATCGACAGGGTGAGACTCAGCGGCCGGAGCACGGTCTGGACGAAGCCTCCGATGAAGATGATGGGAAGGAGAACGACAACGGTGGCGTAAGTGCCCGAGAGGATGGCGAGCATAACCTCCTGCGTGCCGCCGATGGTGGCCTCATTCAAATCCTTCCCCAGCTTGTGGTAATGCCGCTCGATGTTCTCCAGGACCACGATGGCGTCGTCGAGCAGCATGCCGACCCCGAGAATCACTCCCGTAAGGGTCACGAGGTCGAATTCGAAGCCGAAGAGCCACATGAAAGCGAAGGTGATGAGGTAGGTGAAGGGGATGGAGATCCCGGCCAGGATCATGCCGCGCACGTCCGCCAGGAAGAGGAAGATCACGATGATGGTCATGATGATGGCGTCACGGAGCGCGTCCACCATGTTCGAGACGCTCGTGTGAATCAGTTCGCCCTGGGTATCGGACACCTCGAATTGAATGCCGGGGTACTGTTGTTTAAGCTTCGGCAGGACCTTCTCCACTGCGGAAATGGTGGGCAGGGCGTATCCCGAGAGGGCGCGCTGAATGTTCACGCCGATCGCAGCCTTTCCGTTTCCGTGGTAGGCCGAAAGGCGCTCCTGGATGCCTCGTTCGACGGTGGCCACGTCGCGCAGATAGACCGGAGGACCCGGCCTCGGGCTGACGACGACGTTGCCCACCTCTTCTTGTCTTCTGAATTCTCCCTGGTTCTTCAGGAGAATGTGGCTCTGGTCCGTCACCAGCAGTCCTTCAGGCGTATTGCGGTTCCACGCGTTGAGCGCCGCAACGACCTGGCCCGGGGCGAGGTTGTGGGCCTGGAGCTTATCGGGATCCAGGGTCACGCGGATGACGGGCTGGTAGCCGCCGAACACCTCCACGTTGGCCACGCTGGGCAGCCTGAGCAGGGTCTCCTTAATAGGATTGGCGGCAAGCTGGCGGATCATGGACAGGTCCAGGTGCGATCCTTTTTTCGGCGTCAGCGAGAGCGTCAGCACCGCCGGCGTGGCCGAAGAGATCTTGTAAACCTGGAAGGGCCGGATTTCGGGCGGCAGGAAAGAACGGATCTTGTTGAGAGAGTTGGAGACGTCCGTGGCCGCCGAATCGAGGCCTTTCTTGTAGCGGAACTCGGCCATGACCACGGATACCTCGTCGTTGGACGTGGACGTTACCCGGCGCACGAGTTCGATCGTCTTCAGCTCTTTTTCAATGACGCGGCTGACATCGGCGTCCACGTCGTCTGCGGAAGCCCCGGGCCATACGGTGACGACGGCGATCTGAGGCCGCTCGCTGTCCGGGAAGAGGTTGACGGGGAGCTTGAAGAAGCCCACCACACCCACCACCGCCAACAGGATGACGATGGATAAGAGCAGGTGGGGTTTTTTGATGTAACTTTCCACCAGGCGCATGGCTACCTCCCCCGCGGGGCCAACGGCGTCCCCGCCGTGAGCGCCATCAGTTCGCTTGGCAGTCCTGTGGCTAGAACGTCTCCGGGGTGGATGTCTCCGATGACCGTGGCCTGGGTGCCGTTCTCGCTGCTCAAGGTGACGGGCACCGGATCGCTCTTTCCGTCCTTGACGCGGATCACGAGCGTCTCACTAAGGCCCTTCAGAAGTGCGGATGTCGGCACCACGAGGCCGTTCAAGGTTGCGGCCGCGTAACTGGCCGAGACCGTGGCACCCGTCTTGAGATCGAAAGGAGGGGTGGGCAGATCGGTTTCCACCGTCCCAAGGTGCGCCGCGTCGAGGGCCGGGTAGATCCGTGATGTCCGGGCCGCGGTCTTCTGTGTCCCCTGTCGGAACGTTACGACGTCGCCGGTCTTGAGCTGGGCCAGGCTGTCCTGGGAGAGTTTGGAGACAAGCTTCGCCCCGCCGGGTACCTGCAGCGTGTAGAGGGGCTTGCCCGGGGCGGCCAGGTCGCCGGGTTCGACGAGGCGGCCCGTCACGACGCCCGAGTAAGGCGCGGGCACATCGGCGTAGGAGCGGTAGGTCCGGGCGCTGGCCAGCGATTTCCCGGCCGAGACCTCGGCGGCTTTCGCCGCGGCCAGCCTCGCCTTGCTTATATCGAGGGCCTGCCTGGAAATGGCCTGGTTCTCATAGAGGACCTTGTCCCTGCCGTAGATGGCCTCTTCCTTGGCGAGGTCTTCCCGGACCGCGGCGAGCCGGGCCTGGGCCGTGTGGACGGCGTCGTTCAGGACGCTCGGATCGATTCGGGCCATGACCTGCCCTTTCCTCACCGAATCGCCCTCGTGGAAACGGACCTCGAGCAAGGATCCCGGCACCTGCGCCGAAACCGTCGCTGCGGTCTGCGAAACGACCAGGGCCACCGTGTCCACCGTGCTTCCCACGGAGCCGTCTTTTACCACCACCGTGCTCACGGGTATGGGGGGATTGGGCGGCGGTGCAAGGTGCTTGAGGACGTACTTCTTGTGCAGGATGATGCCTGCCCCCGCGGCGGCGACCGCCAGGATAATCAGTATGGCAAGTATTTTCTTATTCATCGGTTCCTCCCCGTGCGGTCACGAAGGTCAGATAGTCCGCCGCGCTCTGGTAGGTGTAAAGCCCTCGCCAGTAGGCTGTCTCACCCGCCAGTTCCTCGCCTCGGGCGGCCAGGTAGTCCTCCATCTTTCCGGTACCTTGTTCCAGCTTCAGGTGCTCCACGTTGGCCACCTCGTGTCCCAGGCGCCTTTGCGCCTGCCCTGCTTGGTAAAGAGCCCTGGCGGCCTCCAACCGGCCTTCCGCATTCACGACCTGCGTGGAAACCTCCAGCTCCTTGGCCTTTTCCCGTTGCTTCGCCGCAAGGAGATTGGCATTCGCTTCCTGAACCGCGTAGACGCGGGTCAAGCCGCTGAAGAGCGGGATCCTTATCATCAGGGCCCACTGCCGCGTGTCGATTGAGTCTTGAACGGAGGGGGCCTCATTGCGGAGATAGGTGCCCTGCAGGACAAGTTCGGGAGAGAATGCCTCCATCGCGAGGCGTTTCTTGTGCAGAAAGACCTGTGTCGCGTCCCGGGAGGCCAGAAGGTCATCCCGTCCGGACAGCGCCTGGTGCGCGGCATCCTCTGGCCGGCCCGTTTCTTTCGCGGGCGCCTGTGGAATGTCCTGCAACGTGAAGCCGCCCTGGGGTAAGGTCCGGCCCATGAGAGCGGCAAGCGCGGCCTGGGCGGTTCTCGATTGCGCGGTGAAATCCGTTTCTTGTGCTTCCGCTCCGCGCAGGGCGTAGGTAACCTTGGCCGCGGCCACAGGGGCCCAGGTTCCCAGCTTGACTCTCAACTGCGCGTCGGCCTCGTCCTTCTGCAGAGCGAGGCGGTATGCCGTGGCCGCCTTGAGGGCGTGCTGGACGATCAGGGCGTTTCTGTAGGCGGCGCGCACGTTGTAGCGGATTTCCGCGCGGGTGAAGAGCGCCATATGCTGCGCCGCACTCCGGGATAGACGCGCGATGCGATCGCCCTCGTGCAACTTGCCTGACGCGAGGAGTGGAATCTGCCACTGGAGCCCGTAGTGGACCTGATTCCGATCCCAGGGCAGCTGGCTCATCCCCAGAGAGGGATTGGCAAAGAGTTCCACTGCCATGGGGACCAGGATTCTATTGCGCTCGAAGTGGTCGTACTGGCCGACGAAACTCAGTTCGCCGAAGTGCCGGCCGACCGACTGACTGGCGCGCTTCTGCGCGGCCAGGGCCTCGAGCCTGGCCGCCCGAAGCTTGGGATTGGCGGAGAGCGCCCCCCGTTCGGCCTGTGCCAGGCTCAGCGGTTCCGCCGCACGCAATGGCGTGAACGCGGCCGCGGCCAGCAATATCAAACTTCCTGCTGCAATACAGACTCTGTTCATGATTCCTCCTGCTTCGTCCGCATCCTCCCGGCACCGGACTCGAAGATATCCCTGCAATTCAGGATCGCCACCACCCTCGGGTCGATGACGCGATAGAAAACCTTGGCTCCGCGTCGCCGGTCCCCCACCACACCGTGGTCTTTCAGGATGCGCAGGTGGCGCGAGAGCGTAGGTTGGTCGACTTCGATGGCACGGGCGAGGCTGCAGACGCACTCCCTGCCCACCGCGATCAGCCGCATCACGACGGCCAGCCGCAAGGGATGGGACAAGTCCCCAAAGAGCCGTGCCAGGTGCTCCCGGCTGTCTCCCCCGTTGTCCTTTTGTTTCCATATATCCATAGGCATATATCCACCGTCCTTACAAAAGGCGTCTTGGGACGCCTGAACCTAGCATGGTGCCCCACAGGCTCGGACGCCTTGACGGCCGTCAAGCTGGATGGAAAGTCGGTTTTGGATTGGGATGAATCAGGACTACCCGGCGGTCGTGCGCAGGGCCTGGAGGGAGAGGATGCGGAACCGGCGCTTACCCAGCCGGCGGATGGCGCCTTCCTTCTGCAGGCGGGCTAAAGCCCTGGAGAGGTTTTCAGGCGCCAGGTGTAGAATGTGCGCAAACTCCTCCTGAGTGAATGGGAGGACCGCCTCGGGCTGCGCCCCTGCATCTTCCGACGCGGGGATCAGGCTCATCAGGCCATGGGCAGTCCGGGCCAGCGCACCCTGCCGGCCGATGGTTTCCACCTGGTCCAGGCACCCCCTGAGCCTGCCTGCCAGGTGGGCGAGGAGAATCAAGGCGGCATCCGGATGTTCCTTGATGAATCGCGAAAACTCTGCCCGCCCGAGCGATAGGAGGACGGACTCTTCCAGCGCCTCGACCGACAAGGGAAAGGGGCTGCCGTCCAGGAGGGGCAGGAATCCAAAGCAATCGCCCTTGGACAAAAGGAAGACCGTGATGTCCTTGCCCTCCGGCAGCTTTCTGAAGGCTTTCAGACGGC
>CAZDOY010000040.1:0-19345 GCA_964507185.1 uncultured Thermoanaerobaculia bacterium
CCGAAGTCCATGAGCTTGGCCCCGGATTGGGTCAGCATGACGTTGCCCGGCTTCAGGTCACGGTGGATCAGGCCCCGCCGGTGGGCACCGTCGAGCGCCTCGGCGATCTGGATGCCCAGCCGCTGGACCTGCTCGGCGGGCAGGGCCCCGCGCTTGATGCGCTCGGCCAGCGTTTCGCCTTCCAGCAACTCCATCACGAGGAAATCCACGCCGTCCTCGTGGCCCACGTCGTAGAGTGCGCAGATGTGCGGGTGGCTCAAGCTCGAAATGGTCTTTGCCTCCCGCTCGAAGCGCTGTTTGAAGTCCGGGTTCGCCGCCAAGTCGGCGGGAAGGACCTTGATCGCCACCTCACGCTCCAGCCGGGTATCTTTCGCCCGGTACACCTCGCCCATGCCGCCCGCGCCGAGCGGGGCGACGATTTCGTAGGGGCCGAGACGCGTCCCAGGTTTCATGTCCATGGATTCACTCCCCTTTGTTTGTCATCGGCCCGTTCGTGTTTCCAAGTGCGCGGGCAAGCCCGAAATGCGCTTCGTCTCGGTCCGGAGCGGAACCTTCCGGCTGCGTCTGCCGATGATGGTCCGGGCGGATGAAGGAGTCCCGCAGCGTATGAACCCGCTGATTGTTCCCGTTTCCGCCTTGTCTCGCGGCAACGGCATCTGAATACTCGATTAAGACAACAAAAAGGGAAGCCTTCCATTCCAGGGCGGAACCGGGACGGGGCTACCGCCTTGAAACGGAGGGCTAACCGGTGCGGGTCGGAGAAGACGTCTTAAGAAAGAGGCGGACGTGGGGCCTTAAAGAACTCCGGACGGTCACTTCCGGGACGGCGGGCAGGTTCCCTTCTTTCGCATCTTAATGAGGGTGCCGCCCTTTTCGTAGAGCACTTCGTCCATGAAACGGTTGATGAGGAACACGCCCCGCCCTCCGGAACGGAATATCTGCTCGCTCTCGATGGGACTGGGTAGCTGGCTCGGGTCGAATCCCTCGCCCGGGTCCTCCACCACGATCAGGATACCGCGCTCCGCCTGGCACTCGACGCAGATCCTCACGCGTTTGGAGGGGTCGTTTCGACATCCGTGCCGGACCGCATTCGCGATGGCTTCGGAGAGGGCGAGGCGGATCTCGAACTCGTGGTCCGCGGCGCACCCCATGGTCGCCACCTCTTTCATGATGCGGTCCACGACTGGGGCCACGGCCCGCGGCTCGCCTTTTATTTCCGTATCGAGCCTCTGGACGAGTCTTTCCGGGTCGAATTCACAGATGGGGCGGTCCGCTTCATCGTTCATCCGGGAGTCCTCCTGCATTACTCTCTACGAAGTTACCGCACCTGCGGTTGCGTGGCCCCGTCCGGGCCGGGAAAGAGGATTTCGTTCTTTTTATCATATCAGCAAGCGGACGATACCGACAGGGACCGTCGCACGTCTGCGGGACGGTCCGGCAGGCCATCTTGGCTCGCTCCGTGCCAAAACGATCCATATCCTGTTCCACATCAGTGAGTTAGGGCCTTTTTTCGGTTGGCACGAGTTTTTCATGAGGACTCTCTGTCGAAAGGAGGATGCACAAATGAAGAAAGCATTTTCCACCCTGATCGGAACGGTAGCAATAGCGGCGATGGCGGGCCTTCCCTCCGCGGTGTTCGCGGCGCCCAGCCAGGCACCCGGACGGGCGCTTTCGGTGGACGGCCAGATCAAGACGATAAAGGTCGACGTGTCCAGGGGCGCGAAGAAAGATGCCCTGGGTGTCGTCACGCCCGAGGGGTTTGTCTACCTGCTCACGCCGAGCCGAACGACCCCGGAGGCCTACAAGGAAGCCCGGAAGGACGCCGATCGCCAGGACTGGTTCAAGGTCAGCGGCCGAACCGGTAAGGCAGACGGCATGCCGTCCTTGACCGTTCAAAAGGTCTCCGAAACCTGAAGTTTCGGACGGCGCCCCCTCTTCGGCACGGCGGCCGAGCGCCGCAGGGGAGGCGGTCCGTCCGGCCAACCATCCACCTTGCTTTCCGGGCCCTTCAGGTGAAGGGCCCGCCTTGTCTTCAATGGCTGCTTGCCCGCATGGTCGCGGCCAGTTCCTCCGGCCAGTCGAGGACGACGTTCAGTCTGAAGACCTCTCCTTCCGCAGCATCCCTCTTGACGAACAGGAAATCGCCATCCGGAAGCCAGGCCAGGCCCTGCCCCTGGTTGGCAACGCCTGCCTTTTCCGTATCGGGACCATCGGTAGTCCCCCTCACCGAGAAGCCGGCCCCCGCCGATACCTCCGCGAACACGATCCGGTTGTCGAGCTCCAGGTAGGCCAGCCTCCTCCCGTCCGCCGACCACATGGGGCGGTACCCGCCGCTTGTGGAGACGGGTGACGGCGCTCCGGCCAGGACGCCATTCCGGAAGGCGCTCACGTAGACCTCCCACCGGCCCGACTGGGTCGTGCAGTAGGCGAGCCAGCGACCGTCCGGCGAGAAGGCGGGAAGCGCTTCGGTGAAGCTACCCGGAAGTAGCTGTTTCGGCTCACCGGACGGGATGCCTTTCTCATTCACGGGCAGCTCCAGGATGGTGGACTTGCCGTGATCCAGCCTGTAGCAGAGCAGAAAGCGACCGTCCGGTGACCAGGCCGCCGGCATGACCGTGACCTCGGCGGAAGGCTTCTTCAAGATGAGCCGGGGGCGTCCCGTGCCGTCGTACCGCGCGATGTATATGCCGTCCGTATCCGTTCCCGACTGCTGATAGTAGGCGATAAGCCGGTCGTCCGGCGACCACACGGGAATACCCACGTCCGCTTTCGGTACAGCTACCAGGGGCCGAAGGACGGGGGCCTTGACGGCGGCGCTCCACATTTCGTCCAGGCTCTCGGCGTTCGTGACGAGGACGGCCATCTGCTTCCCGTCGGCCGAAACAGAAAGCTGGCCGTTGTAGGAGCGCTTCTCGCCGGACCAGGGCTTGACGGTTCCGTCGGGGTGGAGCAGGTCTACGGTGCGATGGAGGCCGGCGACGCCGCCGGGCGCATAGACCAGCGTGCCGTCCAGGCCCAGGCTGAACGGGGCCGGCGCCCACGAGTTGGGCGTTCGAAGCCCGGCTGTGAGCGCCACCGCACCGCTGACGGGAGCGAGTCTCCCGGGATCGAAGGGCGCCGCCAGCAGCGTGTCGCCCCGAGTGAACACGAGATAGCCGCCCTTTGCATAGACGGCATTCCCGCCGTCATTCACGAGAATCGTGATCTTGCGTGTCGCAAGGTCCATGGCCGCCACGCTCACCTGGAACCCTCGCTGGCTGTACGAGATGGCGTTCATGAGAACGGCCTTTGCTCCGGGAAGCGGCCTGGGATAATGGAAGGTCCCCGAAAACGCTCCCGTCTCCGGTTCGAAGGGCTTGCCCGGCGGGCCTCCCTTGCTGGACAGGCGCAGGAAGCGCGTCCCGCCCGCAGCCGTCACGAGGATGTCCCCGTCGGGCAGCCAGGCGCCGAGCTGCCAGCCGTCGTTCCACGTGCCGATGGTCACCGGTGGAACGTCACCGGTCAAGGGCACCTTGGCGAGCCGGTTCTTCACAGTGTCTGGAGAGGGCGGCGCCACGAAGGCGATCCAGCGGCCGTCGGGTGAAAAGGTAAAGCTCCTGGCGCCCTCCGTGCCGGCGAGGGACGTCATGTCGAAACTGCCCATCCTTCGGACGTACAGCCTCACCCGGGGGGGTGTGCCGGACCCGGAGTTCTTGGGCCGCCCCCTGACCACAAGCGTTTTTCCATCCGGCGAGAGTTCGAAGTTCGCCATCTGGACGTCGTCCGGCACCACGATCGAGAGCCGCGTCTCGGGGTGCGCCGGGGAAACCCCGCTTCCGCCCCGGAGGACACCGTGAAGGAGGGCGCCCAGGGCCAGGAGGGCGACTGCTGCCGCGCCGGTCAGGGCGATGCGGGGCCAGGATCTGGTCCCGCCGACGGCGGGCAGGCTCATGGCGCTCCCGCTGGCCACGCTGCTGAGGGCTTCCAGGTTGAAGGCGATGTCGCCCGCGGACTGGAATCGCTCCTCCGGGCTCTTTTCCAGGCAGTGGCGCACGATCCGGTCCAGGGAGGGCGGAAACGAGACGCCCGTATCCTGCAAGTCCGGCGGATCCTCCTTCAGGATCGCCGTCATGGTTTCGACGGCCGAGTCGCCCTTGAAGGCGCGCCGTCCCGAAAGCATCTCGTACAGCACGGCCCCGAGGGAAAAAATGTCCGTGCGGTGGTCGACGGGTTTGCCCCGCACCTGTTCCGGCGACATGTAGCCGACCGTTCCCATGACGGTGCCCGGCTGCGTCGCGGGCATGGCCGTAGGCGCTTCGGACTCCGCTGCGGGGGCGGTTTCCTGGTCCACCTTCGCAAGGCCGAAGTCGAGAATTTTCACGCGTCCGTCCCGTGTGACGAAGATGTTCTCGGGCTTGATGTCCCTGTGGACGACGCCCTTTTCGTGCGCGGCCGCGAGTCCCCGCGCGATCTGGGCCCCAAAGTCCACGGCCTTTCGCAGAGGCAGGGCCTGCCCCCCCATTCTGCTCCGGAGGTCTTCTCCCTCGAGCATCTCTGTCACCGAATAGGCTACGCCGTCTTGGATTCCCGTGTCGAAGATGGAGAGGATGTTCGGATGGGAAAGCGCCGCTACGGCCTGTGCCTCCCGTTGAAACCTCGCGAGCGCCTCCGGGTTTCTCGCGAGACTCTCCGGCAGTACCTTGACGGCCACCTCCCGGCCGAGCCTGGCGTCCTTTGCCCGGTAAACTTCCCCCATGCCTCCGGCCCCGAGCGGCGATAGGATTTCGTAGGGACCGAGTCTTGCGCCCGCTGAAACAGTCATGGTACCCCCTGTCTGCCTGGAGTCCTTCTCTGCCGTCGCGCGGCCACAGGACTGCCCAGCTTTCCTCACACGTCCGCGGTCGGCACGCCCGGCGGCGACTGCAGTATAGCGCAGAAGGGCGCGCGGACCGAAGACGGCGTACAGCCGACCAATGTTCAGTTCTGGACGCCGGCGAGCGATCGGGGGTGGAGTGCACACACGGTCCTTCCAGGACGGTATTGACAGCGCCTTTTTCCCGACCTTTTCCTTCCTTTTTCTACCCGGCCTGGGCTTCGTGCCCGCGCGATCCGCATCAGGCTTGCATTTCAAGCGAAAGTGTGCGATAAGTATACCTTCAACGCCCCCAGGGCCTGAAGGGATGAGCATTCAGAGACAGGCTCAGCGGATCCTTCATCGGCCAGGGGCCCAAACGGCGGCCTCACCGGCGATCCCACCGTTTCTTTCCTTCATAAAAGCCGGGACAGACAGATCGGGCGCCCGTGGCTCTGTGCCTCGGACTGCACCGCACAAGGACAAGATGACCGACCAATCGTTTTCATCCTTCGGACTGAAACCCAGTCTCCTCAAAGCCCTCGATGACCTCGGCTTCGAGACGCCCACCCCTATCCAGAAACTCGCGATCGCCCCGCTGATGGAAGGACGCGACGTCATGGCCTCGGCGGCCACCGGAAGCGGCAAGACGGCGGCTTTCCTGCTGCCCATCCTCCACAAGCTCGAGGAGAAACCCAGAGGCACGACCAGGGGGCTCGTTCTCGCGCCCACCCGCGAACTGGCCCAGCAGATCGCCGACCACCTCAAGATGCTTGCCGCGCACACGAAGATCAAGGGCGCGGCGGTTTACGGCGGTGTGGGCATGCAACCGCAGGTCAGGGCCTTCCAGAAGGGCGTGGACGTGATCATCGCGACTCCCGGCCGGCTGCTGGATCACTTTCAGCATCCCTACGCGAAACTGGACGGGTTGGAGTTCCTGGTTCTGGACGAGGCGGACCGCATGCTGGACATGGGCTTCATGCCCGACGTCAAGCGCATCCTCAAGCAGATTCCCGCAAAGAGGCAGACGCTTCTCTTTTCGGCGACCCTGCCCCTTCCCATCGTGGAACTCGCCTCCGAAATGCTGAAGAATCCCGTGCCGTTGAATATCGAGCGCAAGGCCGAACCGGCCCAGGGCATTACCCATACCGCGTTCCAGGTCCCCCAGGAACTGAAGTCCTTTCTTCTCCTCGAGCTTCTCAAGCGCCCGGAGGCCAAGAGTGTGCTGGCCTTCACGCGGACCAAGCACCGCGCCAACCGGCTCGCGGATTTTCTTGAAAAACACGGCATCTCGTGCGGCAGGATCCACGGAAGCCGCAGCCAGGCCCAGCGGACCGAGGCCCTCGCACGGTTCAAGAGCGGCAAATTCCGCGTGCTTGTCGCTACGGACATAGCCGCCCGGGGCATCGACGTGGAGGCCCTCGGCCTCGTGGTAAATTTCGACGTACCCAACATGTCGGAGGACTACATCCATCGCGTCGGCCGTACGGCTCGCGCGGAGGAAAAGGGAGACGCCTACACGCTCGTCTCGCCGCAGGAGGAGGGCGATTTCCGAAGGATCGAATCCCACCTCAACCGGCACATTCCCCGCCAGAAAATCGACGGGTTCGACTACACGAAAAGGCCGAACGAGCGGTTCGAGGTTCCCATCGCCGAGCGCATTGCGGCCATCCGCGCCCGCAAGGCCGAAGAGCGGGCGCGCTCCAAAGCCAAACTGCAGGCCCGTGCCGAGCGAGAGGGATCCCCGGCATCCGGAACATCGGACGGCCGGCGCAAGCGATCGACCCCACCCTCCGGCAAGAACCGGCGAAGCACTCCAGCCAGGCCGGCTGCCGCAAGGCCCCATCGCGAGGAGGCCGGAAAGACCGGAAACCGTCCGAACGGATCGGAGCGGCCCGCCATGGGCAAGGGACGCCAGAAGCCTGCCTTCCGCGCCAGCGACGGGCGGCCTTCCAAAGGGCGCCCCCGGAAGAACCGCCAGAAAAGACCCGCCGATCAAAAAGTTACGGGCATAGATGGCTTTGGTTCCGGCAGGACGGGCGCCGTTAAGGGCGGGCAGGACAGGGCAAACCTTCCAGACACGCGGGGCGTGCGCGAGGATGTCTACCGCTCGCACAAGCACGAAATCCGCGGCCTGAGCCACTGGGCCAAGGCCTGGCAGGAAAAAGAAAAGGGCCATTCCGACAGGCCCGACCGGAACGACTGAAGGGGTAGAGGACGGGGCACGCGCCTCGCATCTACTCGATCCGCTCAAGGCGGCTGCAAGAAAAAGAGCGCGGGGCTCAGGCCCCGCGCTCTCGAAGTATCGGACGTGCGGCTTCAGTCGGCCAGCTGGCAGCCCGGCGGATCGTCAAGCGTGTTGGAATCGAAGAGGCTGACGTACGTGCCGGTCGTGTAGTCGTACAGATAGCCCCACGCCGTGTGGCCGTTGGGATCGTAGTAGACGTACACGTACTGGGACGCGCCCGGCTGGCTCCAGAACATGGTCCCGCCATTGTACACGGCGAGGGTGCCCGTGAAGACCTGGCCGGCGTAGGGGCCGCTCAGAGCGGTCCACTGGAACCACCCGTTGTTCGGGTTGATACACACCTGCGAGGCGCCGTAGTCGTCGTAGAGGCTCAGCGGGACGAAAACCCGAACGTCGTCTACACCTAACTGGTTATAAATATAGTTGTCGGTTTCGACGAAGCGGAGCCGGATGGTCTGGCCCGCGTAGGCGCTCAGATCCACGAAGTACGTCTGGTAGTCCGAGTGGTCCGGGGTGACCCCCGGCGCCGGGATGAAGATGTTCTGGAGCACGCCCGCGCCAACGTCGAACGGGTCCGCGGCGGGGTCCATGATGTCCACGCGGATCTGCTGGTTGCCAAATTCGCCACTCGGATCGAGGGTTTCGGGGCTGGGAATGTCCCACCCCTCTGCCTGGTTGTAGTAGGCCATCTGGAAAGTAAGGACCGAATCCGGGGGTACAGTAAAGTCCTGGTAAAGGACGTGACTGCCCGGTCCTTCCTGGTCAGTCATGGCGGCCTGGTTCCCTTCGGGCGGCGGGGCCACGGGGGAACCGCTATAGGGCGAGAAGGTTCCGCTCTGGACGAACCACGTACCGTCGCTGTTCGGCCAGTCCACGACTGTCCAGCCGGTCAGAGAGTAGGGGTCCGCCTCGAATCCGCCGTTGACGATGGGGTCGGCCGGCGTCGCAAGAAGGGGGACCGCGGCGGCCGCGGACGTCTTCTTCGACGCGGAAGCGGGCGCATGGAAGGCCATCCCGTTCCTTGCGTAGCTCCCGTACCTGTTCAATCTGTGGGACTTGACGCCCGTTTGCACGGGTGCTGCGCCCCATACCGCCATCGCGAAGATGGCCGCCAGGACGACGACCAACACTATTGCCTTCCGTTTCATGCTGAACCCTCCTTCTGCTGCGTGATGATCTTTACCCAAAGCCGATGAAAAGACCTAGACGATCTGCTCGCCCGTGCAGGCTGCGCGCTGATTTCGCGCTTGACGCTGCATGTTTGTGGAAAAAGTCGTATAGCCGTCAGTAATAGTAGAGGCGTGCTCACACCTCATGCCCCCTGTTTCGTGCCCGTGAAATCTAAGTGTCGGCTCGCTTGCCGACAATCCTCTACCCTCGAACATGCAGGGACATTTCCTTACTTCCGTGCTGTTCCTGTTGCAAGAACTCATGTGTCCTCGTTAATATTCCCGGATTTCTAGGAGTCACAAGGCGGGCTTCAACCGGCAAGGCTCCATTGCCTGATATCGCCAACACGACCCTCGCCTTAGGTTAATCGTAATCGGACCCTCGGCTCACCGGCTAAACCAACGGTCGCGATCAGCGGTCTATGGCTCCTGATGCGTTAGAAATGTGCGACACGTGGTGGATTGATTAGAATAGAGGAGACACAAGCATGAACAGAAAGAATCTCGTTGTGGCATGCCTGACAGGTTTGCTGGTGGCCGTGCTGGTGGCCGCCCAGATGCCGGGAGGCATGGGCGGACGCGGCGGACGCAGGGGGCCCGGCCGCATGTACGACAAGGACACGGTCCAGACGACCGCGGGCACGATCCAGTCCATCGACCGCATCCAGAGGATGAACCACGAGATCGTCCGGCTGACCCTCCAGAGTAAGGGCGAGACCATTCTCGTCCTTCTGGGTCCGGCCTTCTACGTGGACGCCCAGCCGGTCAAGCTGGCGGCGGGCGACACGGTCGTGGTCACCGGATCCAGGATGACGCGCCGCGGCGGACCCATGATCGTGGCGGCCGAAATCACGAAGGCCGGCCAGACGCTCAAGTTGAGGGACCAGGAAACGGGCATGCCCCTGTGGCCCCGGCAGGGCAGGCGACGGTAAGGAAGCCCTTGCCGGAGGGACCTGCGCGCAAATCGGCTCGCCCGGGTTCATTCCGGTTCCACACGGTGCGCGTTACTCTCCGACGAACCGCCTCAGCGCGTCCTTCCCTCCGCCCACGATGGGATCGCCGTGAGCGAAGAGCAGGTGATCGAAGGACCTGTCGAGGTGCTGCCGGAAAGCGGCCTTGATGCCTTTCTTGACGCCTTCCGGATCGTCGCCGATAAGGAAGTCCGGCACGAAGCCCAGCCTGCCTCCGCGGTGGATGATCGCGTCCCCGATGGACAGCACGCCGTCGCCCAGCGGGATATAGAGGGCGGTTTCCTCAGGGCAGAGCGTTCCGATGGGAAGGGCAAGTATGCCACCGGGCAGCTCGTCGCCGTGGCGGTAGGGCCTGACCTTCTCCCCTTTGGTGAACTCGTGCAGGCCGTCCTCGTGGCACCAGACGTCGAGGCCGAAGGCCTCTTCGAACCGGTCGCTGTGGCGGTAGTGGTGCCGGTTGGTCAGATACGCGTGTCGCGGAGTCGTGCGGTCCCTGAACCACTCCAGCCCTTCTTCCGGCACGCGGGGGTCTATGACCACCGGCGGATCGGTACCGGCCACCAGGTAAGAATGAACGTCGTCCTTGATCCCTTCGTGAAACGTGATCCAGTGAAAGACACCGGGCAGTATTTCCTGCATGGCGATCCTCCTTTCCAGGGCGGGGGGCGGACCACTTCCGCGCCCTTTTGGAACCTCCCGCCTGCTCCAACAACACCGGAGGCTCCGGGAGTATTGACCCGTCTTCGGTCTTCAAATCTCCTCTTCCCTTTTCTCTCCGCCTTTCTGGCCTTACAATCGAGGCATGATCGTAATCACGACGCACACCAACGCCGATTTCGACGCCCTCGCGAGCCTGATCGCGGGCCTGCGCCTCTACCCGGGCGCCACGGCCACCTTCTCCGGCGCGGCCGAGAGCCTGGTCAGGACCTTCCTGGCCACGCACGGCGAGAAGCTGCCTCCGATCCTCTCCCCGAGCGCGGTGGACCTATCCGCGGTGGACAAGCTCGTGTGCGTGGACGTCTCCACCAGGGACCGGATCGGTCCCCTGGCCGAGCTGCTGGAGCGCAAGCCTCCCGTGGACATGGACGTCTTCGACCACCATCCGGGCATGGGCGACCTCGATGGCCGGCGCCACGTCGTCCTGGAGGCGGGAGCCTGCACCACCGTCATGGTGAGGGAGCTCCTCGCGGCCGGGATCGAGCCGGATCCATTCGAGGCTACCGTTTTCCTGCTGGCCATTTACGAGGATACGGGATTTCTGACGTTCCCGACCACGCGCCCGGCGGATTTCGAGGCCGTTGTCCAGTGCCTCGCCTGGGGGGGAGACCTCGCCTGGGTATCCCGGATTCTCAAGCGCGGGTTCACCGAGGATCAGATGCGCTGGCTGGCCACCCTCTTCGAGAACCTCGAATCGCTGCTGGTCGGGGGGGTGCGCGTCCACATCAGCACGCTGAGCGCCGACACTTACATCCCTGACTTGTCCATCCTCGTCCACGAGATTCTCGCCATGGAAGGGCTGGAGGCCCTATTCCTGCTGGCCTACATGGAGAAACGCGTTCACATCATCGCCCGCTCGCGCACGCCGAGCGTGAACGTGGGCGCCATCATGGAGCTGTTCGGGGGGGGCGGTCACCCTTCGGCGGCCTCCGCCGTCATACGCGGCAAGACCTTGGCCGAGGTCAAGGCCCTTCTGGTCGACGAGATCACGACGGCCCACCCCGTGGGCCTCAAGGCGGCGGACCTCATGAACAGGGAGTTCCACCGCATCGACACCTCGGCCACGACGCGACAGGCCTTCCGCGACATGAACCGGTTCAGGGTCAACGCTCTACCGGTGTTCAAGGACGGCCGCCTGACGGGGGTGGCCACGCGGCAGGTCGTGGACGGCGCCATCCAGCACGGGCTGGGAGACACGCCCATCGAGGACTTCTTCTCCTCGCCGCCGCCGCTGCTTCAACCCGACACCCCGGCCGAAGAGGTACGCCGCCAGATGATGGAACAAAACTGGCGGATCGTGATGCTGGGCGAGACGCCGGACAGGGTCGTGGGCCTCATATCCCGGATGAACCTTTTCAAGACGCTCTACCGCCAGGACCAGGGCGCCGTGGCGGTGAAGGCCGGCGGGCAGCCGTCCGCCCACGAGATGAAGCACCTGATCGGCGCGGCCTTTCCGCCCGATGAGGTCCGGAAGCTCAAGAAGCTCGGCGAGGTCGCCGTGGAGAAAGGCACGAGCTGTCTTCTCGTGGGCGGCGCCGTGCGGGACCTGCTCCTGGGCAGGACCGTCGAGGACATCGACTTCGTGGTGGAGGGAGACGCCATTGAGCTGGCCGAAGGCTGGGCGAAACAGGAAGGCGGACGCGTCCGGGCCCACAGGGCCTTCGGCACGGCTGTCTGGATCCGCCCGGACAACAGCCACTGGGACTTCGCGACGGCCAGGGCCGAGTACTACGAAGCGCCCGCGGCCCTTCCGACCGTCGCCCACGCCGCCCTCTACCAGGACCTCTACCGCCGGGACTTCACCATCAACACGCTGGCCATGTACCTGGCGCCCGACCGCTTCGGGGAGATCCTGGACCTGTTCGGCGGCGTACGGGACCTGAAATCCGGCCGCATCCGCGTCCTGCATGGCCTGTCCTACGTGGAAGATCCCACCCGCTCCTTCCGGGCCGTGCGCTTCGCCGTTCGGCTTGGTTTTACGCTTCCGCCCGAGACGGAGAGCCTTATCGCGGCCACGGTCAAGCAGAAGGTCTTCCGGCACCTCTCTCCGAAAAGGGTGCTGGCCGAGGTCGACCAGATCCTGTCCGGAGCCAACGCCGTGGAAGGCCTCAAGCTCATGGAGAAGCACCGCCTGCTGGACGTCTTCTGGCCCGCGCTCAAGCTGACGCCCAAGGTATTGGAGACCCTCTACCGGGTCCAGCAGGCCCTCGGCTTTTACGAAACCCAGTTTCCCGAGGAGCCCGTGCACAAGCCCTCGGTCTATCTCATGGCCCTGACCGAGAGACTGCCCACCGCACAGCTCGAAGCCTTCAGGGACCACTATCCCTTCTCACAGGAAACACGCCAGGTGCTGGCCACCTACCGGTCCATTACCTGGCACGCCCTCAGGGACCTCGGACACGAGGATTCGTGCACCCCCGGCTGCGCCTACAGAGCCCTCGCCGGACAGCCCCTGACCATGGCCCTTTTCCTCATGGCAAAGGTCCAGCAGCCCTCGAGACAGGCCCTGATCCGCGACTTCCTGGTTCGCGACCGGTTCCTGAAGCTCCGCATCACGGGACACGACCTCCTGAAGGCTGACATCCCGCCGTCGCCCGCCGTCGCCCGCGCACTCATGGAGACGCGCGTCGCGAAGGTGGACGGCAAGCTCAAGACCCGCGGCGAGGAATTGGCGTTCGCCCTCTCCGTTGCCCGAAGCAGAAAGGGAAAGAAGAAATGAAGAACGTGCCCGGAGACATGGACCAGCGCATCTCCAGGACGAGGCGAGCCGCCATGGCGGCGCTCATCCTCCTGGCCGGACTTCTCGCCCTGGCGGCCGGCAAAGGCGCCGCGCACCAGGCACCCCGCACGGTGGTTCTGCTCTCGATGGACGGCGTTCGATGGGACTACCCGCTGAGGGACCACCTGCCGGCCTTCGAGGCCATGGCCCGCAACGGCCTGCGCGCCGGTCGCATGATCCCGCCCTTTCCGTCCCTCACCTTCGTGAGCCACACCACCATCGCCACCGGCTGTTATCCCGACAAGCACGGAATCGTCGCGAACAGCTTCCTGGACCCGTCGAGGCACCGCCGCTTCTCCGAAGCCGGCGAGGCCTCATGGCTTAAGGAGCCGCCGCTGTGGGCCCTTGCCGCCGACGCCGGCCTCAAGACCGCCGTGGACGCATGGCCGTGCTCCGGGGGTGCGTATCACGGCATCCGGCCCACCTACTACAAGCCCTACGGGGACGGCGGATCGGACGGCGGCACGGTGACCTGGATCCTCGACCTCCTGGCCAGGCCCGACTCCGAGCGGCCGCGCCTGATCATGGCATGGACGCACGGCGCCGACCACGCCGGCCACGCCGAAGGCCCGGACGGGCCCGCCGTCCACGAGGCCATGAAGAGGGCCGACGCCCTCCTTGCAAGACTCAGGAAGGGGATCAAGGCCCTGGGTTCCGAAGGAAACGTGGACCTGATCGTGCTCAGCGACCACGGGATGGCCCGTGTCCACCGGACGGTCGACGTGGTGAAATACGTGCCCAAGAAGGGGTTCTTCCCCTACGTCGCCACCTCGGGGCCGGTCTGCAACGTCTACGTCAGGGGCGAACCACAGAGGCGGGCCGTGGCGAGGGCCCTGACAAAGCTCCCGAAAGGCATAGAGGTCTTTACGAAGGCCGACTGCCCCGCGGATCTGCACTACGGGGATTCGCCCCGGGCGGGCGATTTCATCCTGCTTGCCGCCGAGGGCACGACCTTCCGGAGCTTCTACCAGCGCACGTCCGGCGATGCCCCCGCGGGCATGCACGGCTACCTGCCCCGAATACCCGACATGGGAGGCATCTTCTACGCTGAGGGGCCGGGAATCCCCCGTGGAAAGGAACTCCCGGAGGTACGGGCCGTGGACGTGGCCCCGAGCGTCTGCGCCATGCTCGGCATCGAAACGCCCGCCGGCATGGACGGGCGCGCCGTCGGGGCGTTGGCGGGGCGGTGAACGCCCCTTCCGCTCGGACGCGGTTGCTGTAAAATAGTGATGTTCAAGACAGGGGAGGACCCATGAAAACCGGGGCGAAAATCGCAGTCGGCATCCTGGTCATTCTGCTCATGTTGTGCGTTATCGGGGGAATTCTGCTCTACTCCTCCGGTTACCTCCAGAAGTTCACGCATTTCGCGGGGGGCATCTCCAAAATCGCCAAGACCGCCAAATCGGCGGAAGCGCTGGATAAGGCCTTCCCGTTCACGCCGCCCGAGAGCGGCGCCGTGCCTGAAGACAGGCTGAAGGCCTACATGGCCGTCTGCAACAAGGTGAAGCCCGTGTCCGAGCCTTACGAGGAGTGGTTCCGGGAACACCAGGGCCAGAGCGGAGACTTCAAGGACGCCCAGGACGGCCTCAGGATGACGTCTTCCATCATGAGCACCTTCGTCGACGCGCTCACGGCGGAGAAAATGAGCCCCGTCGAATTCCGGTGGATTGACAAGGCCATGCGACAGGCCTCCCGGGATGCGTCGAGAGCCGGCAATACGGTGCTCGAGCGGCAGATGCTGGCCACCCTGGAGGCTCAGGCCGAGAGACCCGGGCTCAGCGGGCCCGACCGCCGCGCGCTCAGGGACCAGATCGAGAAATACAAGGCCAGACTGGGCACGGGTGAGAAGACGAAGGGCGCCGTCTTGGCCAACATGGAGCTGTATCAAAAGTACACCGACGACCTCAGGGCCTGCGAGCTGGGTGACTTCGCGCGGTCGATGGTGCTCGGGCTCGGCGGTGGCCACGGCGGCCGCAACCACGGCCGCGTGGTCATCCACACGGACTGAGGCCGAAGGGAGTTTAACGGGGGGGTTCGCGACGCGCGGCGGGCGGATCCGGCAGGTGGAGGGGAAGAGCGACATGGTGGTCAGCAAACGTATCGCATCGGGGCTCGCCGTTCTGGCGATCGCCCTCGTTCTGTCGTGCCAGAAAGTGGCGCCCGCAAAGAGCATGGACGCGCAGACCCTGTTCAAGAGAGTCTCTCCCTCCGTTTTTGTAGTCCACGTGCGAGGCGTGGATGGCAGCGAAGGGGTGGGGAGCGGCGTGGCAATCTCCCCTGAAGAGGTCCTCACCAACGACCACGTGGTCCAGAGCTTTACGCACCGCGTTTGGGTCAATGCGGGGTCCAAACGCTGGCGGGCCGTCCTCTCCTACGCCAACCCCACCAGGGATCTCGCGATCCTCAAAGTCCCCGGTCTCAAGGCCACCCCTGCCAGGATTCTGCGGCGCCGCCAATCCCAGGTCGGCCAGACGGTGTACGCCATCGGCGCACCTGCGGGTCTGGAACTCACGCTGTCGCAGGGGCTCATCTCCGGTCTGAGAAAGATCGAAGAGATGCACGACATCAAGGTCATCCAGACCACGGCGGCCATCTCGCCGGGGTCGAGCGGGGGCGGACTCTTTGACGACAGCGGGCGGCTGGTCGGCGTCACCACGGCCTACCTCAGGGGGTCCCAGAACATCAACTTCGCCATCCCCGCCGAGTACGTCCTGAGCGCCGTTTCGGAGCACAAGAAGCCCTGCTGGCAGTCCTATGCGGTGGCCGCCGCGATGGCCCAAGCCGGCGAGACGGACGAAGCCGCCGAAAAACTTCGGGCGGCCGTGCGGGAGGCGCCCGGGTTCGCCGAGGGATGGGCCGCTCTTGGCCAGGTGCTGACCGTTCGCGTGGGTGTGGACGAAGCCCTTTACGCAAAGGCCCGGGACGCTCTCCAGCAGGCGGTGAGGCTCGATCCGGACCTGGCGGAGGCGTGGCTGGCACTCGGGCGCCTCTCGGACTACTGGAGCGTCATGAAGGGACCGGGGCCGGCGTCCGAGGCGGCCCTCAGGGCTGCCCTGGCCTACGAACACTACACGAAACTCAAGCCGAACAACGCCGAGGCGTGGGCTAGCCTCGCCTACGACTACAGGACACTGAAGAGGGCCCGCGACGCCATCGACTCCGCGCACGAAGCGCTGGGACGGGACCCCGGGCTGGTCAAGGCCTGGCTCGCCATGGGCGATGCCTACCGCGCCTCCGGCCAGGTTGCCGAAGCCGTCGGGGCCTATTCCCAGGGCACGTCTGTCAAGACCGACTCCATCCCCGCGGTCACCATGCAGGCGCAGATGGCAAAGTGGCTCTCCAACACCTACTACTCACTGAGGGACTCAGGGGCCGGAAGGGTCTACCAGCAGAGATACAACGAGCTGGTGGCGAAGCTCCAGCTCCTCCAGCGCCGACAGGGCAGGAATTCGGACGAGGCCGACGAACGTAGGCAAGAGATGCGGGAGGCCGCCCAACTCGTTCAACGCCTCGAATAGCAGGGCCGCGCCCGCGCGCCGGGCCCCGGCGCCGGGAGCCCGGGATCGGAGCGTTTCCGGGGAGTGGAGAGAGCCGTGAAAGCGCCCGCCGGCGTCCGCAACCTGCTCTATGCCCAGATCGCCTCGCAGATGGGCGACGCGGCCTTCGCCGTCCTCCTTCTGTGGGCCGTGCTCCAGATGTCCGACTCGAAGGTGCTGGTGGGCGGTGTGGCCATGCTCAACTACCTGCCGGTCCTTCTCTTCGGCATGGTGGGCGGGCTCGTGGCGGACCTTCTTCCGAGGCGCGGCATCATGGTCGCGTCCGACGCCGTCCGCGGCGTCATCACGCTGGGCCTGCCCTTCCTGGCGCTGGCCGGCTTCCTGAATCCCTGGGTCCTGGCGGCGGCGGGCTTCACGCTCTTCACGGCTTCTGCCTTCTTCAATCCGGCCCGGGACGCCTACATCCCGAGCCTCGTCGAAAGGCAGGATCTGGTGGCCGCCAACGCCTTCATCCAGATCAGCATTCCCATGGGCTGGCTCTTCGGTCCCGCGATCTGCTCCCTGTTCCTGCGCTGGGTCAAGGTGGTGAACCTCTTCGCGGTGGTCGGCGTCCTGTTCCTGGTCTCCGTGCTCTTTCTCCTGCGCCTGCCTCGCGTTCCCCCCGCACCCTCCGGACACATGGCCACGCGCAAGGCCATGTTCGAAGGCCTGTCCGCCGCGTGGCGGGACGTGAGGCTCCGGTGGCTCCTGGTCATCACGGCCGTGGACAACCTGCTGATCATGGGCCCGGCCATCGTGGGCACGCCGCTGTTCGTGAAGGACGTCCTGCACGCGCCGGGCTCCGTCTACGCCATGATGGAGGCCCTGCTCGCCGTGGGCGTCTTCATCGGCCTGCCCCTCACGACGCGGCTGAACCGGCGCGTGGGCCAGGGGAAGATCCTGATCGCGGGCATCTTCCTGGACGGGCTCACCTACCTGCCGCTCCTGTGGCTGAAGACCACGCCGTGGGTCGGGGCGGCCATCGTGCTGCACGGGATCTCCATCCCCATGATCACGGTGACCCGCACCAGCCTCATCCAGCGCATCGCGCCCGAGGTCCAGCTCGGCCGGATCTTCGCGCTGATCTCCATCACGGTGATCGGCCTGACGGCCGTGTCCTCGGGGCTCACGGGCCTGGCGGCCGCCGCGGTGCCCATAAACGTGGTCTTCGGCGTCATCGCCGTGGGTGCGGCCCTGTGCGGGCCGGCCGCCTGGCTCAGCCGCGAGTTCCGCGAGGCGTGAGCCGCGGCGCTCCGGCGATCAGCCCACCCAGACGGTCTTGATGTTGACGAACTCCCGGATGCCGAAGGCCGACAGTTCCCGCCCGTAGCCCGAAAGCTTCACGCCGCCGAAGGGCAGGCGCGGATCGGACTTGACGATGCCGTTGACGAAGACGGCGCCCGCCTCGACCTCGGCCGCGAGCGCCTCTCCCCGCGCCGGATCGCCCGTCCAGAGGCTTGCGCCCAACCCGAAGTCCGAGGCGTTGGCCAGCGCGAGGGCGTGATCGGTGTTCTTCGCCCTCGTGACGGAGGCGACGGGGCCGAAGGTCTCCTCCTCGAAGGCCGCCATGCCCGGCTCCACGTGCGTCAGGACGGTGGGCGGGTAGAAGTACCCCGTTCCCTCCAGGGGCTTGCCCCCGAGGGCCAGCTTCGCGCCGGCCCGGACCGAGCGGTCCACCTGGGACTGGAGGTCGTCCATGAGGTCCCTGCGGGCGAGGGGGCCGACGTCCGTGTCCCGCTCGGCGGGATCGCCGACCTTGAGCGCCGCCATCGCCTTGACGAAGGCCGCCTCGAACCGGTCCGCGACGGCGTCCTCGACGATGAACCGCTTGGCGGCGATGCAGCTCTGGCCGTTGTTGATGGTCCGCGCCACCGCGGCCTTCGACGCAACGGCCTCCACGTCGGCGTCGGCCAGGACGATGAAGGGGTCCGACCCGCCGAGTTCCAGGACGGTCTTCTTGAGCGCGGCCCCCGCCTGCGACGCCACGGCGCGGCCCGCGGGATCGCTTCCCGTGAGCGTCACGGCGCGCACCGCCGGGTGGCGGATGATCCCCTCCACCACCTTCGACCCCACGAGCAGGGTCTGGAAGGCGCCCATGGGGAAGCCCGCCTTCGTGAAGACGCTCTCGATGGCGAGGGCGCAGCCGGGCACGTTGGACGCGTGCTTCAAAAGGCCCACGTTGCCCGCCATCAGCGCCGGGGCGGCGAAGCGGAAGACCTGCCAGAAGGGAAAGTTCCAGGGCATGACGGCGAGCACGGGCCCGATGGGATCGTAGCGCACGAAACTGTGGGCCGCGTCGGTCGCCACGTCCTCGGGCGACAGGAAGCGTTCGGCGTTCTCCGCGTAGAAGTCGCAGACCCAGGCGCACTTCTCGGCCTCGCCTTCGGCGGCGGTGATCGGCTTGCCCATCTCGCGCGTCATGAGCCCCGCGTACTCCGCCTTGTTGGAGCGAAGCTCCCCGGCCGCCGCCTTCATGAGGCCCGCCCGCTCGGCAAAGGTCGTCCTTTTCCAGAAGTCGAAGGTCCTGGCCGCCAGGTCGAGTTTTTCGTCAACTTCTTCGAGGGCGTGTTCGGGGTAGTCGTGGATGAGGGTTTCGGTGGCTGGATTTATCGCTTTCATGGCTTCACCTCTCATTTTCACTATTTATTTGCCTGCAAGAAGTACTTGTAACATTCTAGGTGCGTCGATAATGGCACGCAAGGCGCACCAGCCACAGAGTCCACAGAGGCCTGCGGCGCCTGGTTTGAACAGGGAGGACGGGAGGATGGGAGGAAGACGATTTGGGAATTGGAAATTGGGATTTCGGATTTGAAAGCGGCGAAGGGCGAGCCTCCGAAGGCCTTTCGCCTGCCGCATCTCGCTTTAGCCCTTCGGCCTTAGGCCTTAGCCCTTCAGCAAGCGTCCTTCCCGCGAAGGCGGGAATCCAGGCCCCCGAAGGCAGGCCCGCGTCCTACTCACCTACTCACCTGATCCCCTACTCACGGCACCGCAGGGGGGCTGCTCCGCTGTGCCCCGGTATTTGGTAAAATAGTCTTTTTGGGAGGTTTAGCGTGCGGGAGACCGACCGCCTCGGAGCCGTGGAAGCGATTCTCTT
>CAZDOY010000040.1:19445-22014 GCA_964507185.1 uncultured Thermoanaerobaculia bacterium
GGAGGTTTAGCGTGCGGGAGACCGACCGCCTCGGAGCCGTGGAAGCGATTCTCTTCGTCGCATCAGCGCCCGTCACAGTGCAGCAGGTGGTGGAGGCGCTGGACGGGCAGGTGGACCCCCGGGAGGCCCTCGCCATCCTCGAGGAGATCCAGGAGCGATACGAGCACCATTCCCTCGGGCTGCGTGTGGAGCGCGTCGCCGAGGGCTTCAGGGCCGTGACGCGTCCGGGCCACGCGCCCTTCGTGCGGGCCTTCCTGAAGGCCCAGAATCTGCGAAAACTGAGCCCGGCGGCCGTGGAAACGCTGGCCATCGTGGCCTACAAGCAGCCCGTCACGACGGCCGAGGTGAGCGCCATCCGCGGCACCGAGTCGGGCCCCGTGCTCAAGGGCATCCTGGAGAAGAAACTCATACGGATCGCCGGCCGTAAGAACGTCGTGGGCCGGCCGCTGCTCTACACGACCACAAAGGAGTTCCTCGTACACTTCGGCCTCAACTCGCTCGACGACCTGCCGTCCTTCCGCGAGCTGGAGGACGTCTTCCGCGAGAAGGTCCGCCAGGAGAGCCTCTTCAAGGACACGACCTCGGCGCCGCCCGAGCCGGAAACCGAAACCGCGCCCGCGCCGGCACAAGGGCCGGCATCCCCGGCGGATTCGGGGGACGCACAGCGTGACGGCGGCGGGGCATCCGGCGCGACCGGACAGGAAAACGACGATGGCGCGCACGCGGACGCGGAGCGCGAGGAGATCAAAGATGCCGGATAAGGGGAACACCGCGAGCATGCGCCTCAACCACTTTCTCGCACGCGCCGGCGTGGCGTCCCGGCGAGCCTCCGAGGCATTGATCACGGAAGGCAGGGTCGCGGTCAACGGACAGGTCGTCACGAACCTCGCCACCACGATCAACCCGGCGCGGGACGCCGTCAAGCTCGACGGAAAGCGGGTCCACCTCTCCGCCGAGCCCGCCTACTTCGCCCTCTACAAGCCCAAGCAGGTCGTAAGCACCATGGATGACCCGGAGGGCAGGGACTGTCTCAAGACCTTCCTTCCAAAGCAGTCTCAGGGACTCTTCGCCGTCGGGCGCCTCGACTACCACAGCGAGGGCCTGCTCCTCCTGACCAACGACGGCGAACTCTCCAACCGGCTGCTGCACCCCCGCTACAAGGTGACCAAGACCTACAGCGTCAAGGTCAAGGGGAACCCCCTGCAGCCCGATCTCGACAGGCTCCGCCGCGGCATCGTCCTCGAGGGCAGGCGCACCCTGCCCGTGCAGATCCGCCGCATGCCGTCCCGCGAGACCCAGCACACATGGCTCGAGATCACCATGACGGAAGGCCGCAAGAACCAGATCCGGGAGATGTTTTTCCGGATCAACCATCCCGTGATCAAGCTCAAGCGGGTCGCCATGGGCCCCGTCAAGCTGGGTTCCCTCCGGCCGGGGACCGTCCGCGCGCTGACGCCCGAGGAGGTCCAGAGCCTGCTGGAACACACGGCCCTCGCGCCGACGAAAAAACCAGAAAAGAGAGTGAAGAAAAAACAAAAGGGGAGATTGAAATGAGCATTCCCGTTCCAGCCAACATCAAGGCCATCAAGCCCTACGTTCCAGGCAAACCCGTGCAGGAAGTGGAACGGGAACTCGGCGTCACCAACAGCGTGAAGATGGCCTCCAACGAGAACCCGCTCGGGCCCTCGCCCAAGGCCATGGAAGCCGTCCGCAATTTTATCGACCAGATCCACATCTACCCCGAGGGCGCCGGCTATTACCTGTGCGACGCCCTCGCCAAACACTACGGAGTCCGCCGGGAGCAGGTGATCCTGGGCAACGGATCCGTCGAGATCGTCGAGATGAGCGCCCGCGCCTTTCTGAACGAGAGCACCAACGCCGTCTTCAGCTTCGGGTCCTTCGCCCTGTACCCCATCGCCTGCCAGATCATGAACTCGCCCATCCGGGCCATCCCCATGGCGGACCGCAACCACGACCTCGACGCCCTGCTGAAGGCCGTGGACGACGACACGCGCCTGATGATCCTGGACAACCCCATCAACCCCACGGGGCGCCACACGTCCTTCAAGGAGCTGGAGGCCTTCATCGAGAAGGTGCCGCCCCACGTGCTCGTCATCCTGGACGAGGCCTACAAGGAATACGCCACGGCGCCCGACTACGCCACCGTCCAGCCCCTCATGGACCGCTTCCCCAACCTCATGGTCCTGGGCACCTTCAGCAAGGCCTACGGCCTGGCCGCCCTGCGCATCGGCTACGGCTTCGCCCAGCCGGACGTCATCGCGACCCTCCACAAGGTCCGCTCGCCCTTCAACACCAACGCCATGGCCCAGATCGCCGCCATCGCCGCCCTCAAGGACCAGGACTTCGTCAGGCGCGGCGCCGAGATGAACGCGAAGGAGCTGGCCTACCTGGCGGAGGGGTGCACAAAGCTGGGCATCCCCGTCACCCCGTCCCAGGCCAACTTCATCCTCATCGACGTGCCCATGCCCGCCGGGGAGTTCTTCCAGAAGCTCATGCGCGAGGGCGTCATCGTCCGCCCCATGGCCGGCAACGGCTACCCCAACTCCCT
>CAZDOY010000041.1:0-20946 GCA_964507185.1 uncultured Thermoanaerobaculia bacterium
GGGCGCGACGAGGCTTCTCCGCCAGAGATAAACGAGCGCGAAGACCACGCCCAGCCAGCCGACGATCAGGACGCCCGAGAATCCCTCGTAGCCGTGACCGAGCGAGAAGATCGCCGCCGACGCGAGGACAACGAAAAGGGGGCTCCTGGAAAACAGGCCCAGCCGGTTGATGATGTAGCCGCGGAAAATCGTCTCTTCCGCCACGGCGACGACGGCCACGAGGGCCAGCGCGAGCGCGTATTCGAACGGGCCGTTCGGCGTGAGAAACTTCGGCAGCTTCATGGTGGCGCTGGAGAAGCCCAGGGACTTGAGGGCGAACTGGAGCACGCCCGCGGAGAAAAAGACCGGGACGAAAAGGCCTATGCCCAGCAGGACGTCCTCCCAGCCGTTCTTCAGGGTGACGCCGATGGAGGCGAGCCGTTCCCGGTTCCGCCAGATGAAGAACAGAACAAGCGCAAGGAGCGCCAGGTCGCGCAGGATTGTCGCGGTCGCCACGAGCGGAAAGCCAAGTCCGCGCTGGCGGGTGACGAAGAAGGACAGAAGCATGGACGGGACGATGAGGAAGAGGAAGACGAGGAATTCGATCCCGCGGATGCGGCGCTCTTCGGGAGGATCCTGTTCGGCTGGTGCCGCTTCTCCGGCCGGCTGTGCTTCGCCCTGTTCGCCGGGCGCCGGGAGATCATCCATTACGTCGATGCCCATAGTGCGTATCCTCCAGAAGATGCTTCGTTCCGGCGCATGGCGCCGGGAGAGCGGTTGTCCCCCGCCCCGCCCGGCGCCTCCAGTTTCTCCAACACCTCGACGGCGCTTCTTTTTCCATCGCGCCCTTCAGCGAACCGTCTGCCGGGGTTCAGATCAGTTCCCCGGCTCGGGACTTTCGGGACCGGCCGGCGTTTCCGGCGGAGGCCCGCCCGAAACGGGATCGCTCGCCTTGTCCGCTTCGAAGAACCGCCACTCGGGGCCGAATTGTTCGAGGAAGTAGACGGAGTAGCACCGGAAGAACACCAGGATCGGCAGGAAGACCACCGAGCTGATGTAGGGAATGGCGGCGATGCAGCACGTCAGGCACGTTCCCACCACCATGATGATGCCCGCGGCGATGCCGAGTACGAACTTGAGCAGGTAGAAGAGGATGAATGCCAGGATGTGTCCGGGCAGGAATTCTGCCAGAAAGACGCGGAAGGCCGGGACCGTTTTCAGCTCCCTGTGGTACATGACGGGCACCACGAAGTCCTTCAGGACGGCCATGATGAGGGCGAGGGCAAGCGCCATGAGCAGGAAAATCGCCCCCGCGAGAACAAGGACCAGCAGGGCGAAAAGCGTCATCCGGTGCATCCGCATGGCCGGGAGCAGAAGGAGGCCGCTCCCTGCTATCAGCGCGCCGAAGGCGAAGAAGGACACGATGCCCAGGACGATGCGGAAGAAGAAGAGGCTGTTGCCGAGCGCCCGAAAGCGATGCCAGGGCTCGACCACCGCCTCGCGGTCCCGCACCACGCCATTCAGGAACATGAACTTGCCGCGGCTGCTGAGCCACGTAAAGAGCAGGCCGATGGCGATGGCGATCAGGAGGATGCCGCCGCCGATCAGGAAGATGGCACCCAGGTGCATGCGCACCCAGTCGTCCATGGCGCCATAGTTTGCGCTATGGCGGCGTTCGTTAAGTCGAAATATCTGCGAGGGCGCGTTGGCGGCCCCGCCTTCTCCCAGCATGGCGAGGAAAGCGCAGAAGCCCAGAACGAACCACTTGGCGAGTGAAAACTCGTCGAAGAGAATGTGCTTCACCCACTTGATCGACCGGTCTATCGGATCGACGACGGATACGTTCATAACCCTCTCCCCCCTATCTCCTGGATACCCACCTGCCGTATTGCGCGGTTCCCCTTCTACGTCCGATCGAGTCCGTCGGCCGCCTCGCGGATCAGCGCCCAGACCTTCTCCACGTGGCGGCGTTCCGTGTTGGTCTGGCCGACGCTGAGCCTGAGCGTCAATTTCTCATTCATCCGGGTGTGCGTCAAATAGACCGCACCACCGGCGTTGAGCCGGTCCATGATCGCCTGGTTGGCCTCGTCCCCTCCCCGGTGCCTGAAACACACGAGGTTGAGCGGGGGCGGCACGGCCAGTTCGAACCGGTCGTCCCCGCGCACCCACTGGGCGAAGTCCTGCGCCAGTTCGACGTGGCGCCGGATGTGATGCCTGAGGCCTTCCACGCCGTAGTGGCGGATCACGAACCATAGCTTGAGGGCGCGAAACCTGCGTCCCAGGGGAATCTGCCAGTCCCTGTAATCGATCACAGCGCCGGATTCGGTCGCCTTGTTCCGAAGATATTCGGGCAGGATGCTCAGGGCCTCGATGAGGGCCTTGCGGTCCGCCACGTAGAAGCAGTCGCAGTCGAAGTTCGTGAAGAGCCATTTGTGCGGGTTGAAGCAGTAGCTGTCCGCCGACTCGAGCCCGTCCAGAAAGTGCCGGAACTCGGGGCACACGGCGGCCGAGCCGGACATGGCCGCGTCCACGTGCAGCCACAGCCCATGCTCACGGCACACCGCGCCGATGGCGGGCAACGGGTCCATGGCGTTTGAAGAGGTCGTACCGACGGTCGCCGCCACGAAAAAGGGCACGAGGCCCGACTGCCTGTCCCTGTCGATCTGCCGGGCGAGGGCCTCCGGCCGCATGGCGAACGCGTCGTCCACCTCGACGAGCCTGAGGTTCTCGGCGCCGATACCGGCAATCCGTACGGCCTTCTCGATGGAGGAGTGACCCTGGGTGGAGGTGTAGGCCACGAGGCGGCCGTCGCAGCCGCGGCGGTTGGACGCTCCGACGGTCGTTCTCTCCCTGGCCGCGAGCAGGGCGCACAGCGTCGCGCTGGAGGCCGAATCCTGGATCACGCCGCCGCCCGTCCCCGACGACTTGAAGCGTGACGGGAGGGCCGCCATGTCCGCCATCCAGTCCAGGACGTGCGTCTCGAGTTCGGTGCAGGCGGGGCTCGTCGCCCAGAGCATGCCCTGCACGCCGAGCCCGGCAGACAGCAGCTCGCCGAGGATGGCCGGCCCCGATGCGTTGGCCGGGAAATAGGCGAAGAAGTTCGGAGACTGCCAATGCGTGATGCCCGGCATCACAATCCTGTCCACGTCCTCGAGGATCGCCTCGAAGGACTCCCCGTGTTCGGGCGGGGATGCGGGTAACGCGGCCCTGACCTCGCCGGGTTCCGCCTTCGAGAGGACGGGCATGGACTCCACGCGCTCCTGGTAGTCGGCGATCCAGTCCACCACCGCCCGGCCGCAGGCGCGGAACTGCTCGGGTGTCATGTGGTAGCTCTTGTCCTCAGACATAGGGGGCTCCTTTCGGCGGTGGGCGAGGAGGAACGGGACCCGGCCGCGTCAATTGGTCATGTAGATATACAGGTTGGCCTGCACGCCCCGGCTCGAAGAATTGTAAAGGTAGACCCGGTAGCGGGTAAATCCGACTGCCTCGCTTGCCGGTTTGGAATCGAAATAGCCGCCCGTCCCCGGAACCAGCTGCGCCACGACCTCGAGCGGAAACTCGATGCGCTCGGCCTGGTTGAGGGCGCGGATCACGGGGTCCTCGTCCGGCACAAGGACGGCGCCCACCGTGCCGCCCCGGTAAGCCGCGTCGGCCACCTCGCCCTGGAGGCTGAGGACGACGTGCGTGAAGCCGTCGGTCGACACCTCTCCCGCCTGCACCATCTGCGTGGGATCGCCGCGCCTGGACGGCGGAACGATGACGCTCTCCTTCCTGACCAGCCGCGCGTGCGAGAGGGGCCCCTTGACGGTCACGTCGCCCTCGACCTTCTGCACATCCGGGAAGTTGGTCACGCTGACATCCTGGGTCCCGCCGCCCGAATCGTACTGGGCCTTTGTGCCCGGCACAAGAACGAGGATTCCGACGACGACGAGTATGAGAGCCGGTACGAGAAGCTTCTTTTGCACGTGTCTACCCTCCTAGCAGGCTGCAAGCCTTGTCCTATTCTACATCCCGGTACGCCCCCCTCCGGGGGCGAAACCCGCCCTTCGACTCGATGTGGGTCAAATCCACTTCAAGACGCCTCCGAAAAGCACGAGGCACACCGCGTCGAAGCCGAGGATTCCTCCCACGGCCACCGCCTTCTTCCGGAGACTCTTCATGTCAAAGACCCAGAACGCCACCAGAAAGAAGGGCAGGTAGCCGACCAGGAAAATGAGCCACGGCGCCCTGACGTTCCACCAGGCGTAATCCCACGTGAGCGCGTTCGCGGCATTCAGGAGATACTCGACGAAGACGCAGAAAACCGATCCGCCGATGGCAAAGGCCAGCCGGTTCGGAAGGCCGAGGATCTTCTGGGCCTTGTCACGCGGAAGCATCTTGGAGAAGGTGATGCCGGCGATGGCGAACATGAAGCATATTTCGATGTTCAGCCCGATGAGAATGAGGTAGGCCGTTTTGCCCGGCGCACCCCAGACGGGGGCGTAGTTCGTGAAGTGGAAGACGAGGCCGTTCCAAATCTCGTTGAACCAGTCCATGCCCCAGAAGGCCAGGCCGGCGAAGACGAGATTCCAGTTCCTTTTTTCGACCTCCGAAGCGTAGACGTAGACCACGAGGGCGAAAAGGGGAATGACGTACCACTGGAACTGCCCGGCGTCCCTGAGAATGTGCAGGGCGTCCGCCGCCGCTTGCGTGGGCATGACTCACCTCCATACGACTTTCCGTGTCTTTTCCGAATCCGCACTTTCCGTTCAATGCAAGTCGCCGCGGACCTCTGGTCCGGTAAAGAAGTCAAGAGGCATGGGTGCGAAGAAAGCAGAATCCCCCACCCCACATCCATTATTCGCAGGCGCCTTCCCCTCGACCTCGACCGGTCCCCGATCTATGTGTTCTTTTCACTCGTCATGCGTCCGGCGAAAATATTGTACACCAACGCAAAGATCGCGCCGCCGACCAGCGCATCAAAGAAGGCCCAGACCAGGCCGATCAGACTGCCCATGGGGCTCAACGTGTATCCCCGGTACAACCGGCCGATGAATGTCAACTGGGTGGATGCACCGTCGAATGCGATGATCCACCAAGTCAGAAAGAAAAGTCCGAAACCCCACATCAGTCCGCACGTCAGGGCGAACGCCTTCACGTTGAGCTTCATGTCTCACCTCCTTGCGCGCGTCCTCCGAGCGGTTGCCCGGGGCGACGTACGCTTCAAACTTCCACAAATTCTCTCCGAACCGGTTTCGAAACGAGTTTCGCGGCTACCCAGGCATAAAGTGTCAGAAAGGCCATGACCAAGAGTGTCACGGGAATGAGGACGAGCATTCTCTCCCCCTCCACACCGACGGCGGGAGACAGCATGAGAAAGGCACGCGCGAAGTCCGGGAAGAAGAAGAGCAGGGCGATCAGCGCCAGCCCCTGCGCCCACTTGAAAACCATGAGGCCTATGAAGCACAGGCGGGCCCAGTTCCACCTGAATAGCAGACCGAGCGCGCAGGCGAAGGTGACGGCCGCCAGCCCGGTTGAGGCGGCACACAGTCGTCTCAGGTGTACGAGACAGAGCAGCAGGATTGCCCTCATCGGCTCGAGGAACGGCTCGCCGACCGCCGGTGGGGCCGCTGCGGGACCATGGGCCGAAAGCGCGATGAGCCATGCGGCCGACAGCAGCGCCGCCAGGCCCGAAAGGGTCATGAAGACCCAGGCGAGAACGTCAATGAAGAGCGACCCGCCGGCCCGACCGGACGTCATTCCACGCCCCGAATCCCCGCTCGTCCGCGCTCCCTCCGCCATGCCTGCCCTCCCCTCCAAAACCGATAGCCCGGGCCGACCAGCCCGTGAGACGCGACTTTCGGTGCCGTGGCGTGCCCCACGCGACGGGGATGTCCGCCCGTGCAGCCATAATCCGCGTCGACTCGGCTGAAAGAAACGCGCTTCAATAGCGTTAGCGTCCCGCCACCCCAAGAAAAGAAGACACCGCCACGGATTTCAGCCGATCCTGAGCACCTTGGCCCCGCGAATTTTTCGCGCCTTCATCTCAGAGAGTGCGTTGTTGGCCGCTTCGAGAGGGTATTCCTGGAACTCGGGCTTGATCGGAATGCGGGCCGCCAGGGCGAGGAACTCGCCGACGTCCCGGCGCGCCACGTTGGCCACGCTCTTGAGTTCCTTTTCCATCCAGAGGTGTTCGGGGTAGCTCATCTCTGCGAGGCACGCCTTGTCCGAGTCCTCCTTGCGTATGGCGTTGATGACGAGGCGGCCGCCCGGCGCCAGGTTCTTCATGGCCTCGACCACCGGCCGCCAGACGGGCGTCGTGTCAATGACGGCGTGGAGCTTCTCGGGCGAGGCGTCCGTGGTGTCTCCCGCCCATTCGGCACCCAGCTCCACCGCAAAGGCCCGCTCCTTCTCGCTGCGGGCGAAGACGAAGAACCGCGCGTCCGGATATACGAATCTCGCCATTTTGAGCACGAGGTGGGCGGACGCACCGAACCCCGTCAGCCCGAGGTTCCGGCCGTTCTTCAGGTTGGCCAGCCTGAGGGACCTGTAACCGATCGCGCCCGCGCAGAGGAGCGGGGCCGCCTCCGAGTCTGTGAAGGCCCCGGGGATGGGAAAGGCGAAGGCCTCGGGAACGGTCATGTACTCGGCGTAGCCGCCGTTCGCATCCCGTCCCGTGGCGCGGAACGACCCGCAGAGATTCTCCTCCCCCGCCAGGCAGTACTCACATCGCCCACAGGCGTCGAAGATCCAGGCCACGCCCACGCGATCGCCCGCCTCGAAGCGGCAGCAGCCTTCGCCGAACCCTTTCACTCTGCCCACCGCCTGGTGGCCGGGAACGATGGGAAATTTCGCGGGCGGAGTCCTTCCCTCGATTTCGTCGAGTTCCGTATGGCACACGCCGCACGCGGAGATCCTCACCAGGATTTCGCCTTCCGCCGGAACCGGGACCGGCATGTCCACGCAGGAGAGGGGTGTCGGATTGTCCTCCAACCGGCTTACGGCATTGAGCACCATGGCCTTCATGCATGCATCTCCTTGACCGTTGCGACCAGAGGGGCCGGTGCGCCGGGGATACCGCTTCCCCATGTGGTCCTTCCCCGCCGCCTTCCGGCCCCATGCATTGAACGTATAGCACGCCCTGCAACTTGCAACCCCGAGACTGCCGCGCCTCACGGATTCGACGTCAATCGGGAGACACGAAGGCGTACAGGAACTGGTCGACGATCCGCCCGTCCTTGACGGCGCTCTTTCGCATCCGTGCTTCCAGGACGTACCCGGCCTTTTCCAGTACCCGGCACGAGGCAGCATTCCATTCGTACGGAACTGCGTACACTCTCTTAAGACCGTGGCGTCGCATGGCGTAACCGGTGAGGGCGCGCACGGCCTCGGTCGTTATGCCGCGGCCCCAGAAAGGTTCCGCCAGCCAGTACCCCAGCTCGGCAGAGATCCTCTCCACGTCCGAGTGCAGACGAAACCCGATGCCTCCTGCAGATACGCCCTGCACGGCTATGGCGAAGTAGGTCTCCGGGTCCTGCCCCAGGGCGGTGGCGATGAAGGCCCGGGCATCTTCAATCGTATAGGGATGCGGGAAGGCGTCGCGGAGGTTGAGCCAGATCTTGCGGTTGTCGGCGTGGACCGCGAGCGACCCGGCGTCTTCCTTCCTCCAGCTCCTGACCTCGCAGTCTTTCAGAACGATGTGCACGATGAATCACCCACCTTTCGTCTCCGTCCGCGCCCGATCCGCCTCCGGCGCCTTGTGCGCGAGAAACTGGAGGAATTCCACCGGTGCGCCGTTGTCTTCGATGAAGGCCACTATGACCCCTTCCGACGGACTGTTCGGCTCGATGATCACATCCCGGCCCTCGATCTCCTCGGCCAGGTCCTCCACCTCGAACGCTACGTGCGGAACCTGCTTGACGAGATCCGGAAGCGGGCAGTCCGCTTCGAAGCGCATCCATTCGATTCCGAACGGGCTGGACTCCATTCCCGCGACGTACATCTTGAACGCCGGCAGGTAGGTTTCGCCTTCCCGCGGAACGTCCGTGGGTATGCCTACGTGGTGGTACTTCCTCATGATGCCCCCTGCCCGATTGTAACACCGGCTCCACCTCTCACCTCAAGGCGGCCTCGAAGTTACGCCTATGCAGCGAGCGACTTGTGGAAGTGCACGATGACCCATTTGCCCTTGCGCTTCTCCAGAATCCACGAGCACCGGATTGGTAGGTTCAGTTCTCTTCCGCCGCTCGTTGTCTTGAAGTCCCAGAGAGAAGTGGCCCAGGCGATACTCGCCGAGCGCGCTACGTGAACCCGGACATCACGGACCGTGATCGTCGTCTTCTCAAGGACCTGGCTCTGTTCTTCCATGACGTCCTTGAGACCGTCCCAGCCGAGAATGGGATCCCCGAAGGCACCGAAGTTGACCATGACGGGGTCGTCCGCCACCAGTTCGGCATAGAGGTTCATGTCCTCTTTCTCGATGCTCGAAACGTACTTTGAGAGCACCTGCCTGATCGCCTCCTCGTCCAGCCTAGTGTCTGGGCCCTTCGAGCAGGCCGAACAGAAGACCAGGCCCAGAGACGCACATAACGCCAGAAAACGCCACATGGTCCACCTCCCCGGTCCCTCCAGAAACCGTCGCCAAATCGCCGGACACGCGGCCGGCGAAAGCGCCTCCCGGGCGGGACGCGTTTCAGTCCGCTCAATCGGTTTCGTCCGCTGCTTTCAATATAGGTTGCAGGTTGCGCGTACGCCGCCCGGAAAACGTCGCTAGGGTTGCCGGCTCTTCAGTTTGCGGGCGGCGCGGCGTATATGGACGTAAAACCAGTAGACACCGAACAGGAGCGCTGCTCCTAGTTCCCAGTACGGGGGCACCTGAAGCGATCCCACGGCGGCACGCGCGGCATCGAGTTTCCCGGCGGCCACGAAGGGCGTCATGCGCGCCCAGGTCAGCCTCACGCCGCCATTCCAGAGGGCCAGGAGAAAGAAAAGCGCGCCTCCCGCAATGAAGGCCCACTTCTCGAAGGTGGAGTACTTCATGGGCGCCGTGAAGAGGATGAGGCCGAGGGCGGCGACGATGACGATGCCGAGAACGATGGTCAGGAACTGCATGGAGCTCCCCCGAAGAACGACGTTGATTGTCCCGGCCCGGCGGCCGCTGCGGAGAGGCTCCGGACCGGTGTGCGGTCACCGAAAGTTTAGCATGGGAGGATCGGGGGTGGCGGGCACGGCGACCGCTCAGATCAAGAGAAGGGCGGCCAGAGACAAGGCGGCCACGAGCAGGGCGGAGGCGGGCAACCCCAGAACGGGCAGGAGAAAGAGGCTGCCCAGGAGCGACCCCGCACACCCGCCCATGAGATCCGCGGCGTACAGCGGCGCGATGATCGCATTCTGGTCGTCGACGCGGCGCAGGCTGGCGTAGGCAAAGAGGCCGCCCACGAAGAACCCGGCCGCTCCCATCAGGAGCGAGGCACCCGCAAGCCCCGGCCACAGGCCGCCCCTGAAGAGTCCGGCGACCACGAGGGCAAGCACCGCCATGCCTCCGGCCACGACGGCGCCGGCTCCCACGCCTATGCCCTTGGGGTGTCGCGTCCTGCTCCCCCACTGGTCCACGAACAGGGAGCCCAGGCTGAGACCCGCCATAAAAACGGCCAGGAGGACCCCGATGTCCTGGTAGAGAACGCCGCTACGGACCTGGAACCCGAGGATCAGAACCCCCTCCAACACCATTCCGACGAATCCCGCCAGGATCACGAGCAGGATTCGCCGCGCGGTCACCCACCACCTCAACGCAACCACGAGCGCGAGCACCGCACCGGCCGCCGCGAAAAGCCAGGGCCGCCCGCCGGCGCCCCCTGGTCCCTCCGGGCCGCCGAAGTCCGTGAGCCCCAGTGCCGGGAAGAACCGGGAGAGCCAGAGAACGAGCGTGTACTGATAGCAGATCGGACGCGCGTCCGTGTTGACGGGGACATCCGCCGAACGGAGCGCGGCCTCGATGGCCGCCAGCCGGTCGTTCGTGAGGATGTATCGAACGTACCTCGGCGTTACGAGGCGGGACTCTATCTTCCGCTTCAGAAGGCGCGCCGACAGGACGCCGGGGTCCCGCTGGAGCCGCCCGTTCGAGGCCAGGACCACGTTCGTCGTCCCCGGCAGGACCAGGACGTCGCCGAAGACGGCCCGCAGGGCCTCCGTGATGCTCGCCGTGCGCCTGGTCAGAGCGGGTGTCCACAGGTTCTCCGCGGAGCCGAGCCGGAAGCCGAGCACCCCGTCCTCCCCCAGGCGCCCGCGGCAGGCCTCGAAAAACTCCCGGGTGTAGAAGCGGTTGTTCTGGCCGGATTCGGGCTCGGGCATGCCCACGAGAATGAGGTCGTAGGTGTTTCTCCGCCGCAGGAACGTCCGCGGATCGCCGTAGACGAGCGTCACGCGCTCGTCCCGGAGGGCGTCCCGAAGCTGGCCGGGCAGGTACCCCGAAAGCAACCTGACCGCGGCCTCGTTCAGCTCCACGTCGTCGACGCGGCCCGGGCCGTGCCGGAGGACCTCCCTCACGATGCCTTCCGGCCCGCCTCCCAGGACCAGCACGGACCGGGGTGCCTCGACCTGCAGCGCCGCCATGTGCACGAAGGCCTCCATCTCCGTGCCCTGGCTCTCGAAGGCGAGCGCGTCGTTCTCGAAGACGGACACCTGTCCCTCCAGACGCGTGAGGGTAACCCGGCCGTAGGGCGTGTCCAGCGTCGCAACCAGGCTGGGATGGTTGAGGCCCGTGAGCAGTCTGTCCAGGCGGCCCGACACAGCCATCCCGGCGATCAGCAGCACGGCCGCCGCGCCCGCCAGGGGCGCCAGCCAGACCGGCCGGTTCCTCCGCCACGGAACGGCCGAGGCCGCCGCCGCGTAGAGCGCGCACGCCAGGCCCGCCGCGAGGTTCTGCACACCCCACGCCAAGAAGAGGGTCACGAGCACCCCGCCCGCAAGCCCGCCCGCGCTCTCGACGGCATAGGCGTGCGCCAGCGTCCGCCCCCGGCTCACGTAGAGGCTGGCGGACCGCTGGAACAGCAGCCCGGACAGGATGCCGAAGGGAATCATGGCGGCCGCCATGCCCGCGATCTGGAGGGCGAAGGGCAGGTAGGCGCCGGGCGTCGCCCCGAAGAGGACCCTGAGCGCCCTGATGAAGCAGATGCAGAGAGGTAGGAGGCCAGCGAAAGCGAGCAGGAGGACCCTCACACGGACGGAGGCATCGCCCCGCAGGCGAGCCCCGGCGAAGACGCCGAGGGCCGTCCCCGGAAGGAGAAAGCCGAGGGCGAGGATGTATATGAGTTCGCTTCCGAAGAACGCGACGAGCAACTCGCGGAGGAGGACCACCTGGCCGAGCAGGGTGATGAGGCCGACGCTGAACAGCCGGAAGCGCATGCCCGCTTCCCGGAGGGGCCGCCGGTCAGGGCTCCGGCGCGGGCCATCCGCCCCCGAACCGCCCGTGTCGCCGGCCGGCCTCACTCGCCGAACACCTCGGCCCGGAAGGTATAGAACCGTGCGCCGTGGCGCCAGGCGTCCGCGTCCAGGCCGGCCTTCAGGCAGAGGTGGGCCAACATCTCTTCGCGGTCCCATCCCTGTTCGGGCGCGACCTGCGGGAGAAAGACGGCCTGCCGCCCGCCCTTTTCGATCAAGACCCCGTCCCGTCCGACCGCGATTGCGCCAGGTCCGCTCACGGGCTCCATGGGCGTCAGGGCCGAGATTTCGACCTTGATGTCCCCGAGTTCATCGGCGCGCAGGGGACGGAAGCGGGAGTCCTTGAAGGCCGAGTCCAACGCCGTCCGCGCAACCGTCAGCGCCAGGGGCGTGTCCTGAGCCATGTGGCCGATGCAGCCCCTCAGATCGCCCTTCTCCTTGAGCGTGACGAAGGCGCCGCGATGGACCCTGAGCGCCGGGGAAGACCGCCTCGGTAGGGGAAGGGTGCCCGTGGTCAGGTACTGTTCGATGGCCCTGTGGGCCAGGTGGAGCAGGTAGCGCTTGTCGGCCTCGGTGAGGGATGCCTTCTCCGTTTCCGGCGGCACGTTCAGCACGGTCGTATCGGGTCCGCCCGCCCCCTCCGTAAAGACCACGGCGCCGTAGCCCACAACCCTGTCCGTCCCGCCCGCGATGGCGTCCCCCGCATTCGCGTAGCTCACGACGATGCCCCGCTTCGCGCCCATGGCCTTCGCCGCGACCATGGCCGCCATGACGGGACCCTCGCCGCACGCGCAGGTTTCCAGGTCCCTGCGGGCTTCCCGCATCTGGTAGCGGGAGGATGCCGCAAGGGCCGCCGGGGCCAAAGAGGCCATGGCTTTCAGCGTCTTCCTGTCGACCTCTACCGCGTCGGCGTAGGGAGGATAGTGAGAGAGGTCCGAGGAGGCCACGATCAGCGCTTTCCGCCCCCTGAGGGTCCGGGCGAGAACCGTCCCGAAACGCTTCGCGAGTCCCAGGTTCGAATCGCCCACCACGGCGGCAACGACGGGAACGCCGGGAAAAACGGTCTGCACGAAGGGTAGCTGCACTTCCACCGAGTGCTCCCGGGCGTGGACCTCCGGCTTGAACGTGACGACCTTGTCCGCATTAAGGAGCGCCGCGGCCAGTTTCGTGTCGATCTTCGCAATTCCCAGGGGCGTTCTGTACCCGGAGCCCTGGTAGACGGACACGCCGTCGAAACCCAGTGCAGTGTGGTTGGTCCCCAGGATGACCACCACGTCGTAGGTGTAACCCATGGCCTGCCTGAAGGCGTCGGCCGCGATCTGTGCCGAGTAGACGTAGCCCGCGTGGGGCACGACCATGGCGATCGGCCTCTCGCCGCGCGGAGCGACGGCGTCGTCAAGGTAGTCCTTGACCGCCTTCTTCAGTTTGCCCGCATCGCCGGGATAGAAGGTACCGGCCACGGCCGGGGGACGGACCGCCTCCGCCCCGGCCTCTCCCGGCGAACACGACGCGCTCGCGGGAACGAAAATCAACAGGAGGACACAGACCAGAACCAGAAAACCTCCGCTGTCGCCCATGTGTCTCCTCCTTGACTTCAGAATCTCCACCGCCGTCCCGCGTCAGCTCCACACACCCGCGATGGCGGTCCCGCACTTCGGGCACCGGCCTGCCTTGAGCTTGACCTTCGTGACGAAAAAACCGCTGCGCTCGATGCAGACGGTCCCGCATTTCCAGCAATAGGTGTTGTTGCCCGGATGGCCGGGCACGTTGCCGACGTAGGCGTAGCGGACGCCGTTCTTCATGGCGATGTCCCGCGCCCTCTCGAGGGTCGCCACGGGTGTCGGCGGAAGGTTCCGCATTTTGTAATCCGGGTGGAACCGCGTGAAGTGGACCGGTACGTCGGGTCCCGCCTCGCCGGCCACCCATTTGGACAGCTCCACCAGCATCGTCGGCGAGTCGTTGAGGGTGGGAACGACCAGGTTGACCAGTTCCAGGTGCCGGCCCGCCTTCGCGACCTGCTTGATGCTTCGCAGGACGGGTGCAAGATCGGCCTTTGACACATTCTTATAGAAGGCCTGCGAGAAACCCTTGAGGTCAATCTTGACGCCGTCCAGGACCTCGATCATCTCGGCCAGCGGCGCCTCGTTCATGAAGCCGCACGACACGATCACGGACCGCACGCCGACCTTCCTGCCCGCCCGCGCGATGTCCGTCAGGTACTCCGTGAATACCGTGGGTTCGTTGTACGTGAAGGCGATAACCGGCGTATGCCGTTCCCTGGCCCGCTTCGCCATGGCCTCCGCGGGGCAGAACCGCACCGAGTAGTCCGCCGGACTCGCCTGGGAGATCTCCCAGTTCTGGCAGAAGGAACACCGGAGCGGACAGCCCGACGTCGCAAGAGAATAGGCGTCGGCCCCGGGCAGGAAATGGTAGAAGGGTTTCTTCTCGATGGGGTCCACGTGTTCGGCGATGGGCCGCCCGTAAACCAGAGAGTACAGCTTCCCCCGCACGTTAAGGCGCGCCCTGCACCGCCCCCGCGCTCCGTCGGGAATCACGCAGGCATTGGCGCACAGGAGGCACTTGACGACGCGCGCATCGTGCTTGTACCGCTTCACGCTTGCGATCTCACCGGCGGCGTGACAAGTGCCGCACGCCATGCCGGCAGCGCCCGAGGGCGCCCAGTAGCGCGCCACCGGCGCGTGGCGCATGAGCGCCTCGAGCGTTTCGGCCGCCCTGGGATCGTTGGGGTCCAGCCCGAAAAGGGCGAGGATGTCCGACGAGGACAGCAGGAGGGTACCGGCGCCGAGCGCCGCGCCCCACCGGGCCGTCTTGCCAAGGAAGTTGCGTCGGGATACCTTCCCCCCGTCCATGTCGTCCCCCTGATCGACGGTTCCTGCCTCCACAATATACGGCGCCCGGATGCCGCGGGCCACCGGGGTCCGGAGTCCGGCGCGGCGAGCCGCCGACCCGCCTTTAGAACCTCAGCGAGAGGCAGCTGAGCCCGCCATCCATCCTGCGCGCTTCGCTCATTTCCAGCTCGACGACGGGAAGGCCCAGCGTTTCGATTTTTGCCCGCACCCCCGGATAACCGGCCGGCGTGAGCAGGGTTCCGTTGACCCAGAGCGTGTTCGCGGCGTACGCGTCGGCCGGGTTCAGGACGATCCGCTGGAATTTCTCAAAGGCCTCATTTTGTGAGAATTCCTGCGTGAGCAGGAGCGCGTCCCCCCCCAGGTGATTGACGCTCGATTTCAGGTGCAGGCCGCGCGCCACCGGCACGGTCGTCCAGTCCAACCCGGCGGATTCGAGGACCGCGCCGAGCTGCTTCGCGCCTTCATCGTTGGTCCGTCCGGAGATTCCGATGAAGGCCCGGCGGCCCGCCAGGAGGACGTCTCCCCCGTCCAGGGTGCCGGGGGGCTCGATGCGGACGAGGTCTCTGCAACGGCTCAGCACCGCCGCCATGGCGTCGGCCTCGCCGCGTCGTGCCACGGCCCCCGGACGTGTGACCACCGCCACCTCGGGCAGGACCACCGCCGCATCTTCAACGAAATACGCGTTCCGCAAGCTTGTCGGCGGCCTTCTGAAAGTGCGTCCCCGTCACGTCCGAACACTCGACGACCAGAACCTTGTATTCCATGGTTGCGTCCTCCTCCTGAGGCGGTGAAACCCCGTGCGGGCAACCGTCTGCGACGCGATACACTCTACCATCGAGCCGGGGGAAGTTCGACGGGATCTAACTCTGGAGTCCCCGTGAAGCCTCCGCCGCGCCTACATGCCCCAGGTGCGCGGGGATGTGTTGATCCAGATCCGCGTGCGGTAGGCGTGCGCGTCCAGGTCTTTCAGGAAGGCGAGCCAGTCCTTCCAATGGTCCTTCACGATGGTCTTTTCAGCCGTGCGGTTCGCCGTCTGGCCGTCCTGCATGGCGGCCATCATCTGCTTCTGCAGAGCCTGCACCTCGTCCATCCGGCCGGCCGCGGCGGCGGCCTGCATGCGCTTGGCGATCGCCGACATGTCCCGGCTCTCGGCCACGGCGGGCGCGGCCGCGTTCTTTTTGGCCGCGCCGAACTTTGAACGGGTCCTGTCGAGCATCCACCTGTCGTAGCTCTCCAGCCGGCCGTTGGAGGCCCTGACGGTGGGATAGTAGGCGCTCTCAAGCCGCTTGTACCTTGCGTAGACGCGGAGGAGGTCCTGCTTGGTGTGACGCCCCCGGCCGCTGTCCACCTCTTCCCTGAGGCCTTCGAACAGGTCGGACATGGCCGCGATCTTGCGGTCAGCCGGACTCATACTTTCGAGCAGTTCACGGTTCGCTTCGCCTATCTGCTTCTGCATCGCCGCCATGCTCCGGTCCAACTTGTCGGAGGCGTCCTCCTTGGCCGGAGTCCCGGCGGCCCCGCTCGCCTTCGCCGGCTCGAGGGTCTGGAGCAGCACGCCCGCGTCCTTCGTCTCCGTCATGTCCTTGAGGTGACGGACGACCTGTGACTGGGTCATGACCACGTGGCCGAGGTCCACTTCATCGTAGGCGGGGTTGGTCGCGCCCAGAGGCTTGCCCGCCTCGCTGTCCGAGCTGTCGGCGTTCCACAACGTATTTCCCGCGGATGCGGTGAATCGCCCGTCGCGTGACGCGTACCAGGCTTTTACCTTGCTTATGGGGGCGCGGGATAGAAAGACATGCACCGTGGCGTCTCCCGCGTTCTTGTCTCTCAGGCCACCGGGAAAAGTTCCGGCCACGAGACCGCCCGCTGCGGCATCCGCCGCGACGGCACACGAGGCGGCCAGGGTGAGGGTGAAGACTGTCAGAGCGATTTTGCGCATCGTCGAGCGTCCTCCTTTTCACGTAACATGGATGTCGTGTACGGATTTCTCTACGTTTTCGGTTTTTCAACGACGAACACGAGGAAAGGCCATGTGGGCACACCGATCCGTCCGGAGAAAAGGACGCGTCCCCCTGCCTCCTCGAGGGTGGGAAGGACAGTCACCGAACGACATCCCAGGGAAATCGAGGGGAAGTGCCAGGCAGCGGCTTCGATCCTTCCTCCCAGCCACCTGACGAGGGCGTTTTGCGGGTCCACGGAGTGGGCGATCCCGATTTTGCCGCCCGGCCTCACCACGCGGAGCATTTCGAGGGCGCCGCGCGCCGGATCGTACAGGGGGCACAGGCTGTAGGTCGAGAGGACGGCGTCGAAGCTGTCATCCTCGAAGGGCAGCGCCGTCATGTCGCCGGCCCGGAAGGAGAGACGATCCGCCAGCCCAGCCTGGGCGGCCTTCGTGCGGGCGACATCCAGCATCTCGTCGCTCAGGTCGAAGAGGACCACTCGTCCCGAATCCCCGGCCCTGACGGCGGCGGCGAGGGCCGTCGAACCCGTGCCCGCACCGCTGTCGAGGACGCGGTCCCCCGTTGACACGGCCTTTTCAACGATGATCTCCCGCCCCCGGCGATCCGAAGCCAGGGTCAGCAGAGCGTGCAGGCGGTCGTATCGTCCGGCGGACCTGTCGTAGACGCCTCTCAGAACCTCTTTTTGCAGAGCCTGGCGCAAGCCGTCACTCCTCCCTTGGCTGTTTGATCAAACGCCGGCCCGGCCGCGTTTCATCCCGGCCGGCTCACCTCACCAGAGCTCCGTGCGCATCCTGAACCAGATCCCCACAGCGAGCACGGCCTTCCATATTCCGAAGAACAGCAGGAGCCGTGAAAAAAAGAACGAGGAGAAAACCCGGAAACCAGCCCCGATGAAGAGGAGAAAGATCTTCGTGTCGAGGGCGAAGAAAGCGATCCCTGCGTACACCCAGAAGACCACAAACGGAATGACGCACAGCAGAACCAGAGAGAATTCCACCCCGTCCCTCTTCTATCTCCGGTCACCTCGGCCCTGCCGTCACCCGCGAGGCCCTGTCGCCTCCATGTGCAGCGGGAACCCTGCCCCAGACAGACACGGTCAGTCCCTCCCGCCACGAAAACTCGGGCTGAACGGGCAGCGCCATGAAGTCGTCGAATTCCTGCCCGGTCGCTTCACCGGTCCCGACCACCGATTCCTTCAACTGCCCGAAAGCCATCATGTGCGAGGAAGTGATCGCGTCGTTCCCGCCGAAGAAGAGCCTCAGGCGCCCTTCGCCGCACATGCATTCAAACCCCATGGAACGCATCGTGCCGGACAGCCGCTTCCCGAAATAGGGGTCCAGTCCCTCGCTCTGCAGAAAAGAGAAAACTGCGCTCGTCACCTTCTCGTACAGTCTTTGCATGGCTTCCGGGGACGTGGGATCGGGCATGTCGGTGCTCATGTCTGGTTCTTCCAGGAGCATCCAGCCGCCCGGTTTGAGGGCTCCGGCCATTTTCTTCATAACCTCGTCCCTTGACGGCAGGTGCATGAGAACGTCGCGCGCGTGGACGAAGTCGTAGGCCGCCGTTTCCAGTGGGTCCGAGGCGATGTCGTGCTTTCTGACTTCCAGATTCGAAAATCCCAGCTTCTCGAGAAAGGCGGGATTGATGTCCGTCGCCACGACGCGGCCGGCCGTACCGACGCGTCCGCACAGCCACGCAGCCACCGAACCGGTCCCGCCGCCGACCTCAAGGCACCGCCAACCCTCATCTATCCCGATGCGCCGCAGGCACTCCTCCGTGCCGGGGTCCTGAAGGCTCTCCTTGATTCTCAGCCTGTTTCTCGCGTCTTTCATATTCTTGTCAAGCATATAGTCCGACATGACGATCGTCCTCCGAATAGAAAAAACATGGCCTTGACATTCACCGGTACGGGGCCGCCCGCGTATGCGACTTCGCACGATGACGTATCAAGATGTTGTTTATTGTATCAGATGACGGCCGGACCGCCGCACCCTCAAGCGTTCAACCGCCAGACGGCGATGTTGAGGGCGGCGGCGAAGGTGACCCACAGCAGGTAGGGCATGAGCAGGGCACCGGCCGCTCGGTGCCTTCGCCAGAAGGCGACGGTCGTCGCCAGGAGGGTGATCCACAGCAGGAGGATGTCGACGAGCCCCAGGATCGGGGAGTGGAGCCCGAAAAACAACCAGGACCACCCACCGTTGAACACGAGTTGGACAATGTAGAGGCCGAGCGCAGCGGGGGCCACGCGAAAGCCGTCCTTCCGCCAGACCAGCCACGCCGCAACGGCCATTGCGATGTAGAGCACCGTCCACACCGGCGGGAAAATCCAGCCCGGCGGCGTCCAGGCAGGCTTCTGCAGATGGAAATACCATTGGCCGGGTCTGAACAGACCGCCCACGGCCGCCGCGACGAAAGACGCCGCCAGCCAGCCGGCCAGACCATATATCTGCAAGGCCTTCTTCACGGTAACCTCCCAACCGTCGACATCCCTACACATGTGACCGAATCACATATTACCCGTATTTCACACTGCGCTCAAAAAACAGGGCGCACCGTGTGCGCCCTGGGGAGGTGTTTCTTAGAAATCGGCCCCACGAGGCCGGAAGATCCGGAATCGGTCTGTTTTCGCTGTTACCAGGTGAATGTTTTCGTCGCCTCGCCGCCGTCTGGATTCACGAAGCGGAACTCGGTCTGGACGCCCTGGGGTACGACGGCCTTAAGAGCTTTGCCCTTCTTGATGACTATCTTCGTTTCATTCTTGTACTTGACGTTGCTCCAGAGGCTCCCGTTGATGTAAACCTTGATCCCGGCCTGGAGGTTGCTGCCCATCACTTTGATCCTGAAAGGCGCGCCGACCTTCTGGACAAGACTGATCACCGGCGGGTTATTGACCGTCAGCGTGCAAGTCTGGCTGCCCGTGCACCCGTTGGCGTCCTCCGCGGTGACGGTGAAGGTGTAATCAGCCAGGGTCGTGGGCGTTCCCGAGAGGACGCCGCCGGGACTCAGGCTCAGGCCGTCGGGCAGGGTCCCGGCGGTTACGGAGTAGGTGTAGGGACCGGCGCCTCCGGAAGCCGACAGGGACTGGCTGTACGTTCCGCCGATCCCCGCGTCGGGGAAGGACGCTGGCGTGACGCTGATGTCGGGACAGACGGTGACGGAATTCCAGTTGTCGACGAGCGAATAAGCGTCCACCGAGCCGAGCCCCGTGGCCTGGTCGTAGCCCTCGCCGCAGTAAAAACCCGTAACGCCGGGGACCGAGTTGTCGCCCGTGGTCGCGTCGTGGAAGACGGGCGCGCCGCTCCCGCCGTACTGGGCGTCCGCCAGCGCGTACAGGCGCGGGTTGACGTTGCCCTGCCGCTCGCCGGTTTTCTGGACGACGAGGGCCATGATGCCTGCAAAGCAGGGAGAGGAGGCGGAGGTACCGCTCACGATGTAGATATACCCCCCTGAAAATACCAGGTAACCGTCGTGGCCCGCGGCCGTCAGCGACACGTCGGGAATGTCGCGCGCGCCGTCCGCAGGCACGCCGGGCGCCGACTGCCACGAAGGCTTGGAGTAGGTGGCGGAAGCTCCGCCGCCGGTCGACCAGAGGCCCGACCCACCGTCCTCGTTGCCGCTCTCATTCCACGCCTGTTCGGGTATGTAGGAGAGAGCGGACGACGAGTCCGCCGGGTCGTTGTTATCCGACCAGTACTCACTCGGGTTGTCCGTGTCCATGAACTGCGTGCCCCCGACGGCCACGTTGTATGGTGTGGAGCTCAATCCGTTGACCGCAAGGCCGCTGCCCGTGCTCGCGCTGGCGGAGTCGCAGCCCGAACTGCCGTTGTCCCCTGAGGACACGAAGGACGTGATGCCCTCGGCGGCCGCCTGCATCCAGAGATCGTTGTAGAACTGGTTCTCGGCGCTGCCCATGATGGACTCGCACTGGCCGAAGCTCGTGCTCATGATCGGCGCGAGGTCGTTGTCAACGATGTACTGGGCGGAGAGGTCCACACCGTCCGTGCTTCTCGTCGACGCGGAGCAGACGAAGTTGATCGTCGCGTTCGGAGCGACGGCACCCGACCACTGCACGTCCAGATTCGCTTCCGTGTCCTCGCCGCCGCCAAGGTCGCCGGGATCGCCTGCCGGATTGACGGTGATCACAGGGTCGTTGGCAGGCAGATTGTACTGCTGGCGAAAGGCGGTGACGAAGTCGACCGGGATGTGCGTTCTCCCGACGATGGCGATGGTCACGCCGGATCCGTCTGTGCCTTCCGCGTAAAGGGGATCAAGGTCGTAGATCGTGGCGAAGTCCCCCGGCGCCAGGTAGTGGTCGCTGCCGTAGGTGAACTTCGGAGAAACACCGTTTAGCGGGATGCGCTTGACCACGGAGTGCATGGGCTTGCGCGGGAAGTTGTGCAGCGACACCACACCGGCCACCATGCCGGAGAGGGCCCGCGGGATGGAGGGGTCCCATGCGTTCGCGTCGTGCACTTTGCCGTTCACGCGGTAGTTGTCGATCTGCGTGTGGAAAGCCCGCTCCACACCCGCCACCGTGCCGGAGAAATTGATGGCGGTCCGGCCGTTGGACACCTTGTCGATGGTGAAGCCCTGGGATTCGAGCCAGCCTGTGACCGTGCGGATGTCCCGGTCGGAGGCGCCGAAACGCTTTCCGAATGCCTCGGGCGTCAGCCAATGGTGGTACTCGGAAGAGGCCGGATCCTGCTGCGCCTGGAGGA
>CAZDOY010000042.1:0-20797 GCA_964507185.1 uncultured Thermoanaerobaculia bacterium
GGGCCCCGAGAGCGGGAAGGACCGGTATGAGCCAGAGGAGAGATATCGCTGTCATGGCCTATCCTTTCAGTTCCCGGGCTTCGTCCACGTTGGCCGTATGCTTCAACCGGTACAGGGCGATAAGAAGGCCGAGGCCGATGGCGGCCTCACCCGCGGCGATCGCGATGAGGAAGATGGTGAAGACCTGGCCGGCCATGTTGTGCCACAGTGCCGAAAAGGCGATGAAGTTGATACCCGCCCCGGCAAAGATGAGCTCGATGGAGAGCAGTACGACGATGAAGTTCCGCCTCGCCATGACTCCAAAGAGCCCGAGGCAGAACAGCAGGAAGCCGAGCATGACGAAAGCGGCTGTGGACACGTCAGACCTCCTTCTTTGCCAGGAAGACCGCCCCGACCACCGCAACGAGCAGGAGGACAGAGGCCGCTTCGAAGGGATACAGGAAGTCGCCGTAAAGGACGCCTGCGACCTTCTGAGGGTTGGTGGACTCGCCGTTGGCAGGCGGCGCATTCGCCGACCGGGACGATTCGCCGGACGGGGAAACGGGCGCCGTCGCCGCCGCGACGGTGAGCGGCTGTGCGGTGTAATCGCTGTGGTAGAGCTTGTGGCCCATCCAGAGGAAAAGGACGAGAACGAGCACGAACACGGGCCAGGCCTGGTAGTGCACCTGGCGCGTGAGGCGCAGCACATCGTTGTCCACGAGCATGATTCCGAACAGGTAAAGAACCATGATCCCGCCGGCATAGACGAGCACCTGGACCGCCGCCACGAACTCGGCCCTCAGGGCGAGGTAGAGGATGGCCACCCCCATGAAACACACGAGCAGCGATATGGCGGATGAGATGGGGCTGCGCGCGAAGACCACGCCCAGGGCGCACACACCGATGAGTATTGAAAGGAGAATCCAGCCCAATGTCATCCCCACTCCTCCTTAGCCGGGATCGTTGTCCTTCGCATCCTGCAGGCCTCACTGCCCACAAACCGGGGCCCGCGCGGTCCTCATGCCTGCCGCGAGTCAACCTCCACGTTCTCGAGCAACCCCTGGCGGAAATGTTTGATGTCGAGATCGTAAGGAAGCAGTTCCTTGTCGAACAGATAGTCATTCCGCTTGTAGGAGGCCAGTTCGTACTCTTGCGAGTGGTGAATCGAGCCCGTCGGGCAGGGGTCCACGCACAGTCCGCAGTGGAGGCAGTGCTCCAGCGAGATATAGAACTGGACGGGACGCTTGTCCGTCTTGAAAACCTCCCTGGGCGGAGGGAACACTTTGATACAGTCGGTAGGGCACGCCCTTTCGCACATCCTGCAGGATATGCAGGTCTCGATCTCGACGTGCAGGCGGCCCTTGGTGCGATAGGGAAGCACCGGCCTCGCGTCGGGGTAGCTCTCCGTAACCTTCGGCTTGCGGAACCACTTGAAGGTGACCGCCAGCCCCTGGGCGAGTTCGGGAAATGTCATCATGCGCACGAGGCGCTGAAAAGCACCGGCCATCGAATCACCTCAGGAGAAACAGCTTGATCCCCGCCACCAGGAAGATGTTCACGAGCGCGATGGGCAGAAGCACCATCCACCCGATCCTCAGGAGCTGGTCGTAACGGTAACGCGGGAAGGTCGCGCGAATCCAGATATAGAAGTACAGGAATACGGCCGCCTTCACGCCGAAGGCGAGCAGTCCCAAAATGCTCGTCAGCCACGGATGGGCGACCCCGAATGTCTGGTACGGGAAAAAGGGAATGAGATATCCGCCGAGGAACAGGCTCGTCCCTATGCAGCACACCAGGATGATGTTGGCGTACTCCGCGAGGAAGTAGAACGCGAACCGCATGCCCGAGTACTCGGTGTGAAAGCCGCCGACCAGCTCGCTCTCGGCCTCTGGGAGGTCGAAAGGCGCACGGTTTGTCTCGGCCACGGCCGAAATCAGGTAGACCCCGAAGGCCAGGATCAGCGGGACTATGAAAAATACGTGGCGCTGAGCCTCCACGATGTCGCTCAGGCGGAAAGACCCCGCCATGAGGATCACGGACAGCACCGCGAGGGTGAGCGGAATCTCGTAGGCGAGCATCTGGCTGGCCGAGCGGAGACTGCCCATGAGCGGATACTTGGAGCCCGACGCCCAGCCGCCCAGGATGATGCCGAAGACGCCGAGGGAGGTGATGGCCAGCAGGAAGAGGATCCCCAGGTTGATATCGGAGATCACGAAGGGGTGGACCTTCCCGGAGTTGGTGACCCAGGCCGGCGCGAAACTGATGATGGCGAACCCGACGAAGGCCGGGACGATGGCGAACATGGGGGCGATGCGGAAAAGGAACGGCCGCGCGTTGGCGGGGATGATGTCCTCCTTCAGCATCAGCTTGACGCCGTCGGCGATGGGCTGGATAAGCCCGGCCGGTCCCACGCGGTTCGGGCCGACCCTCGACTGGAAGAAGCCGAGGAGGCGGCGCTCGAGCCACACGGTGTACGCCACGCAAAAGGACACCACGCCCAGGAGGATGACGATTTTGAGGAGCTCCCTTCCGACGTAGAACAAGGTCTGATGCATAGCTTCCCCTTAGCGGTCGACCTCACCGAGGACGATGTCGAGAGAACCGATGTTGCTGACGACGTCGGCGACAAGGCCGCCGATCGACATCGTCTCAAGCCCTTGGAGGTTCACGAATGACGGAGCCCTCACGTGGACCCGCCACGGGTTGGTCGTACCGTCGCTGACGATGTAGAAGCCGAGCTGGCCCTTGGTCCCCTCCACGGAGGCGAAGACCTCGCCGGCCGGGGGTCGGATGATACGGGACACCTTGGCCATGAGTTCGCCCTCGGGCAGACCGTCGAGCGCCTGTTGAATGATGCGTACGCTCTGCCGCATCTCCCGGACGCGGACCATGTACCGGTCGTAGACGTCCCCGTTCGTACCCAGGGGGACTTCGAAATCGAAATCTTCGTAGGACGAATAGGGCATCGCTTTTCTGACGTCGAAGTAGACGCCGGACCCGCGAAGGGTCGGCCCGGAGAGCCCCAGGTCCACGGCATCCTCTGCGCTGATGACGCCCACGCCGACGGTGCGCTGCTTCCAGATCCTGTTTTCCGACAGGAGGCGCTCGTATTCGTCCACGCGGTTCGGGAACTCCGCGACGAAATCCCGGCAGATGCGCTCCCAGCCCTTCGGGAAGTCCAGCCGGACGCCGCCTATGGGATAGGCGTTCTGCAGAAGCCGCTGACCCAGCATGGATTCGAAGAGGTCCATGATGACCTCTCTCTCGCGCAGCGCGTAGAAGAGGACCGTCATGGCGCCGAGGTCGAGCGCGTGGGTTCCCAGCCACAGGAGATGGTTGGCGATGCGCTGCAGTTCGTCGAGGATCACGCGGATATACTGCGCGCGCTTCGGCACCTCGACCCCGAGGATCTTCTCCACGGCATTCACGAACCCGTGGGAATTCAGAACCGCGCCGACGTAATCGAGACGGTCGTAGACCGGCACGCACTTGGTATAGGTCCGGGCCTCGCTCCACTTCTCGATGCCCCGGTGCAGGTAGCCGATGATGGACTCGATCCCGACCACCCTTTCCCCGTCCAGCTGAAGCACCGCACGGTAGACGCCGTGGGTGGCCGGGTGCTGGGGCCCGAAGTTGAGTTCGACCTGTTTTGATTCCATGACCTTCCGGAGAGGCTCGGTGGCGGCGGCACGGGGATTATCAGTGGCCATTTCGCCCCTCCTCTGCGATGCGGGCCGCTTCCTCGACGTCGTCGGGCATGTAGCCGGGCTTTGCGAACTTGTCGGCCCGGATGGCCTCTTCCTTGGGGCCGCCTTGAGGGTACTCCTTCCGGAGAGGATGCCCTTCCCAGTCGTCCGGCAGGAGAATGGTTTTCAAGTCGGGATGGCCTTCGAAGACGATGCCGAACATGTCGTGGACCTCGCGCTCGAGCCAGTTCGCCGATCGCCAGACGGTCGTCGCCGTTGGGCAGGACTCCCCGTCATCGAGGGCCACTTTCACGCGCAGGGCGTGCTGTTTCGGGATGGAGTAGCAGTGAAACACCGCCTCGAACTTCTTCTCGTTATGAGGGTAATGCGCCGCCGTTACGTCGGAGAGGTAGTTCATGGCGCACTCGGGATCGTTCTTCAGGAAGGTAAGGATTTCTATGAGCTTGTCCTTGGCCGCAAGGACCGTGGCCTCTCCGCACGGATTCTTCACGCCGGTCACCGCGTCGCCGAACTGGGCCGACAGTCTCTCGGTGACGGGCGTCACGACCACGTCTCCGGTCGGTTCCCACGGCTTGGGTCCCGCGGGCTTGGGCGCAGGCTTGGCGGCAGGCTTGGCCGCGGCTGCGGGCTTGGCGGGGGCGGTTGCGTCGCCCTCGGCCTTGACCGCGGCCGCCTTGGCGGCGGCCGCTTCAGTTCCCGTCTTCGGAGCGGGTTCGGCCTCTTCCTTCTTCGCCGGAGACTCCTCCCCGGGCTTTTTCCCGGATTCAGGGCCCTCGGCCTTGGCCGCGGCCTCCTTCGGCTCGCCTTCGACCTTTTTCTTGGTTTCGTCCGGGCGTTCGGGCGTGCTGTTTTCGTCCGACATGGCTATCCCTTCACCAGGTGGCTGCTCTGAGCCACGTGTCCCTTGTCTTCGTACTCCGCCACGACCTCGGGGATCTCCTCGCCCTTTTTCATCCAGCCCTTGGTCGGTGCGTCCTTCCGGATGCCGCGGTAGAAGCTCTCGCTCGCCACGTCCGGATGGTGAATCTTGTCCTGGAGCTTGAGCAAAGCGTAGAGAAGGGCTTCGGGCCTGGGGGGACAGCCGGGGATGAAAATGTCCACGGGCACGAGGTCTGCAATGCCCTGGAGCACGGCGTACGTATCGTAGGGGCCGCCGGCGATCGTGCAGGCGCCCATTCCTATAACCCACTTGGGCTCCGGCATCTGGTCGTAGAGATGCCTGACGAGAGGGGCCATCTTTTCTGTCACCGTTCCCGCCACGATCATGACGTCGCTCTGCCTCGGCGAAGGCCTGAAAACCTCCGAGCCGAAGCGGCTGATATCGTAGCGGGACGCTGACGTACAGATCATCTCGATGGCGCAGCAGGCGAGCCCGAAAGTCATGGGCCAGAGCGAATTGCGCCGGCAGTAGTCGAGGGCGGTGTCCAGCTTGGTCAAGCCCACCCAGGAGGGATAGCTGTCGTTCATTCTTCCCACCTCAGCGCGCCCTTAGCCCATACATAGATGAATGCGGCAACCAGGAGCACCAGAAAGATCATCACCTCCACGAAGCCGAAGAGCCCGAGCTTGTCGAAGGCCACGGCCCACGGGAGGAGAAAGACCGTCTCAACGTCGAAAACGAGGAACACGACGGCGACCACGTAGAAATGGACGGAAACCTTACCGGCCGGTGCGTCCTGGATGTCGAGCCCGCATTCGTAGGGTCTCAGCTTGGCCGGGTCGTACTTCTTCGGTCGGAGGAGCCAACCGATGGCCATCGTGGCCGGAACGATCAGCAGGGCTATCCCCAGAAAAATGCCGATGGGCAGGTAAGACATCATGTAAAGGACCTCCGTCTGCTGGATTGCGGGCTCGCACCCGAGGGGCGAATCTTACGCTCTGGATTCATTTCTGTCAAGTTTATTCCCGCCTCCGAGAAAGCGGGAACCGACTTCACAAAAGGACCGAAGCACGGCGCTCTCCTGCTTCGCGAGGCACAGCGCCGCGGGCCGCTCCCGGCCCGGACGAGGGGCATTTGCCCCCCGTGAAGACCCGTCACAGCTAGACGATTTCGAGCCGCGCGAGGTTGGCCAGAAGTTTCTTCCGCCCGTGGCGGTTAAAGGAAACGGTCACCTTGAGTGCGTCTCCGCTGCCCTCGGTAGACAGGACGATGCCGAAGCCGTACTTGGCGTGGTGAACACGCGCCCCCACCCTGAGTTTGGGTGCAGCCTTCGGCTTATTGGCCTTTTCAAGCATGGCCGCCGCCTCCTGCAGGCCCATGGGGGCGCCCCCGACGCCCTTCACTTCCTCGATCAGGGCGGCCGGGATCTCGCGCAGGAAGGGCGATGGCAGGCGTTCCTGCACCTGGCCGTATACGTAGCGTTGCCTGGCCCAGCTCAGGTGGAGCGTGTCCATGGCCCGGGTCATGCCCACGTAGCAGAGCCGCCGCTCCTCCTCCACGCCGTCTTCCGACTGAGAGGATAAAACGTGCGGGCAGAGGTCCTGCTCCAGGCCGGCGAGAAAGACCACGGGGAATTCCAGCCCCTTGGCCGCGTGGAGAGTCATGAGCTTCACGGCGTCCATGGCGCCGTTCTTGAGGTCGTCCTGGTCGCTGTAGAGGGCCTGCCGTTCCAGGAAGAGCCGGAGGTCACCGCCCTCCTGGTTCTCGAACTCGCGCATGGCGGACACCAACTCCCGGATGTTCTCCAGGCGGGTTTCGGGGTCCGGCCCCGCCTGCGACTGCTCTGCGATGTAGTCCACGTAGCCGGCGGCCGACAATACCCACTCCACGAGATCCGCGGGCGGTACGTTGGGCAGCCGGGCCGAGGTCCCGTCGACGATATCCAGGAAACCCTTCAAGGCGGACGTGGCCCGCGTCGGGAACACGTCGCCGGCCGCTGCTCTCCGGACGGCATCGAGCAGGGAGCCTCCGTCCTCCCGCGCCATCTTCTCGAGTTGTTCCACCGTGACCTTGCCGATGCCCCGCGGCGGTACGTTGAGCACCCGCAGCAGGGCCACGCGGTCAAGCGGATTCAGCGCCACCCGCAGGTAGGCCAGGATATCCTTGATCTCCTTCCGCTCGTAGAACCGGAGCCCGCCGATAACCTGGTACGGAATCCCCCTGTTGAGACAGGCTTCCTCAAAACTCCGGGACTGCGCGTTGGTTCTGTAGAGCACGGCCATCTGACGCCAGTCGAAGCGGCCCTTGAGGCCCTGAATGGTATCGGCCGCGTACGCCGCCTCCTCGCGGTCCGTAGGTGCCGCGAAAAGCTTTACGGCGTGGCCGCCGTCGCGCTCCGTCCAGAGATTTTTTCCCAGCCGCTGGGTGTTGTGGGACACGAGGTTGTTGGCGGCCTCGAGGATGGGTTTCGTGGATCGGTAGTTCCTCTCCAGCTTGATGACGGCGGCGTCCCTGAAATCCCGCTGGAAGTCCAGGATGTTCTGGATGTCCGCCCCGCGCCAGCGATAGATGGACTGGTCTTCATCGCCCACGGCGAATATGTTCCCCCACCGTTCGGAGAGGAGCCGCAGGAGTCGGTACTGAATGCGGTTTGTGTCCTGGTACTCGTCGACGAGGATGTGGCGGAACTGCTCCTGGTACTTTCGGCGCACCGGTTCCACGGATTCCAGCAGATGCAGGGCGATCAGCAGAAGATCGTCGAAATCCACCACGTTGGAAGACCGGAGCTGGTTTTCGTATGTCCTGTAGATCGGAGCGATGGTCTGGGCGAAGTGGCCTCTCGCCTTCGCCGCGAACGTCTCCGAATCCACGCCTTCCGTCTTGGCCCGGCTTATGGCCGCGCGCACGGCCTTCGGCTGGAAGTTTCTCTCAGAAACGCCGCGGTCCCTGAGTATCCTGCGCACGAGCCCTGCGGCGTCGTCCGCGTCCAGGATCGTAAAGTCTTTGTTGTAAGGACCGCCGAGCGCCTCCACGTCCGCCCGCAACAGCCGTGCGCAGATGGAGTGGAAGGTCCCGATCCAGAGAAAGGGCAGCGCCGGCTTGTCCATCAGGCTCATGACGCGGTTTCGCATCTCGTCCGATGCCTTGTTTGTGAAGGTCACGGCGAGGATGCTCCGCGGCGAGGTGTGCTTTTCCGTCAGGAGCCAGGCGATGCGGTGGGCGATGACCCGGGTCTTCCCCGAACCGGCTCCGGCGATGACAAGCGCCGGTCCTTCTCCGTGGGTCACCGCTTCCTTCTGTTCGGGATTCAGGGCATCGAGGAGGGTATTGGGCACGGCGGCGTCTTCCCCAGGCTGCGCGTGATCGCCCGTTCCGGAAAAGGGGAGCCCGTAAACCGCCGGGCTTTCCGGCACTCCGGCGGAGTTCCCGAAGGGACCCCGTATCCCGTGGAGGCCGATTTTCCCTGTTCTTCGAACCGGAGGATCTTCGCATTACAAGTCGGGAGGGGTCTGCCCCCTCCCGTTTGAAACCAGCGTGGTAGCCCGTACGGGACTCGAACCCGTGTTACCGACGTGAGAGGCCGGCGTCCTAACCGCTGAACGAACGGGCCACGGTGGCTGGGGAGGGAGGACTCGAACCCCCAACATCCTGGTCCAGAGCCAGGCGTTCCACCGTTGAACTACTCCCCAACGGACACATATCTTAATGAAGCACCCCTGGGCTGTCAAGCAGGGTGGACGCCCCTCGATAGAGTCCACAGTGAGATGGCGAGGCTGTGAGAAGGCTGACGAAAGAGATGGATTTTTCACTCAAAGGCGAAGGAACTCCGGATTCTGAGTTTAGGATTTAAAGGACGGCGGGGGAACGGGCTTACGAAGCCGAGTTGGACAGCGAGGCTGGGAGATAAGGGGGACCGAGGCCTCAAAGGCTCTGAAAGTTAAGGTGTAAATGGGTAGTCTTCCTCCCGGTGCGCCGGGCCGGCATCTTCGCCGCGGACCCGTTTTCCCGGCGAAGCAGAGGTTGGCAGGAAATGCCCACCCGTCCGAACCCGCATGGTAACCACCCTCGTGGTTACCGGCAGGCGAGGTTGACAGGGTCCTCTCCCCCTCTGCATAATCCACTGTGCAGGTGGCGCCGTAGCCAAGTGGTAAGGCAGGGGCCTGCAAAGCCTTCATCACCGGTTCGAATCCGGTCGGCGCCTCCAATTAATCTCCCGCTTCCCCCACCCGTCTCGACAATCCCTTCAGAACGAATTTTTCCGGGTGCCTCCGGGCGCTGAGACGCGCTATACTGGAAGTGGCCGGAGTGGCGGAATTGGCAGACGCAGGGGACTTAAAATCCCCTGGCCGAAAGGCCGTACCGGTTCGATCCCGGTCTCCGGCACCACGTTCCTATTCAAAAGCAGGGAGGGGGTATGGACGGCGAAGGAAGAGAAGCGACGGGCACCGAACGAGAGCCCGAACCGAAGCCCGCGGATATAAAGAGGTACAAGGTTAACTTCCAGGACGAGCTCAACGCGGTGGCCCTCTACGAGGCCATGGCTGAGGCGGAGCCGGACGAGGAGCGAGCTTCCATCTTCCAGGAACTGGCCGAAGTGGAGCGATCGCACGCTGAGGTGTGGAGGCGGAAACTGGAGAAGGCCAAGACCCGGCATTCCGGATCGGCCCTGACCTTCAAGACCCGCCTGCTCATACGTCTGGCGCGCGGACTCGGCACGAAGACGATCTTCCCGATCGTGCAGGCCATCGAGAAGACCGCAGACAACGGCTACGCCGGCCAGTCGGACCCCGAGGCCCGGCGCATGGCCCGCGTTGAGAAGACCCACGCCAAAGTCTTCGCCTCCATGAAGTCCGCCGAGCCTGGCCGCATCCTGAACGCCGAATCCTGGCACCGCCGGGACACGGGCGGGTCCCTGCGCGCAGCCGTCTTCGGCGTGAACGACGGCCTCGTCTCTAACTTCTCTCTCATCATGGGCGTCGCCGGCGCCAGCCAGGACATAAAGAGCATTCTCATCGCGGGCGTGGCCGGCATGCTGGCGGGCGCTTTTTCCATGGGCGCCGGAGAGTACGTTTCCGTGCGTTCCCAGAGGGAACTCTTCGAACACGAGATCGGCAAGGAGGCAGAAGAGCTGGAGGCCATGCCCGAGGAGGAGATGCAGGAACTGGAGCTCATTTACAGGGCCAAGGGCATCCCCCGGGAATCCGCGGCCGAACTGGCCCGGTCCATGCTGGGCAATCCCGAGTCTGCACTGGACACGCTGGCGCGGGAGGAACTGGGACTGGACCCGGGGGATCTGGGTTCGCCCTGGCGCGTGGCGATCAGCTCCTTTCTCGCCTTCAGCGGCGGCGCCGTGATTCCGCTTCTGCCTTTCTTCTTTCTGACCGGCGGGAGGGGCGTACTGGTTTCCGCCTCTCTTGCAGGCCTTGCGCTCTTCGGCGTGGGTGGGGCGCTCTCCTTCTTCACGGGCCGGAACTTCTTCTACAGCGGTCTGCGGATGCTCTGCATCGGCGGCGTGGTGGCCGTCGTCACGAACGTCCTGGGCCGGCTGCTGGGTGTGTCCCTCGGGACGTAAGGGCACCGGGTGATCGAGTGATCAAGTGGATAGTAATCAGTCGAAGGAGGGCCTCCGGGGGGACGACCGCGGACCGCAGACCGCCGACCGCGAACGACCGGGGATCGCCATCCGGAGGAGCCTCAAACCATTTGCGTTAGAAAGCGGTAGTTTTTTCTTCGAAGGCCCTTCCCCAGCCGTCCTTAAATCCGCAATCCCAAATCCCAATTCCCAAATCTGGAGTCCCGTCTCACTGTGAAAGTCCTTGTACCGGAGTCACCCGCGAAGGTCGAAATCCAGTTCGACGCTGCGGACCACGTCGGGGCCGTAGATGAAACGCATGCGCAGGACGGGGCGGCCCGAGCGGGACCACAGGGCTTCGCCCGTTTCGGGCCACTCCACGATGACGAGGTCACCTGAGGCCATGATCTCTTCCAGCCCCAGAGATTCGAGGTCGTGTTCGGACGCCAGCCTGTAGAGATCGACGTGGGTCATGCCGAACCCGGCCTTGCCCGGCGGGTACTTCTGCACGAGGGTGAAGGAGGGGCTGGAGACCCATCCGTCCGGCACGCCCAGGGCCTTCGCAAGGTAGCTGACGAAGGTGGTCTTGCCCGCGCCGAGGTCGCCGGAGAGCAGGAGCAGTTCCCGTCCCTGGAGCACCCCGGCCACCCTCGCGGCCAGGGAACGGGTCCGGCGCAGGGAAGGAAGCGCGACGATCATGCGCCGCGCCGCCCGCGGAGACGCCCTTCGACGCGGGGAAGCGCGTCCGCAGCCTCCGAGGCAAGCAGCCCGTAGCCGCCGAGGCTTTCCTGGGCCTCGTCGGCCGCCGCGCCATGCCACCAGGCCGCCAGGGACGCGGCATCGAAGGGTGGCAGGCCGCGCCCGAGCAGGGCGGCGACCACGCCCGTGAGGATGTCGCCGAAGCCCGGTCCCGCCATGTGGGGTCCGCCCGAGAGGTTGATCCGCCAGGGGACGTTTGGCGCGGCCACGAGCGTCCTGAAGCCCTTGAGAAGGAGCGATACGTCCCAGGCCGACGCCCTCTCGGGTGCCAATTCGTACCTGCTTTTCAGGACCTCGGCGGCGGACAGTCCCGCAAGCCGTCCCATTTCGCCAGGGTGGGGCGTGAGTACCCGGGGCCCCGCGTGAATCGAGAGTTCTTCCGCTCTGCCCGCAAAGGCGTTGATCGCGTCCGCATCGACGATTGCCGGGAGAGGAACGGCCGCGTAGAGTTCCCGGAAGAGCGCCTGCGTTTCCGGGAAGGAGCCTCCACCTGGTCCGAGGCCGACGGCGGCCACGCTCCTGCAGAAATCGAGAACAGGGGTGAGGGCGTCCATGCTGAGGGTGCCCTCGCGCGTTTCTGGCAGGGGGAGCGTCATGGCCTCAGGGAGCGAGGCCGCAACCACCGGTTGCGCGGACTCGGGCGTGGCCACGGTGACCAGGCCGGCCCCCGCCCTGAGAGCGCCCCGGGCCGCCAGGACGGCGGCGCCGCTTTTGCCGCGGCTGCCCGCCACGAGCAGGACGCGTCCGGCGTCGCCCTTGTGCGTGCCGGGCTCTCTCGCCGAGAAGAAGGGCGCGGCCCAGCGAGCGTCCAGCGCCTCGGCCACGAACCCGGCCCTTTCCGATGCCTCGCGGGGAATGCCGATGTCCAGGACCCGCACCTTGCCGCACCAGGCGGCGCCCTCGGGCGTGAAGAGCGGGGGCTTGGCGAGGGCGAGCGTCAGCGTGAGGTCGGCCCGAACGGCCTCGCCCAGCGGCTTCAGCTCGTCTCCCGACAGGCCCGATGGAATGTCCACGGCGGCCACGTAAGCCCCGCATGCGTTCAGAGCCCGCACAATCTCCAGGTACCGTCCCCGAAGCGGGCCGCCGAGGCCCGTTCCAAGCAGGGCATCCACCACGAGATCGGCGCCGGACGCGAAAGTCGAAACGAGAGCCGGCGCGTCGTCGCCCTCCGCGACGGAGGGCTGGACGCCCGCGGCGGTAAGCCTCTGGTACTGCGTCGAGGCGTCGGCCGACAGGCCGTCGGGATCGGCCGCAACGATGACTTCGGGATGGTAGCCCTCCCCTTTGAGCAGCCTCGCCACCGCGAGGCCGTCGCCACCGTTGTTGCCCTTCCCGCAGAGAATCAGGACACGGCCTTCAAGCCGCTCGGGGCACTCCTCGACGAGCGCGCGGACCACGGCCTCCGCCGCATTCTCCATGAGCGTAAGGGATGGGATGCCCATGCCCTCGATCGCCGCGCGGTCAACGATTCTCATGGTTTCTGCCGTGTAAAGCCTCATCGTCTTCGGTCTTCCTCATCGGTGGTCTTGAGCAGGAAAGGCGGGACCGTGCGAATCCTCAGAAGCCTCCCGACATGAGCCGCCACTGTATGATCTTGAGATTGATCTCCCTCAGGCGCTGGGTCAGGATTCGGCAGAGTATGTAGAGGAACTGGTGGGCCGACTCCACGTCGACGGACAGAATCTCGTTGAGCACGCCACGGGAGATGGTCAGAACGGTCGTGCCGTTCACGTGGGCTCTGGCGTCGGCCGACCTGGGTTCTTCGTCCACCAGGGCCATCTCGCCGAAAAAGTCGCCCTTGCCCAGAATGGCCAGGGCCTCCTCGCCCACGCCTGGGATGTTCTTGGTGATGCGGACCTTGCCGTCCAGTATGATGTAAAGCTTGTCGCCCTTCGTCCCTTCCCTGAAGATCACCTCATCCTGGTTGTAGAGTTCCTCGATCGAGAAGGCCGCAAGCAGCCTGAGTTCCTTGGAGGACAACCCCTGCTCCTGAAGGAGCTTGATCTTGCGGTCCAGGTCGATGGATATGGCCTTGGAGCGGTTCGCCGCCTCGGGGGACTGCGCGCCCTTGGGCACCGAATCCGTCTCGGCAAAGAAGGTCCTGAGGAGATCGTTCGCCTCGCGCGTCCTGCGTGACAGCGACTTCCAGAAGTGCCAGTAGAAGTGCACCGCCACCTCCTTGTGAAGTTCGAAGAAGGGGTCCAGATCGCTCCTTCGCACATAAAACAACGTGCAGTCCTTTGCGGCTACCGCGTCCGCGCTTCTGTGGGCGGGGTCGATAAAGTTCATCTCGCCGAAGAGCTCACCCCTCTGGGCGATGGAAAGGACCTGTTCGCCGAAAGGAGTCTTCTTCGCGAGGCGGACCTCCCCCTTTTCGACGAGGTAGAGCTCGTCTCCTTCGTCGTTTTCGTCGAAGACGAGTCCGCCGCCCGACACCTTCGTCTCGTTGACCGCCTTCGCGATTACGAAGAGATTCTCGTCCGAGAGCGATGCAAGAAGCTCGAAAGCGCGCAACCGCAGGGCTAGCTGAAGCAGGCCTTTCCGGGTTTCGTCGTCGGGGCGGCTACGGGCGAGGTCGCTGAGCCCCCGCATCGCGCCCTTGTCCAGCAATGCGTCCTTATGGAGATCGAGTTCCCCGACGCATCGGTGAAAAAGCGACAGCCTGCGCCTGAAGAGTTCGCTTCTGGCGGCCTTGCTCCGGACGTTGAGCTTTTCCTGAAGATACTTGAATTTCTCCTGCAGCTCCGGTGCGGGCGATCGCCCCGCCGCGCTGTCGAGGATCATGGCGTCCACGATGCTCGCGAGCCCCGCCTTGTAGTTTTTGAGGTAGAAAAGTGCGCGGCCGAGAAGGGCATGGGCCTCGGCATTGAAGGGATTCACGGCGATGAGGGCCTTGAGTTCCTTGATCGCGCTGGGAAAGTCGTTGCCCTTGTAAAAGAGGCGAGCCAGGGCGAAGTGCGCGGATTCGTTCGAGCCATTGTGCATGAGCGCAAGGTGGTAGCATTCGAAGGCCTTTTCTTCCTGGTCCTTCCTCTCAAAGATTTCGCCCATGGAGCAGAACTGCGCGGAAAGCTTGTCCTGTCGGACGCGCTCCTCCCGGTACTTGCCCATCAGCCTGCTTCTTTCCTCTTCCTCCCTGGCCTTGAGAAGATTGCGCATCTTGCCGAGTCCGATCTTCATGGCCAGACTGCCGGGGAAGAGCTTGACGCCCGTCTCGTAAAGCTCCACGGCCTCTTCATAGTGTTCCTGTTCCGCGAAGCGCTCCGCGACCCGGGCAAGGTCCTCGGCGTCTATATTCAGGCTGGTGGCCGTTACCGGCCGGAGATTGTCTGGCACCCTGTCCTCCTGTTATTACCGATTGTAAGGGCCACCTTGCACAACGTCAACGGCACCGGTCTCGGCCGGCCCTGTCCGGCCACGGGCTGCCGTGCGGCTTCGCCGAATGCTAAATGGCGAATTTCGAAGTCTAGATAGAAATACATTCATTCGACATTTTCAATCCGTCCCCCGACGGCAAGCCCCCTGCAGCGATTCAAATCCCTATTCCACATTCGAAAATCCCGACTAGTCTCTCCCTTCTGTTACTTCGCCCGCCCCCATGCATCTAGCCCTTTTGAGACGTTTTTTCTCCTCGGCATCAATTCTCTTGAGGTATACTGACCGGGAATAATCGCTTCCCAGATGAAAAAGAAAAAGGGGGTACGATGAAGAAAAGAGGAGCCTACTCTTTCGCCCTTGCAGCAGCGGTCATCGCTCTATCGGCGGCCCCGTCGTTTCACGCGCAGACGGCGGACGCCCCACCGCTGACGGTCACCCTCGAACAGGCCGTCCGGCAGGCGAAGACCGACAACGCCATGCTGCAGGCGGCGCAGGAGGACGTCAAGGTCAAGGAAGGGCAGCTCAAGGAAGCCAGGTCCTATTTCATTCCAGATCTTACGTTCACCGAGAGCTACAGTCGTACGAACAATCCCGTCTACGTATTCATGGGCAAGCTCACGCAGGCCAACTTCGGGATGAACGATTTCTACGTTCCCACCCTGAACAATCCGGAACCGCTCACCAATTTTCAGTCCAGGGTCGAACTGACGATGCCGCTTTTTACGGGCGGCAAGCTGACGGCCGGCTACAGGGCGGCCAGGATGGGCGTGGAAGCGGCTCAGAACCAAAGCGATTTCGCCGAAAGCAGCGTAGTCAGGGGCGTCACCGAGGCTTTCTACGGGAGTCTTCTCGCCCGCCAGGCCGTGGGCGTCATGAGGGAATCGGTGAAAACGTCCGAGGCCCACCTCGCCCAGGTCGAAGCCATGTACAAGCAGGGCCTCGTGCTGGACTCCGACCTGCTCCGCATGCACGTATTCGTGGCCGACATGAAGCAGAAGGAAGCCTCCCGCGAGGCCGACAGTCAGGTGGCCAGGGCGTACCTGGCCTATGCCATGGGAACCGACAAAGATGTAGTTCCCGAGGGCGACTTTAATCCGCCCGCCCAGCCGCTTCCCTCCCTCAAGGATGCCCAGAAGGCGGGACTGGACGAACGCGGAGATCTGAAGGCCATGCTCCTCAAGACCCGCCAGGCCGGAGAGGGCTCCAGAATGGCCAAAGCGGACTACCTTCCGCAGGTGGGAGTCATGGCCTCTTACGAGCAAGACACCCAGAGGTGGACTTCGAGCGCCTGGGGCGACAACTGGATGCTCGGCGTCCAACTCAAGATCCCCCTCTTCGATGGCGGGAGCAGGGCCGGCAGGTTGCAGGCCGCACGCGCGCAGGAGATCCAGGCTCAGAAGGCCCTGATCGATCTGCAGCGCAAGGTGGAGGTCCAGATCAAGAGCGCCTGGCTTCGAGCCAGGGCCGCAGCGCAGCGCGTGGCCGTGACCGTGGACTCCGAGGCCCAGGCCCGGGAGAACCAGCGCATCGTCGCCCTGCGGTACAAGGAAGGTCTTGCGGGCATTACCGACCTCCTGGACGCCGACACGGCCCTCACGGCCGCGTCCCTCTCCAGGGCGAAGGCGGTCCACGACGAGTTGGTTGAAAGGGCCCACCTCAACTGGGCCATGGGGAAGTAGAGGACAGGCAGCGGAGGAAACGGCGCGGGGGACGGCGGCGCGTCAACAGCCCGGCCCCGCCGGACGATCCCATTCCATCACTTTGGAGTCGAGACATGAAAAGAGTTCTGACCGGATTGATGATAGTGACCGCGTTGGGCTTGCTGGCTGCCTGCTCGGGCAAGGAGAAAACACGGCCCCAGGGACCTGCGGTTTCCGTGCACGCAACGCCGGCCGCGGAAAGGAACCTCCCGTCGCCCGAAGACTACGTGGGTAATATCGGCAGTCGCCAGACCATCACGATCTCCACTAAGATGATGGGCCGCGTCCAGAGAGTCTTCGTCGAAGAGGGCGAGGCGGTGAAGAAAGGACAGCCTCTCGTCCAGGTGGACGCGTCCGAGGCCAAGAGCGCCTACGCCCAGGCCAAGGCCGGGCTGGACGCCGCCGACGTGGCGCTTCGCAACGCGGAACGGGATCACGAGCGCTTCAAGTCCCTCTACGCCGAGAAGGCCGTAACGAAGCACCAGCTGGAACAGGTCGAAATGGGACTGGCCCAGGCCGAGGCCCAGAAGGCCCAGGCCGCCGCCAGATTACAGATGGCGGGAACACTCCTGACGTATGGAAAGATTCTCGCTCCCGACAGGGGCATCGTAACCAAGAAGTGGATGGACGAGGGCAACCTGGCCTACCCCGGAGCCCCCATTCTCACGCTCGAAAATCCCGACGACCTGGAAATTTCCGTGGCGGTTCCCGAGGAAAAGGCACGCAAGCTGGTGCCCGGACAGAAGGCCGAGGTCACCGTGGACTCCCTCGACAAGACCTACAACGTGGCGGTGTCGGCAGTGGTGGGTGCCGCAGACCCCATGAGCCGGACGTCGACGGTCAAGCTCAGGCTCCCGAAGGATGCGGCGCTCAAACCGGGACAGTTCGCCCACGTGCGGTTTGACAGCTTCGCTCTCAAGGCCCTTGCGATCCCGACCTCAGCCCTCGTCACCGAGGGACAGATGAACGGGGTCTACGTGGTCGAGAACGGCATCGCGCGCCTGCGGTGGATACAAACCGGGCAGAGAACGACCTCGCTCGTTCAGATTCTATCGGGTCTCCGGCCGGGCGACCTGGTGATCGCTCCGGTGCCAGAAGGACTCGCCGACGGGACACCCGTGGAGGTGACCCGATGATCAAGGTGGGTCCTTCGGGGCAGATTGCCCACTACTTCATCAAGAACAAGCTGACCCTGCTGTTCGTAATCACGGCACTCATTCTGGGCGTCTTCGCCGTCATCATGACGCCCCGCGAGGAGGACCCCCAGATCCAGGTGCCCATGGTGGACATCATCATCCCTATGCCCGGTGCCTCGCCCCAGGAAGTGGAACGGCGGGTCGTCTCCCCCATGGAAAAGCTCATGTGGGAGATTCCGAACGTCAAGTACGTCTACTCCACGTCGAGCGCCAACATGGGGCTCGTCATCGTGCGCTTCAAGGTCAACTCCGACGAGGATACGGCCCTCGTGAGAATTTACGACAAGGTCATCGGGCACATGAACGAGATGCCCAAGGGCGCCATGATGCCCCTCATCAAGCTGCATTCCATCAACGACGTGCCCGTCCTCGCCCTCACGCTCTGGGGCAAAGGCTACGACGCCTACACGCTGACGCGCCTGGGACAGGAACTCGAAGTCAAGCTGCGGGCGGTACCCGACACCTCCACGGTGACCCTTCTGGGAGCGCAGAAGCGCCAGGTACGCGTGACGCTCGACCCGGTCAGAATGGCGGCCCACCACGTGAACCCGCTTACGATCGCCCAGAGCCTCCGGGCGTTCAACTCGCGCCTGCCCGCAGGGTCCCTCGTGAACGACAACAGGGAGATCCGCCTTGAAGTGGGGTCCTGGCTGAAGGACGACAGGGACGTCGCCTCGGTGCTCGTGGGCTTCTTCCAGGGAAAGCCGGTCTACCTCGGCGACGTGGCCAGGATCGAGAACGGCCCCCCGCTGCCGGACCAGTACGTCCTCTTCGGAGTGGGACCTGCGGCCGGAGAGGTCAAGAGCATCCCCGCCGGCGCCAGGGGCCAGTATCCCGCCGTGACCATAGCCGTGGCCAAACGGCCCGGGGTCAACGCCACGGCTCTGAACGAGGCCCTTTTAAAGAAGATTGAGGACCTCAAGGGCACGCTCCTGCCGGACGATCTGCACGTGACCATCACGAGAAACTACGGCGCGACGGCGAATGAGAAATCCAACGAGTTGATCGAGCACCTTCTGCTGGCCACCTTCTCGGTGGTCCTCTTGATCGCCCTCATGCTGGGCTGGAGGGAGTCCATCGTTGTCGGCATCGCCGTGCCCGTGACCCTGGCCTTCACCCTGCTGATCTACTACCTCGCGGGCTACACCCTCAACCGCGTGACGCTCTTCGCCCTCATCTTCTCTATCGGCATATTGGTAGACGACGCCATCGTGGTCGTGGAGAACATCTACAGGCACTTCACCATGCAGGACGGCCGGAGCCTCATGCGAAAGGCCATCGAAGCCGTAGACGAGGTGGGCAACCCGACCATCCTGGCCACCTTCACGGTGATCGCGGCCATCCTCCCCATGGCTTTCGTCAGGGGGATGATGGGCCCCTACATGCGGCCCATTCCCGTCGGGGCCTCGGCGGCCATGCTGATCTCCCTGCTGGTGGCATTCATGGTTTCGCCGTGGGCAGCCTTCCGCCTCCTCAAGAACAAGGTTCATCCCGACGAGTCGGAAGGGAAGATCATGGGAAGGCTCCTGGCCCTCTACCGGAAGGTCATGACGCCGCTGACGCACAACCGCAGGTACGGGCTCATTTTTCTCGGTATCAACGTGCTCCTCCTGGTCGGCGCGATTTCGCTCGTCATGTTCAAGGTCGTCCGGGTGAAGATGCTGCCCTTCGACAACAAGAGCGAATTCCAGGTGATGGTGGACATGCCCGCCGGCACGCCGCTCGAACAGAGCCTCAGCGCGGCCCAAACCCTCGCCCAGAAGCTCACCGAGATGAAGGAAGTCACGGACTACCAGATCTACGCCGGCACTTCGGCTCCCATCACGTTCAACGGACTCGTCCGTCACTATTACATGCGCAGGATGCCATACGACGCGGACATACAGGTCAACCTCGTGCCAAAGGGCGACCGCAGCAAGCAGAGCCACGACCTTGCCAAGGAGGCCCGCGTCCTGCTGGAACCCCTGGCCAGAAAACTGGGCGTGGCCCTCAAAATAGTGGAGATACCGCCCGGGCCGCCCGTCATCTCATCGCTGGTAGCCGAGGTATACGGCCCCAACTACACCGGCCAGGAGAAGGTAGGCCATGAAGTCCTGAAGCTCTTCAGGAACACGCCTGGTATCGTGGACAGCGATATCTTCGCCCTGGCGCCCCAGGAACAAGTCGACCTCAAGGTGGACCCGAAGAAGGTCGCCTCGGCCGGCCTCTCGGTGATGGAGGTCACGCACGCCGTGTCCATGGCCGTCCACGGGGCTCCCGCGACCGACGCTCACATGGCCAGAGAACGCGATCCCGTGCCGATCGTGGTCCGCCTGCCCCGGGCGGCCCGTTACGACCTTTCGGCCCTGTCTTCCCTGCAGCTCCAGAACAGGCAGGGCACCATGATCCCGCTTTCTCAGCTCGTTGACGTGGTGAAGACGACCGTGCCGCAGGACATCTACCACAAGAACCTGAAGCGGGTCGTTTACGTGGTTGCCGACGTGGCGGGCGTTGAGGAAAGCCCCGTGTACGCCATGTTCAAGCTCAACAGGAAGCTCGCCAAGCTCAAACTTCCCGACGGATCCGTGGGGCTGGAGAGGCTCTACACCCACCTGCCCTTCGTTGAGAATCACTACACCATGAAGTGGGACGGCGAGTGGCAGATCACCTACGAAGTCTTCAGGGACCTGGGCATCGCCTTCGCCCTCGTGCTCGTACTGATGTACATCCTGGTTGTGGGCTGGTTCAAGAGTTACCTGACGCCGCTGGCCATCATGGCCCCCATCCCGCTCTCGCTGGTGGGCATCATCCCGGCTCACGGCCTGATGGGCGCCTTCTTCACGGCCACTTCCATGATCGGCTTCATAGCCCTGGCCGGCATTGTGGTCAGGAACTCCATCCTGGTCATCGACTTCGCTGAAATCAAGATGCGGCAGGGCATGCCCGTCAAGGATGCCGTGGTCGAAGGCGGGGCCGTGCGGTTCCGCCCCATGCTGCTCACGGCTCTCGCCGTGGTCGTGGGGTCGTCGGTCATGCTGGCCGACCCCATCTTCCAGGGCATGGCCATCGCACTCATGGCCGGCGAGGTGGCGTCCACCCTGCTGTCCTGGGGCGCAATCCCGGTGCTTTACGTTCTGTTCTACGGCGACAAGGCCCCCGTCCGGGACGAGGATTTTGCCGAAGAAGAGGAGTGACGGCGTGAGCCGGGAGACGGCCGGTCGCCGAGCGGCCGGCCGTCTCCCGCGCACACCCTCTGAGGAGTTCACGATGAAGATGCTCTTTCTGGTGACCGACAGCGAGTACGAACCCCACTGCATGAACACTCTGAAGGAAAAGGGCGTGTCCGCTTACACCCTTATCCCCGAGGTTTTCGGCTCCGGCCGTTCGGGCGCCAAGATGGGTGACCGCGTTCACCCGGGTGCATCGGTGGCCGTCATAGCCGTTATTCCGGACGAATCTGTGGACGAGGTCATGGCCTGCATCAAGCAATGCATCGCCGACAGCCGGCTGTGCGAGTCCACCCACGCCTGGATCCTGCCCGTCGAAGCCGCCATCCACGAATCCGGTCCCAACCGGTGATTCACTGCCTTCCGGCGCCCGCTCTTTGGAGCGGGCGCCTTTTTTTCGCCCCAGATCTCACAGGGATG
>CAZDOY010000043.1:0-19292 GCA_964507185.1 uncultured Thermoanaerobaculia bacterium
GTTTCAATCCCAGATCAAAATTCCCCAAATTGTTCTCCCGCCTCTTCCCCGTTTGACCGGTCCTATCCGATCAAGTACTTTGTTTAGGCACGGGCTCCAATCTGGAATGCGCCGGCGGTGAGTCCGGGAAGCGGAGAAGGCGACGGCATGAAAGGGATCGGCAGCAGCGCCGCGGGAGCGGCGGCAAAGGGGAGCGCTCTCCATTCGCTCTGGACGTTCCCCGCCATAGTGGGCAGTGCTTTCATGATCGCCTGGGCCGCCGAATCGGCCCAGTTTTTCATGTCCCAGGGCCTCTCGCTGGCCATCCTGGCGTGGGTCCAGACCCTGCCGGAATTCGCCGTCGAGGCCGTCATCGCCTGGCAGGCCCCCACGTCACCCCACGGCACCGCTCTCGTCTCCGCGAATTTTACGGGGTCCCTCCGCCTTCTGGTGGGGCTGGGATGGCCGCTCATCTACCTGACGGCGGCCTGGTTCCACCGCCGCAAGCACGGGCGGAGGATGTCCCGCATCAGGCTCGATGTCGAGCACAGCGTGGAGGTGATGGGGCTCATCGTCTCGATCCTCTACTTCTGCATCGTCTGCATCAAGGGGACTCTGAGCATATGGGACAGCGTGGCGCTGATGGGCATCTACGCGGTCTACGTCTTCATCCTGAACCGCATCCCGCCCAAGGAACTCGAGAACCCCGACGAAGAGGAGTGGCCCGTCCGGAAGATCGTCCAGCTTCCTACGGTGCAGCGGAACCTCACGATCGGCGGCTTGTTCATAGGCGGGGCCGTGATCATCTATTACACCGCCGCACCCTTCCTGCACTCTCTCATGGCCCTTGCGGTCACCCTCGGGATTTCGCAGTACGTCTTCATCCAGTGGATCGCGCCGCTCCTGAGCGAATTCCCCGAAAAGGTTTCGGCCCTCTACTGGGCACGGAAGGTGACCGGCGCCCCCATGGCGCTCATGAACATGGTTTCGTCCAACATCAACCAGTGGACCATGCTGGCCGCCATGATCCCCATCGTCTACGCGTTTTCGGCCGGTCACGTTTCGCCCATCGTCTTCGATCACGAACAGCGGCTGGAGATCTTCCTGACCATCGCCCAGTCCGCGCTCGGCGCGTGCCTCCTGGCGAACCTCTCCTTTGCGTGGTACGAGGCGGTCGCTCTGTTCGCGCTCTTCGCGACGCAGTTCTTCGTTCCCACGACCCGCGAGGAAGTGGCCTTCCTGTACCTTGCCTGGGTGTGCTACGAGGTTCTCCGGTGGCTGATGGGTTACGCCAAACCCCTGGCCTTCATTGAGTTCGGGCGGCTCTTCCGGGAGAGGATACTCCACCGGGCGGTCTGACTACCGCCGATTTTTCCCGCGATGCAGCGTAAACATGCGGGCCGGGAGCCTCGCGGCGTTCCCGGCAAAGTCGCTGCAGGTTCCCGAGAGCGTGTGGCGTCCAGCCCTGATTCGGCTCAGGTCGATGCGGACCTGGCCGGTGTCCGGGTCCCAGTCGGCGAAGGCCTCCCGGCCGTCCAGCTTCAGACGCAGGGTGCGCAGGTCCGGGCCGCTTCCGTGGTCCCTCAGGCGGATGCGCAACTCGGGGACGCCGAGATGGGGAATGGTGACGAGCCGGGGACGCCCCCAGTAGGGCGCCGTCACGTCTTTGGCGAGTCCGTAGGTCCCGTCCCGGAAGAAGGGGACCGGCTTCCCCGTCCAGTTATCCAGGAAGGCGTGGCGCTCGCGGAGGTAGACGCCGAGCTTCGGCCGGGGCTTGAAGCCCGGGAAGGTGACGTCGGCATCGAAGGTCCGTTCGTAGGGACCGAGTTTGCAGTAGTACGCCGAGCCGCTCTCAAACGAGCCTGCCCGAACCGCCTTGACGGCGGCGCCGGCCCCCGCGGGAACGGACAGGTGAAAACCACCGTCGGCCACGTCACCGGGACCGGAGGCCAGGAACCACGGCGTCCTGTCCTTCCCCAGAACAAGGGAACCTCCCCTGCGTGGCAGGTCCGCGGCGGGTAAAAGCGCGTGAATTCTTCCCCCGCCCAGCATCCTGACGCGCAGATGAAGCACCGGCTCGCCGCCCACCGTGACGGGCGTCACGCCTTTCTCGCCGGTGCGCGACAGCTTGAGCATGATGCCGGCCGGAAGGATCTCGAGCCCGCGCAGCGCGTATCCGGTGCCGGGCAGGGAAAGGCGCGAGTCCACAGGATCCGGCGCCACCCTGACGGTGCCCGTAAGTTCGCACGGTTGCCCCGCGCTGTTTGCGGCCACGATCTTCAACTCGTGCGGGCCTTCGCCGAGACCCGAAGGAAAGCCCGTCCCACGGATCCCATGGACGTGCATGGCCGGCAGCTTTCGCAGGCGGTAGGCTGTGCTGCCAGGCAGATCGCCCCCGGGGTCGAAGAGATAGGGCGATTCCTTGTAGCGTTCGAGGCTGATGCAGGTGAGGTCCATGTCGAAGAAGGGGCGTTTGTCCGCGAAGCCCCGCAATTCCGTGATGCCCGTGTTGTTCCCCGGGATCCCGAGGTGGTCCGTGACCACCGCCTCGACGTCCACGCGGCCGCTCACCCAGACGCCGCGGCCCAGTTTGTAGCGGTGGCGCCCCGCAGGCACTGCCTTCACAAGGACCGGTTCCAGGCTCCCGTTCACCGAGGCGTCCGCGTCGAGAGGGACGAACCGCACGCCCCGGATCACCGGCGGCGTCACCCCGTTGGGCAACGGAAGGCCTTCCCTGAACGGATCGCACAACCGCTCGCCGCGGCGTATCTCGAAGTGAAGGTGCGGGCTTCCCACACCCAGGTCGCCCGAGTAGGCGACGACGTCGCCCGCCTTCACCCGGCGCGGCGGATCCAGGGTGACGGTGCCCGGAAAAGACTTTCCCGCCTTCTCGCAGGCCTTGAAAAGCGCGTCCTCCAGCCCGAGCTTCCTGTTCTCGTAGCGGCACAGGTGGCCGTAGACGGCTGTCCGTCCGTCGTCCAGCCGAAGGTAAAGGACCCGGCCGTAGCCTCCCGCCTCGCGGCGGATGCGCACCACCGCACCGTCGGCAACCGCGTAGCACGGCCAACCGATGCTCCGGCTCGTCCGCATGTCGACGCCGCCGTGGAAGTGTGTCCGGCGGTACTCGCCGAAGCTCGACGTACAGCCCTCGCGCATGGGCAGGGGCCAGAGCAGGCCGTCTTTCGAGGCCGCGGCGCGGGGGGCCGGAAGGCCCGCAATGAGCGTCGCCAGGCAGGCGAAAGCGGCGGCTAGGACGCCGAATGTGCGAAGGTATGAGCGCACGCTGCAACCTCCCGTTCCTGGAACGGCTGAAGGGGGTGATTCTATTTCTTCGCCCGCCGGGCCACGAGATCGGCCAGATAGGCCGCGAAGGTCTCCGACAGATCGGGACGGTCGAGGGCGATCTCGACCGTCGCCTTGAGGAAGCCCAGGCGGTCGCCCGTGTCGTAGCGCCGTCCCTCGAATCGGTAGGCGTGGACTTTCTCGCGCGAAAGCAGCGTGCGGATGGCGTTGGTGAGCTGGATCTCGCCGCCTGCGTCCTTTTCCGTCTTTTCGAGTTCCTCAAATATTGCGGGTGTGAAGATGTAGCGGCCGACCACGGCAGTGGCGGATGGCGCCACGTCCGGCCTGGGCTTTTCCACGATGTCGTCCACGTCGATCAGGCGGTCGTCGACGGCCGTGCCGGAGACTATGCCGTACTTGTAGGTCTGGTCCCTGGGCACCTCCATGACCCCGAGGACGCTCGATTCGGTCCGGTCGAACACCTCGATCATCTGCTGCATACACGGAGTTTCGGAGACCACGATGTCGTCGCCGAGAAAGACGGCGAAGGGCTCGTGGCCGGCCCAGGTCTTTGCGCACAGGACCGCGTGGCCCAGTCCCAGGGCCTCCTTCTGGCGGAGGTAGGTCACCTCGACCATGGACGCTATGGCCTGCACGATGCTCAGCTCGTTGAGCTTCCCGCGGTCCTCGAGGAAGCGCTCCAGCTCATAGGAAACGTCGAAATGGTTCTCGATGGCTTCCTTGCCGCGGCCCGTGATGATGAGGATCGATTCGATGCCGGCGGAGACGGCCTCCTCCACGACGTACTGAATGACCGGTTTGTCGACCACGGGCAGCATTTCCTTGGGAGACGCCTTGGTGGCCGGAAGAAACCGCGTACCGAGCCCTGCGGCAGGGATGACGGCTTTTTTTACGCGCATTCGAAACCTCCTGAAACGTCTGTCAATCATCTATCGTAAGTACGAGCTTAACACAGGCCGGCGGCCGGTAATGCCCGTTGACCCGCGGTCCTGTCTTCGGGTATTGTAGGTCATCATGCGTACGAATTGGCTTAGGCGCATTCTGGCTATCTGGCTCCCTCTCTTCATGCTCCTGGCCGTCCTGCATACCCACCCCCAGATCAAGCTCGGGCCTCACCAGACGGCCCTGGCGCCGGGCCTGGTCATGTGTCCGATCTGCGCCACCTTCCGGGGAGGCCTGAACGGACCGATTCCTGCCATCGTTCTTCCTCCGGTGCCCCATGTGGTATGGCCGGAGAGACCGGTCCAGCTGCCTAGCTCGCCAGGCCGGAAACCCCTTTCGGCCAGCATTCGAGGTCCTCCCCCTCCTTCTATCCCGCTTTGAAGCCTTAGCAGAAAGTACTGTTTCGGGAAGTGAAAGCGCGCCCGCCGGTGTCGATCAGGCGGAATACGCGAGATGCGCAACCCGGACGTCCATGGCTTGTGCCGTTTGATCGGCGGGGCCAGAGCGTCCAGGCCGCGCAGAGGGGAATGTGTTGAAGAAAACATCGAGCAACTGTGGAATCCTGATCGCGAAAGCCGTCATTTTGTCCTTTCTGGCCGTCATCCTGTGGGCGCAGGCCGCCTTCGCCGCCGGCCGCAATAGCGGCGCCATCAGGGGTACGGTCGCGGACGAAGCGGGACGTCCCATACCCGGGGCGTTCGTCGAAGTCAGCGGGGCGTCTCTCCTCAAAGCACGGACGGGCGCGACGGACTTGAAGGGCCGTTACATGATACCCGGCCTGTCGGCGGGAGAGATTTATCAGGTCAAGGTGAGCAGTCAAGGCTACGGTACGGTGGTCCGAAGACAGATCAAGGTTCCGGCTGGAACGATGGTGGACCTCCCCTTCACCCTGAGCGAGGCCGGGACGTCAGTTGAGGTGACGGCCGCGCCGCCTCCGAGCCGGCTCAGGCTGGCCCCGTCCAGCGGCGGCGACGTCTACCAGATGACGCGGAAGGCGATCGAGGCCTTGCCGCAGGGGCAAAATACCTCGATCTCTGGAATCGTGGCCCGGCAGCCCGGTGTGGCGCGGGACGCGAACGGCGAACTCCACATGCGGGGCGAACATGCCAACATGCAGTATCGTCTGAACGGCATTCTACTGCCAGAGGGATTGAAGGGTTTCGGGCAGGTCCTAGAGGCGCGCCTCGCGGACCGCATCGACGTCATGACGGGGACGCTTCCCGCCCAATACGCCTACTGGACGGCGGGCGTGGTGGACATCTACACGAAGACGGGGAACCTCTCGAAGGGCGGCCTGGTCGACCTGTACGGTGGAAGCCGGGGGACGTGGTCCCCCAGCGTGGACTACGGAGGCCAGACGGGCCGGCTGAGCTACTTCGTGACGGGAACCTGGACGGAGAACGACCTCGGCGTGGCGGCGCCCGACCCGTCGCCCACGCCAGTCCACGACCACACCCTGCAGCAACGAGCTTTCGGCTATTTCACCTTTCCCGCAGGCGGCGACGTTGTCGCCAACCTGGCCGTTGGCACGTCCTCGGACCGCTTTCAGATCCCGAGCCCTCCAGGGCTGGCGCCTCAGTATCAACTGGCGAGCCATGCCCCGGAGCCGTCCCAGCTCACCGACGAAAACCAGCGCGAGGTTAACCACTGGATGCTTTTCGGACTCAAGGGGCTCAAGGGGACACGGTTCGGTTACCAGTTCTCGCTTTTCAGCCGATACTCGAGTATCCACTTCACGCCCGATCCCGTCGGAGATCTCATCTACAACGGGGTCGCGTCGGACGTTTTCAGGAGCAGCTTCAGCAACGGGATTCAGGGGGACCTCACGTGGTGGACCAGTGGTCGGCACACCATACGCGGGGGCTTCTACGCGAGCGGCGAACGGGCAATCAGCGACAACTCCGCGGCGGTCTTCCCGGGAGACCCCGGCGCTCAAACGGACACCGTGCCACTTTCCATCGTCGATAACCATGCCAAGACAGCCTTTCTGTACGGGCTGTACCTGCAGGACGAGTGGCGACCTTCGGATCGTGTCACGGTGAACGCCGGATTGCGGGGGGACTTGCTGGACGGATACACCCGCAGCAGTCAGCTGAGTCCGAGGGTAGGGCTCGTCTGGCGGTTGTCCAAACGCACGTCCATCCACTTAGGCTACGCCCGGTACTTCACTCCGCCGCCCACCGAACTCATCGCCCCCACGAGCATTGAAAAGTTTCGGGGAACGACGAACGCCCTGCCCTCCGGGGCCAACACCAGCGTGGTTCCCGAGAGATCCCACAGCTTTGACCTGGGGTTCATCCATAGTCTTTCTCCCCACCTCGAGTTCAGTCTCGACGGCTACTACAAGATCGTGCAGCACCTTCTGGACGAGGGACAGTTCGGCCAGGCCCTGATCTACGCCCCCTTCAATTACAAGAGAGGGAAAGTCTACGGGCTCGAATTCTCAGGGTCCTACCGGCGGGACGGCTTCAGCGCCTACGTCAACGGCGCCTGGTCCGTGGCCCTCGGCAGGACGGTGGCTTCTGGCCAGTATAACTTCGACGCCGACGAACTGGCCTACATTGCGGACCACTGGGTGCACCTCGACCACGACCAGACTTGGACGGCGTCGGCCGGAGCATCCTATGAGGCCGGCCGGTTGACCTTTACCGCGGACGTGCTTTACGGGAGCGGTCTGCGCGCCGGTTTCGCCAACATCGGCCACGTGCCCGCAACATTGCAGTGCAACGTCGGAGGCGCCTGGACCTTCAAGGCTCCGGGACTCGGCAGACTCAAGGGACGCGTGAGCGTGCTGAACGTGTTCGACCGGGTGAACCTTCTGCGGGACGGAACCGGAATCGGTGTCTTCGCCCCCCAGTATGCTCCCAGGCGGGCCGTCTATCTGGGCCTCAGCAAGGCCTTCTGACGGGCGCCCCCTCGGCAGGCTTCCACATGCAGTACCTCCGTGGGCGCTGCATCCCGCACCCGCAGAGCGCGCCGGACCTTCACCGCCGCGGGTCTTTACCGTATACTGTGCGCGGCACCCTTCGCGGAGGTACGGAATGAACAAGGGCGTGTTCATGGCACTCGTCTACTTCTCGGCGCTGGCCGCAGTGGTCGTGCTCATGGTGCTCCTGCTCTCGCCGTTCCTGTCCTCGCTGGCCTGGGCCGGCGTCATCGCCCTCGGCGCCTATCCACTGCGGAACTGGTGCTGCAGGCGGTGCCGGGGGAAGGAGAATCTCGGCGCCTTCGTGGCCACGGCCGTCGTGACGCTGCTGATCGTCATTCCCCTCGTTGTGCTCATGGTCCTCTTCGCGAGCCAGGCCACCGAGGTGGTGGTCGCCCTTCAGAAGTACGCCTCCACGGGCCACATCCCGGGGCGGCAGGAGCTCCTGTCGAACCCGACCATCGCCGCAGTCATGCACAAGCTCGATCCGTACGTCAGCAACCTGGACCTCAAGCCGACCCTGCTGAACGCCATGAATGGCCTGGCGGGCATCTTCATGGGAGCCTCGAAGAAGTTTCTCGTCGGCGCCTTCGGGGCCGTTTTCAAGTTCTTCATCATGGTCGCCGTGCTCTTCTTCGCCTTCCGCGACGGGCACAAGATGACGACGGCCTTCTGGGACATCGTGCCGCTCAAGGACGAGGACAAGGCGATCATCAACGACGCCGTCAGGCGGGTGGTCTCGGCCGTGTTGTACGGGATCGTTCTGACGTGCATCGTACAGGGCATCCTGGGCGGCATCGGCTTCGCCATCGTGGGCCTTCCGTCGCCCGCTTTCTTCGGGGCGGTGATGGTCGTGGCGGCCTTCATCCCCGTCGTCGGCACGGCGCTCGTGTGGGTGCCGGGCGCCCTCTACCTCATGGCCATGGGGGAATACGGAAAGGCCGCCATCCTTGCCATCTGGTGCATCGCCGTGGTCTCCTCGATCGACAACTTCATCCGGCCCTACTTCATCAGCGGCCGGTCCAGGATGCCGTTGCTCGTCATCCTGCTCGGCGTGCTGGGGGGGCTGGCCACCATCGGGTTCCTCGGGATCATCGTTGGGCCGCTCATGTTCACCATCGCGCTGGAGGTTTTTCGGGTCTACCGGACGGAGATCTTCCCGTCGCTTTCGGAGGCCCGGGCGTCCGGCGACTCGCCGCCGGGAAGGGAAGACGAGGCCTGATTCAGCCGGCTTGACAAGACGCGGGGAGGGGACGTGTTCAGGGCCGACCACAGAAGGCTGGCGATCACCGCGGCCACGCCGGGAAAAGCGCCGCAGGACGGCGAACTCGAAAACCTGAGGCGCCAGGAGTCCGCCCTCATCCTCCTGAACCTCGCCATCCTTGCCGGCATCATCCTGGTCCACGCCCTCCTCATGCCCGCGCTCGGCCACCCGTCGCGGCTTTTCTTTCTGGTGCTGAGCGCCCGCTTTCTCATGCAGACCGTTGAACTGATCGTCCTCAACGGCCTTCGCTTTCCGGCCAGCGGCAGGTTCCTTCTGGTCTACTCCCGTCTGTCCGTCTGGCTCAACATGGCCTTCGCCTTCCTGATCTCCGTGATGGGCGCCCTGAGCGGATTGGAGGACAGCCACTACGTCGTCCTCATGGTGGTGCCGATCGTGGCGGCCGCCTTTCGCTTCAGCCTCGTCGGAGTCGGCGTGGTGGCGGTTGCGGCCGGCATCTTGACGGAGCTGGAAGTCTGGCTCTATTTCGGGTGGAACCCACCGGCGTCGGTGAGCGAATACTTCGAAGCTGCCAACGTAGCCGTCTTCTACCTCGTCGCGGCCCTGGTCGTGTGGTACCTGGTCCAGCACCTCCGCCGCGAGCAGGCCCGGCTCGTGGCCAGCCTCGAGGAGCTGGGCAGGACGAGGGACCGCCTCGTGGAAAAGGAGAAACTCGCGGCCGTTGGGCGGCTGGCGGGCGCCATGGCCCACGAGATACGCAACCCGGTGGCCATGATCGTCAGTTCCCTCTCGCTTGCCAGGAAGGGCGAGATAGCGCGCTTCGAGAAAGAGGGCATGTGTGACATCGTCATCACGGAAGCCGAACGGTTGGAAAAACTGACCACGGAGTTCCTCGAGTACGCCCGGGTCAGACCGCCCGAAATCCGGCAGACCGGCCTTGAGACGACGGTAGGGTACGTGGGCGGACTCGCAAAGGCCAAGGCCGAGGACGGAGGTATAAAGATTCGGACGGCGGCCCCGGAGGGCGCCGTCTCGTCCTTCGATCCGTACCAGGTTCACCAGGCTTTGCTCAACCTCGCCCTGAACGCATTGGAGGCCACTCCGGCCGGCGGGGCGGTGACCGTAGGGGCCGAGGGAAGCCCGGACGGTGGCGCACGCTTTTTCGTCGAAAATGGTGCGGGACCCATCCCGGAGGAGATCGCCGCCAATATTTTCGAACCCTTCTACAGCACAAAGGACAAGGGAACCGGATTGGGGTTATCCATCGCACGAAGCATTGCGAAGGCACACGGTGGAAGCCTGGTTCTCGCGGCCAACCAACCCGGGCGGGTCCGTTTCGACCTGTACATACCCGCGCCGGAGCCACAGCGGAGAAACGATGCCGAGAATTCTGGTCGTTGACGACGAGGTCAACATGCGCCGCGTTCTGGCGTCCATCCTGGAAGACGACGGGCAATCGGTGAGCGAGGCCTCGGGCTTGTCGGAGGCGAAGGCGCTGATCGAATCCGGGGTGTTCGAATGCGTGCTGACGGACCAGCGAATGAAAGACGGGCAGGGCATGGACGTACTCGAGGCCTGCCGCGAGGCCGACCCGTCCCTCCCGGTCGTCTTCATCACCGCCTACGCCACCGTGGAACTCGCGGTGGAGGCCATGCGGCAGGGGGCATTCGACTTCCTGCCCAAACCGTTCCAGCCGGAGCAGGTCAGGGCCGTGGTCCGCCGGGCCTGCGAGCGGACGGCATTGGTCCGGGAGAACGAACTTCTCCGCGGGCAGGTCCTGAGGATGCGCGTCCAGGACGACCTTGTGGGGGCGAGCCCAGCTCTGGAGCGCGTGCGCCAGACCGTGGCCAAAGTGGCGCCGACGAGCACCACCGTCCTTATCAGCGGCGAGACGGGCACGGGCAAGGAACTCGTGGCCAGGGCCATCCACCGCCGCAGCCGGCGCGCCGCAAAGCCCTTCCTGGCCGTCAACTGCGCCGCCTTCGCCGAGAACCTGCTCGACAGCGAACTCTTCGGCCACGAGCGCGGAGCGTTCACCGGCGCGGACCGGACCCGGCAGGGGCTCTTCGAGGCCGCGCACGAGGGGACCCTGTTCCTGGACGAGGCCGGCGAAATGGCCCTTGCCCTCCAGGCCAAGCTCCTGCGTGTCCTGATGGACGGCGAGGTGGTTCGCGTCGGGAGCACGGCCGCCCGCAAGGTGGACGTCCGGATCCTTGTGGCCACACACCGTGACCTGCCCCGGTGGGTGGAAAAGGGCCTGTTCAGGCAGGATCTTTACTACCGGCTGGCCGTGGTGCCGCTGGAAATACCCCCCCTTCGGGATCGCGCGGAGGACATCCCCCTCCTGGTGGAACACTTCCTGGACCAGGTGGCCAGGGACCTTAAGGTGCCCAGGCGCAGGATCGCCCCGGCCGCGCTCGACGGACTCGTGCACTACGCCTTTCCGGGGAATGTCCGCGAACTGAGGAATCTCATCGAACGTGCGTACATCCTGTCGGGCGACGGCGACCTCTCGCCCGCCGCGTTTCCCTCCATACGGGTGTCGGATGGGGGGCAGGTGCCGGGCGAAACCGTCCCCGAAGGCACGGACCTCCGCCGGACGCTCGAGAGCGTCGAGCGCCGGCTGCTGGTCAAAGCGCTGGAGGCCGCGGGCGGCGTGCAGGCGGAAGCGGCGCGGCGGCTGGGCATATCGCGCAGCGACATGGCCTACAAGCTGAAGAAATTCGGCCTTGAAGCGGGCAGGCGCTGAGGCGTCCCGATCTCGTTCAGATTTTTTGACGCGCAGTCCGAAATCGTTCGAAAATTCCCACGCCGCAACGCTCCGGCCGCTTCCAGGAATCACCACTTAGTCAACGAATACAACGCGATTCATGCCGAACGACCTCCCTGGCACGTTGATTGCTCTTACAGGGACGCCGGCACCGCACGGCGCGGTGCTCCAAATCGGGTGAACAATCAAGGAGGAAAGGTCCATGAACAAGACCAGAAACCGCCGCTTCGCAATCCTTGCCGCTTCCGTCCTGACCGTGGGGATCCTCGCCGGTTCCCTGCTCGCCACCGCACCGAAGGCGGCGCAGGCGCCCACGAAGTCTCTCGAAAACCTGCAGACCGCCTTCAACGGCGAGAGCAACGCGCACGCCCGCTACCTCGCCTTCGCGCAGAAGGCCGACGAGGAAGGGTACGGTCAGGTGGCCAGCCTCTTCAGGGCGGCGGCCCGCGCCGAAAAGTTCCACGCCGCCAACCACGCCGAGGTGATCAAGGCCATGGGCGGCACGCCCGTCGCCGACGTCAAGACCCCGGACGTGAAGTCCACGCGCGAGAACCTCCAAGCCGCCATCGAGGGCGAATCCTACGAACGCGACACCATGTACCCCGACTTCCTCAAGCAGGCCCGCCGGGAACGCAACAAGGCCGCCATCAAGACCTTCAACTACGCCAAGACCGCCGAGACCGAGCACGCCAAGATGTACACCCAGGCCCTGAGCAACCTCGACGGCCTCAAGGGCAGCAGTAAGATGACGTACTACGTCTGCACGGTGTGCGGCTACACGACCACAAAGATCGATTTCGACAAGTGCCCGTCCTGTTTCAATCCCGTCGACAAGTACATCACCGTCGACTGAAGCTCTCCGTAACCCCGAACGGCCCGCCGCCCGTCGAGGCGGCGGGTCCCGGGAACCAGGTCCGACAGAAGGGGGCTGGCCATGATCGAATTTCCGCCCATTCCGAGCTGGGACGCGCTCCATCCGCTCATCATCCACTTTCCCATCGGGCTCCTTTTGGTGGCGCCCGTGCTCATCGTACTCGGCCTGTTCATGAAGAAGAGCGGGCGCTCCTTCGCCATGGCGGCCCTCGTCGTCATGGCCCTTGGCACGGCGTCCACCTTCATTGCCGTGTCCACGGGCGAGGCCGCCGGCGAACTTGCCGAACGCACGCCCGCGGTAAGCAAGGTGCTGGAGCACCACGAGGAACTCGCAGAGACCACGAGGGTCATCTTCACCATCCTCACGGTCGTCTTCGCCGTGATCCTCTTCGGGCCGCGGCTCCTCCGCAAGGAACTGGACCGGGTGCCCAGCGCCGTCCTGACCCTCGTCTTTCTCCTCTTGTACCTGGGAGGATCCGTGGTTCTGGCGAATACGGCCCACAACGGAGGACTCCTCGTCCACGAATACGGTGTCCACGCCCTCGTCGAGACCGGCCCCGTCGACCAGGCCCTCGTTAACGTGGAGCACGGGGAGTGAGGGAATTTCGGATTTGGGATTTTGGATTTTGGATTTGGAAAACGGCAGAGGGTTTGCCGCTGTAGTAGTCGAGTGATCAAGTGATCGGGGCGTGGGCGGGTCTTCGAAGGCCCGTCCTTCGCCGTCGTTTAAATCCGCAATCCCAAATCCCGATTTCCAAATTCGCCAAGCCCAATTCCCAAATCAAAGAACCCTGTATACTGTCCTCCTGCAGGAGGCAGCATGGACAAATTCATCATCAAAGGCGGTGTGCCGCTTAAGGGGACTGTTGCGGTCCGGCCCGCGAAGAACGCGCTCCTGCCGTGCATGGCGGCGTCGCTCCTCACCACCGAGCAGGTCCGCTTTACGAGTTCCGCCCGGCACATGGACATCATTTCAATGCTCAGCGTGCTGGAGCACCTGGGCGCCGACGTGGAAGGCAAGCCCGGCGGCAGGTTATCCGTCCGCGCCGCCAACGGCCACGGCGACCTCGAGGCGCCCTACGACCTCGTGAGAAGAATGCGCGCCAGCGTGCTCGTTCTGGGGCCCATGCTCGCCCGGTACCAGCGGGCGCGCGTCTCCCTGCCGGGCGGCTGCGCCATCGGCGCGCGGCCCATCGATCTGCATCTCAGAGCGCTGGCCACCCTGGGCGCGGACATCCGTGTCGAGCACGGGTACGTGGAAACGACGGCGAAGAAGCTCAAGGGCGCCGAAGTGGTCTTCGACAAGACCACAGTGGGCGGTACCGAGAACATCCTCATGGCGGCCGTCCTGGCCGAAGGCGAGACGGTGGTCCGCAATGCAGCGCGCGAACCCGAGATCGTGGACCTTGCCGGCATGCTTACGGGCATGGGCGCGCACATCGAAGGGGCTGGGACGGACACGATCCGCGTGGAGGGCGTCAGGGAACTGCACGGCGTGACGCACACGTGCATCCCCGACCGCATCGTGGCGGGCACGCTGCTCATCGCGGGCGCCATCACGGGGGGCGACGTCACGTGCACGGACGTGGAACCCGAACACCTGGAGGCCCTCCTGCTCAAGCTGAGAAGCATGGGCGCGAAGGTGGACGCGGGCGAGAGCAAGGTCCGCGTGGCTGCCCCGAGGAAGCTGGTCAGCACGGACATCGTCACCCAACCCTTTCCCGGCTTCCCCACGGACCTGCAGGCGCAGTTCATGGCCCTGCTGAGTCAGGCGAAAGGGACGGGAACGGTGAAGGAAACCATCTTTGAGAACCGCTTCATGCACGTGCCGGAACTCGTGCGCATGGGTGCCGACATCCGGATCGAAGGCAACCTGGCCGTGATCGCGGGCCCTCGCCCGCTGAGCGGCGCGCCTGTCATGGCCAGCGACCTGCGCGCCTCGGCCTGCCTCGTTCTCGCGGGGCTATGCGCAGGCGGCGTTACGGAAATCCGGCGCATCTACCACCTGGACCGGGGGTACGAGAGCCTCGAGAAGAGCCTGCGGGCTCTCGGCGGTCGTGTCCGGCGGGTCAAGGAATAAACCGCCCGGGCGCGGGGTACCGCATATCCGGGGACCGACGAGGCCGGCGGGCCGCGGCGGGCCGGGCGAGACACAGAAGGAAACCTGTATGAGCAGACGCGCAAAGATCCTCTTCGGAACCGGGAACCCCGGAAAACAGAGAGAAATCAGGGGCCTCCTCGAGGGCCTCCCTATCGAGGTCTTCTTTCTCCAGGACCTGGGCGACCCGCCCGAGGTCGAGGAGACGGGCACCACCTTCGAGGAGAACGCGAGGCTGAAGGCCAGGGGCTACGCCTCCCTTCTACCGGGCGCATATGTGGCGGCGGAGGATTCGGGCATCGTGGTCCCCGCCCTCGGCGGTGAGCCGGGTGTCTACTCGGCCCGCTACGGCGGCACGCGGGACAACGACGCCCACAACGTGCTTCTGCTCGAGCGGATGAAGGCCTTCAAGGGTGAAGACAGGGCGGCCTACTACGAGGCCGTGGTGGTCCTCATCGACCCGACCGGCGGGGAAGCGGTTTTCCGGGGCCGGGTTGACGGCCTCATCACCGAAAAACCCGAAGGGACCGGCGGATTCGGCTACGACCCTGTCTTCTTTCACAAGGAGCTTGGCAGAACCTTCGGGTGCGTGAGCCAGGCGGACAAGGACCGCTTCAGCCACCGCGGCCGCGCCATCAAGGCCCTCAGGAGCCACCTCGAAGAGGTTTTAGGATCGTAGGGTCCGTCCATCGGAGGCTTCGATGCAGAAGTTCGTGAAGCAGTTCGAGCGCTACCTGCGGGACGAGAAGAGACTCTCGGACCACACCCTGCGCAACTACCTCTCGGACCTCGCGCAGTTCCAGGCCTTTCTCAAGAAGCTTTTCGGCGACAACGTGGCTCCTGCGGACATCGACACGCTCACGCTCAGAGCCTACCTGGGGCACCTGCACCAGAAGGGCCTGAGCAAGTCTACGGTAATGCGCAAGCTCGCCACGCTCCGGAGCTTCTTCCGCTTTCTCCACCGCGAAGGCACGGTCGCCTCCAACCCCGCCAGGGCGCTCCACACGCCCAGACAGCTCAAGAAGGTCCCGCGGGTGCTCACGGAGGACGAGGCCGCGGCGCTCGTGGAAGGCGTGCCCGCTCCCGATGCCGGGAGCCTCGGCGGCCTCAGGGACCACGCGCTGCTCGAGCTCCTGTACGCCACGGGCCTGCGGGCGTCCGAGGTCGTCGGTCTGGACTTCGAGCGCCTGCACGTCGGAGAACACCTCGTCCGCGTCATCGGCAAGGGGCGCAAGGAGCGCATCGTACCCTTCGGCGAACCTGCCGAGCGCGCACTGGCGGCCTACCTGGCCGAGCGCAACAGCCGGTTTCCGGCCCGGCCGGGGGACCCCGTCTTCGTCAACCTGAAGGGGGGACGGCTCACCTCGCGGTCGCTCCAGCGCATCGTGGAGAAATACCTGCCGGCCATCCCCTCGGACAAGGACGCCTCGCCGCACACCCTGCGCCACTCCTTCGCCACGCACCTCCTGTCGCGGGGCGCGGACCTCAGGACCATCCAGGAACTCCTCGGCCATGTCAGCCTGTCCACAACCCAGAAATACACGCACGTGGCGACGGCTCAGCTCAAGGCCGTATACGACTCGGCCCACCCCCGCGCCCACCGGCGCAACAAGGACGACGAAGATCGGGAGTAGACCATGCAGCACATGCTCGACGTAATGATCCGGGCCGCCCTCAAGGGCGGAGACATTCTCAAGGAAGCCCGCGCCAACGGCCTGGAATGGGTCGAAGAGAAGGGCAGAAACGACTATGTCACGGCGGCCGACAAAGAGTCCGAGGCCGCCATCAAGTCCATCCTGGCCGAGGGCTTCCCTGACATCCCGCTCCTGGCCGAAGAGGGGTCGGGGACGGCCTCCGGCACCGAGGGCCGGTTCTTCTGCGTGGACCCGCTGGACGGCACCAACAACTTCGTCCACGGCATACCCGTCTACTGTGTCTCCGTGGGCCTGATCGAGGGGGGGCGCCCAGTCCTGGGCGCGGTCTACGACCCCGTCCACGACGAGCTGTACACGGGCGGCCGGGAGATCCCCGCGGCCCTGAACGGCAAACCCATGCGGACGTCGGGCCGGCCGGACATGGACGGCTCCTTCGTGGCCACGGGTTTTCCCTTCAAGGAGCTTGACCACCTGGAGCACTACGTCGCGGGGTTCCGGAAGGCGGTCGGGTCCACCGGGGGGCTGAGGCGCTGCGGCTCCGCCGCGCTGGACATCTGCTGGACGGCGGCGGGCCGGTTCGACGGCTTCTGGGAACGAGGCCTCTGGCCGTGGGACGTGGCCGCGGCGACGTCCGTCCTTCTGGCCGCAGGCGGCGGCGTCATGGACTTTGCGGGCGGGGAGGACTTCCTCTTCGGCCGGACCATCGTCTGCGGCGCTACGCCGGTTTTCACGCGCGCCTTGAGGGACTGCGTCGGTGAAGACTTCCGGGGGGCATGACGGACCGGCGAAAAATCATGCCGCCGAAACGGGGGATCGGGAACCGATGACATCCGGGCAAGATGGCTATTTGAACTCGAACGGGCAAGGGCGGGGAGTGCTACGTTTTCTTTTCGCCGCTCTGCTGGCGGCGTGCCTGTGCACGGCCCCGGCAGCGCCCGTGCCGGAAGGGCTCGACGTCAAGGACGCCGTCGGCAACCTGCACGGCCTCACGCTCTGGGCCACCATACCCTATGATCACTACGGCCCCGGCCAGCCGATCGAGGTCTACCTCACTTTCACCAACCGGGGAAACCGGCCGGTCGCTTTTCAAAGGACGGCCCCCCTGGTCGGCGTCTTCACCGTGGACGGCAAACCCATGACGTTTGCTCAGGTCGAGGATTCCGCGGCCGCTGAAGGACCGCCGTCCAAGGAGACGATCCTGCCGTTAAAGCCCGGTGGACACTGGCTGCGCACCGTCGTCCTCAGGCCCGAGCGGAAGGAGTTTATCCACGGCGAATACCCGCTCAGGATTTACTGTCTGCTTGACAACGCCTACCAGGCGCCGGCCCCTGGTACCGACCGGCGCGCGCTCAAGGGCACGCTCGTGTCCAACACCGTCACCGTCAGGATCAAGTACAAGGTCATCGTGGTGTATTAAAGAAACAAGGATGGGGCTGTCTTCCAAGGCCTAAGGCCGAAAGGCTAAGGGCTAAAGAAGAAACTGGAAACGGCTGAAGACGGGCCTTCGAAGGACGGTAACCACCTTACCCGCTAACTCGCCTACTCGCCTACTTACCTACTCACAATCTGTTCGAAGGGGCTCTCGTGCCTCGACCCATTCTCGCACCCTGCCGGCCACCGTTTCGGTGGAGGCGTATCCCCTGTTTGACGAAATGTAAAAATTATATTACATTATGTCCGGTGTGGTTGCCAATTGGGTCCTGTTCGGAATTTCAGGAGAGGAGGAAAAGCATGACGGTACAGCAAAAAAGGGCGTGGCTTACTCTTGTTCTTTCCGTCGCGTCGGTGGTGGGGTATGGAGTGCTCATCCCCATGATTGGCCCTTACAAAGCTCTGGGCGCATTCGCACTTCTTGGAGGCGTCGCTCTCCCCAGCATCCTTCCTGGTTGGCGAAAAACGGTGTCATCGATGGACGAGCGCGACCTCCTTATCTACAGGCGGGCACAGCTTCTGGGCCTCCGGATATTCTGGGTCTGTTTCGTGTTGGGCACCGTGGGCACTTATGAGGTCATCCACTATGTTATGCACAAATCGGTCATTCCCGCTATCTACCTGGAGCTAGCGGTGTGGTACGCTGCTGCCTTGTTCCTGATCTGTAGCTCCAGCGCGACGCTCGTGATGTACGGCCGGAGCCGGGACTATGAAGCGTAAAGGGCCCGTCCTCCACAACCGGATCCGGCGGTTGCGCTTCGACCACGACGAGATGACCCAGCAGGCGCTGGCCGAGCGGGTGGGGGTGACGCGCCAGACCATCATCGCGCTGGAGGCGGACCGGTACGCTCCGTCTTTGCTCCTGGCTTTCCGCATCGCGCGCGCCTTCGATGTCCCGGTCGAAGAGGTCTTCCAGTACGAGTTCTCCGAGCCGGCCTGAACCGCTGGAGCGGCGCCTTCGAGGAACCTGTCAGCGGTCGGCCGTCGGCCATCGGCAGTCAACCGCCGATACACCGTGTTCGAAGACCCGCCTACAATTCGATCACGAAAAGCTTTGCAGGATGCCCCGCCCCTTGGGGCGGGGATGTTTACTTGATCACCTTCTCTCCTGGCCGCTTCGTCCATCCGCGCGACAAATCAGTCGCCCGGACGTATATTTTTTGCAACTGTTAGTTGAACAGGGCCTGCCCGTGCCTTGGTGCGCTGCAACTGAATGAGTGCGCCCCGGGGCACAAAGGATGCAGATGAAGGTCTGAGGGTGAAAGGAGAAGGCAAATGGAACAGGTCATAGCTAAGCTGCAAGAGTGGATGGTGCTGTACGGGATCAGGGTGATCGGTGCCGTCGCCATTCTGGTCATAGGCTGGTTCGCCGCCAGGGGCGTGCGTGCGATCATCAGGCGGATGCTCAGGAAGGCCAATGCGGACGCCACACTGGTGTCGTTCGTGGCGAGCCTGTGTTACTTCGGCATCATGGCGTTCGTCATCATCGCCGCGCTGGGAAAGCTGGGCGTGGCGACCGCGTCGTTCGTCGTCGTTCTGGGCGCCGCAGGGCTGGCGATCGGTTTGGCGCTCCAGGGGTCGCTGTCGAATTTCGCCGCCGGCGTGCTGATGATCATCTTCCGGCCTTTCAAGGCGGGCGATTACATCGAGGGCGGAGGCGTCTCGGGCGTCGTGAAGGCGATAGGGATCTTCACGACGGAACTGAGGTCGGTCGACAACAGGAAGATCATCGTGCCCAACGGGAAGATGATGGGGGACAACATCGTCAACTACACGGCCGAAGAAATGCGGCGCATAGATCTCGTGGCGGGCGTGAGCTACGGGGACGACCTCGACAAGGTCAGGAAGGTACTGGAGGACATCCTGTCGAAGGACGAGCGCATCCTGAAAGACCCGGCCCCGACCATCGGCGTGCTCGAACTGGCCGACAGCAGTGTGAACTTCGCGGTGCGGCCATGGGTGAAAACCCCGGACTACTGGAACGTCTTTTTCGCGACCCAGGAAAGCATCAAGAAGCGGTTCGATGCCGAGGGCATCAGCATCCCCTTTCCTCAGCAGGACGTGCACCTGCACAAGGGGGAATAATACCTTTG
>CAZDOY010000044.1:0-18115 GCA_964507185.1 uncultured Thermoanaerobaculia bacterium
GGCTACACCCCGCCGCTGTGGGAGCCGTCCCTCGTGGACGAGATCGTGCCGGTGGCCACGGCCGACGCCAAGGCCATGACCAGGCGCCTCGCCCGCGAGGAGGCCCTCTTCGCGGGGACGTCCTCCGGTGCGAACGTGGTCGTCGCGATCCAGGTCGGCAAGCGGCTCGGGCCGGGCGCGAAGGTCGTCACGCTCATGGCCGACTCGGGCCTCAAGTACCTCAGCACCGACGTGTACAAGAAATCGTAGGTTCCGGCGAAAGGAATATTTCTCGACCTCAGGGGAGGACCGATGCCGCTCATAGCCGCCGGGCTGTTTCTGTCTGCAATCGTCATCTTCTTAATCCTGGAGGGAAGACGCCGGAGAACCGGATTCTATCGGTATGTCTATTTTGCAAGAAGAACGGTATGGCTTGCGGCGATCTTCGGCTTTCCGTGCCTGGCGCTGAGCCTGTGGCTAAGCATTCACTATCCGGCGTGGCTCGCCTTCATCAATTATGCGTCGCTTGCAGTGCTGGGGATCACGCTTTTTCTGGGCAGGACGGAAACGTATTACAAGACCATGGTCGCCTCACACAGATTCTACAAATCCCGGTCGTGGGCCTGCCATGTTATCAACTTTTTTCAGGGGGGTATCGAGGCGATTGCCATCGCGTGCACGAGTACCATAGTCCTGCTTTCTCCAATCGCATGGGTATCTCAGATTCCCCGAAAAGCAGTGGGCGTCACTTTTCTCATGAGCCTGGTGTTCTATTCAGTTGCAGGCCTCCTCTTCTGGCTGTCCAACCGCAGACTGTACCGAGAGGCCATGGATCGTCTGCGGAAGGAGCGACCCGAGTGGCTGGAAGCTGGGGCGTCCTCCGCCGGCGGTTCCGGGGGCCCGGTCGATCGGGACGGTGCGTAGAGGCCGTCGACCGGTATAAAATGTGCGCAAGAGAGCACCGAAGGGTTGTATCCCGGCTGACCCCGCCGGAAATTACGCCCTTGGGAACCATGTTTTTTCTTTTTCGATGACGGAAATTCTCTGATTCATATCCGCAACAGATTCTTGAACAAAGCCGGCCTTTCCGGCAGGGGCGACCGGGGGAACAGTAAGGAGCACGAGCGATGAGACAGCGTGGACGATGGGTGCGGTTGGCGGTCCTGGCCCTTGCGGCCGCGGCGCTTTCGGCGGCGGTCCTGGCGGGCGTGAAACCCGCTGAGAAGGAAAAAACCGATCCCCTCAAAGGGCTGGAGTTCAGGGCGCTCGGCCCCGCCGTGGCGGGCGGGCGCGTGACGGCCGTCGTGGGCGTGCCGGACCACCCGGGGACCCTTTACGTGGGGGCCGCGGCCGGGGGCGTCTTCAAATCCACGGACGGCGGCAACTCCTGGAAGCCCGTCTTCGACAAGGAGCCCGACGCCTCCATCGGCGCCATCGCCCTGGCCCCGTCCAACCCGAACCTCGTGTGGGTCGGGACGGGGGAGGCCAACATCCGGGGCGACGTCATGGCGGGCCACGGGGTCTACTTCTCACCCGACGGAGGAGCCACGTGGCGCTTCATGGGCCTCGAGGACGCCGGCCAGATCTCGAGCGTCGTCGTCGACCCCGCCGACCCCGACCGGGTCTTCGTGGGCGTGGTGGGCCACGCCTGGGGCCCCAACGCGGAGCGGGGCGTCTTCATGACCACCGACGGCGGCGCCACCTGGAAGAAGGTCCTGTACGTGGACGACACCACGGGCTGCGCCGACCTCATCATGGACCCGGGCAACCCGCAGGTCCTCTTCGCCGCCATGTGGCAGGTGGTGCGCCGCCCGTGGACGCTGGAGGACGGCGGCCCGTCGAGCGGCATCTACCGCTCCACCGACGGCGGGACCACGTGGACCGAGCTGACCAAGGGCCTGCCCGACAAGCCCTACGGCCGCATCGCGCTGGCCGCCGCGCCGAGCAACCCTGAACACGTGTACGCCCTCGTTGAAGCGAAGAAGGGGATGCTGTGGGACTCGGACGACCTGGGCGAACACTGGAAGGCCGTGAGCGACAACCACCTGCTGGACGTTCGGCCCTTCTACTTCTCGCACTTCGTGGTGTCCCCGAACGACGAGAACAAGCTCTTCTTCAGTTCCATGGAACTGGTGGAGTCGGACGACGGCGGGAAGACCGCCCACGCCATCGGCAAGGGCGTCCACGTGGACCACCACGCCTTCTGGATCGACCCGAAGAACCCGGACCTCATGCTCGACGGGAACGACGGCGGGCTGTGGATCTCGCGCGACGGCGGCAAGTCGTGGCGCTTCCTGGACAACCTCCCGATCGAGCAGTTCTACCAGGTGGCCGTGGACGACCGCGTGCCCTACCACATCGCCGGCGGCCTCCAGGACAACAGCGCCTGGATGGGCCCGAACCGCAACCCCAACGGCGGCAAGATCGACGGCTCGCACTGGTTCACGCTGACGGGCGGGGACGGGGAGTACGCCGTTCCCGCGCCGAGCGACCCCTCCATCGTCTACACGGACTCGGAGGATGGCTGGGTGGAGCGCCTGGATACGAAGACCGGCCTCTCGTCCGGCGTGCGCCCCACCATCGAGGGCGGGTTCATGCCCTCCAGGCCACTGTCCGAACTCAAATACCGCTACAATTGGACCACGCCCATCGCCGTGTCCGCAACGGACGCGAACGAGGTCTATCTCGGCGCCAACGTCCTGTTCAGGACGACGGACGGAGGCCGGACCTGGAAGGCCATCAGCCCCGACCTCACGCGGAACGACAAGAGCAAGCAGAAGCTGCCCGGCGGCCCGGTGAACTACGACATCTCGGGCGCCGAGAACTACGACACCATCCTGTCCATAGGACTTTCGCCCCTCGACCCGAAGGTCATCTGGGTGGGCACGGACGACGGCCTGATCCAGGTCACGCGGGACGGCGGCGCCCACTGGTCCGAGGTCGCGCGCAACATCGAGGGGCTGAAGCCCTGGGGGCGGGTCTACCAGATCGACCCTTCGCCCTTCGCCGCGGGGACGTGCTACGCCTCGGTGGATCGGCACAAGATGGACGACGACCGGCCGTATGTCTACAGGACCGCCGACTACGGCAGGACGTGGACGTCCATCTCGGCGGGGCTCCCCGGCGACGAGCCGGTGTACGTGGTCCGCGAGGACCCGAACAGAAAGGGCTTCCTCGTGGCGGGCACCGGCCGGGGGCTCTTCTACTCGCCCGACGACGGGGGGTCCTGGAAGCCTTTGAAGAGCAACTTCCCGCCGGCGCCGGTCTTCGACCTCACCTTCCAGAAGCGCCGCCACGACCTCGTGGTCGCCACGCACGGACGCGGGGTCTTCGTGTTGGACGACATCTCGCCGCTGGAACAGCTCACGCCCGCCGTCGAGAAGGCGGGCCTCCACGTCTTCAAGCCCCGGCCCGCCACGTTTTTCCACGTGTGGGGCAAGGCCGAATACAACCGCATGAGCATGTACGAGGCGCCCAACCCGCCGGACGGAGCTATGGTCACCTACTGGCTGAAGAAGGCCGTCAAGCCGGAAAAGACCGGCAAGGCGGCAGAGAAGCTGCACGCGAAGCCCGGGAAGAAGGAGCCGAAGAAAAAGCCCGTGAAGGTGGTCGTCACCGACGCCTCGGGCGCGGTGATCCGCACCCTGCACGGCCCCGGGGAAGAAGGTATGAACAGGGTCGTGTGGAACCTGCATTACGGACCGGCCGTGGAACTCTCCCGGGAGGTCACGAAGCTGCCCGAGAAGCTGGAGGAAAAGGAGGAACACCACCACGAAGGACCGCGCGTCCTGCCCGGGACGTACACCGTGGCGGTTACGGCTGCGGGCCGGACGGAAAAGACCACAGTCACCGTCAAGCCCGACCCGCGCTTCCCCTTCGACACCGCGGCCGCGAAGGCCCAGCTCGAGGCCGCCCTGGCGGCGCGGAAAGACCTCTCCTCCCTCAACGCCATGATCAACCGAATCGAGGATCTCAGGGACCAGATCGCGGCGGCGAGAAAGGCCGTCATGCTCAACCAACCCGGGGACGAAAAGGCGCCGGCGGACTACGAAGACGTCCTGAAGCAGGGAGCCGCCCTGGACGGGAAACTCGAAGACCTCATGGAATCGGTCTACAACACGAAGGTCCAGCGCGCCGTGGACGAGGACGAGATTCACTACCTCTCTCGCCTCCACGCGCAGGCGAGCAGCGCCGAGAGGATGGTGAACGAGCCCTACGACGCCGCGCCGGGGCCCGTCGAAACCGAGGAACTGGCAAGGGTCCACGCCGGCGTAGCCAGGGCGCTCGAAGCCTTTTCGTCGCTTGTCGAGACAGACGTCGCCGCCTACAACGAGACGGCCACCAAGAGGGGAATGCCCGCGCTGTTCGTCAATGACGGGCACGCGAAACAAAGTTCTTGAGTGTTTCTCTGTAAGATCGGGAGGCGCCCCGTCCGCCCGGCGGGGCGCCTCCTTCCGTTCCCGCCTCCATTACCGATCCCCATCCCCTGTCCCATTTCCATGCGTAAAATCCCTACCCCGCGGCCGCAGGAAGCGCGGTTTTTCCACAAGCCTCTAGAACTCTGGTTGGAGGCAAGGCAAAGCGAATGGCATTACTATGTTGTCTTCGATCGACAAAGAGGAGGTATTCCTGTCATGGCACAGCCCGCTGAACCGTCTGTTGTTCGTACCCTGTTGATCGTCGCCGGGGCCGTGGTGCTGCCGGTGGTGTTCGTCGCCGCGGGGCTACTGCTGTTGAGAGGTGCGAAGTGGATGCAGGCGAAGGCCTACGCCATCGCCGTCGTGGGTGTCGTGGCGCTCATGGTCTACGGGATCATGGCGGTGGACGCCTGGCGGGAGGGGCAGAGCGCGGTGGCCATTGCGGGGTACGCCGTGGTGGGCGTCGTCTGGCTCCTCTTCGGCTCTTGGCAGTACCGGCTGCGAAAGAAGGCGCCCAAACGGGCGTCGTAGGCTCGGCAGTTCCTGCTGTATCGGCCATGATCAGGCGGTTCGGTTTCGCGCCGTCGTACCGTCACGTCGTACCGTAACACCCCCCTTTCCCCATGTCTCCTACGGTGTTACTCTAGCGCGCGGCCAGGGGGTGGAACTGCCCACGTTCTTCTGGCCGTACATCCTGCGGGGGGCAATCGCATGTCGACGCAATCGTGGATCGTGTATCTGACCCTGGTTCTGGCGGCGACCGGTACGCCGGGGCCAGCGGTTCTTTTCATCATGACGAACTCGTCTCTGCACGGTTGGAGGAAAGCGCTCTTCGCGGCGCTGGGCAACATCACCGGCCTTCTGATCCTCGGCATCGTGGCCATCACCGGGCTGGGGGCCGTCATCAAGACATCAGAAGTCCTCTTCGACGCCATCAAGTACGCCGGCGCGCTCTACCTCGTCTTCCTCGGGCTCAAGATGTTCTTCAAGAAGACCTCGGGGCTCTCGGACGCGGACGAGCCCCCGGCCTTGAGGACCATGCCGTCGCGGCGGCTCTTCCTCCAGGCGCTTGGCGTAGCGCTGAGCAACCCGAAAGCGATCCTCTTTCTGACCGCCCTGCTCCCGCAGTTCGTGGACCTCGAGTGGCCGCTGCTGCCGCAGTTCTCGGTGCTCATGGCCACGCTGATGCTGTTCTCCTTCTCGTTCCTGACGGCCTACGCCCTGCTGGCGGACAGGATAAGGGGCTGGCTCACGAGGCCGGGCAGGATCAAGGCCTTCAACCGCACGAGCGGCTCGCTCTTCGTGGGTTTCGGCCTCCTGCTTGCGAGGGCGAATAGCAGGTAGCCTGCGCCGCGGATTCCCCTGCGGTACGGGTGCCGCCGGTTCTTCCTGTCTCCAAAAAATTAACTCAGTCCTGGCCGCTCTCCGGGAGGCGCTTGTCCCTGATGGCACGGAAAAAGATGAACAAGAGGACGGCGCTGGCGAAGGCGAGGCAGAGGACGAGGATCCACCGTTTCACGTCGAACCGGCCGGTCGAGCCCTTCCGAGACGGGTGCAGCGCGCGGGGCGCTCCGTCGATGGTGGCGGTGATGGCGGCCCGCGAGAGCAGTTCATCCTTCAAGGAGGCGAGGTCGTAGACAGGGGGAGGCAGGGCGGGCGCCCCGGCCAGGAGCGTCAGGCCGGCGCCGCCTGGCCATGGGAACAGCAGGACGTCTCTCTGCCTCCACGCCACGACGTCGACCGAAGGAAGCGGGGCGTTGTCGCCGTCGGCGAAGACCAGCCGGAATTTCCGCGACGGCACCCCGTGGACCCTGAAGACGAGGCGCGCGGGAAGATCGGAGATTCCGGGACAGTGCCACGTGGTCCGGGAGAGAACGGCCCACACCGGCTTGGAAGGGCCCTCCGCGCCTTTGCCGGCGGGGCGCAAGTATTCCAGGGTGACGCCACGGGTGAAGGGCGCGGAGGGCGCGTTCAGGACCACCGTGGTGATGGGCAGGGACTCGCAGGGCAGATCGAAGGTGAGCGTACTGGCGGCCTTCTCAGGGTTCGCTTCCGGCGCTCCACCGCGGAGCTCGAAAGCCCGCGTGCCGCCGGGTGGACGCCAGAGCACGTATGGGACCTGCCTGCCGCCCGAGGCGAGCCTCATGTCGCCCAGATCGCTCCGTGCCTCTCTGTAGAGGCCGGGCGGTAGGTCCAGCGCCGTCATGTCCCCCGTATGCGCCTCTTCCGCCTCAACGGACCACGAGGTGCTGAACGGCGCATCCGGAAGGGCCGCGCCCCTGACCAGCGAAGGTGCCGTCAGCGCCGGCAGGGCGAAGGCCCTTTCTGGCCCGAAGACGGCCTCGGCGACCTCTTCGCTGGACGGCGGGAGGATCGCGGACGTGGCGCCCTTCCGGTCGGCCCGGCCCAGCGCCCCGTATCGAAAGAGATAGGTACCGGGCCGGAGGGCGTGAAAGGCCATGTAGGCCGGGCGGTAGGTCAGGCTGACGCCCTTGAGTGGGGGCACCTTGTAGCCCCCCGCGTCCAGGTCAAGGAGGATGTCGCCGCGGAGCATGGACGGGGGAGCGGCGAGCACGGGCGTTTCCCCGGCCGGGATCAGGACTTCCCGCACCGTTGACCAAGCGCCGTTCCCGGGTACGAGCAGGCGCACGCGCAGGGGGTAGGGGACGGTCATGTCGAGTCCGAGGGCCGTCGCGTCCACCGGCGCACGAGGCGCCTCGACCAGATACCGCACGGCGCCGTCAGTCCGTTCCGAGAGCCGGCAAGGAAGCGGGGCTTCGACGGTGCTCCCGGGCCGGTCCTCCTGCCAGCTTTCGACGTAGAGCGCACGCCAGTGAGGGAAGCCCGCCGACTCGGGCCAGAAAAGACGCAGGAAGCGGTCCGTGGTGGGCGCGTATTCGAGACTGGTTTTCTCGGTATCGCCCCGATACGCCAAGCGGAAGAGGGCGCCCCGCGCAAGGACGTGCCATGTCAGTCTGTCGGGAGATCCTTCGAGCGTGACGTCCTCCGCCAGACCGGTCCCGGGGACGTCGAGGAGAAGCCGCCTGTGGCTCGAACGGGCGGGGCCGAGGTCGGCCTCCACGCGCCACCCTCCGGGAACGGTCTTGACGTCGACCAGGCCGGCCTTGCGCACCGTCGGAGGGGGCACGGGCGGCGAGGTCAGGCGGAAGACGGGCTGGGGCCGGCCGCCCGGGCCTGTGAGCCGCCAATCCTGGCCGGACGGGGAGAGTTTCTGCAGCACCTCCATTGGCAGCCGCATCTTCACCCATCCCGCCTGGTTGATCTCGATGTCACGCTCGTAGCGGAAGGACGGCTCCGAGGGGAAGGCGGGTCCGGCCGCAAGGAGAGAGGCGAGCATGAGCGTGGCCACAATGCCGGCGCATCCTCTACTGGCCATTTTTTCCTCCGGCGAAAACGAAGCGCTGGTAGAGGAAGGAGATGAGGAGCAGGCTCGCACCCAGCGCGAGGAAGGAACCAACGCGGTACAGGTCCTGGAGCTGCCTGAGGTCGTAGACGAAGACCTTCGTCACAGCGAGAAAGATGACCACGAGCGAGGCGATCCTCGGGCCCTTGCCCTTCCGCATAATACCCACCGCCAGCAGGAAGAGGGCGAAGAGAATCCAGACCGCCGAGTACCAATAATTCTCTCTCTCGAGAATTCGCCCCGAATCGAGGAACCCCCGGTGGAAGAACTGGCGCACCTCGAGACTGATCAGGACGAAGGCTAGCAGCCAGCCGCCGTACGATGCCACCTTACCCGCGACGGCCTCGGCACGCGTCCCGCGGGCAAGGTAGGCGAAGGCCGCCATGAGGAGCATGGGCAGGCCGTAGACATAGAGCAGCCAGTTGAAGACGGGCGTGGTCCCCACGGCGTTGTGAGCGAAGAGGGGATTGGCCAGCAGGACGTCCACCAGCGCGATGGCCGCAACGCCGAGCCCGCCGAAGACCCATGCCAGCCTTTCGAAAAAGACGCGGCCCCACCGTTCGAAGGCCAGAAGGAGCAGAATGCCGAGGAAGATCCAGACGTGGCAGTAGGTAGCCCACTCCACGAGGTCCGGCCGGCGGCCCGTCAGAACGCTCCCGCTGAAGACCTGGCGGACCTCCAGGGTCGCCAGGACGAAGGCCAGCGCCCCCGCCAGCCAGGAGCAGGCGCGGGCTTCGACGGCGTCCCCTTCGCGTTCGTACCACCAAACCAGGAAGGCGAATACGGCGAGCGGCAACCCGTAGACGTAGAGGAGGCGATTCAGGACGGGCCACTGCCCCACGTGGAACGGGTAGAGGAGCGGACTGGATATGGTGGCCTCCGTCAGCAGGATCTTGACGGCGGAGACCAGGATGAAAGCACCGCCGAGCCGCTTCAGGAGCGGGACGCCCTTCCACCGGGAGAACGCCAGTAGCACGAGGCCGGCCGCCAGCCAGAGGTGGGAGTAGGTGGCGATCTCGGTGAGCGTTGTCCCGGCGCGCCGGATGGCTCCCGGATGAAATCCCTGCCGGACCTCCAGGGAGAGCAGCGCGAATGCGAAGGTCGCCGAACTCCACGCCAGCGCCTCGCCTGCGATGGACCATCCGCTTTTCCGGTAGAGGAACGCGGCCGCGGCGAAGGCCAGCGCGGGGAGGCCGTAGCCGTAGAGGATCCAATTGAAGACCGGCAGTTCGCCGATCGGATAGCGGAGGACGGCCGGATTGAGGAGGAGCCGGATGACCACGAGGGCACCCACGATGAGTCCGAGCCATCCCAGGGCGTTTACGCGGAGCTGCCTGAGTAGCCAGGCCAGAGCGGCCACTTCCAGCGCCCACGCCACGGTCACCCACTGGTTGTGCAGCTCCATGGGCACGGCGAGGCTGACGAAACTCGTGACGGCGACGCAGAAGGCGGCCAGGTGGGCTTCCCCGTAGGCCGCCCTGCGCTCCGGCCGGGCGGCGAGGATCGTGGGGGCGAGATAGACGATCGCCAGGATGAAACTCGCGTAGCCCCAGTGGAAATGACCGGCCGGCGCGTTTCTGCAGGCCTGGTAGGCCAGGAGGAACGCCGCCAGGCCGCCGGCCGTGCAGAGGGACGCCCACGAGGCCGGGGCCGACGACCGCAGGTGGGCCAGGTATCCGCCCAGGGCGAAGACGGCGCCGAATCCGACGCAGACGAAGACCAGCACGGGCAGGTCTGCCGGCGGGTGATGAGAGGTCCACGCGGCGGCGAGCGTGCCGGTGGTGAAGAAGGCCACCCAGGGCAGGAGGCGGTAGCGCGCGTCCAGCCGGCCGAGCACGATCAGACCGGCGCTCAGGATGCCGAGAAACGCCCATTCCTGGATGCCGAACCGGGTCTCGAGGGCCAGGATGGCCAGCGCCGCGACGGCGCCGAGGATGGAGACGAACCCCAGCAGGTTGTGCCAGCCGTCCCCCTCGAAAACGGAGCCGGACACTGGCGGCCCCGATTCCTTCCACGTCCGGGCACTCCAGAGGAAAATGCCCGCGGAGACGAGAAGGAAGATGCCCAGCCAGAGGGCATCGCCCGGCAAAGCCGGACGGATTAGCCTCTGGAAGACGGCCCCGAGGCCCAGGATGAGAGTGAGGCCCGCCATGCCCGTCCACTGCCTCTTGCGGGACACCACCAGAAGGCCCGCCTGCAGAAGGAGCAGGTAGGTGAAGAGCCGGCCGGGCGATGCGGAGACGACGCCGATGAAGTAGGGCGTGAAGAAGCCGCCCACGAGCCCCACGAAGGCCACCACGATGCCCTGCCGCAGCGATAGCGCAACGCCCGCCGCCGTCACCAGCACGAGAAAGGCAAACCCAAACCATGGCGGGATGAGGTGGTAGAGCACCACACCGGCCAGGGGCGCCGCGTACAGCACGGCGACGCCGGCGGCGCTCGCGCCGTGGGCCGTCATCAGCGTCTTCTTCCTCAGCAGCCACTCCCCGGCCCCCAGCAGCACGAGGCCGAGCAGCATGGCACCCGTCACCCGGGCGGCAGGCCCGAGCAGGCCCTTCTCCACGCTGTACTTGACGAGGAACGCACCCGCCAGCGCGAGGGCGATGGCCCCGATCCAGACCGGCAGTAGGATGCCGAGCCGTCGCTCCCAGCCGGGACCGGAGGGAGGGGACGGTTTCGATGGACCCGTACCGGTGGCGCGCCCCAGATCTTCCATGAGCGGAGTCGGCGGAGGGGCAGGGACCGGGATGCCGGCGGGCTTCGTCCGCGCGGCGGCGACAGAACGGGCGGAGGGCTCGGCCTCCTTCGTCGCATGGGCGGGGACGGAAGGAAGCGGCGGCACCTTTTCAGGCGGTGCGGCCGCCGGGGGGGCCGGCGCCGGGGCGGCCGGCACGGGCTCGGATGGCTGGAGTCTGTCCGGTGTCGGTGAAGCTGGTTCGAACGCCGGGCGGACCGGCCTTTCCTGCGGCTCGGGTCCGGGCGGTGCCAGTTGCGCCGCTTCCCCGGTGGGAACGCCCTCGGGCAGGCCTGCCCTTTCGAGTCTGTCAAGACGCCTTGTCAGGCTTTCCAGACCGCACCGGAGCGACTGCAGTTCCCCCTCGGTTTCCTTTTCGGCCTTCTTTGCTCCGCGTATTGCCTTCGCGGACTTGGAATTGGCCAGAATGGACAGGATCAGCGCGACCACGGGAAGGCCGAGCAAGATGCTGGCCAGAAAGAATACGATTCCCATACGTCCCTCCCCGAAAAAGTCCTCAATGTTGTCTTGCGAATGATCAAGCTGTGTGTACGAGCATAACACAGCTCTGCATGCAGCTTGACTGGATGTCTGCACGGCGATGTCGGGGAAGAGGATATCTTTCTTTGGGGTTGGGCGCGTGGAACTTGTCATCCGGCCGGGATGACTGGCCGGAAGCCCTCTCGTCCCTTTTCCTCGCTCCATGGGCCTTCTCGGTTGCGGCCGGGCGCGCCAGGACAAACGGTGGTCTGGTTTCGATCTTGAGATTGTCAGTCTTCCGACCCGCTCACGGAGCCGCGGAGTCTTTTTGTCCTGGCGCGTCGCTTCTTGGCGTCGATGCGACGCTGTCTTGCGGCCCTGGAGGGCTTTGTGGGACGTCGGGGCGGTGGAGCGTACGCGGCCTTTTGAATCAGCGCGACGAGCCTGGAGACTGCGTCCTTGCGGTTGCTCTCCTGTGTGCGGAAGCGCCTGGCTTCGATGAGGATCACGCCGTCGACCGTCACCCGCCCGCCGGCCAGCCGGAGAAGCCTTTCCCGCACGTCTTCCGGAAGGGACGGGGAATGGGCGGCGTCGAAGCGGAGCTGGACGGCCGTGGCGACCTTGTTGACGTTCTGCCCGCCCGGTCCGGAGGCCCGGACGAAGGCCTCGGAGAGTTCGCTTTCGTCGATCTGGATCCAGTCCGTTATTCTTATCATGGTTCGATTGTACAGCAACCGGTCCGGTCAGGCGGTGCGCCGGATCAGGATGAGCGAGAGGTCGTCGAAGGGACGCTCGTCGCCGACGAAGCGGTCCACCTCGGCCAGGATCATCGTCCCGGCTTCCACCGGGCTGAGGCCATTGAGCCGGGGCAGGAGCTTCTCGAACAGGTCGTCGCCGTAGAACTCCATCTTGGCGTTGCGCGCCTCCGTCAGGCCGTCCGAGTAGGCGAGGAGCATACCTCCCGGCTCGATTGCAATCCGCTGCTCCCTGTAAACGGCGTCCGGGAAGATGCCTACGGGCAGGGCCACTGAGGGCGGGGACTCCCGCTTTTCGCCCTGCAGGAGGATCGGAGGCGGGTGCCCGGCGTTCAGGAGCCGGACAGTGCCGCTGCCGGGTTCGATCTGCATGTAGACCATGGTCGCGAAGCGGCCCGGGATGCCGTCGCGGCAGAAGATGATGTTGGTTTTCTCGCCCAGGTCGGATAGCGTGGCGCAGTCCGGCGCCAGCGCGCGCATGGTGGACTGGAGCTTGGCCATGAGAAGCGCCGCGCCCAGCCCCTTGCCGGAGACGTCGCCGAGCACTAGCCCGAGGTTGCCGTGGTGGTCCTCCAGGTAGTCGACGAGGTCTCCCCCCACGTCGTTGGCCGGGCGGGTGAAGAGCCAGATGTCCCAGCCTTCGAGCTTCGGGTTCCGGGTGGGCATGAGGGCGAGCTGGACGGCCCGCCCCACCTCCAGTTCGTCCCGGGCAAGCAGCTTGTCCTTGAGTTCGAGCATCAGGATCACGAGCAGAAGGACGAAACTGACGATGCTCATGTGGAAGTTGAATTCGAGGTTGCGCGTGCTGATGGAGAAGTTGCCGTAGAACAGGAGAAAGAGGCAGACCAGCAGGAGGAAGCGCCGGGCCGGCGGGAGCCTTAGGATCAGACGCTTCAACAGCCACCAGGTCACGTGGAACCAGCGGTGGAGCCGGCCCATGGACGCCAGCCTGTCCCGTTCCCTGTCGTCGAGATAGAACCGGTACAACTCGTTGAGGTCCCGCCGGATGGAGCGCTTCAGGTCGCCGCGCCTGAAGTCGCTGATGACGGTGTGGCCGAGGCGCTCCCGGCTCCGGGACGAATCGTATCTGGACGGGTCTTCAGGCGTCATTGTCTCGAGATCCCCTCTATATGCCCAGGTGTGATTATAGCCGATATTGCGGTTCTGACGCGGCGCGCACCTCCAGAATCCTGCCGGCGGTTCCGGCACCATTAAGGAAATACGCACCGAGACGGCCTAAGTTGCCCCTTCGGGTCGGACGCCTTATTCCTCGCATGACCGGGGGTGCTTTGCCGCCGGCTTGTCCCTATATTGTTACCAGCAAACGGGATCGACTGCGGAGTGGGGCTCCGCCATCGCGTGGCACGTCCGGCGTGATGTCCGCGTGCAATCGCCGGAGAGATCGGGGAGGAGAGGATGAGCGTTCAGAGGCAGACCTATATCGTGTTGGGAATCCTGGTTCTTGGAGGGCTGGCCCTCGGTTTGTGGCATTCGCAGTGGTGGTTCGTCCTGCCCGCCCTGGGCGGGCTGGGCATGACGGTGGCCGGCCTCATCGGCGTGTGTACGTTGAACAAGGTGCTGTCCAGGCTGCCATGGAACGAGCCCGATTCGGGGAAGATCTGAGGTCAGCCCGCCGGCCGCTTGCGGTCGACCGTTTCAGGCACCCAGCGAACGACGATCCACGCGCCCGCAAGGCACATGACGCCGCCGACGAGGAAGGGAAGCTCGAACGAAAAAATGTCGAGTGCGCCCGCCATCAGGGGGCCGAAGGCGATCCCTAGGCCGAAACCCATGGTGATGATGCTCATCTGTCGCCCCTCGCCGCCCGACTTGGCGATGTCTCCGGCCAGGGCGAAGGCCGGGGCGGCGATGGCCGCTGCCGCTATGCCCTGCAGCAATCGGAGGCCCGTGAGTTGTCCCGTGGTGCCGACGATTCCGAGCAGAGCCGTGGCGGGGGCCATGAAGACCAGCCCTGAGATGATCAGGGGCTTCCGGCCGAGGCGGTCCGAAAGCCGCCCGAGGGGGATCTGGAAAATCAGGCGGCTGATCATAACCGCGCTGAACGCGATGCTGAACCCGATGGCGGTCTCGTGCAGACGTTCGTTGAACTGCTTCTCCAGCGTGGTCATCATGGAGAAGGCGCCCGCCATGACGAAGGTGGCGAGACTGAGAGCCACAAGATCGGGCGTGTAGATTTCCCTGTCCCAGAGCTTGAAGGTTCTGGCCCCGGCCTCGGGATCACTCACGGGCACGTCCTTCACCCACATCTGAACGAGTCCCATGCCGATGAAGATGAGCGTTCCGCCCGTTGCGAAGGCGGCGTTGAATCCCAGGTGCACCACGATCACGCCGCCGAGGAGCGGGCCGATGGCGAAGCCGACCATCCTCATCGTGGTGTAGACGCCCATGGAGCCGCCACGCGTCTGTTTGGTCGTGACGGCCGCCATTATCGCCATCGAGGCCGGAATGGTGAGGGCCACACCGATTCCCTGCATGGCCCTGAGCAGGAGAAGGTCCGTGAATCTTGCCGCGAACATGAAGCCCAGGGTTCCGACGCCCATGATCAGCAGGCCCGCCTGAATGATGATCTTGCGCTTGCCGAGCCTGTCGCTGAGCGCCCCCATGAGCGGCTGGAAGCTGGCGGCCATGAGGCCGAAAAGGGAGAGCAGGATCCCGACTCGGACGGGCTCCGGGAAGGGGAACCAGGGCGCGGAAAGCTTCGCCACGTAGAGCGGCAGCACGATGAAGAGGATGCTGTTTCCCAGGGCATCGGCCAGCCTGGCGAAGGAAAGCGCCATGACGGGCCTGTTGACGCCGATGCTCTCGAGCAGGGTCATTCTATCTCCATCGGGAACGGCGCCCGTGGCGCGCCTCTTTCAATTCGATATCCGGGCTGCGCCCCGCCTTCCATGTCTCCGCGCGCCGGGCATCCGGCCGGTCATCATACCACCTTTCTCCTGTGGCGAGGATGGCGCCCGGGACGGTGCTGAGGAGCCTTGCGCGGCGCGAATACGTTCTGGTATAGTCGGCCGCGGGTGGAGGGGCGCAAGGGTCGTTCCGGCTGCCGGTTCACGTGAAGATGGGAGGCGCGCCATGACCGTCAATGTGCTTGGTATGCTCTTCGGACGATCGCCTTTCGGGCCGCTGCAGGCGCACATGGCGAAGGTCCAGGAGTGCGCTTCACACCTGAGGCCTTTTTTCGAGAACATGATCGCCGGTAACCAGGAAGCCGCGGACGCGGAGCGGAAGAACATCCTCTTTCTCGAACACGAGGCCGACAAGGTCAAGAACGGCATCCGAGACAACCTCCCGAGAACGGTTTTTCTGCCGGTCGACCGGCGCGACCTTCTCGAGCTTCTGAGCATCATGGACCGGATCGCCGATTCGGCGGAAGACGCCGTCATCGTCGCTTCGCTGAAAGCTCTGCCCTGCCCCGCTTCCATCTGTGATCCCTTCCTGGAATTTCTGGACACCGTGGAAAAGACGGTGCTCGCGGCGGGCGAGGTCTTCGAGTCGCTTGATCAACTGGTGGAGGCCGCCTTCAGCGGGCCGACGGCCCGGAAGGTCCACGAAACGATCAGCGAGATCAACCGCCTCGAATGGGAATCGGACAAAACGCAGTACAGGTTCGGCAAACTCGTTCTTCAGCACGAAGAGGAACTGGGTCCGGTGAACACGATTATGTGGATGCGGCTGACGCAGCGCGTGGCGGACCTGGCAAATGCGTCGGAGAAGGCCTGCGACCGTCTCCGCCTTCTTCTCCTGGTCTGATTTATGGTTCTGTTTCTATTAGCCATCGCCGTTCTCGCCGGGCTCTACATGGCCTGGAACATCGGGGCCAACGACGTGGCCAACGCCATGGCGACCTCCGTCGGATCCAAGGCGCTGACCCTGAAGCAGGCCCTCATCGTGGCAGCCATATTCGAATTCGCGGGCGCCATCCTGGCCGGCAGCCACGTGGCCGAAACGGTGCGGCAGGGCATCGTTGAGACCGACGCGTTTCCGAATTACCACCTCCTCATGCTGGGCATGCTCGGTTCGCTGCTGGCGGCGGGGATCTGGTTGCACGTCTGCACCCTGTTCGGTCTCCCGGTGTCCACCACGCATTCCATCGTGGGCGCCGTGGTCGGCTTCGCCCTGGTCCAGTTGGGCGCCTCGGGCCTTCACTGGGGCAAGGTGGCGACGATTACCGTTTCGTGGATCATCTCGCCGATTCTGGGCGCCCTCATCGCCTTCATCACTTTCTGGTTCATCCTAAAGGTCATATTGGACAGCCGCCATCCGAGATTGAGGGTCCGCGTCCTCGCGCCGTTTCTCATCGGTCTCGTGGCCTTCATCCTGACACTGTCCATGGTATTCAAGGGATTGAAGAACCTGCACCTGGATCTCGGGCTCTGGCAGGCGATCCTGGTTGCGCTGGGTGTGGCCGCGGTCTGCACCCTCATTTCCGCGTTCGGCCTGGGGCGCATCAAAATCGGGGTCAAGAACAGCCACTTCGGGTACGTGGAGCGCAACTTCCGTTACCTGCAGATCGTGACCGCCTGTTACGTGGCCTTCGCCCACGGCGCAAACGACAACGCCAACGCCGTCGGCCCCATGGCCTCCGTGATTTCCCTGTGGCGAACGCACGAGGTGATGTCCAAGGTCCCGATTCCCGTGTGGGTCCTCGCCCTCGGAGGCGTCGGCATCGTGATCGGGCTGGCGACACTGGGGTACAAGGTCATGGCGACGGTGGGCGAGAAAATCACAGAACTCACGCCTTCCCGGGGTTTTTCGGCCGAGTTCGGCGCGGCGACCACCGTGCTCCTCGCCAGCAAGATGGGCCTCCCCATCAGCACGACGCACACGCTCGTGGGCGCCGTCATCGGCGTCGGTCTGGCGAGAGGACTCGGTCTACTCAACCTGCGCATCCTCAGGGACATCGTGGTTTCGTGGTTCCTGACGCTGCCCATGGCGGCCCTGATCAGCGCGGGCATCTACCTCCTCTTGCGCGCCGTATTCTGACGCCATTCCGAGCCGTTCTGATCCGCCCGCCTTCCGGATATACTGTCCCTGCCAGGTATAAGGAAACCGTCCTTCCGGCGACCGCCGGCGGGGACCTTGCCTGGATATGGTGTCGGGAATCCGGCCGGCACGGGCCGGCCGCTTTGCCGCGGAGAAAACGGGGTGCGTCCATGACAGATGGAGCAACGCCTGAAACCGGATGGGCCAGGATCATCCTTCACGCCGACATGGACGCTTTCTTCGCGGCCGTCGAACAGCGGGACGATCCCGAGTTGAGGGGCAAACCCGTGCTCGTGGGCGGCACGGGGGCACGAGGCGTCGTCTCTACCGCCAGCTACGAGGCCCGCCCCTTCGGGTGCCACAGCGCCATGCCGATGGCGGAGGCCCGCCGTCGCTGTCCCCAGGCCGTCGTCCTTCCGCCCGACTTCGAACGCTACAAGGAGGCGTCCGACGTCATCATGGGCGTATTCGACGAGTTCTCCCCGTACGTGGAGGCGCTGAGCCTGGACGAGGCCTTCCTGGACATGACCGGTGCCGAGGGCTTGTTCGGCAGCCCCGGGGCCATGGCAAAACGCATCAAGAAGGCCGTCTGCGAGGCTACCGGCGGCCTGACCGTCTCCGTGGGTGCGGCACCGACCAAGTTCGTGGCGAAGGTCGCCAGCGATTACAGAAAACCGGACGGTCTCACCCTGGTACCCCCTGGAACGGTGGAGACTTTCTTGTGGCCGCTGGAAGTCTCCAGGCTCTGGGGCGTGGGGCCCCGGATGCACGAACAGCTTGACAAGGTGGGACTCAGGCTGATCGGCGACGTGGCGAGGACGCCCCTGGAAACCATGGTCGAGCTGTTCGGAGAGAACGGCCGGCGCATCCGCGAGCTGTCCCTCGGCATCGATCCGCGCGAAGTCGTGCCCCTCCGCGACGCGAAGAGCATAGGGGCGGAGTATACGCTCGAAAGCGACGTGAAGGGCGCCGAAGCCATCGGTCCCCACCTTCACCGGGCCGCTGCGAGGGTCGCACGGCAGCTTCGCAGGGAAGGCCTGATGGCCTCCGGCGTGCGGGTCAAGCTCAAGACGAACGGTTTCAAGCTTATGACGAGACAGGCCGCCCTTTCGCCGCCGACGGACTCGGAACGGGACCTCGAGAACGCCGCTGCGGCGCTCCTGGGACAGTTCGATCTGGCGGTTCCCATGCGGTTGGTGGGGATTGCGGGTTTCAATCTCGTGGAGGCGGGGCGCGCCGTCCAGGGCGACCTGTTCGGCTCCGAGACGAGAACGAGGGTCCGAAAGCTGGACAAGACGCTGGACCAGCTGAAGGATCGTTT
>CAZDOY010000045.1:0-14581 GCA_964507185.1 uncultured Thermoanaerobaculia bacterium
AGCTCCAGGACGGCCTTCTTGCCGTCGCCGAAGAACATGAGGGTGTTGTCGGCCGCGAAGAGCGGATTGGCGATGCCGGCGAACCCCGGGCTGAGGCTGCGCTTGATGACCACCACCGTCCGTGCCTTGTCCACGTCGAGGATGGGCATGCCCGAGATCGGTGTGCCCGACGCCTCCCGGGCCACCGGATTGACCACGTCGTTGGCGCCGATCACGAGGACCACGTCGGTCTGCTCGAAAATCGGATTGGCCTCTTCCATGGTCTTCAGGCGGTCGTACGGGACGTTCGCTTCGGCCAGGAGGACGTTCATGTGGCCGGGCATGCGGCCGGCCACGGGGTGGATCGCGAAAGTCACCGCCACGCCCCGGGACTCGAGCAGGTTCGAGAGGTCCCGGACCGCGTGCTGGGCCTGGGCGACGGCCATGCCGTACCCGGGCACAACCACGGCCTGCCGGGCGACGTCGAAAACCATGGCCACCTCTTCGGCGGAGGCCGATTTGACGCGTCCTTCGTAGATGCTGTCGGCGGTCGCCCCCGACCCGCCGCCCTCGGAGATGCCGGCGAGGACGCTCGCCAGGGACCGGTTCATGGCGCGGCACATGATCTGGCTCAGGATGATGCCCGAGGCGCCCACGAGCGAGCCGGCGATGATGAGTACGTTGTTGTTGAGCACGAAGCCCGTAGCCGTGGCCGCGAGGCCCGAGTAGCTGTTCAGAAGGGCGATGACCACCGGCATGTCGGCGCCGCCCACGGGGATGGTCACGAGGACCCCCAGGACCGACGCAACCGCCACCAGCGCCCAGTAGGCCCATGTGGCCGACGGTGTCATGACGATCCACGCGCCGAGCGCGACGCACACCAGGCCGAGGAGCGCGTTGAGCACCTGCTGGCCCTTGAAGACGATGGACCGCCCCGACATGATCTCCTGAAGCTTGGCGAAAGCCACGAGGCTTCCCCAGAAAGTCACGGCCCCAATCAGTCCCGATGCTCCGGTGGCCACCGTGAGCTGCGCGGTGACCGCGCCGCCCCCGTGGAGGACCTCGATGTAGGCGGCACCGGCCACCAGGACGGACGCGCCGCCCCCGAAGCCGTTGAGCAGGGCGACCATCTGCGGCATGGCGGTCATCCGGATCTTGAGCGCGAGCAGAGCGCCCAGGGCGCTGCCCACGACGATGCCCGCCAGGATCACCTCGTAGCTCACGATGCTCTTGTCCAGCAGGGTCACCACCACGGCGATCAGCATGCCGAGCGCGCCGAGGACGTTCCCGCGCACGGCCGTACGCGGGTGGCCGAGCCCTTTGAGGCCCAGGATGAAGAGCACGGCGGCGACCAGGTAGGCGATGTTGATCAGTCCGAGGCTCACGGCTCAGTCCTTCTTCCGGAACATGCCCAGCATTCGATGGGTCACCAGGAACCCGCCCACCACGTTGATGGTGGCAAAGACCACTGCCGTAAAGCCGAGCACGGTGGTCAGCAGCGTGAGCTTCGTGCCGGCCGACAAAATGGCGCCGATCAGGGTGATGCCCGAAATGGCGTTGGACCCCGACATCAGGGGCGTGTGCAGGATGGGCGGAACCTTTGTGATCACCTCGAATCCCACGAAGATGGCCAGCACGAAAACGGTGAGGACCATGACGAACATGTCCATGAAACGAGCCTCCTCCTTACTATTCGGGCGCGCCGAGGCCGAGGGCTTCCCGCACGGCCGGGTGAACGACCTCCCCGTCCCGGGTCACGAGGGTCTCGCGCGTGATCTCGTCGTCCGCGGCCGGCAAAAGGCGCCCCGATTCGACGCTCCCGCTGCCCGCCAGGTGGATCAGCAGGTTGGCCAGGTTGCGGGCGATCATCTGGCTCGCGTGGTAGGGGACCGTCGCGGCCAGGTTGGTGGGCCCCAGGACGGTCACGCCCTGGACTTCGACGGCCTCGTCGGGCTTCGTCGGCTCGCAGTTGCCGCCGCGTTCCGCGGCCAGGTCCACGATGGCCGATCCGGGTTTCATGGCCGCGATCATGTCGCGCGTGATGAGCATGGGCGCCTTTTTGCCGGGGACCGCGGCGGTGGTGATCACGACGTCGTTTTCTGCGACGATAGCCTGCATGAACTCCCTCTGCCGGCGGTAGAAGGCCTCGTCCATGGCCCGGGCGTAGCCTCCCTTGCCCTCCGCGTTCCCCGCCTCGATGGGCAGTTCGGCAAAGCGGGCGCCCAGGCTCTCGACCTGTTCCTTGACGGCGGGCCTGAGGTCGTAGGCCGTGACGACGGCGCCGATCCTCCGGGCCGTGGCGATGGCCTGCAGGCCCGCCACGCCGGCCCCGATCACGAAAACGCGGGCGGGGCTCAGCGTACCCGCGGCGGTCATCATCAGGGGGAACATGCGGGGGAGCCGCTCCGCGGCGATCAGAACGGCCTTGTAGCCGCTGATCATGGCCATGGAGGACAGGGCGTCCATGCTCTGTGCCCGGGTGATCCGAGGCACGAGTTCCAGCGCGAAGAGGAGCACGCCCCGCCCGGCCAGTTCGCGGACAGGGGTTGAGGCGGAAAGCGGTTCATGGAATCCGAGGAGCGCCTGGCCTTCGCGTACCAGCGCGAGGTCCGGCTTGCCGGCCTCGGGGTTGGCCCCGTAGCCGCGCACCTGGAGCACGGCCTGGGCCTGTTCGAAGACCGCTTCGCGAGAGGGTGCCAGCAGGACGCCTTTTTCCTCGAACGGGGCGTCCGGAAAGCCCGCTGCTTCACCCGCTCCGCGCTCCATGTGCACCTCGTGCCCCGCTTTCATGAGCGACGCGGCGGCGGCGGGCGTCAGCGCCACCCTTCGTTCCCCTGGATAGGTTTCCTTCGGTACCCCGACGATCATCTTCTCTCCCGACAGCAGTGCCTCTATCCGATTGCAACAACGCCGGGCTACGAATTATTTGAAAGACTGCCCAGTCCTGCTTTCAATTTACGGCAGCGGACGGCCGGCGCAAGAGGCGGGAGTTGGGACTTTGAATTTGGGATCACTGCTGGATGATGATCGCTCCACGCATCGTCACCGTGCAAAATGTGGTGTAGTCGCAAGAGGGGGAAGGACTTACAGCCCGCGTTCAAAATAACAACCGGACAGTGCTGATCCCAAATCCAAAATTCGTCCCCCGCGTGGTAGAATCCCCCGGTGGAGGCGCTATGATTTCGGCCGTCAAGGGCACCCAGGATCTGTTGTTTCCTGACATCACCGTCTGGCAGAAGGTGGAGAGCGCGGCGCGGGAGGTATTCGGCCGCTACGGCTTCACGGAGATCCGCACGCCCATCCTCGAGCCCACCGAGCTGTTCGTGCGAGGGATCGGCGATGAGACCGACATCGTCACCAAGGAGATGTACACGTTCAAGGACCGGAAGGGGCGCAGTCTCACCATGCGGCCCGAGAACACGGCGGGCGTGGCGCGGTCCATGGTGGAGCACCGGCTCTACGACTCGCCGCTGCACGCGCGCCTCTTCTACATCGGCCCGCAGTTCCGGTACGAAAGGCCCCAGAAGGGCCGCTACCGGCAGTTCCACCAGATCGGCGCGGAGGTGCTGGGCGACCCCTCGCCGGGCGCCGACGCCGAGACCATCGCCATGCTTGTGGAGTTCTTGGAGTCGCTGGGCGTGCTGGGCATCGAAGTCCAGCTGAACTCGGTGGGATGCCCGAAGTGCCGGCCGGTCTACGTGGAAGAGCTCAAGGCGGCGCTCGAGGACCACGCCGGTTCGCTGTGCGGCGACTGCCGCAGGCGGCTCACGACCAATCCCCTGAGGGTGCTCGACTGCAAGGTCCCCGGGTGCCAGCCCCACCTGGACGCGGCCCCCAGCTTCGGGGACTACCTCTGCGAGGACTGCGCCGACCACCACGCCGGCGTCAAGGCCGTGCTCGACAGGCTCGGCGTGCGCTACGCGGTCAGGGATCGGCTGGTGCGGGGCCTGGACTACTACACCCGGACCGTCTTCGAGGTCACGAGCAGCGCCCTGGGCGCCCAGGACGCCCTGTTGGGCGGCGGCCGGTACGACGGCCTGCTCGAGGAGATCGGCGGGCCGGCCATGCCCGGCTTCGGCTGGGCCCTCGGCATGGAGCGCCTCCTCATGGCCCTGCCGCGCGACGCGGCTGCGCGCCTGCCGTGGGTCTACGCGGCGTGGGCGGGCGAGGGGACCTACGATGCCGCCCTCGACCTCGCCATGGCGCTGAGAAAGAAAAAGCACGTGGTGGCCATGGAGCACACCCGGCGTTCCTTCAAGTCGGCCCTGAAACGGGCGGACCGCATGAACGTCCGATGGGTCGTCCTCGTCGGAGAGGAAGAGGCCTCCAGCAAGGTCTTCACGCTGAAAGACATGGCGACCGGGGAGCAGTTCGCCCTCGGTCTGGACGCCCTGAGCCAGCGGCTGCAGGCGGAGAGCACGGAATGAGCCTACCCCGGCGCACCATCTACGCGGGACTCGTGAGAAGGGACCACCTCGACCAGGAACTCGTCCTCAAGGGCTGGGTCCGCCGCAGGCGGGACCTCGGAAGTCTCGTCTTCGTTGACCTCAGGGACCGCGAGGGCATCTGCCAGCTCGTCTTTTCGGAGGACAGGAACCCCAACACCTTCGCGCGCGCCAAGGAACTCCGGCCGGAGTTCGTCGTCGCGGTGAAGGGCGTGGTCAAACCCAGGAGCGAGAAGGACGTCAACCCGCAGATGGGGACTGGCGAGATCGAGGTGGAGGTCTCCGAACTGGAGGTGCTCGCCGAGGCCGAGACGCCGCCCTTCGCCGTGGAGGACGACGCGCCGGTCAGCGAGGAGCTCCGTCTGCAGTACAGGTACCTGGACCTGAGACGCCCCTTCCAGAACGCGCGGATCGCCGCCCGCCACAGGCTCGCCCAGAAGACCCGCGCCTACCTGAGCGACCAGGGCTTCCTGGAGATAGAGACACCCTTCCTGACCAAGTCCACGCCCGAGGGCGCCCGCGACTTCCTGGTGCCGTCGCGGTTGCGCGAAGGCGCCTTCTACGCGCTGCCCCAGTCGCCCCAGCTCTTCAAACAGCTCTGCATGGTTGCGGGCTTCGACCGTTACTTCCAGGTCGTGAAGTGCTTCCGGGATGAGGACCTCAGGGCCGACCGCCAGCTCGAGTTCACGCAGATCGACATCGAGATGTCGTTTCCCACGGAAGAGGATGTCATGGCCCTGGCAGAAGGCCTCACGCTGGAACTCTTCGGCGCGGCCGGCCTGCCCGCGCCCTCGTCCATTCCAAGGCTCACCTATGCCCAGGCCATGGATCGCTACGGGATCGACAAACCCGATACGCGCTTCGGTATGGAACTCAAGACGGTTTCCGACATCGCGGCGGGAACGGGCTTCGGCGTCTTCCGGTCGGTTCTCGACGCGGGCGGAACGGTCCGCGGTCTCTGCGTGCCCGGGCAGGCCGGGATTTCGCGCAAGAACCTCGACGCGCTGAACGACGTGGTAAAACCCTTCGGCGGCAAAGGCGTTGTTTCCCTCATGCGGAGGGAGGGCGGCCTGGCCGGCGCCGTGCTCAAGCACGTCGGGGAAGGCCCCGCGACGGCCATGCTGGACGCCGTGGGTGCGGGCGAGGCCGATCTCGGGCTCTTCGTGGCCGCGCCCTACGACACGGCCTGCGCGTGCCTGTCCGCCCTGAGGCTCCACTTCGCCGAGACGCTGGACCTCATCGACGCGAATCGCCACGACCTCCTGTGGGTTCACCGTTTTCCCGCCTTCGAATGGGACGGCGAGGCAAACCGCTGGGCCGCTCGGCATCACCCCTTCACCATGCCCAGGGAAGAGCACTGGAACCTGTTGACCGACGATCCCGGCAAGGTGGAATCCCTGGCCTACGACCTGGTGCTGGACGGCAACGAGATCGGCGGGGGTTCCATCCGTATCCACCGGGCCGACGTTCAGCGGAAGGTCTTCAGGGCGCTCGGGTTCACCGACGAGCAGGCCCAGGAGAAGTTCGGGTTCCTGCTGGACGCCTTCCGGTACGGCACGCCGCCCCACGGGGGCATCGCCTTCGGTTTCGACCGGCTGGTCATGCTGCTGCTGGGGTGCGACTCCATCCGGGACGTCATCCCGTTCCCCAAGACCACGTCGGGCCTCTGCCTCATGACGGGGTCACCGGGCGCCGTGGACACGAAACAGCTCGACGAACTCGGGATCGCGCTCAAGAACAAGCCGAAGGCCTAGCCTTCGAAGGCCCATCGGTCCGAGGACGCCCGGGAGGTTGGTTTTTGCAGACCGGCCTGCCATAATCGTCCCATCGAACGGGTTCCTGCTTAATGGGGGTGGACCATGAGCAACGAAAAACGGCGGGTTACGCTGGGGGTTTCGGCGGGTATCAGCATCTACAAGGCCTGCGACCTGGTGAGGCGGCTCATGGACCTGGGCTGCGACGTCAAGGTCGTGATGACGGACCACGCCACGCGCCTGGTGGCGCCCGTGACCTTCCAGGCCCTCTCCGGCAACCCGGTCATCACCGATCTTTTCACCGGGGCGGGCGACCCCTCCATCGCCCACGTGGAACTGGCGAAGTGGGAGGAACTTCTCATCGTGGCGCCCGCGACCGCGAACGTCATCGGCAAGTTCGCGCGCGGTGTTGCCGACGACTTCCTCACGACGCACTACCTCGCCGGGCGCGGTGTGCCGGTGCTCATCGCGCCGGCCATGAACGGGAACATGTACCGTCATCCCGCGGTCCAGGAGAACCTCAAGATCCTCGGTGACCGCGGCCACGTGATCCTCCAGCCGGCCCGGGGGGTCCTGGCGTGCGGGGACGTGGACGAGGGTAGGCTGCCCGAGCCGGCAACCGTCGCCCAGGAGGCGGTGGCCATACTGGAAAGGCGGGGCGACCTCGAAGGCGTAGAGGTCCTCGTGACTGCGGGGCCGACGCGCGAGCCGGTGGACCCGGTCCGGTACATCTCCAACCGGTCCTCGGGCAAGATGGGTTACGCGGTGGCCCGCGAGGCGCTCATGCGCGGGGCCACGGTTACGCTCATCAGCGGGCCTTCGGGGCTGGAACCTCCGCCCGGCGCGAAGGTCGTGAACGTCATTACGGCTCAGGAGATGCAGGCGGCCGTGAAGGAGCACTTCCCCATCTGCAAGGTGCTCGTGATGGCCGCGGCCGTCGCCGACTACCGGGCCGCGCGGGTCCTGCCCTCCAAGCGCAAAAAGGAGGAGGGGGCCGACTGGGCCATCGCGCTCGAGCCCACGCCCGACATTCTGGCGGGCCTCAAGGGGCTCAAGAAGACCGGGCAGTTCGTGTGCGGCTTCGCCGCCGAAACAGAAGACGTGAAGGCCAACGCCCGGAAAAAACTCGAGAAGAAAGGCCTCGACCTAGTCGCCGCCAACGACGTGTCCGGAGAGGGCGTGGGCTTCGAGGGCGACCGCAACGCGTTGACGCTCCTGTGGCCGGACGGCGAAGAGGACAGGATTCCGGAACGGACCAAGGCCGAGTGCGCACGGGCCCTGTGGGACGCCATCGTGGAGCACCGGCATGGGGCGTGAGGGCCTGGAGGCGCAACTCAGGCTCAGGGCGCAGTTCCTCGCCGACCAGGGCCTGGACTACGTGCTCGACAGGCCGGGCCTCCATCCCGAGCCGGAAAGACGGGCGGCACCGCGCGGGGGGGCCGCCCCGGCACCGGCCGCCGGACGGTCTCGAAAGCCGGCAGAGCAAGAGGGGAGCGACGTGAACGAACGACCGTCGAGCGAATTCGCCGACCTGGAGGCCGTGCGCGCCGAGCTGGGCGACTGCCGGCGCTGCCGCCTGTGCGAGAAGAGGACGAACATCGTCTTCGGTGTGGGCAGTCCCGAGGCCCGACTCATGTTCATCGGCGAGGGGCCGGGCGCCGACGAGGACGCCCAGGGCATCCCTTTCGTGGGCCGGGCCGGCAAACTGCTGACCGATATCATCACCAAGGGCATGGGCCTGAACCGCGAGGACGTCTACATCGCCAACGTGGTGAAGTGCCGGCCGCCGGGCAACCGCGACCCGGAGCCCGACGAAATGGAGGCCTGCATGCCCTTCCTGGAGGCGCAGATCGACGTCATCCGGCCCGAGGTGATCGTGGCGCTCGGACGCGTGGCCGTGCAGGCGCTCATGGGCCATCCCGTGCAGATCACCAAGTTCAGGGGGCAGTGGACCAACTTCAAGGGCGTGCCCCTGATGCCCACCTTCCACCCCTCCTACCTCCTGCGGAATCCCGCGGCCAAGCGGCAGGTGTGGGAGGACATCCAGGCGGTCATGGAAAGGCTGGACCTGCCCACGCCCGCCAAATAGCCCTCCCGGAAAGGCCAAGGCCTAAGGCCGAAGGGCTGAAGAAAGAGACAGGGCGGCCGGGGCCGGGTCTTAGAAGGCCCGCATGCGAATAATAACTGGATCACTGCAACAGCAAAACGGAGCCGTCATGGCTCCGTTTTGCCGTAGTCGGGTTGTAGGTCGGATACCAAGGCCCCTGTCAAGGCGGCGGGGACTGTCCCCGCCGCTGACCCCTCGCTATGGCGCCGAAATCCTTGAAGCCGGGATCACCGGGTTTTCCGGAAATGGGCTCGAACCTTGGAAAGGAGGGGACTTTTTTGAAGCCTTGTTCGGTGTGTTGGTAGTCTGCCCGTGACGTGGGGTAGGTACCCTTTTGGACTCTTGAGGAAGGATCCGACGAACGTAGGAAATATTTCTCTGCATCCAGTCACCTCAACTATGCCGCAAGAATATAAGTCCCGAGAACGGTCGTGTCAAGTTTGATAAGCCCAGCAATAGCAGGGGATTAGCCTCAAATGCCCTGCAAGCGGGCGTTGTGGAAAAAGCGTAACAATGGCGGGACTTCCCGCTCTTCGCGGTGAAAAGAAAGAAGGGGCGGCGGTTTTCCGCTGGCCCCGAACCTCCGGAGGGGCGCTCTGGGAAGAACCCGTAGCGCCTCCCGCAAACCTACTTTCGTTTCCAGCTTCCGTCCGGTTTCTGGACCCACCAGCCCGAATGGGCCTTGTCTCGCCTGAGAGCCGCGAAAGTCGCGGCGGCGTCGGGCAGGACGCGGTCGAGGTTCTGCGAGTCCGCCTTCAGGCCCTGTGCCTGTAGAGAGGCCTTGGCCAGCCCATGGATGACGATCCGTCGATCTGCGTTTTCGTCCTCAATGGTTCGCTGGTCACGCCGGTTGTCCACCTGCCCGCGGGGATGTAGCATGCCGTCGTTGCCTTCGCCCACGAGCCCTTCGTCGCGGAGGGCGTTCACGCGAGAGAGCCGGGCGGCCATCCTCTGGTAGGCCTCAACGACCCTGGGCATGGACTTGATCCTGTTGTAGATTTCTTCCTCGGTGACCCTCTCGGCGGCATACGCGGTCTGGGTCTGGAAAAGTCCGATGACGGCGCTTTCCTTGGAACCCTTCTGGGGTTGGTCGTTTGGCGCCTTCTTGGGGGCCGGCGCCGGTGCCGGGGATGCGGCCGGCGATCCCTTGAGAAGCTCGCCCTCCAGCGTGGCCAGCGCCCCCTTGGCCTCGGATTCGGGGAAGTACACGTTCACCACGACGTGAATACACGCAAAGGTGACCAGGCTCAGAACCACGGCCATGGTCAGTCGCCTCTTCATCTTATTCACCTCCCAGGGGATGTACCCATCAGACGGAGCCCCTAAATATCGTAATAGAGGGCGAATTCGTAGGGGTGAGGCCTCAGTGCGATTTCGTCGACTTCTCGGTGCCGTTTGTACTCGATCCACGTGTGCAGAAAATCGGAGGTGAAGACGTCGCCTTTGAGGAGGAACTCGTGGTCCTTCTCCAGTGCGTCCAGCGCGTCCCGGAGCGAACCCGGCATGGTGGGGATCTCCTTGAGCTCTTCCGGCGGCAGGCCGTAGAGGTCCTTGTCGAGCGGTGGTCCGGGATCGATACGGTTGAGGATGCCGTCCAGGCCGGCCATGAGCTGAGCGGCGAGGGCGAGGTAGGGGTTGCACGATGGATCCGGAGGCCGGAATTCCAGCCGCTTCGCCTTTGGGCTCTCGGTGTAGAGGGGGATGCGGATGGAGGCGGAGCGGTTGCGGCGGGAGTAGGCCAGGTTGACCGGTGCTTCGAAGCCCGGCACCAGGCGCTTGTAGGAGTTGGTCGTGGGCGCGATGATGGCGGCCAGGGCGGGTGCGTGCTTGAGCAGTCCGCCGATGTAATGGAGGGCGAGATCGGAGAGCCCGGCGTACCCGTTGCCCGGGAAGAGCGGCCTGCCGTCTTTCCAGAGGCTCTGGTGGGTGTGCATTCCGGACCCGTTGTCGGAAAAGAGCGGCTTGGGCATGAAGGTTGCGGTCTTGCCGTGGCGGAGGGCGGTGTTCTTGACCACGTACTTGAACTTCATCAGGTTGTCGGCGGTCTGGACCAGCGTGTCGAAGCGGATGTCTATCTCCGACTGGCCGGCCGTCGCCACCTCGTGGTGGTGGGCTTCCACCGTCAGCCCGACTTCCTGCATGATGCGGACCATTTCGGCGCGCAGGTCGCTGAGCGAATCGGTGGGGGGAACCGGGAAGTAGCCCTCCTTGTACCTCGGCTTGTAGCCGAGGTTGGGCCTTTCGTCCCTGCCCGTGTTCCACCGGCCTTCGGACGAATCCACGAAGTAGTAACCCGAGTTGACCGTCTGGTCGAAACGGATGTCATCGAAGATGAAGAACTCGGCCTCACAGCCGAAGAAGGCCTTGTCGCCGATGCCCGTTGAAATGAGGTAGTTCTGGGCCTTGTTGGCGATATTTCTGGGATCGCGGGTGTAGCTCTCCCGGGTGACCGGGTCGAGGATGTCGCAGATCAGCGTGAGCGTGGGCTGCACGAAAAAGGGATCGATGAAGGCCGAAGCGGCGTCCGGCACCACGATCATGTCGCTCTCGTGGATGGAACGCCAGCCCCTGATGGAGGACCCGTCGAAACCGAGGCCCTCGGTGAAGACGTCCTCGGTGAAGACGTCCACGGGAACGGAAAAATGTTGCCAGAGCCCCGGGAGGTCCATGAACCTCAGGTCGATCATCCGGATGCCCTTTTCCTTGATCAGCTCCATTACGCCCTTGGATTCCATCGCTCTCTGCCCTCCTAGCAAGACGGTCCGGGGTAAAATTACGGTAAAAGTGTAATGACTCCCTCCGTCCAGGTCAACGCCGCGAGGACCGGTTTTCTTTCTTCCCGGCTCCGGCAAATCCGCCACCGGGCCCCACCCGATGTGCGGCCGTCCGTCGGCCGGCGATGTCGGGACTCCAGCCTGGCAAGAGGGGGCCGGGACGCGTTACAATCCACAGGTCCCGAGTGACCCGCTGGAGGAGACAGCATGGCGACCGACTCGTCTCTCACGCCTGCCATGAGACAGTGGCGACAGGTCAAGGACCGCCACCCGGACAAGATCGTACTCTTTCGCATGGGCGACTTCTACGAGATGTTCGGCGAGGACGCGCGTGACGCCTCGGAGTTGCTGGAAATCGCCCTGACCACGCGGGAGAAGAACAAGGCCGATCCCATGCCCATGTGCGGCATCCCGTTCCACGCCCTCGACGCCTATCTCGGGCGACTGATCAAGGGGGGAAGGAAGGTCGTGCTCTGCGACCAGGTGGAGGACGCGGCGGCCGCCAAGGGCATCGTCCGCCGCGAGGTGACCCGGGTGGTCACGCCAGGAACGGTACTGGAGGAGGGCGTGCTCGAAGCCTCCCGGGCCGTTTTTCTCGCGGCCTGGAATCCCTCGCCCCGCGCCACGGGACTCGTCTGGGCCGATCTTTCGTCCGGAGATGTCGTGGTCTGGCAGTCGTCGGCCGCCGAAGCGGAGGACCGGCTCAAGGCCGTGGCGCCGGCCGAAATCCTCTACCCCGAAACGCTTGGCGAGCCGCCCGCCGTCAACGGGGCCACGCTGACCCCCCTTTCGGACAGGCATTTTCAGGGCAGGGACCTCCCGGACGAGCTGGCGCGGCGTTTCGACCTGCCTGCCGGTCTGCCCGGCATCCCGTCGGAGCCGGAGCCGCTCGGTGCTCTTCTCGCCATCCTCGAATACGCGAGGGACCAGGGGGGGCGGACCCTCAAGACGCCCTGCTACGAAACGCCCGGAACCTTCGTGGCCATGGACGAGGCGACCCGGCGAAACCTGGAATTGACCGCCAACCAGGAGTACGGCGAGCGGCGGGGCACGCTGCTCGACTGCCTCGACTCGACACGCACGCCCATGGGTGCGCGGCTTCTGAGGGAGTGGGTCCTCTCTCCCTGCTCCGTCATCGAGGAGATCGAGCGCCGCCACGGGACCGTGGCGGCGTGGCTGGCAAACCCGCCGGTCCTGGCTGACTGTCGCGAAGCGCTCAAGGGCTATCCCGACCTGGCCCGGCTCGTGGCCCGATTCGGGGCGGGGCTGGCCTCGCCCAGGGATGCCGGCATGCTCCTGACGGCCCTGAACGGCCTGCCGCAGGTCGTCGGGCTGGCGGAGGCCATCGGCGAACCGCTCCCGGCGCTGAAGAGCGCCCTTCCGGAGGCCGCGCAGTGGGCCGGCCTGCTCGACCGCCGCCTGGAGGAGAGGCTTCCGCCCCACACGCGGGAAGGGGGCATGTTCGCCCGCGGTTGGCACGAAGAACTCGACGCGCTGAGGGACCTGGCGGAGAACGCGCACGGGGCCATCCTCGAGGTGGAGGCCCGCGAGCGCCGGGAGACGGGCATCGGGTCCCTCAAGGTTCGGTACAACAAGGTTTTCGGCTACTTTCTCGAAGTGAGCAAAGCCAACCTGGACAAGGTGCCCGGGAGCTACGAGCGCCGTCAGACGCTCGTCAACTCAGAGCGGTTCGTCACCCAGGAGCTGCGCGAACTCGAGGGAAGGATCCTTTCGGCCAGGGCCGAGAGGGAAGCCCTGGAGAACCGGCTCTGGGAGGAACTGCTGACTCAGATCCAGCCGGTCCTGCCCGCCCTCAGGGACGCGGCGGCGGACATCGCCCGCCTGGACGTGCTGGCCGGCTTCGCCGTGCAGGCCCGCGAACGGGCCTACGTGCGCCCCCGGGTGGTGGAGGTCCCGGTCATCGAACTTGACGATTCCCGGCACCCGGTGCTGGAACGAGATCCCCGCCATCAGCCGTTCGTCCCCAATCCCGCCGTGATGGACACGAGCACGAACCAGATACTTCTCCTGACCGGCCCGAATATGGGCGGCAAGTCCACGTACCTGAGGCAGGTCGCCCTCATAACCGTCATGGCCCACGTGGGTGCCTTCGTTCCGGCCCGGCGCGCCGTCGTCGGTCTCGTGGACAGGCTCTTCTGCCGCGTGGGCGCAGGCGACAGCCTGCTCAGGGGGCTGTCGACCTTCATGGTAGAGATGACGGAGACGGCTGCCATTCTGCGTAGCGCCACGGACAGGTCGCTGGTGATCCTCGACGAGGTCGGGCGCGGAACGAGCACCTACGACGGGCTTGCGATCGCGTGGGCCGTCGTGGAGGCGCTGCTCGGACCGGATGGAACGGGATGCAGGACGCTCTTCGCAACGCACTATCACGAACTCACGGAACTCGGCCGCTCCCTGGCGGGCGTGGTCAACCTCACCATGGGTGTCCGCGAATACGCCGGGACGGTGCACTTCCTCAGGACCGTGGAGCCGGGAGCGGCGGACAAGTCTTACGGCATTCACGTTGCCGACCTGGCGGGCGTTCCGGAGCCCGTTGTGGCGCGGGCCAGGCAGATCCTGGAGAAGCTGGAAGACAGGCGGGAGGGCGTCGGCCTTGGGGGGGAGGTGCCATCCGACGCTCCGAGGCAAGGCAGCCTCTTCCAGGGCGCGGGCCGAAAACCCCTGGAGGACCTGCTTCAGGCGCTTCGATCGGCCAGTCCAGAGCGGATGACGCCCGTGGAAGCATTGCTGCTGCTGGACAAGCTGAAAAAGAAGCTCGAGCGCATCTCCTGATCCGATCCACTCTTACCGGTCCCCTTCTTCTTTCATCTTGAGGATATTCCACCTGCGCTGACGGGATCCCCCTGCCTGTCCTCTCTTTGATGCTTAGCGGATCACCGGAATAAAATCTTAGTTAATATGTATCATATTACTTGACAAGGATGATGTTGGGTATTATCTTTATAGTGGGCTCGATGCACTGGCCCCGATGAGGTTAAGAGAACGAAAGGAGGTAGAACCATGGCTATCACGAGGTGGAACCCAATGAGAGAACTGATGAGCATGCACGACCAGCTGGGACGGTTTTTCGAGGGCTACGGGACCCCTCCGTCCGACCGCGAAACCGAGTACGGAACCTGGGCGCCCGCCGTTGACCTCAAGGAGGAAGACAAGCGCTACGTCATCCAGGCCGACATGCCTGGTGTGAAGAAGGAAGACATCGAGATCAACCTCGAAAACAACGTCCTCTCGATTCGCGGCGAAAGGAAATTCGAGGGTGAAGTCAAGAAGGAGACCTACCACCGGATCGAACGCGCCTACGGCAAATTCGTCCGTTCCTTCACCCTGCCGGCTCGCGTCGCCGCCGACCGGATCTCCGCGACCCAGAAGAACGGCACCCTCGAAATCATCGTGCCGAAAGCCGAAGAGTCGCTGCCCAAGAAGATCGAGATCACGAGCTGAAGCGTCACTGATCCTTCCTCCTCCATCCATTCCCCGCGGGGGCCGAAAGGCCCCCTTCTT
>CAZDOY010000045.1:14681-18010 GCA_964507185.1 uncultured Thermoanaerobaculia bacterium
CACTGATCCTTCCTCCTCCATCCATTCCCCGCGGGGGCCGAAAGGCCCCCTTCTTTTAATCCCCGCAGAAGCCCCCGCGTCAGCCCCGGCGTCCTTCCTGCCCCTCGGTGTCCGAGGAGTGGCCGACCTTTCGGCGGCGGACCGAAGCGTTTAGAATACGTCCTAGTGGCTGCCCGGTTCTCTCCGCGGCCCTGCGCGGGCACCGCGCCCGGTGAAGGAGGTCCAATGCACATCTGGCAGTACGCCATGCTGGTCGGCCTCGGTGGTATAGCCGGCTTCATGAACGTCCTGGCGGGGGGCGGTTCCCTCATGACCATGCCCGTCATGATCTTCCTGGGCATGAGCCCGGCCATGGCCAACGGTACCAACCGCGTGGCCATCATGGCGCAAAACGTGGTAGCGGTGGGCAACTTCAGGCGGAAGGGATTCTCCGACTTCAAGCTCAGTCTGACGCTGGCCTTGTGCACCCTCCCGGGCGTGGTGATCGGCTCCTTCGTGGCCGTTCAGATGAACCCCGTCTGGTTCAAGCGGATCCTTGCGGTCGTGATGGTGGGTGCGCTCCTGATGATCCTGCGGGGTTCGGGCGGCCGGCGGGGGGCGGGCGACAAGCCCGTCCACACGGTATGGGCCCACGTGGGCATGGTTTTCGTGGGCTTCTACGGCGGGTTTATCCAGGCCGGCGTGGGCTTCATCCTCATGGCCGTTCTTTACGACCTCCTGCAGTTGGACCTCGTACGGGTAAACATGCACAAGGTGTTCATCGTCGGCGTGTACATGGTCCCGTCGCTCCTCGTATTCGCCCTCTCGGGCGAGGTGGACTGGCTCGCGGGTTCGCTTCTCGCGGCCGGCAACGCCGCCGGTGCATGGGCAGGCTCCAACGTGGCCGTGAAAGGCGGAGACAGGGTAATCCGAATCGTTTTCGCCATAGCAGTCGTCGCCATGGCGGTCAAGCTGGCCGTCGGATGAGCGGCCGCGAGCCGGCGGCCCCCGGCAATCGAAAGGGGCCGAATGTGTTAACCTGAACAACTATTCCATAGGAGACGGCCAGACATGAGTCCAAAGTTCCCCCTCAAGGTGGCAGACAAGCAACGGATCATGTACGTCAATCCACTTCCCCCCGAGGATCTCGTCCGATGGGGAGACCGGTACCGGGATGCCGGCCTGTTTCACGACGCCCTGGACTTCTACCAGGCGGCGGAGAACGCCGAGGCCGCCCGGGCACTCGCCGGGAAGGCGATCGAAATCGGCGACCTGGTTCTTCTGCAGAACATCTACAGGACCGTCGGCGAACCCGTGCCGAAGGAAGATCTGAAGGCCCTGCAGGAAAAGGCGCAGGCACAGGGAAAGACGTCCGAAGCCAAGCGCGCCGAAGTCCTCCTGGTTCCCGCCAAGTGACAGATTGAGGAGCACAACATGATCGAGGTGAGAGACCTTGTGCGTCGCTACGGTCCTACCGAGGCCGTGAGCCACGTGTCGTTCCGCGTCAACAAGGGTGATATAGTCGGATTCCTCGGGCCCAACGGTGCCGGGAAGACCACTACGCTGAGGATGATAACGGGGTTCCTGCCCCCGACCTCCGGTGAGGTTGCGGTCCAGGGCCACCCCGCCTCGGAGGACAGCAAGACGGTCAGGAAGCTCATCGGGTACCTCCCCGAGAACAATCCGCTCTACGATGACATGCGGGTCACCGAATACCTGGCCTTCCGGGCCGAACTCAAAGGCGTGCCGCGGTCGGAACGGAAGGCCCGACTCCAGGATGTTCTGGAGGTGTGCGACATCGGAGAAGTGTCCCATCGCATCATCGGCACCTGTTCCAAGGGATTCAGACAGCGCGTGGGGCTGGCTGACGCGCTCCTCGCCAAACCGCCGGTTCTCATTCTCGACGAGCCGACGGTCGGTCTGGACCCGGTCCAGATCGTCCACACGCGCAACCTGATCAAGCAGCTGAGCGAAGAACACACGGTTGTCCTCTCGACGCACATCCTTCCCGAGGTGGAGGCCATCTGCTCCCGGACCCTCATCCTCCACCACGGCCGGCTCCTCTTCGACGGGACCGTCGAAGAGCTCGAGCACGGTTTGAGCGGAGGCGGGCAGGTCATGGTGACCGTCATGGCGGCCCCCGAAGCAGCCGAGGACCGCCTGCGCGCGCTCCCGGGCGCGGTGGCGGTGGCCCGGGTGGAGGACCAGGAGGGGCATGCGAGATTCCGGATCACCCCGGCCGAGGGGCTGGATATCCGCGAGGCCGTTTTCAGGACCTGCGCGGCCGGCGACATGCCGATCCTCGAGATGGCTTCCCGGCACGTCTCCCTCGAGGAGGCCTTCCTGTCCATCACGACCAGCGAGAGCGAGGAGGTGGCTGTATGAGAGCCGTGTTTGCCATCGCCAAGAAGGAACTCCGGGCCTATTTCCTCGCGCCCATGGCCTACGTCGTGATCGCCGCCTTTCTCCTGATGAACGGGTTCCTGTTCTCGGTCATCCTCGCGGCCCTGAGCCAGCCGGGTTCCTTCTCTGCCAGTCCCATGAGCCTCTTCTTCGGCGGGACGCTCTTCTTCTGGATCTTCATGATCATCATGGCTCCTGTCATCACCATGAAACTGGGCGCCGACGAGACGAAGACCGGAACGATCGAAACCCTCATGACCGCTCCAGTGTCGGACCTCGAGGTGGTCCTGGGCAAGTTCCTGGGCGCCATGGGGCTTTACGTCGCGGCCTGGCTGCCGACCGCTCTTTACGTCGTCGTCCTGAGATCCTACTCCACCGTCGACATGGGGCCCGTGTACGCCGGTTACCTGAGCATCCTGCTCGTGGGGTTCTTCTTCATCGCCGTGGGGCTCTTTGCGAGCTTCGTTTCGAAAAACCAGGTCGTGGCGGCCATTCTGGCCTTCGCCATTCTGCTCATGATGCTGCTCATGTCCCTGCCGGCTTTCCTGGTCACGTCACATTTCTGGAAGGACGTGTTCGGCTACATCGACCTTTACACCAATATGCAGGACTTCGCCAAGGGCATCATCAATACACGGGCCGTCGTCTACTTCCTCTCCGGCGCGGCCTTGTTCCTGGCCTTGTCCTATCAAGCCCTGCAGACGAGACGATGGAGGTGAGGCCGTGAGAAAACGCATTCTTCAGGAGACCAACTGGGGCGTCTTCCTCGTTCTCGCGGCGGCGCTCTTCCTCATGGTCAACTACCTGGCCTTCAGGCACTACCATCGCTGGGACCTGACGGCGAACAAGAACTTCACCCTGTCGCCGCAGACAGTGAAGGTGCTCAAGGGCCTGAAACAGCCGCTGGACGTGACGGTTTTCCTCGCGCCGACGGACGAACTGTACGG
>CAZDOY010000046.1:0-10376 GCA_964507185.1 uncultured Thermoanaerobaculia bacterium
GCAGACGGAAGGCCTTCGAGGATCGGCCGCCGGTCTCCGACCCCTTCGGTGGACCGCCCGCGTCTATTCACTCGATCACCTGGTCACTCGATCCCTCGATCACAGCGTGTCCTGCCCCTCTTGCCGTGGGACTGGGGGCATTCCCCTTGCATACGGTATCCGCCGGGTCGATCATGGTATAGTAGCGGCTCGGTTTGGGCGGATACCCGGCGCGTTCGCGGTCCGGGGGCGCCTGGGGGCGGAACAACGATAAATAGTGAAAGGAGACTTTGAGATGCTGAAGAAGATTGGTCTCATCGGCGGAGGATTTATCGGCGGGGTTCTCACCCAGGAGGTCGCCCAGCGGGGACTGGCGCGCGAGGTGGGCCTTGTCGACCCTGCGCCCATGCCGAATCCCAACGATCCGCCGGAACGCCAGGAGGTGGTCAACAAGCAGTCCGTGTCCAAGGGCAAGACTCTGGACATCTCGGAGGGCCTGCCCACGATCCACAAGGACATCAAGCTCGTGGGTTCCAAGGACTATTCTGCCCTCGAGGGCGCGGAACTGGTCATCAACACCGCGGGCGTGCCCCGCAAGGCCAGACCCGACGGCACCTTCCCCAGCCGCGAGGAACTGCTCGCCATCAACCTCAAAATCACCACGCAGGTGGCCGAGGGCATCAAAAAGTACTGCCCGAACGCGATGGTCATCTCCATCGCCAACCCGCTGGACGCCATCGTCTACACGCTGAACAAGCGCCTCGCGCCGCCCAAGAACAAGCTCTTCGGCATGGCGGGCGTGCTGGACTCCGGAAGGTACTGCTACTTCGTCGCCGAGGCGGCGGGCATTTCGGTTGAGAACGTCAACGCCATGGTCATGGGCGGTCACGGCGACAACATGGTGCCCGTTCGCAGCTCCTGCCAGATCGCCGGCATCCCCGTCACGAAATTCCTCGACGACGAGACCCTGTCGAAGATCGAGGCCCGTACGCGCAAGGCGGGCGGAGAGGTGGTCGGCCTGCTCGGCTTCGGCTCCGCTTTCGTATCACCCGCCTGGGCGGCGCTCGAAATGGCCGAGGCGGTGATCTTCGACAAGAAGAAGATCATCCCGGTCTGCGCCAAGCTTGAGGGCGAATACGGCGTGAACGGCCTCTTCGTGGGCGTTCCTGCCGTCATCGGCAAGAACGGCGTCGAGAAGATCATCGAACTCGACCTCACGGACGAGGAGAAGACCGCCCTCGCCAAGTCGGTCGCCGGCGTCAAGAAGACCTGCGAGGAAGCCGACGCCATGCTGAAGAACCTGTAGGCTGTCGCGTCTGACTCTGCACATCATGGGCTCCCCGTCCATACGGGGAGCCCTTTCCTTATCCGTCGCCGGTGCCCCGCATTCGGGATGGAGGTGCAGGCAAGGCGACCTGTGGGGAATTCTCCGGCAGCCTGTTAGAATAAACAGCCTGCTGGAGTAAGAAGTCAGACGGGGCCGGAAGGTCCCGCTTTCCGGGGAGGTGGAGATGCGACGTACCTGGTATGCAATGACGGCCCTTCTGGCCGTTGGGTTTCTGGCTGCCGCGGCGCCGAGGGCTCAGGACATGGTCCGGCCCAGGGAAATGCTGAAGGCGGTCACGGCGGAGAAGTATCCGGGCGCGGACGCTGTGGTCGTGCTGGACAAGACGCACGTGGACGTGGAGGAATCGGGGCTCAGCCACGTATATCGCACGCAACTCGTCAAGGTCCTGACCGAGGCGGGCGCCGCGAAATATGCCACCATGCGCTTCGACTACGACCCCGCATCGTCCTACGCAGAGATCCGGGGGCTGAAGATCTACCGCGCGGACGGCTCGGTGGAGGACGTCCCGGTCTCGAGGATTCTCGACCTGCCCCAGCCGCAGTTCATGATCTACTGGGGGCCGCGCATGAAGCTCGCATCGGTGCCCAAGCTCAACCCGGGTGACGCCGTGGAGATCGAGACCTACTCCAAGGGCTTCGTGATCGCCTACCTCCACGATCCCGCCCAGGCCGGCGACGAAAAGTATATCCCGCCCATGCGGGGCCACTACTACGACGTTGTCCTGTTCCAGGGGGACCTGCCCATCGTGAAGAAGGTCTACACGATCGTCCTTCCCAGGGACAAGCCCATACGGGCCGAGGTCTTCAACGGCGAACTGGCCGGTGAGACCTCCTTCGACGACAAAAGCCTCACGTACACGTGGTGGAAGACGGACGTTCCAGCGGTCAAGCGCGAAGCGAAGATGGTAGAGGACACCGACTGCCTGCCGAAACTCGTGCTGGCCACGGTGAAAGACTGGCCACAAAAATCGCGGTGGTTCTACCACGTGAACGAGGACGTGGACACCTTCGCCTGGAACGACGCCATCAAGGCCAAGGTCGACGAGATCACCAAGGGACTCAAAACCGACGACGAGAAGCGCAAGGCGCTGCTCGCTTGGGTCGCGCGCCAGATCCGCTACAGCGGGATCAGCATGGGCAAGGGCGAGGGCTACACGCTCCACCCCGGCGTCATGGACTTCAACGACAGGGCCGGCGTCTGCAAGGACATCGCGGGCATGCTTATCACCATGTTCAGGGCCGCGGGCTTCACGCACACCTACCCGGCCATGACCATGGCGGGCGCCAGGGTCGAGAACCTGCCCGCCGACCAGTTCAACCACTGCGTGGTGGCCACCGAGATCGCTCCGAACACCTACAAGCTCTACGACCCGACGTGGTGCCCCTTCAGCAGCGAGATCTGGTCCTCGGCCGAGAAGCCGCAGAACTACGTCATCGGGTCGCCGAGGGGCGAGGAACTCATGGAGACGCCGCCCGCGCCGGCATCGGACAACTTCGTGGACCTCACCGCGGACGAAAGGATCGACGAGAAGGGAAACCTCGAGGGGACGCTGACCGTCACGGGCGGGCACTACAGCGAAACGAACCTGCGGTGGGCGGTGGTGTTCAGCCCCGCGTACGCCGTCAAGGGCACCTTCGAACACTGGCTGTCCAAGATATCGCCCCGGGCCGAGCTCTCCAGCTACGAGACGACGGACCCGGTAGATGTCGGCAAGCCCTTCAAGATCACGATCAAGTACAGGGTCCCGGGATACGCCATGGTGTCAGGCAGAAGGATGGTCTTCACCCCGCCCATGGCGAAGAACATCCTGTCGAGCCGGCGCCTGACGGACTTCATGGCCGCCGTGCACGGAGACAAGCGCCGATACGGGATCTTCCTGAGGGCGACGCGCGAGTTCAACTACCGCGAATCCATCGCCCTGCCGAAGGGGTACCGGCTGGAAGCCGGGCCGAAGGCCGGCGCTGTGGACGAGCCCGCCGCCGCGTTCTCGGCCGAGCTGGGCTCCACGCCGGGGCGCCTCTCGCTCAAGGAGCAACTCGTCATCAAGAAGAAGATCATCCCCGCGTCCGAGTACGGCGGCCTCAAGTCGGCCGTCGACGCGTCCAACGACTTCGGCCGCGCGTTCGTCGTCGTGAGCCGGTAGGGGGCCAGGATGAAAACAGAAGCCATGAACCACGCTGGAAAGCATAGATTCGCCACGATCCGGGCGCTGGCCTCGGCCGCCCTCGTGCTGTCCGCCGTTGCCGCCCAGGCCGCACTCCCCGCACGCTTCGCCGGGACGCCGACGGCGAAGGACTACCCGAACGCCGACGTCCTCGTGCTCTCGGAGCACACGGCGTACACGCTCATGCCCGACGGGCGCATCCAGAAGAAGGTCGACAGGATCGAAAAGATCCTCACCTACCACGGCATGGACGCCATCGGCGATCCCAAGGTCGCCTTCAACAAGACCGATCAGGACCTCAAGATAGAGACGTACCGGACCTACACGCCCGAAGGCCGCGTGGTGGACGCCAAGCCGAACAGCTTCAACGAAATGACGCCCTTCCAGCTCGAAAAGGCACCCGCCTACACGGACTGGCGGCAGATGGTCATGACGAAGGTGGGCCTGGACGTCAACGCGGTGACGGAAACCGTCTACACCCTGACCGACAAGAAGCCGTGGCGCCGCTTCCTTGGCGGCGTCGAGGTCCTCGCCGGAGACGAGCCGGCCCTCGAGCGGACCGTGTCCGTAACCGTGCCGGACGGCATGGATCTTCATTACAGATTGTTTAACGCGAAGGCCGATCCTCAGACCGCGAAGAAGGGCGAAAGCGTGACGTATATGTGGACGCTCAAGAATGTGGCACTCGTTCCGCGCGGCGAACGGGGAGGACCGGAAGACGCGTTCCTGCCCACGCTCGTCTTCACGACGTGTCCGAACTGGGGCCACCAGGCCTCCATCATCGGCGGGCTGGTCAAGGCCGCCGACGAGAAGACCTCGCCCGCCCTCGACAAGAAGGTCGACGCGCTCCTGGAGGGCGTGCAGGGCGATTTCGAGAAGGTCGTCAAGCTCCACGACTACGTTGCCGAGGACATCAACACCGTCCGCTGGCCGCTCTACGACTTCCAGTTCACGCCACGCACCGCCGCGGACGTCTACGACAGCGGCTACGGGCACGCGCTGGACAAGGCCGTCCTCCTGTGCGCCATGCTGAAACACGCCGGTTTCGACTGCGCGGTCGCCGCGGGCACGCCCACGGTGGAGGGCGGCGTCGACCCGGCCCTCGTGCCGTGCATGGCCCAGATGGACACGGTCCTCGTCCGTGTCGAGATGGGCAAACAGCCGCTGTGGCTCGACCCGGCCGCGACGCTCACCGAGCGGTCCCAGCGTGATTTCGTCCCCATGAAGGGGCTGCCGCTGATCCCGGGCATGGGCGAGCTGCACACCATGACCTTCGACGGGCCCAACGAACTTTCCGTGAGCCTCAAAGCGAAGGCCGCGGAGGACCTTTCACTCGAGGGCACCGGCCTGTTCACCTTCTCCGGTCAATACAGCCCTTTCTTTGAAATGCAGGGCGGCCAAAAGGAACAGAAGGCGTTCGCGGACAAGCTTCTTGCCTCGGCCCTGCCCGGGGCGGAAATGACGGGCTATTCGGTCCGGCGCCTGGATCCGACCGGCGTCGGCCTCACGATCTCCTTCAAGCGGCCGGCGCCCGGGAAGGGCGAGAAGGCGAAAGCCTTGACCCTTGGTATTCCTGCCGGATCCAGCCTGAAAGGCATACACCAGCCCTACCTTGGGGCGAGGCGCCTTCCACTCGTCCTGAAGTGGCCGGGCTCCGAGCGCGTGAGCATCGAGGTGAAGCTGCCAAAGGACGTCAAGCCCCTCTACGTCCCTGGCGATCTTTCGCTGACGAACGCCGCCGGAAGCCTCGGGCAAACCTGGACTAACAAGGACGGCGTGATCAAGGGGACGTGCGAGATCAACCTCCCGGCCCGCGTCATCAAGCCCGAAGACTACAATGGCTTCCGAAACCTGTACGGGCTCGCCTGCGCGCAGGCCGACCGCACGGTTCTGTTTAATTAAACTGCAACCTTCGTAATGACTGTTCTCGCGGAGGCGGCCTTCGGGCCGCCTCTTTCTTTGATGCGAGGTTCGGGCCTCGCGCTCCATTTTCGCCCGGCGCCAGTAGTGGTATCCTACTCCTTTACCGGAGGATCACATGGCTCAAGACAACCTGGTCATCGCCGGCAAGACCTTTTCGAGCCGGCTCTTCCTGGGGACAGGAAAGTACAAGGACAACGAAACCATGCGCGCCGCGCTCGAGGCGTCGGGCACGCAGGTGGTCACCGTGGCCGTGCGGCGGGTGGAACTCGACCGCACCAAGGCTTCCATGCTCGATTTTATCGATACGGACAAGTATTTCCTCCTGCCGAATACGGCGGGCTGCTACACGGCGGAAGACGCCGTCCGGACCGCCCGGCTCGGCCGGGAGGCGGGCATGTCCAGCTGGGTCAAGCTGGAAGTCATCGGGGACGAGAAGACGCTCTTTCCCGATAACGACGCCCTGCTCGAAGCGACGAAGATCCTCGTGAAGGAGGGCTTCACGGTCCTGCCCTACACCAACGACGACCTCGTGAACGCCAAAAAGCTGCGCGACGCGGGGGCGGCCGCCGTCATGCCCCTGGGCGCGCCCATTGGCTCCGGCATGGGCATCCAGAACCCGAACAACATCATGCTCATAAAGGAATTCATGGACGTTCCCGTCATCGTGGACGCGGGCGTGGGCACCGCCAGCGACGCCTGCCGGGCCATGGAGCTGGGCGTGGACGGTATCCTGATGAACACGGGTGTGGCCGGTGCGAAGGACGCCGTGATGATGGCCTCGGCCATGCGCAAGGCGGTGGAGTCAGGGCGCGAGGCCTCTCTGGCAGGACGCATACCCATGAAGCGCTACGCGACGGCGTCGAGTCCCATCGAGGGCTTGATCCGCTGACGGACCGTCCGGTAAGAGCAGTGGGATTCACCACGATCCTTTTGAGGTATAAGACCGCGTCGCCGGGCGTCTTTCGCCGGGCGGCCGGGCAACGGCTCCTAACAAGAGAAGGGGAGAGATACCATGGTCAGTTTTGAATTGTCCGCCGAACAGCAGGAACTGGTCGAGAAGACCAGAGATTTTGCAGACAAGTACATCCGCCCGGTGGCCAGGCAGTACGACGAGAGCTGTGAGTTCCCGTGGCCCGTCGTGCAGAAGGCTTACGACGAGGGCGTCATCAACGGCGCCATACCCAAGGAGTTCGGCGGCGCCGGGCACAACGCCTTCGACGGGTGCCTGGCGAGCGAGGAGCTGGGCGCGGCGTGCTCGGGCATCGGGATCTGCATCGACGCCAACAACCTGGCCCTAACGCCCCTGCTCGTGGGCGGAAGCGACGACCTCAAGAAAAAGATCTTCGGCCACCTGATCGAAAACCGCGGACTCGCGGCGTTCTGCCTGACCGAGCCCGACGCCGGGTCGGACGCCGGTGCGGTCAAGACCACGGCGGTGCGCCAGGGCGACAAGTACGTGATCAACGGGAACAAGCGCTTCATCACCAACGGCAAGCAGGCCATGTACCACACCGTCTTCTGCAACACGGACCCGGGGCGGGGAGCCAGGGGCATGTCGGCCATCGTGGTGCCCGCGGACACCCCCGGCGTGATCATCGGACGGGAGCTGCCGAAGATGGGCCAGCGCGCGTCCTGCCAGGTGGAGATCGAATACAAGGACGTGGCCGTCCCGGCGGAGAACGTCATCATGAAGGAGAACATGGGCTTCATCGTGGCCATGAAGACCTTCAACCGCACCCGGTCGGGCGTGGCCGCGGCGGCCGTGGGGATGGCCAGGGAGGCCTACGAGGTCGCCAGGAAATGGGCCGTCAAGCGCCAGCAGTTCGGCCAGCCCATCGTGGCCTTCCAGGGCGTGTCCTTCATGCTGGCGGAGATGCTCACCAAGATCACGGCGAGCCGCTTCCTCGTGTGGAACGCGGCCATATTGACGGACCAGGACAAGGAGGTCGGGACCTACAGCGCCATGGCCAAGTACTACGCCACGGACGCCGCCATGGAGGTCGCGACCGATGCCGTTCAGGTGATGGGCGGCGAGGGCTACTCCAAGGACTTCATCGTCGAGAAGATCATGCGTGACGCCAAGCTGTCCCAGATCTACGAGGGCACCAACCAGGTCCAGCGCTTCGTGATCGCGAAGAACACGCTGAAGTAGCCCTCTGCAGGGGGGCTGTTGAGGGACGAGCCGGAAGCATGAACTACCCCGTCTGGGAAGTGGTCTTCGGATCGAGGTGGATCATCGCCGTGATCGGCGTGATCCACGTCTTCATAGCCCAGTTCGCCGTGGGCGGAGGTCTTTTTCTCGTTCTCACCGAAGGGCGGGCGAGGAAGAGCGAGGACCCGGCCCTTCTGGAGTGGCTCAAGAAGCACACGCGTTTCTTTACGTTTCTGACGCTCGTCTTCGGCGCCACGACCGGTGTCGGCATCTGGTTCACCATCGGCCTCATCAGCCCGGAGGCCACAAGCCACCTGATCCATCTCTTCGTCTGGGTGTGGGCCATCGAGTGGGTCTTCTTCCTCGTCGAGATCCTGGCCATCATCGTCTACAACCGCACGTGGGTGAGCCGCGTTTCGCGCAGGCAGCACATGCTCATCGGATGGATCTACTTCGCCGCCGCCTACCTGAGCCTCGTGGCCATCAACGGCATCCTCGCCTTCCAGCTCACTCCGGGCCGGTGGCTGGCCGACCATTCCCTCCTCTCGGCCTTTTTCAACCCGAGTTACTGGTCGCAATTGATCGTGCGCAGCCTCATCTGCGTCGTGCTGGCGGGCCTCTACGCGCTCGTCACCGTCTCCTGGAGCAAGGACAGAATCCTCAAAGCCGAAGTGGCGAAATACGCGGGAACGTGGGCGTGGTCCGCCGCCATTTTGCTGCTGCCCGCCGGCTATTGGTTCGTCAGGAGCCTCCCCAAGGCCAACGAAGACCTGGTCAGGCTCATCGCCTCGGTGCGGGAGGCGTCGCTGCTCTTCCTCGGTGCGACGGCCCTGGTCGCCGTCCTCGTGCTCGTCGTGAGCACGGTGTGGCCGAGACTGCTGGGAAAGCCTTACGCGCTGGTGCTCCTGTTCATGGGGCTCTGCGTGGTAGGTTCCACCGAATGGGTGCGGGAGTCCGTGCGGAAGCCGTACACCATCACTGACTACCTCTATATCAACCACGTGGCCGTGAGGGACCTGGCGCGGGACCGCAAAGAGGGCATGCTCGCGGCCTCCCTGTGGGTGGGAGAAAAGACGATAACGCCGTCGAACGAGGCGGCCGCCGGGAAAGAGCTTTTCAGAATAGCCTGTTCCGCCTGCCACAATGCGGTTTCCGGTTCCAACGCGGTCGCCCCCAGGCTCAAAGGGCTGGACGCGGCCTTCGTGGGCGGTCTCGTTTACAGGACGGACCTGATGCGTGGAGGCATGCCGCCCTTTCCCGGAACCCAGCAGGAGGCACAGGCCGTCGCACGCTACTTGTTGGAGAAGGCGCCGCGCGGCGGGGTCCCGCGCGACGGCGCCTCGGTCTGGGCCAGGCGCTGCGGGCCGTGTCACACCCTTGCGGGATCGTTCCGGCCCGTCGGGTCGTTCTTCAAGGGACAGAGGCCGGACGACATAGCGGCGGTCATCGAGGCCATCAATTCCGTGAACGACAAGATGCCTCCGTGGAGTGGCTCCCAGGCTGAAGAGAAGGCCCTCGCGAAATTCCTCGCGGCGCAGGGCGGGAGGGCAAAATGATCACCCCGATTCCGCCCGTGGACGCCATCCCCGTGCCTGCTCCCATCTGGTTCCTGAAGACCCTGCTCTACGTGACCTTCCTTATCCACGTAATCTTCATGAACCTCATCCTCGGCGGCAATCTCCTCGCCGCCGTGTTCGCCTTCAAGGGCAAGGCCAAGCACCTGGCCGCGGCGCGGCGGCTCGTGGTCATCCTGCCCTACGTCACGGCCTTCGCGATCCTGTTCGGCGTCGCGCCGCTGCTCTTCGTCCAGGTGCTCTACGGGCCGTTGTTCTACACCTCCGCGATCCTTCTCGGGACGCCCTTCATCCTGATCATTCCGGTCCTCATAACCGCCTATTCTCTAATGTACGCCATGGCCAGGTGGTGGGAACGCCTGGGGGATCTGCGACCCTGGCTCTCGCTGGTCAATCTCTTTCTGTTGGGCTACATAGGTTTTGTATGGGTGAACATCTTCACGCTCATGCTGGAACCGGATCGCTTCAAGGACAAGTACCTGGCGCACCCCGGCGGCTGGCAGTTGAACCTGGTGGACCCGACCGTCCTGCCGCGGTTCCTCCACATGTTCCTGGGGGCCATAGCCGTGACGGGGCTCTACCTCGCCATCAGGGGCGCCCGGAGAATAAGGTTCGAGCCCGAGCAGGGCCGGTGGCAGTTCCGCAGCGGCGCCACGTGGTTCGCCGGCGCCACCATCGTCAACATGGTGGTGGGCCTCTGGTGGCTCGTCGACCTGCCGAAGGACGAGATGACGGCCCTCATGGGTGGCAACATGTTCGGCAGCATCGCTCTGGGGCTGGGCCTCTTGGCCGGCCTCGCTTCGCTCGCCCTCGCCCTGCTCGGCATCAACTCCCTCAAGCCCGGCCGCTACCTCTGGGGGGCGGCGTGCGCCCTCGTCGTGACGCTCCTGTGCATGATCGTGATGAGGGACGTCATCCGGGACGCCGCTCTCAGAACCTATTACGACGTGGCCAGGACGGCAACCCATCCGCAGTGGGGTGCAATCGGCCTCTTCCTGGTCCTGTTCGCCGCGGCAATCTGGTTGAGCGTCTTCATGCTCAACGTCCTCAAGAAGGGCGCGCCGGTCGACAATGGTGCGACGCGGGGACCCGGCCTCACGGACTCGGGCGTCCACAAGGCGTCCCCGGCGGAATCCGGCATCCGGAAACTCCTGCCTTCGGATTCCGGCCCAATCAAAGCCGGCCCATCCACCTCCGGTGTCCACCGTCTCGACGATCAGGACGACCAGTAAGAGA
>CAZDOY010000046.1:10476-17807 GCA_964507185.1 uncultured Thermoanaerobaculia bacterium
GCCGGGCGCTCGCCCAGGACGCCGTATCTGAGTTAAATGACGCTGCTCTTCCGTCGCACCCCCTTCAGCGCTTTACCTCGTCCGGACTCTGCATTTAAATTCAACTCTGGATCATCACTAAGGTGTTCTTCATGAATGAAGAGATCAGAGAGACCATCAACGCCCGGAACATCGAATTCGTAGATCTCATGTACACCGACATCCTGGGCGCCTGGCACCACGTGACCGTGCCGACGTCCTATTTCGGCGACAAGCTGTGTGCGAACGGCGTCGGTGTGGACGGCTCCTCGGTGACGGGCTTTCGAAAGGTCAAGTCCGGAGACATGGTCCTCATACCGGACACGTCGTCCTCCTTCCTCCACCCCTTCACGGACCGGCCCACCCTGTGCGTACTGGGCGACCTGGTGGACGTGGACGCGCGGGAAGGTTTTTCCCGGGACTGCCGCTACGTAGCCAGGAAGGCCGAGAGACATCTGGCGCGCACTCTCGAAAATAAAAGCAGCCTTTGGCTGCCCGAGCTGGAGTTCTACCTGTTCGATTCCCTAAAGGTCGACAACCGCACCGGCCACGCGGGCTACGAGATCCTCACCTGTGAATCGGGCGCCGCGGGTTACCAGCCGCGGGAACCCGAACACGGGGAGCACCGGAGAGGGTACCACGCGGCCTCGCCCGAGGACCGGTTCGAAGACATACGTGCGGAAATGTGCGCCATGCTCCAGGCGGTCGGCATCCCCGTCAAGTACCACCACCATGAGGTTGGGCCCGCCGGTCAGCTCGAGATAGAACTCAACTTCATGCCGCTGTTGAGGGCCGCCGACAGCGTCGCCCTGGCAAAGTGGGTCATCCGCAACCTGGCCGCCCAGAACGCCCTGGTCGCCGTCTTTATGCCCAAGCCCATGTACGCGGAGGCCGGGTCGGGCCTTCACTACCACCAGTACCTGGTGGACGGTAAGGGATCGGCTTTCTACGACGGCGAAGGCGATGCGCTCCTGTCCGGCACGGGGCGTGGCTACGTCGCCGGGCTTCTAAAGCACGGGCGGGCGCTGTCCGCCTTCGCGAATCCCTCCACGAACTCTTACAAGCGGCTGGTGCCGGGTTTCGAGGCCCCCGTTCATCTCGCGTACTCGATCGGCAACCGGACGGCCGCCATCCGGATACCCGGCTACGCACAGAGCGCCGACAACCTCCGCGTCGAATACCGCCCGCCGGACGCGACGAGCAATAGCCACCTAGTCATCTCCGCCATGCTCATGGCCGGCCTCGACGGCATACGCAGGGGGCTCGATCCCGGGAAGCCGCTGTCGAGGGACCTTTTCCACATGGACGAGGCGGAACTGGCGGCCATTCCGGCCCTGCCCGCCGACCTCGGCGAGGCCCTCGACGCCCTCGAGGAGGATCACGAATTCCTGTTGGAGGGCGGGGTCTTCACCCAGGATCTCCTGGACGCCTGGATAGATCTCAAGCGGGAAGAAATGCGGGAGATGGCCGAAAGGCCGCATCCCTGGGAATATGAGCTTTATATGAATCTGTAAGGTGGGGTAAGAAGGAGGGGTCCGGGGAAGGGGACCAGTTGCACGGCCGACGCCGTGCCGGAGAGAGCCTGAGTAACTCGTCCCCGGGCGATGGCCGGGCGGCCCGAGCGACCGCCCGGCTTGTATTTTTGTAGAGCGGCCATTCATACCCACCGACCTGCTCCACTATCGACCACAGAGCACACAGAGGACACAGAGCGATTGTGATTTGGGATCGCGGACTTGAACCACCGGGAAGGCGGCTTCGAAGCAAGGATGAACAGGAAGGATGAGAAGATAGTCCTTCGAAGGCTAGTCTTCAGCCGTTTCCCTCAGCCCTTCGGCCTTAGCCGGCGCGCCCGTCTACGCAGTGAAGGGGTGAAGGAGTTAAGAAGTCAAGGGGGAAGGCGACGGTGGTCGGCAGCCGATCTTCGAGCGCCACCTGTCTACCGAGTTCATAACGGCCGATGGTAATCGGCCGATTCGGCCGGCCCCCCGCCGGGCGTTGCAACGGCTCGTCCGGAACCGCTTTCAAATCTCAATTCCCAAATCCGAAATCCCAAATTTCCCAACACCCCCCATCCCTGTTGACCCGCGGCCCCTTTTAACTTAGAATACCCGTGCTCTGGGCGCCGACGTAGCTCAGCTGGTAGAGCAGTTGATTCGTAATCATCAGGTCGCCAGTTCGATTCTGGCCGTCGGCTCCAGCAAAATCAGGCACTTACGAGGCCGCCGAAAGGCGGCCTTTTGCCGTATTCGCTTCCCGTTCCCGTACGGCCGTCATCACTCGCCGGAGGTTCAGTAGGGATGAAGGTGGCCTTTCCTGGCCTCCTTGAGAAGATCGAGGTCCAGCGCGAACTCACCCGCCTTCTGCTTAAGCTTCTTCACCTGCTTCCCGAAGAGCTTCGCTCTCGAGTTGTCCACTTCCGGTACGGTGAGCCCGTGGGACCTCGTCGCCTCCGGCACCGAGGTCTCGCCCGAAAGGATGCTCACTATCGGCGCCGCCCTGTGTCCATCCGTTCAACGGCGCACCTCACCGGGAAGATTTTCGCTCTCGCTTTCCGCCTCGCCGACGCAATTCCATCACGCTCCTCCTTCTTAAGGGTTTCGGGTTCGTGGTCCATCGCCGCGTTGCGCGGAATCAATGCGGGGTGCTAGATTCTATGAGGTAAGCATGCGTGGAGGAGACATGTTTGGATTTCGCGTCGCGGCTCAGTCGGGAAAGCGGGCGCTGTCATGGACAGGGTCTCAATTGCGGGTCCGTCGGATCCGATGGGTACTCTATGGCCTTGCCGTCGCATTCGTCCTCTTCGCGGCCCTGGGGTTCTTTGTGGTACCGCCGATCCTGAAGGGGTACCTCGAGCGGACGCTGGCGCGGGAACTGCACCGGCCGGTCACGATCCAGGCGGTGAGCTTCGATCCGTTCAACCTGAACACGACGATCAAAGGGGTCGACATCAAGGGGCGTGACGGCGTCTCTCGCTTTGTCGCCTTCGACTCGCTGGACCTCAACTTCTCCATCTGGTCCGTTCCGGAGCGCGCGCCCGTTCTGAATGCGCTCGTCCTGAAGGGCCTGAATCTGAACCTGGTTCGCAACCGCGACGGTTCGTACAATTTCTCCGATCTCCTGAAGTCCGGGTCGGGGAAGACCGCGGGCAAGCCGCTCCGCTACTCCCTGAACAACATCCGCGTTCTGGACTCGTCGATCACCTTCGACGACAGGCCCATGGACACTCGGCACCAGGTGACCCAGCTCCACCTCGCCCTACCGTTCCTCTCGAACATGCTCAGCAAAGTGGACGTTTACGTCACACCGAGGCTGACGGCCGTGGTGGACGGCAGGATCGTGGACATCCACGGCGAGGGGCGGCCCTTCAGCGAGAGCCGCGTGAGCCGCGTCTCTATCCGGTTCAGGGACCTGGACCTGGCAAAATACCTGCCCTATCTGCCGGCCGACCTGGGGTTCCACGTGATATCGGGCAGCCTGGGGACGAACCTGGCGCTGATCTTCCTGGAGGACAACGCGGGGCACACGAAGGTCATTTTGAGCGGTGATGCGGACCTGCAGAACCTGGCCGTAGACCAGCGGGACGGAAGGCCGCTGGGCCGCTTCCATCGCGTGGACGTTTCGGTGGGAGCGTTGAACCTGCTGACCGGCCAGGGCGTCGTGCAGAGCGTCACGCTCGATTCTCCCGAGCTTTACGTGCGGCGGTACAAAGGCGGCGCCCTCAATCTTGCGGCACTGGGCGGTTCTGCGGAGGCGAAACCGGAACCGAAGCCGGGGACGACGGGGCCGGGCATCGACGTGATGCTGGGGCGGATAGCCGTTCAGGGCGGGACGGTCCACATCGACGACCAGGCCGTGCGGCCGGCCCTCGCCATGAAACTGTCTCCCTTCGACCTGACGGTGCAAGGTCTGACGACGAACCTGAGCCGGCCGGCCACCGAGGAGCTGTCCCTCACCACCGGCCAGGGCGAAGTACTGAAGCAGAGCGGGAGCGTCGCCTTCTCTCCCCTTCGGCTCGACGGCCGGATCGAGGCGGCCGGTCTGCGCCCCGCTCGCTACGCACCCTACGACCGGAACTTCCTGCCTTTCGTCGTGGAAGACGGGAAGCTGGACTTCTCGGGCCATTACGTCTTCGACGCGGCCGAGGGGAAGAACGAGGTCCGGCTGTCCGAGGCGACTGCCGGCGCACGCGGTTTGCGCCTTCGCCTGGCGGGGGAGAAGACGGATTTCCTGGAGGCTGATATGGCCACGGTGTCGGGCCTGAACCTCGACACTGCAGCAACCACGGTTGACATCGCCTCGCTGGAGGCGGCCGGTGGCCATCTTCGCGCGATCCGTTCGGCCGACGGAAATCTCGACCTCGCGCGCCTAGCCGCCCCTGGAAAGCCAGGGGGCGCCCCGGCAGCGCAGCACGCCCGGAGTTCCGCCGGGGAGCCGGCGTGGAAGGTCACCGTCGATGCGCTCAGCTTGAAGGGATTCTCCGTGAAGGCGGAAGACCGTTCTTTGTCTGTGCCCGTGACCCTAGACTTCCCTGCGGTGAAGGTAGCCGCGGAGAACCTCTCGACGATCCCGGGCCAGCGCGGATCGATGACGCTTCAGGCGACCATGGAGCCTTCGGGCAGCCTCCGTGCTTCAGGCCCCGTGACCCTCAACCCGCCTTCGCTTGCGTGGTCTGTGTCTTTGAAACGGGCGGCGCTCGTGCCCTTCAAGCCCTACCTCCCAAACACGCTGGCCATCGAACTCACGACTGGGACGGCCTCTGCCAGGGGAAAGCTCTCCTTCTCACTGCCGGAAGGGGGAGCGCTCGATGCCTCTTTTGCAGGCGACGCGAGCGTGGATGACCTGGGCACCGTGGACAAGCCGACCCTCCAGAACTTCCTGAGCTGGAAAACCCTGAGGCTCGACGGCGTTCGCGCACAGGCGACCCCTCCGAGCCTGGCGGTACGCTCCGTGACGCTCTCGGATTTCTTCTCACGCCTCATTGTCAGCCCGGAGGGGAAGCTCAACCTCTTCCAGGTGCTCAATCCCCGTCCGGTTCCGCCGGCGGCTCCGGACGGAGCGCCGGGCACACAGCTCCGGGGGCAGTCCGGCGGAGACCCCGAACTCGCGCCGGCGAAGACAGCGCCGGCCGCCGCTACGGGAACTGCGTTGGTCGAGATCCCCAGCATTACGCTGGCGGATGGGACCATCGATTACACCGACCACTTCATCAAGCCGAACTACTCCGCCAAGCTCACCGAGGTCGTCGGTAGCCTCAGCGGCCTTTCCTCGAGGCCGGGCACAAAAGCGGAGCTCAAGCTGAGCGCCCATCTGCAGCACCAGGCTCCCATCTTGGTCACCGGTCGGATCAATCCTCTTGTCAAGCCCGCCTACGCGGACATCAAGGGTAAGGTCCACGACGTGGAGTTGAGCCCGCTCTCGCCCTATTCAGGCCGCTACGCCGGGTACATCATCGAGAAGGGCAAGCTCAACATGGACGTGAATTATCACGTGGAAGACGGCCACCTCCAGGCGGAGAACCACCTCTTCCTGGACCAGTTTACCTTCGGGTCCAAGGTCGACAGCCCGGACGCGACCCATTTGCCCGTCAAGCTGGCGGTGGCCCTCCTCAAGGACCGCCAGGGCCGCATCGACCTGGACATCCCCGTGAGCGGGTCCCTCAACGACCCCAAGTTCAAGATCGGCCATGTCATTTTGAAGATCATCGTGAACATCCTCACCAAGGCCGCCACTGCGCCCTTCGCGCTCCTGGGTCACCTCTTCGGGGGGCACGCCCAATCGCTCAGCTACATCACGTTTGCTCCCGGAAGCGCGGTGCTGGACAGTGCGGCCTTACAGAAGGTCTCCGCCCTCGACACGGCTCTTTATGAACACCCCGGTCTCAATCTGGACATCACCGGCCGCTTCGACCCCGAAACGGACCGGAAGGGGCTGGCGCGCGCCTTCGTCCAACGCGAGGTCAAGGCGCAGAAGTTCAAAAAGCTCCTCAAGAAAGATGAGGCGCCCGCGTCCGTCGACGCGGTGGTTGTGACCAGGGAGGAGTATCCGGAAATGCTTTTTCTCGCCTACAAGCATAAGAAATTCCCCAAGCCGCGCACCCTGGGTTTCGTTAAGAGGCTTCCGCCCGACGAGATGGAGCGGCTCATGCTCACCCACACCACCGTAACCGACGACGATTTGCGCCAGCTCGCCCTCGCCCGTGCCCAGGCCGTAAAGAACGCCCTGCTCAAGGCAGGCCGCGTGGCCCCCCAGCGCGTGTTCATCGTCGCCGAGACCGAGGCCTCGAAAGAGGCCAGGGCGGCCGGGCTCACCCGAGTTGATTTCTCTTTGAAGTAGGATCCACGGCGATCCTCCTGCACGACGGCGACCGGCGGCGAACGGGCCTGCCGCTGAAAGGCATGGGAGATCTTCAAGAAGAGCCCGGGCATTCGGAGATGAATCACAAGGGTGGTTGACGGCTTGGGGGCGCTCCGTCGCTTCTCCGCCTACCGTTGAAGAGAGACCTTCTGCGGTGTTCTGGTCAGCCAGCCGGACCTTGACGCGCTGAGAAGGCCCCAGACGGATATCCACGACAGGCACGCCAGCCAGAAAAACGAGTAGGGGAGCGCCCACCGCCAGCCGAACCAGTTTCTGTACCGGATCTGGTAGACGATCGCCGGAAGCAGGGACGCGAAGAGGCAGCCGAAGAGCACGGCCCTCAGGGACTCGACTGGGTTCATGAAGAGCTGGAGGACCAGCCCCGCCTTGAGGACTTCTCCCATCGAGAGCCTGAGAATCTGCAGTGCGCCGAAGAACCGGATGTATCCGGCGCCCGTGTCCGCAGGGCGGAAATCACGGAACATGAACGCGCTCATGATCAGGCTCTCCCGCACGTTGCTCCTTGCCCAGCGCAGGAGCATCCTCCTGAGTCCCCTGAAGGTTGCGGGGATCTTCGTCAGGACAACGGCGTCGCGCTGGTAGACAACGCGGTATCCGCTCCGCAGGATGCAGTTGGTGAGGGCACGGTCCTCGCCGATGGTGGCGGGCACCCCCATAAAGGTCTGGTCGACCCAGGGGCGGAGGTGTTCGTGGACGAGGGAGGCCCTGTAGGCGGACAGGGCTCCCGGTGTGCAGTAGACGCCCCCGTATACGCTCTGTCCCGATCGGACGAAGTCGAACGCCGTGGTGAAGGACACGTCGAGCATGCTCGGTATGGCTCCGTCCCGGCGGTTGAGAACCCGGACGTTGCCAGCGACGGCGCCGACCTTCGGCGATGCGACGAACGGGCTGACGAGGCTGCGCAGGGTGCCGGGCAGGATCTCCGAATCCGAGTC
>CAZDOY010000047.1:0-16960 GCA_964507185.1 uncultured Thermoanaerobaculia bacterium
CCTCAGTTTCCGCTTGAACTCCCCCTTCTCCATGACGAGGATAAGGTACCCGGAACCGCTCCTGCGCGCAAGCCGAAGGGAGATTTTGGATTTTGGAATTGGGATTTCGGATTTAAGAACGGCTGGGGCGTGCCGATGCCGCGGCCGGCGGAAGCCGGCCGAAAGATCTCACAGTGAGGCAGTGAGACGGTGAGGGGGAGGGCCCATACTGTTCCCCTCGGAAGGCGGAAGGAAAAGAGGAGTGAAGAACTGTCTCCTAAGAGCTAGGGGCTAAGGCCAAAAGGCTAAGGTAAAGACGGCAGACGGGAGGCCTGCGGAGGATTCCCCGCGACTGGTCACTCGATCACTCGGTCACTTGATCACCTGCCAAAAACAGGGAGGACGGGAGGAAGGGAGAAAAAATCAGATGCAACCGCGGAGGCGCAGAGGCGCGGCGAAAGAAAGCTGAGCTGTTGTGCAACGACCGGCCGTTGCCCGTTTCCCGCGGGCCGGTGGCCCGCGGCACCTCTGCGCCTGGCATCGGTGGGAAAAGAAAGCTATCCCCATCCCAGAAAAATAGTAGGGCTACATCTTGTAATGTCGCAAGCATTCGCTCGACCCGCCTTCGAAGGACTTCCACGTGCCGTGCTGCTTTTTCGCTTTAGCCTTTCGGCTATAGTCTTAAGAAGATAGCCCACTCCTCACTTGTCTCCTCCAATCCTCGCTATGAGGTCAGCCCTTCTTGTCCTGCTTCGCAGGCGCGACCGTCTCGCCTTCGGCATCGACCAGCGTCGGCGCCGGGAAGCCTTCCTTTTCGAGCTGGGGCAGGACGACCTTCCTGTCGCCAACGAGGACCACGAGGAGCTTGTTCCAGTCGAAGAGGCCCGACTTCGCCTCCGCGTTGGCTGGTTCCAGCGAGAGGCTGCCGAGCGCCTCGACCTCCTGCGAAACCCAATCCACCGGCTGGCCGTTCGATAGGATGGAACCGAGCGTGCTCTCCAGACTCGAGGTGGTCCCGGCCGTGCTCACGAGGTCGTACCGGACCGTCTTCCTGGCCTTCTCGTACTCCTTCTGTGTCACGTCGCCCGTGGCCATGGCGTCGAACTCCTTCTTGAACTCGTGAAGGGCGGCCCCGGTCACGGCGGTCTGCACGGAGGACGACGCGCCCAGCATGAACTGGTTGCCCTCCTGCCAGATCATGCTCCCCGCGCCGTATGAGTAGCCGTGCTTTTCGCGGATGTTCTGCATGAGTCGGCTCGTGAAGGCCCCCCCGAACAGGGTGTTGAGGCTCTCCCGCTGCACGGCGGCGCCGGCGCCCGGCTTCGGTTCGATGGGACGCATCATGTATAGGACCGTCTGGGGCGCGCCGGGCCTATCCACCAGGACAAGTCGTCCGGGCGCGGGCCGTGTCAGCGGCGCCGGCAGGGCGGGTGCCTTGTCGCCCTTCACGTTCCAGGCGGCGAATCGCTTGTCCAACGCGGCCTTGAGCGCCTGCGGGTCGAAATCGCCCACGAAGAGAAACTGCGCGTTCGATGCGTTGAGCAGGTCCGGCATCGCGCTCTTGACGTCGGCGAGGCTCAGGGACCGCACGGTGGCCTCGAAGCCCGCCCGCGGCCTGCCCCGCGCGTCGTCCCTGCCGAAGATGATCCGGCGGGCCGCCATGACGGCCACGTAGTCCGGACGCTCCACGCGTGACTGGATGTTCGACAGGGCCAGGTCTTTCTCTCGGTCGAAGTCCTTCTCCGAGAGCGTGGGCCGCACGACCGCATCGGCGAAGAGGTCGAGCGTGGGATCGAGCTTGGACGTGAGGCCGCTGACCCGGACCCTGAAATCGCGCCACGTTGCGCTGGCGTCGACGGACGCGCCCAGGGAGGCCACGGCGTCTGCGTAGGCGCTGGCGTCCAGCTTCCCCGCGCCGTCCGTGAGCAGGGACGCCGCGAGTTGCGAGAGTCCGCCCTTGCCCGCCGGCACCGTGCGCTCGCCGCCGTTCACGAGGATCATTCCCGAAAAGAGGCCCGTACCGGGCCGGCTCACCACGTAGAGCGGGATGCCGTTCGCCAGCACGAGCTTCTCCGGCACGGGCGTGTGCACTTTACCCGCCGCAAAATCGGCGGGGCGCTTGTCGAGGTCCGCGCCCTTCACCTCGGCGCCCTCGGGCAGGATGCGCATGTCGACGCGGCCCTCGCCGAGGACCTTGCCGGCCCAGCCCTTGACGGATGTTGCATCGGCGGAGGTGTACATGGAAAGAACGCGCTTGAAGCTGTTGGGCTGTCCGAAGTAGTGGTAGAACTCGTTGAGCATGTCCGCGCGCCTCCGCAGGCTCTCCATCATGCGGAGGAAGTGGGCCTCGGCGGACGCCTTGACGCGCTTCATCTCGGCTTGGGTCGGACCGTCCTTTTTGAACTGTGCGAGTTCATCCATAACGGCGTGCTTGATTTCGCCGAGATCGGCCCCCTGCGCCGCGGTCACGTCGATGACGAACTCCGAGCACAGATCTCGGGAATCCTGGTAGACGTAGACGTTCTGCGCGATACGGTCGTCCAGCACCAGCCGCTTGTACAGCCGGCCGGACTCGCCGTCGGCCAGGATGGCGGCGGCCAGCGTCATCTGCGCGTCCCCGTCCGCGTAGGCCCTGGGCGACGGCCACACGAGCCAGATCCGGGGGTACTTGACCTTGTCCGTGGCCATGCGCCGGACCTCGTGGTCCAAAACGACGGGCGGCGCGGTCTTGTGGGGCGGAAGCGGCTGGGCGGGAATGGCGCCGAAGGTCTCGGCGATCACCTTCTTGACCGCGGCCTTGTCGAAGTCACCCGCCACCACCAGACTGGCGTTACCCGGCACGTAGTAGGTGGAGAAGAAGCCTTTCACGTCCTGCAGCGTGGCGGCTTCCAGGTCCTTCGGGCTCCCGATCACGGGATGGTGGTACGGGTGTCCCGGCGGGAAAAGGGCTTCCGGTATGATGAGCCAGGCCTTTCCGTAGGGCCGGTTCTCGTAGCTCTGGCGGCGCTCGTTGAGCACGACCTTCCGCTGGAGGTCGAGCTTTTCCTGCGTCATGGCCTTGCCCAGCCCCTCCATCCTGTCGGCGTCCAGCCAGAGCAGCGTGGGCAGGAGCGAGCTTGGCCCCCAGGAGTAATAGTTGGTCCGGTCCGAGCTCGTCGACGCGTTGTTGGCGCCTCCGCCGCTTTCCATGATCACGTCGAACTGGCCACGCGGCACCCGCTTCGTCCCCATGAACATGAGGTGTTCGAAGAGATGCGCAAAACCCGTGCGGCCTTTCGCCTCGTCCTTCGACCCCACGCGGAACCAGGTGTCGATGGTGGCCTGTGGCAGCTTGTGGTCCACGTGCAGGATCACGGTCAGGCCGTTGGGCAGTGTGTAGGTTTCCACGGGCACGTCCTGCGCGAGCACGTTGAGGCACGCCGCGCAGACCAACGCCGCGATGAACAGTACGATTTTCTTTCGGTGCATCGTCCCCTCTCCTTTTCCCGGGCGGCCCCGCCTGGATGGCCGCGCGCCAGTGTGCCGTGAAGTTTATATTTTACGGCATTGACAGGCTGCTGAGAAACTCTCGCAGATCGCGTTGCCTGCAACACGGTTCCGAAGCCACGATGTCGTTTTGCCGCCCATACCACGGGACCTCTTCCATGCTCGGGCACACGGTAACGGGAACCGTGCCTTGGCAATCCTGTGGACGCAAGGGATGGGGGACCACCTGCTTTGTTGCGCCTCGAAGAAGATGGATGTGCATCGTCTTTCGAGCCGCGTCGCGCATCTGGCCCCCAAGCCTCTTGCGCGCGACCCACGAGGGCTGCTCAACCGCCTGTGGCGAAAAAGTTCGTTCCGCACCCCGTGCCACCCGCTTGGAGTACAATTTCAGGGACACCCTGCGGCGGCGCCCGGGGGTCCCGACACGGCTCCCGGGGCGCGGCCACCTGCGAAGGAGGAGTCCATGAAGAAGGTGTTCTTATCCATCGGAGCGGCGGTCCTCGCCGCATCCATTCTGGGGGGATGCAGCCCCGGCACGGCAGAATCCAAGTGCCCCCCGCCCACGGCCAGGAAGCCCGTCACCACTGTCTACCACGGCGTCAAGGTCACCGAAGACTACCGGTGGCTCGAAGACTGGTCGAACCCGGCCGTCAAGACCTGGAGCAACGAGGAAAACGCCTGCGCGAGGAAGTATCTCGACGCCCTGCCCGGCCGCGAGGCCATTCGCGCCAGGCTCACCACGCTTCTCAAGGGCGCCTCGTCCAGCTTCGGCGACTTCAAGATCGTGGGCGGGACGATCTTCGCCCTCGAAGACCAGCCCCCGAAGCAGCAGCCCTTTCTGATCATGTTGAAGTCCTTCTCCGATCCCTCGTCGGCAAAGGCCGTGGTGGACCCGAACGCCATCGATCCGCGCGGCATCACCGCCATCGACTGGTACGCGCCCTCGCCGGACGCGAAGCTGGTCGCGGTCTCCCTCTCCGAGGGCGGAAGCGAAAACGGCACCGTCCATGTCTATCAGGTCGCCACGGGCAAGGAGATATACGAACCCATCGCCCGCGTGAACGAAGGCACCGCCGGCGGCGGCCTGGCCTGGAACAAGGACGGCACGGGCTTTTACTACACGCGATACCCGCGCGGCAAAGAGCGTCCGCCCCAGGACCTCGACTTCTACCAGCAGGTCTACTTCCACAAGCTCGGTACGTCCCCGGACAAGGACACCTACTGCATCGGGAAGGACTGGCCGCGTATCGCGGAGACCACATTGAAGCGGAGTGAGGACGGGCGCTACGTCCTCGCTACCGTGGCCTACGGCGACGGCGGGGAGTACGCCTTCTACCTGCTCGGCGCATCGGGACAATGGACCCGGGTGGCTCGCTTCGAGGACAAGGTTACGGACATGGATTTCGGCCCGAAGGACGCGCTCTATCTGCTGTCGCTCAAGGACGCGCCGCGCGGCAAGATCCTGCACCTGACGGTCTCGAACCCCGAACTCTCCAATGCCAGACTGATCGTGCCCCAGTCCGACGCCGTCATCGAGGGCTTCACCCTCACCGACTCGCGCATCTACGTCAAAGACATGATGGGTGGTCCCTCCCGCATCCGGGTCTTCACGAACGACGGGAAGGCGCTCGGCGAGGTGCCCGTGGCGCCGGTCAGCACGGTCGGCCAGCTTGTTCACGTGGACGGGAACGACATCGTCTTCAACGAGGAGAGCTACGTGACGCCGCCGGCGTGGTACCGGTACTCGGCGTCTTCGGGCAAGGCGACGGAAACGGCCCTTCGCGAGACCTCGCCTGCCGATTTCTCGGATACCCAGGTCGTTCGCACCTACGCGGTGTCCAAGGACGGCACCCACGTGCCCCTGACGATTCTCATGCTGAAGGGTACCAGGCTGGACGGCCACAACCCGACCATCCTCTACGGCTACGGCGGCTTCAACATCAGCCTGACGCCGAGCTTCTCGGCGCTGCGTCGCCTCTGGATCGAGCAGGGCGGGATCTACGCCGTCGCAAACACGAGGGGCGGCGGCGAGTTCGGTGAGGCCTGGCACCACGCCGGCATGCTGACGAACAAGCAGAACGTCTTCGACGACTTCGCCGCGTGTGCGCACTACCTCATCGACAAGAAGTACACCGACCGCGACAGGCTGGCCATCGAGGGCGGCAGCAACGGCGGACTGCTCATGGGGGCCGAGCTGACCCAGCACCCGCACCTCTTCAAGGCGGTCGTGAGCTTCGTCGGCATCTACGACATGCTACGCGTGGAGCTCAGCCCCAACGGGTCCTTCAACGTCACCGAGTTCGGGACCGTGAAGGATCCCGCCCAGTTCAAGGCCCTCTACGCCTACTCACCGTACTATCGGGTCAAGGACGGGACGGATTACCCGGCGTCCCTCTTCCTGACTGGCGCCAACGACCCGCGCGTCAACCCGATGCAGTCCCGCAAGATGGTGGCCCGGCTCCAGGCGGCAAACGCCTCAAAGAACCCCATTCTGCTGTGGACGAGCAGCAGCAGCGGGCACGGGATCTTCATGTCCCTCTCCCAGCGCGTTGCGCAGCAGACGGACGTCTACGCGTTCCTTTTCCACCAGCTGGGCGTGAAATACAAACCCGTGAAAGACGCAGCCGCACGGCACGAAACGAAGGGATGAGCCCCGGGGCTCTCCCGTGCGTTGATAAGGGGCGGCCGGTTCTACCGGCCGCCCCTTTGCCAACCGGCGCGATCCGGGCACGAAATATCGGCACGGGTCCGCGGTGTTATGCTGACTCTACGGGTTGCGATCTGAAGACGACTGCTTAGAAGGAATCCGACGACGATGGACGAATTGACGGTCCCCGAGGTCATACCGATTTTTCCCCTGGCGGATGCGGTCTTGCTCCCGACCGAAATCATGCCCTTGCAGATCTTCGAACCGCGGTACAAGGACATGGTGAGGGACGCCCTCGCCTCCAACAGGTTCATCGGCATGGTCCAGCCCCAGATAGGTTACGAGAACCAGCTCGCCGGGGCTCCGCCCGTCCGTACCGTGGGGTGCGCCGGCATCATCGCCCGCCACAAAAAGCTCGAGGACGGCCGGTACCTCATCTGGCTCTTCGGCGTGAAGAAGTTCTCGATCCAGGAAGAGCTGACCACGCTCACCGACTACAGGCAGGTCCGCATCCTGTCGGCACCGGACGAAGTCGACCCCGAAGACGACGCGGCCATAAAATCCATCCGCTTCGACCTCCTGTCCGCTCTGCCGGGCATGATGGTGGAGAAGTCCGACACGATCAAGTTGATTCTCGACCAGCTGGCCGAGGCGGACGACACCCAGCTCCTGGTCGTCGCCGTCCAGATCTTCGAAATGCCGCCCGAGAAGAAGCAGGCCATCCTCGAGGCCCCCCGCCTCCTCGACCGGTACATCATGGTCCAGGAGGTCCTGCAGGAGAAGCTCACAAACAGGCGCTCCATCGCCCAAAGCGACCTCTCCATCCTGCACTGAACTCGAAATCCCTCTTACAATGAGACAGTGAGGCGGCGAAGAAGAAGGGACGAAACGCAGAAGGCTGAGAAGCGGCAGAGGGCACAGAACACGCAGAGAAGAGTGTTTTAAGAAGGCCATCAAGGAAGCGAAAAAGAACAAGAGCCAAGCCGGACCGTCCAGTCACTCCCGTGAGGGAAGGAATCCCCCCGGACAACTCTCAGAATTGTTCATTGGCTGTGGCTTTCGATGCGAAGCATCGGAAGTTGCGTTCCGACGCGGCCGCTTCCCGCGGTCTCTTTGAAGCTCCGCCCGCATCCTGATCCCCGACGCCCCTGCTCCCGGAATCCCGGACTCACGGCGAGAATCCGAAAGTGCTAACATATCCACAGACGAGTGAGGTTTTCTGTGGCGGACAATGACAAGGGCGCAATCGGCTTCTGGGCGATCGTCGCCATCGGCATCGGCGGCATGGTCGGCGGCGGCATCTTCGCCGTGCTGGGCCTCGCCGTCCAGCTCGCCCACGGCGGCACGCCCCTCGCCTTCCTCGTGGCGGGCCTGGTGGCCCTGGTCACCTCTTACTCCTACGCCAAACTCTCCGTCACCTTCCCCAGCCAGGGCGGAACCGTCGAGTTCCTGAACCAGGGCTTCGGCGTGGGCCTCTTCACGGGCTCCATGAACGTCCTGCTGTGGATCAGCTACATAGTCATGCTCGCGCTCTACTCCTACGCCTTCGGCAGCTACGGCGCCAGCCTCTTCCCCGCCGCGTTTCAGCCCGTGATGAAACACGTGCTCCTGAGCGCCGCGATCATCCTGCTGACGGGCCTCAACGCGCTCGGCTCCAACGCCGTCGGCGATGCCGAGGAGTGGATCGTCGGGTTCAAGATCGCCATTCTCGCGCTTTTCGTGGGCGTGGGACTGTGGGGCGGCGACTACCACAGGGTCGCCGTCGGCACGTGGACGCCCATGCCCCAGCTTCTGGCCGGGGGCATGATCATCTTCCTGGCCTACGAGGGCTTCGAGCTGATCGCAAACTCCGCGGGGGACGCCAGGAGGCCCGAGAAGACCCTGCCGAGGGCCTATTACACCTCCGTGATCTTCGTTATCGCCCTCTACATTCTCGTGTCGCTGGTCACGGTCGCCAACTTGCCGCTCCACCAGATCATCGCCGCGCGGGACTACGCGCTCGCCGAGAGCGCCAAACCGTTCCTCGGTAGCTTCGGCTTCACGCTCATCGCGGTGGCCGCCCTGTTGTCCACGGGATCGGCCATCAATGCGACGCTCTACGGCACGGCGCGCGTCAGCTACGTCATCGCGAAGGACGGCGAGCTGCCCGAAGTGCTGGAAAAGAAGATCTGGCGCAAACCCCTGGAGGGCCTCCTGCTGACCGCCGCGGTCTCACTCGTGGTGGCCAACCTCTTCGACCTGACAAGCATATCGACCATGGGCAGCGCCGGTTTCCTCCTCATCTTCGCGGCCGTCAACGGGGCGAACCTGCGCCTGCGCCGCCGCACCGGGAGCGTGTGGTGGATTCCCGCCCTGGGCCTGCTGGCGTGCGTGGCGGCGCTCGCCACGCTCATCTGGAACAGGTTTGAGACCCACCCCAGGGAGATCTGGGTCCTGGTCGTCATGCTGGTCCTGGCCGCGGCCATCGAGTTCATCTACAGGACCGCCACGGGCCGGGAGATCCTCCCCTTCTACCGGCACTCGGAAAACAAAAGCGTATGACCGGTGTTAGGTTCTGACGGAGGCTTGAAGCGCCGTGATCCGATTGAAGAGGGTTTACGAAAAACCGGCCGAAGACGACGGCTACCGGGTTCTGGTCGAGCGCCTCTGGCCGCGCGGCGTCCGCAGGGAAGACGCCCGCATCGACCTGTGGCTGAAGGACGCGGCGCCGAGCCAGGGACTTCGCACGTGGTACGCGCACGACGTCTCTAAATGGGACGAGTTTCGGCGCCGGTACGTCACGGAACTGGAAGCGGCGAGGGACGGCCTGGGCGATTTCGCACGGCGCTGCAGGCGCGATACGGTCACATTCGTCTTCGCCGCGAAGGACCCGGACCACTGCAGCGCCCTCGTGCTGAAGGCGTTCCTGGAGGGGACGGCCTGATCCCCTCCCGTCCACCGGCGGGATCCGGCGGAAGGCCCCACAGGGGGCCGGAGGAGCGAACCATGGAACACGTGAAACTGGGCGGCAAGGACATCGAGGCCTCCCGCATCGGGCTTGGCACATGGGCCATCGGCGGGTGGCTCTGGGGTGGCACCGACGAGGCCGAATCCATCCGCACCATCCACGCCGCCGTCGATAAGGGCATCACGCTCATCGACACGGCCCCCGTTTACGGCTCCGGCGTGTCCGAAGAACTCGTGGGCAAGGCCGTCAAGGAGATCGGTGGCCGGGACAGGCTGGTCATTGCCACCAAGCTCGGCCTGGAGTGGTTCGACGACGGGCGCGTCGTGCGGAACTCAGGGCGCGAGAGAATCCTGACGGAAGTGGAGGACTCGCTGCGCCGGCTGGGGACGGACACCATCGACGTCTACCAGGTCCACTGGCCCGACCCGCGCGTGCCCTTCGAGGAGACGGCGGAAGCCATGGCGACACTCTACGCGCAGGGCAAGATCAAGGCCGTGGGCGTCAGCAACTACTCGCCCGAGCAGATGGACGCCTTCCGGAAGGCCGCGCCCCTGCACACGACCCAGCCGCCCTACAACCTCTTCGAGCGCCAGGTCGAGGACGATGTCCTGCCCTACTGCACCGAGCACGGCGTCACGTCCCTCACTTACGGCAGCCTCTGTCGCGGTCTGCTGTCCGGCCGCATGAAGGCCGACACGCGGTTCGGCGGAGACGACCTCAGGGGCCGCATGGACCCAAAGTTCAGGCCGCCCCGGTACGCGCAGTACCTGGAGGCGGTGAAACAGCTCGACGACTTCGCCCGCGAGCACTTCGGCAAACGCGTCATTCACCTTGCCGTGCGCTGGGTCCTCGACCAGCCCGGCGTCGGCGTGGCGCTCTGGGGCGCCCGCAAGCCGGACCAGCTCGACGCCCTGGACGGCGTCCTCGGCTGGACCCTGGACCCCTCCGCCATGAAGGCCATCGACGACATCGTCGGGGACTGCGTCAAGGACCCCGTCGGGCCCGAGTTCATGGCTCCGCCGCCCCGACAGGCGTAGGCATGAACCGCGCGCGCCGGCCGTGGCGAACGCCCGGCGCCGCCCGTACAATAAGGAGCTCCGCATGGACAAAACAATAGGATTCATCGGCGTGGGCGCCATGGGAGAGCCCATGGCCGCCAACCTGCTCAAAGCCGGATACAGGCTCCGCATCTACAACCGCACGGTCGGCAAGATCGACCGTCTCACGGGCATGGGTGCCAGGGGCGTCAAGACAACGGCCGACGCCGCCGAACCCGGCTCCGTGGTCGTCACCATGCTCGCCAACGACGACGCCCTCATGGAGGTCATGCTCCACGACCGGAGCGTCGTGGAGAAGCTCGGCAAGGGCGGCGTTCACCTCTCCATGAGCACCGTCTCGCCCGCCACCGCGCGCAGGCTCGCCGAAGACCACGTGAAATCCGGCGTAGCCTACGTGTCCGCGCCCGTTTTCGGCCGGCCCGACGCCGCCGCGGGCGCCAAGCTCTGGATCCCGTACTCCGGTCCCCAAGCTGCCAAGGCCCGCGTCGAGCCGCTCCTGGACGTCCTCGGCCAGGGCACCTACGACCTCGGCGAGGACACCCGCGCCGCCAACGTCATGAAGCTCGCCGGCAACTTCCTCCTGCTCTCCGCCGTCGAGGCCATGGCCGAGGCCATGGCCTTCAGCGAGAAGAACGGCGTCGCCCCCGGCGACCTCAAGGAGATGCTCTTCGAGACCCTCTTCGCCTGCCCCGTCTACAAGATCTACGGCGGCGGCATCGCCGAGAAACGCTTCGAGACGCCCGGCTTCAAACTCGCCCTGGGCCTCAAGGACGCCGGCCTCGTGGAGGCCTCGGCGCTGGCCAGCGATGTCAACATGCCCTTTGCCGATGTCCTCGTCCGCCGCCTCGCCGCCGCCATGGACGCCGGCCACGGCGACTGGGACCTGACCGCGCTCGCGCTCGAATCACGCAAAGACGCTGGCTTGGATTGAACGGTGAGACGGTGGGGCAGTGAGAAGAGAGGACTAAACCGCAGAGACGCAGAGAACGCAGAGAATAGAATGAGAAGAACTTCTTGCGTCGGAGAACGGCCAAGGACGAGCCCTCGCAGGATCACCCGCGACTGTTCACTCGATTACTCGCTCGCTTGATCACTGCGCCGCCAGGCGCACGGGCGAAGGGGAAGGGCCGACCATCAACCTCAAAAGGACTCTCATCCCAGCCGGACACCAAACCCACAGACCTGCCCCCACTCTCCCCGGGACGTGAAATAGGGAGTCTGAGGGCGCGTTCTATCAGGAACAATGCCAGAATAGCATTTGAGGCTTTCGTCCGTCGGAACCAAGTCTGCGGCTCCGGGCAGGTTACGTGCGGAGGCGCCGGAAACATAACCCATTGGAATCGTTGAAAGTATGCCTTATTGCAATAAACATCCCATGGAAATGCAGACGCTGGTTGAGTCCTGCACTTGACAAGTTCAATCCGACGGTATAAAAATAAGGTCTACTCAACAGGTACATTCAGCGGGCTTTGACTCGGGAAAGAGGGAGCAACGGGCGAATCACCCGTACACCCGTCAATGTTTTGAAGGAAGAGAGGAACGGAAGGGCAGTCCTTCGTTTCTCCGTTTCCGTCAACAGTGGAGGTGCAGGATGAAGGGTAAAAGGGTAGTCCTCGTGTGCCTGGGAGCAGCATTTATGGCGCTTACGGCGCTTGCTGCGACACCTGGGAGCACGCCGAAGAAGAACGAGGTCCTCTACCCCGTAGGTACGGCTGTGACGCCGGCCCTCCGGAGCATAGCCCCGGACACCTGCGGAATGCTGGCCCCGAGCGAGCATCGGGTGATTCCTAACCGCGGCGTCACCAAGGACATGAAGGCAACGCCGAAGGCAGGCGGGCCGAAGGACGCACTGCTGAGGCAGGTACAGCCGGCAGCCCCCATGCCGAACCCGCTCATTAACTTCGACGGAATCAACAACATTGAAGGCGTCGTGCCGCCGGACACGGAGGGCGACATCGGGCCCAACCACTACGTGCAGTGGATCAACTCCCACATCCAGGGTTGGACCATCGACCGCAACGCGTGGACCGCCACGACGGCTTTCGGTCCCGTGGCCGGTAACACGCTATGGGCGCCGCTGGGCGGACCGTGTGCGGCGGACAACTGGGGCGACCCGATCGTGTTGTGGGACAGGTTCCGCAACCGGTGGGTGATCAGCCAGTTCGACCTGGGGCCATCCGCCAATGGCCCCTACAAGGTGGCCATCGCGGTCTCTCAGACTTCAGATCCCTCCGGCGCGTGGTGGCTCTACTGCTACGACTACAGCGCTTCGGTCATGAACGACTACCCCAAGTTCGGCATATGGCCGGACGGCTACTACATGACGTGCAACCAGTTCGCTCCAAGTTGGGACGGCGCCGGCGTAGCGGTCTTCGAGGCCGACAAGATGATCAACGGCGATCCCACCGCACGCATGCTGAAGCTGGATCTCAGCACCATCAGCCTGAACTACGGCAACATTTTGCCTGGCAATTTCGAGGGCATGATCGATCCGCCCGCCGGTTCCCCGGACTGCCTCGTCGAAGTGGACGACAGCTCATGGTGGAGCCCGGCCCTTCCCAGCGACATGATCAGCATCTGGAAGGTCGCGGTTGACTGGACCTCGGGGACGATGACCGTGGGCAGCGGCGGCGATCCGAGCCTGCAGATTCCCATCTCGGACTTCACGCCGCTCTGCATCGGAACGCGATCCTGCATACCGCAGCCAGCGGGCGGAGAGAACCTGGACGCCATCGGCGACCGCGCCATGTACAGGTGCGCTTACCGCAACAACGGCGACTACCAGTCGATGGTCTTCAACATCACGGTAGACGCCGGATCCGGCCGGGCCGGAATCCGTTGGTTCGAGCTGAGAAAGGACTCGACCCACGCCGACTGGTACCTTTATCAGGAGGGCACCTACGCTCCTTCAGACACGATCAACCGCTGGATGGCGAGCGCGGCCCAGGATCACATGGGCAACATAGCCGTCGGCTACAGCATGTCGGACAGCTCGACAAAGCCTTCCATCGGCTACGCGGGGCGCCTGGCGGGCGATCCGGCGGGCACTCTGCCCCAATCCGAAGTCATCCTGTTCAACGGCCTTGGCGTTCAGAATACGGGCTACAACCGCTGGGGCGACTACAGCGCCATGAGCGTTGACCCCACCGACGACTGTACCTTCTGGTACACACAGGAATACATCGCGGCCAGCGGCGGCTGGGACTGGCGCACGCGCATCGGCGCCTTCAAATTCGCGAACTGCTCGATGGGACCGACGGGCACTCTGAGCGGCGTGGTCACCGCGGCTTCGGGCGGCGCGCCCATAGGGGGCGCCACCGTTTCGGCCACCGATGGGGGCACCACCATAAACGGGCAGACGGCCCCGGACGGGACCTACTCGCTAACGCTCCCGGTCGGGACGTACGACGTCACCGCATCGGCCTTCGGGTACGCGCCTGCGACGGCGACGAGTCTGGGCATCACCGACGGCGGGACCACCACGCAGAACTTCTCGCTGACTTCGGCGTTGAGCCACGTCGTCTCCGGAACGGTGACGGACGCAAGCACCTCATGGCCGCTCTACGCATCGATCCACATCACCGGCGATATGGGTTATCCCGGGACGACCATCTACACGAATCCGGCCGACGGGACCTACAGCATCACGCTGGTGGACGGCGTAACCTACAGCTTTACGGTGACGCCGTGGGTCGCCGGTTACACACCCGGCACGGCGAGCGTCGGGCCGCTCTCGGCTGACACGACGCAGGACTTCGCCCTGAGCGTCACGAGTGCGTGCGTGGCGCCCGGGTACGTGATTACGGGCGGCATGGTGGAGCACTTCGAATCGTGGCCGCCTCCGGGCTGGACGATAACGAGCAACGTGGGTGGAGGCCTCACCTGGAACCTGGACTCCGCTTACGGCGACAGCAACTACACGGGGGGAACGGGCCACGCGGCGACGGTAGACAGCAACAACGTAGGCCAAACACCCTACGACACCGAACTGCGGACGCCCGCCATGGACTTCACGACGTTCACCGGCTACTCCCTGACCTACCTGATGAACTTCCAGGTTTACAGCGGAGACGAAGCTCTGGACGTCGACATCAGCACCGACGGTGGAAGCACCTGGACAAACCTGAGGCACTACACGACGGACCAGGGCACTCTCTATGGTACCCCCGGCGTATCCGACACCGTCGACCTCAGCAGCTATGCCGCCGACACGAACGTCATGCTCCGCTGGCGCTACTACACTTCCGACTCGTCCCCGTGGGATTGGTACGCGCAGATCGACGACGTATCCATCGGCACCCCCCAGTGCACGGCTCCGGCCGGCGGCGGCTTGATCTTCGGGAACGTCTATGACGGCAACACGGGCAATGCCATCGCCGGCGCCTCCGTGGCGAACGCCGCGACGAGTGAGACCGTCAATACGGCCGCAACACCGGACCCGAACGTGGACGACGGCTTCTACTGCATGTACGGTGTCGATGGCACCCAGACCCTGACCGCCAGCAAGAACCTGTACGGAAGCAACGCTCAGAGCCCGACGGTGCCGCATTACGGTGCCGTTCAGCAGGACTTCCACCTCGCCTCCGGCCATCTGGGGGCAACGCCTGCGTCGCTCGAGATCACGCTTCAGCCCGACAGCACGGGGTCCCAGACGCTGACCCTTCAGAACGTCGGCGGAGCGCCCGTCAACTGGACCGTTGGGGAACTCCTGGGACACGTATCCCGGCCCAGCGGCAACCTCTTCGCCCGCAAGCTTTCAACGCCGAACCTCACGAAAACGCAGTTCATGACCAGGGCCTTCATGGAGGAAATGAGCGAAGAGCGCGCCGAGAGAAAGGGTGAGAAGGTTAAAGACCGCGTGGCTGAAATCGCCGAGGAAGCTCAGGCAAAGAGCATGGGGCGTGCGCCGAAAGTCAGGCCTCCGTTGACCTCCCACACGGCGGTGAAACCTCTCGGTAAGCTCCTGCCCGCCGGCGTGACGGCCTACGGCATCAACCTCTACCCAGGCAACGGTGATCTGGAGACCTTTGACTCCAGCACGCCTGGAACCTGGACCACCATTGGGTCCACGGGCCGCTCGCTCTTTGCAGGCGACTTCCTGATGGGCGACTTCACCAAGCTGTACTGCCTGGACTACGACACGAACCAACTCGTTACGGTGGATACTGCGACGAGCGCCGTGACGGTCATCGGATCGGCCACGCCGATCTCGGGGGACAGCTGGTGCGGCATGGCGTGCTCCAATACGGGCGTCATGTATGCCAGTTCGGCCAACAGTGCCGGCACGGTCTCGACCCTGTACACCATTGATCCCTCAACCGGGACGACGACCGTCGTCGGGACGATCACCAACGCGGCCCTCATCATCGACATCGCGATCAATCCGGCCCACGACCTGTACGGTCTGGATCTTGTAAACAACACCCTGGTAAAGATCGATCCGGCCACGGGGGCGGGCACGGTTATCGGCCCCACCGGCTTCACCGCGAACTACGCCCAGGGCATGGCCTTCGAGCCGGTATCCGGTACGCTCTACCTGGCCGCCTTCAACTACGGTGCCTCGCAGGGTGAACTTCGTACGTGCGACACAAGCACCGGCGCGACGACGTTGATCGGGGCATTCCCCGGCGGCGCAGAGGTTGACTGCCTCGCCTTTGCGACTTTCGTTCCCTCCGACATCCCCTGGATCGACGAGGTGCCTAACAACGGAACCGTTCCGGCCTCGGGTAACCAGAACGTCACCATCAACTACGACACGACGGGCATGGCCAGCGGCGACTATCTCGCCACGCTCTCTTTCTCCACCGATACCCCCTACGGCGCTCTGAACGTGCCGGTGACGCTGCACGTCCTTGAACCGGTCGCCGCGACGGCCAGCGCGGACCACACCTCGGGCACTGCGCCCATGGCGGTAAACTTCTCCTGCACCGCATCGGGCGGAATCCCCCCCTACACCTTCGACTGGGACTTCGGCGACGCGACCGCCCATTCCACGGCCCAGAACCCCTCCCATACCTACTACATGGGCGGAAACTTCAACGTGGTATTGACCGTTACGGACAGCACGGGCCACCATGCGTCGGACAGCATGACGATGAACGTGACGGCGCCGAACGTCGAGATCATGACCTTCTTCCTTGACGACTTCGGATCCTGCCAGGTCTGCCTCAACCGGCTGACGGGTCATTACCAGTGGAACGTCCTCAGCGGCCCCAATGCCGGGAGCTACAGCGGCACCGCGCAGGTGTACAACAACGGCGGCATCTTCTACAGCATGCCGGGTGACTCCAACATGATCTACGTCTACTATGACCGGGTGAACCATAAGGCGTGGGGCTATCTGTACCAGACCGGAGCCGCCTACTACTGCCAGTTGTCGGACTCCGACACCACCGACGATCCTCAGGTCTGCCAGACGGTCGTCACCCCCTAACCGGGGAGGCAAGACCGGCTAAGAGAGGCGCGGGGCTTCGGCCCCGCGCCTTGTTTTTTTTGAGGAGGGCCGATGAACCGAAGTGCGAGGATCGCGGCCTCGCCACGGTTCAAGTGAACGGGGCGGACGTGACGGGTGTGAACTTCGTCGCCAGTCCGATCGGCAAGTACGCGCCTGGTGCAGGCAACGGGATGTCACATGCAAGCGCTGCTCTCGGGCCATCCGTTCATGAGGCTGTGCGGAGGCAAGCAGCACATCCGGCCGGACCGCCTGCCGCAAACGCGCGGACGACGGGCGGCGACGTCAATCGCGCCTCAGGCGGCCCCGGGCCGAATGCGCGGTACGGCGCCGGTGAGGTATACTATGCCTCGGAGCAGACCATGGAGACGCCGGGCCGCAAAACGCTGATC
>CAZDOY010000048.1:0-16934 GCA_964507185.1 uncultured Thermoanaerobaculia bacterium
GGAAGTCCCGGTAGGGTGGGGAAATGGCGAGCGTCGGGTTGCAGATGAAGCTCGCTTTCAAGTCGATATCACTCGTCATGGTCATGGTGCAGGCGGACTGGCCCGCACAGGTGGTCCACCCGGCGAATGCGGACCCTGGTTCGGGTATGGCCACAAGGGTCACTTGCGTGCCTGGCAGGTAGGCCGCAGACGAACTCCCTGCGGAGGTGTTAATACCCGAATAGGGGCTGCTGATGACGGAGCCCGGCCCGGCCACGTCGACCGTGAGCGTGTAAGGAGGGGGCAGGGGTTGGATGAGCTCTGCGTTGTAGGCATGAGACGTGACATCGGTGAGACCGCAGGGAGTCTGCGAGAAGCCCGCGGCTATCCTGGATGCACCGAGCGCATACCCACGTGACTTCGCGGCGGGGGAGTCGCCCTGGACAGCGGGGTCCACGTCGGTGATGAAGATAGAGACCGTATTGTCGTCGTTCCGAACGATTTGGAAGGTTCTAAACTGCTGGGGGTGGTCGCGGAGCGATGGGGTCTCCACCTCCCAGAAGCCGAATTCCGGATGGTTGACGGGGTCAGGCGCGGGCTGGGGCGTGACGGTGTTGATGTGACGGTGCCCCGACATCCATAGGATCAGGTTCGAATAGTTGTGGAGCGTCGAGAGGAGCATCGCATCGTTCACAACCGTATAGGGCGGGACCGGGGTGAAGTTCTCGATCGGATCACCCTCTTTGCAGGTGGGGCAGAGCGTAAAGAACAACGGAATGATGGTCTTGTTGGGGAGAGGGGTGGTAGCCGGTGGGATAGGATTCACCAGCGGGGCATCGGGGATGTTCAATCGCGGCCCTACCGGGACATGGGCGGCGATGATCATGAGCTTCCCTTCCGCCTGACCTCGTTCGAGTTCGTTGACTAGCCAGTCGTACCGCTTCTGGTCCAAACACCCTCGCGCATAAGAACTGTACTTGGCGTAGGGGTTCTCTTTGCACGTATCGTCGAGCACGATGACCTTGAGAGGCAGGTTCGCCTTGGGCTCGAAGGTGTAACAGGCGAAGTCGTTGTCGAGGTTCGCCTGCGTGAACCCGTGACCCTTCGGTTCCGACGTCGTATGGAAAAATTCCTTCATCCAGTTCAGGGTGGTGGACGTTTCCGTCGTCAGGCTGCGTCGTTTTGGGTCCGGGGCGATGACCGGCGCCGCCATGGAGACGGCTTCGCCCGCCCCCGTGATGGTCCCGAACTCCGTCTTCCCGTCGAGGACGCCCATGTAGCTGCCACGGGCATCAAGGGATGGGAACGGCGGCTTGACGCTGGTGTCGTAGCCCATGTCCATGACCTTGTTGCCCACCAGCATGCTTCGAGCGTAGTCGTTAAAGAGCAGGGAGCCGCACCAGAACTGGTCGTGGTTGCCGATGACCTGGTACCAGGGGACCGACTTGTCGAGCCCGGCCGCCTGATAGGGCCTCTGGTAATCGATGAACCTCGCGCCCCTGCGTGCCCCCGAGCTCGGATGGATGCGCTTGCCGTCCATGACGTCGATGAACCACCTCAGTTCGTTGCGCTGGGTGTTGTTCGCGTTATCGCCGAGTGAGATGCCGAAATCGAAGGGCGTCTGGCGGTTGAGGGCATTGATCGTCTGGACCGCCGCGTCGAGGACTTGGGTGGTCGATAACATGATCGGGGAGTAGGCCGACGTGTTGGTGTTTCCAAAACCCAAGGGGGGATCCTGTTCCGGGCCCAGTACCCCGTATATGGCCTGGGCCGGGGATTCCTTGTCGACGATATGAATGTCGCTGATGGTGAAGAACGTCAGGATCGTCTCGGTCGGACGGTATATCCCCACTCCGGTGTCGTCCAGCGTGATCGCCCCGGCATCGACGGGGTCTCCGAACGTCCACCAGCTGTACCCGGAAGGTCCGTATCGGTCCACCTCCGTGATGGTGAGATAAGGTGGTATCTCGGGCAGCAGCAGAGGGCGCACCGTTCGCTGGCGCGTCGTCTTGACGTCCGTGGAGATGGGATATGTTGGTTCAGCGCCCTGGAAAGGCGAAGCTGCACCAAACATGAGGAATACGAATACCGATATTAGGAGCTTTCGCATGACTTCCCCTTCCTTTTAGGCCTGGTCACCACGGGTTACAGCGGCTGGTTGCGCACCACGGCACTTCTCGCCTTTCCGCGTGACTCTCTGTTCTTAAGCCAATTTTTCAGTTGCACCTATCGTGCCAAACCCGGCGGCTGGGCGTGAATCTTCGGGAGCGCGACCTTTAACATTCATTAACAAGTTCCTTTCTAGCCAGGGAGGAAAACCCATACCTTGATCCATTCTCATTGATGAGAAATAGAGAGATGAATGCGTCTCAACGACGGGAATGGAAAGGTCCAAGGCTGAGTTGGAGTCTCGCATCAAGGTACTGGCCCTGCACGGTTTCGGGTGGTTCGTGGTCAACCACCCCCGTCTTTGCCCTACCCCACTGCGCCTCTCGCTGTTGGCGGGCGCCTTTGCGCTGGCAACGCGACCTGCGAGGGTCTTTCAGCAGCCCGCTCGGGTGGCCGGCACTACGACCGTTGGGCCGCGGAGGGTTGTCACAAACGGCGCCACAAGGATAAAAAGCAGCGCCACGAGCCGCCCGGCCACATGAAGGACCACGGCCGGGGCCGCGGGCACAACGGCGAGCACGGCGAGAGGCACGAGCACGGCTACGGATAAGAGTAAAACGCGGGCTGGACTGCTTCACGTGTGCCGGATGACGGCGCGTTCGTGATTGGGTGCCTCGTGAAATTCCGCGCCTGAAAGCCCCGCGGTTGCCGGATGGCCTCGCCTTGACTAAAATGGCCGATAGGCGGAGAACAGGACCGTCAGAGGCCCGAGGCCGGCAGAAGGGTGCGCCCGTCGCCCCCGCCTGCCGTCGGGTGGGGGTTCAGGATGAGCGACTCGAAAGAAAAACTGACGGTGCGCCCGAAGCGGCCCGGGCAATCATGTCCATAGCCCCTAAAGACCCCATGATTTGCGACCTCCTGGTGCTGGGTTCCGGCATAGCAGGTCTGCGCGCCGCTATCGAGGCCGCGCAGGCGGACTGGCGCGTGCTCGTGGTGACGAAAGACAGCCCGCGGGAATCCAACACGGAGTACGCGCAGGGAGGAATCGCCGTGCCCCTGGCCGACGACGATCTCGAGAAGCACTTCGACGATACGCTCGAGGCGGGGGATGGCCTCTGCGATCCGCAGGCGGTGAAGGTCCTGGTACAGGACGGCCGGGAACGCGTGCAGGAACTGATCGACTGGGGCGCGGAGTTCGACCGCGAGGGCGGCCGGCTCAACTATACGCGGGAGGCCGCCCACAGCCGGAGCCGGATTCTCCACGCGCACGGCGACGCGACAGGACGCGAGCTCGAGAGGGCCTTGAGCGTGAAGGCGGAACGGGAGGATCGAATCCGGCTGATGCCTTTCCACACCGGCATCTCTCTGATAACCGGAGCCGAAGGCGCCCGCGGGGCCTGGGTGCTGGATGAGGCCGAGAATCGCCCGGTACCGATCCTGGCAAGAGCGGTTCTGATCGCCACAGGCGGCGTGGGCCGCCTCTTCCAGGAGTCCACCAACCCCGCCGTGGCGACGGGCGACGGCATCGCCATGGCGATGGACGCAGGTCTGGTGATGGCCAATCTCGAGTTCGTTCAATTCCATCCGACGGTGCTTTTTCTGAAGGGTGCGCCGCGCTTTCTGCTTTCGGAGAGCATGCGGGGGGAAGGTGCGGTTCTGCGCAACGCGGACGGCCGGCGTTTCATGGAGAGCTATCATCCCATGGGCGACCTGGCGCCCAGGGACGTGGTGAGCCGCGGCGTGCTCAGCGAGATCCGCACGCAGGGCGGCCGGCCCGTGACGCTCGACATGACGCACCTCGACGCGGCCTTCGTGAGCCGGCGCTTCCCCACGATCTACACCACGTGCCTCAGGTACGGCCTGGACATCACCCGGCACCTGATTCCCGTCCACCCGGCCGCCCACTACATGATGGGCGGCGTCGAGACGGACCGGGAGGGCCGGACCTCCATGCCCGGCGTGTTCGCGGCGGGCGAGGCATCCTGCACGGGTGTCCACGGAGCGAACCGGCTGGCGAGCAACTCGCTGCTCGAAGGCCTGGTATTCGGTACGAGGGCGGCCAGGGCGGCGCTTGCCGAATGCGGCGCGGCGCCGGACCCAGGACCCGTGGACCCGCTCGACCTGGAGGGCTGCCGGGACCTGGACATGTCCAACGAGCTCAGGCGGCGCATCGCCTCGGTCATGTGGAAGGGCGTCGGGATCATCCGGCACGCCGACGGCCTGCGTGCTGCTCGGCTCGAACTGGAAGGCCTCAGGCGCCTCCTGAGGAACGGGTGCTTCCACAGGCGTATACTGGAAACGGCCAACATGGCCTTCCTCGGCGATGCCATGGCCGCCTCGGCCGCGTACAGAACGGAGAGCCGGGGAGGGCACTACCGTGAGGATTATCCGAAAACCGATGACGCCAAGTGGCGGCGTCACAGCCGCCTCGTGAAAGACGGAGAGAGCTTCATCTTTAAGGAGGACCCTCGTGTTTAAGAAAGTCCTCATCGCAAACCGCGGGGAGATAGCGATCCGGATCATAAGGGCCCTGCGGGACCTCGGCCTGCCGAGCGTGGCCGTCTTTTCCGAGCCCGATCGCCGGTCCCGTCACGTTCGTCTCGCCGACGAGGCGTACCTGATCGGCCCCGCTGCATCTTCGCAGAGCTACTTGAACATCGACGCAATCATAGCGGCCGCGAAGAAGTCGGGTGCCGATGCGATCCATCCCGGCTACGGCTTCCTGTCCGAAAACGCGACGTTCGCCCGGCGGTGCGCGGAGGCTGGGCTGACCTTCATCGGCCCTCCCCCGGAAGCCATCGAAGCCATGGGAGAGAAGACCCACGCCCGGCAGCTCATGTCGGCGGCCGGTGTGCCGGTTGTGCCGGGAACACTGGAGCCGCTGGCGAATCTGGAGACGGCACGTAAAGAGGCCGAGAAGGCCGGGTATCCCATCATGCTCAAGGCGGCCGCCGGCGGAGGCGGGAAGGGCATGCGGCTCGTCGATTCGGCGGAAGACCTGCCCTCTGCCTTCCGCGGGGCCGTCTCCGAGGCGGAGGAGTCCTTCGGCGACGGATCGGTCTACATAGAAAAGGCCATCCTGAGGCCTCGACACATCGAAATGCAGATACTGTGCGATTCGCACGGAGGTGCCGTCTACCTGGGCGAAAGGGAATGCTCGATCCAGCGGCGCCACCAGAAGATCATCGAGGAGGCCCCGTCCCCGATGGTCACGCCCGAGATGCGGGCGAAGATGGGCGAGATCGCGGTTCGGGCGGCGAAAGCGGTGGGCTACGTCAACGCGGGCACCATCGAGTTCCTCTCCGACCAGGAGGGCAACTTCTACTTCATGGAGATGAACACGCGGCTCCAGGTGGAACATGCCGTCACGGAAATGGTCACGGGGCTGGACCTCGTCCAGGAACAGATCCGAATCGCCGCAGGCGAGCCCATGAGCGTGCGCCAGGAGGACGTGAACATCCGCGGCTGGGCCATCGAGTGCCGAATCTACGCCGAGGATCCTTTGAGCGGCTTCCTGCCGTGTCCCGGCAACGTTGTGGCCGTGAGGCTGCCGGAGGGGCCGGGCGTGCGTGTCGATTCCTCGATCTACTCCAGCGGTGAAGTCTCCATCTACTACGACCCCATGATCGCCAAGGTCATCACGTGGGGGCACGACCGGCGCAAGGCCGCCGCGGCGATGCTCAGAGCCCTGCAGGAATTTCAGATCGTGGGCATCCGCTCGAACCGCCATTTCCTGCTCCAGATCATAGATCACCCCGAGTTTCTGAAGGGCAACCTGGACACCGGCTTCATCACGAAGTACCTGGGACCCGGGGAGTACAAGACGCCGGAACCCCATTACGTTGCGGACATTGCGGCGGCCATAGCCGCCTACGAGTCCTCTCTCAGGCAGAAGCCGGGTCCCAGGGGCCAGGCCGGCATCAGCTCCTGGCGCCGGGCGATGGCGGGGAGGAACTGACATGCGCTACGTGATCATGCGGGACGGCCGTGAGATTCCGGTCGAGGTCCTGGAAAAAAACGGCGGTTACGCGGTGACGGTGGACGACAAGACCTACGACGTCGACAGCGAGTTCGTTCTGCCCGGTCTTTACTCCCTGCTGGTGGACGGCGTGAGCTTCGAGGCGAGCGTCTATTCGCCGGAGACCGACGTCTACAACGTGCACCTCTACGACGGCATGCGACGGGTCGAGCTACTGAGCCCCATCGGCCTTGTCCTGCGAGCGCAGGGGGGCGGGGCCGGCGCCCAGGCGCTGAGCGTGAAGGCGCCCATGCCGGGGAAGGTGGTCAAGGTTCTCGTGGAGCCGGGACAGGACGTGGCCAAGGGCCAGGGCGTCATCGTGGTGGAGGCCATGAAGATGCAGAACGAACTGCAGGCCCTCACGGACGGCAAGGTGAAGGAGATCAGGGCCAAGGAGGGCGAAAGCGTGGAAGGCGGTGCGGAACTCGTCGTCCTGGAAGCCCCGGACGACTGAAGCCCGCGGACGTGATGAGAGGGCCCCACGCCGATAAAAAAAGGGGCCCGAAGGCCCCTTGTGAAACCAAATGAAATACGATGTTACTTGACCTTCTCGGCCAGGCCTTTTCCAGCCTTGAACTTCGCGACTTTCTTCGCCGCGATCTTGATGGGCTTGCCGGTCTTGGGGTTGCGGCCGGTGCGCGCATGGCGCTTGCCCACGCTGAAGGTGCCGAAGCCGACCAGGGTTACCTTGTCGCCCTTCTTGAGGGCCTTGGTCACCGTGGTGGTGAAGGCGTCGAGGGCTTTCTGGGCATCAGCCTTGCTGATCCCGGCCCCACCTGCGATCGAACTGATAACTTCCGCTTTGTTCATTTAGACCTCCTTTCCAAGGTTCTGCGCATAATATAGGACTGAAAGGACCGGCTGTCAAGGGTTTTTCGGGTTTCGCAACAGTGAAACGCCCGTCATAGGAAGGTATTGGCTTGATAAATATAACAGATTTAAATTCAACGGGTTACAACGATGGGCGGGCTCTAGCCGCCGCCATGAGGGGCTTTCTGGAAGAATTCTCCCCCGAGAGGCTCGGGGGTGAAGTTTTGTGGGACAGGCGAGGCGAAGGTCCGGCGCCCGCCAGGATACTGTGCCTCGGGAAGGCGGCTCCGGCACTCTCAAGGGCGGCGGCGTCCGTCTGGAGCGGACGGGCCGGCATGACGTACGGAACCTCTGAAGGGGCCGTTCCGGAAGGGTTCGAGGTGCTGCGGGGCGACCACCCCCTTTCGACACGATTGAACGTGGAAAACACCCGCCGGGTGAGAGCGTGGCTCGAGGCGGGATCCGGCCCTCTCCTGGCCTGTGTTTCGGGTGGAGGGTCGGCCCTCCTCGTGGAACTCGCTCCTCCGTGGACACTCCGTGAGGAGACGGACGTCGTTTCGGCGCTGCTGGCCGCGGGGGCCCCGATCCGCCACGTGAACGTCGTGCGCGCGAGGCTTTCCAGGGTGAAAGCGGGTGGGCTCCTGGCCTCGGTAGGTCCATGGCCCGTGGTTACGGCCGTGTGGTCGGACGTGGGGCCTCGGGACGCCCGACTGGTTTCTTCCGGCCCGACGCTACCGTGGCGGAGCGCTGTAACCGCTGAGTCCGTGTTGAAGCGTTACGGTATCGACGTCCCCCGATCCCTGCCCGAAACCGTGCCGCCGCCCGGGCGTTCGCGAGATTCCTGGTTTGTGCTGTGCGACGCTTTGTCCGTCCGAAAGGGCTTGGCCGGGCGCTTTCGCGCCTCGGGGTACGACGCCCGTGAAGTCGCGGTCGGCGAGGGCGAAAGCGCCGGGGACCTCGCCGAGCGGGTCGCGCGGACCTTTTCAAGGAGCCGCTCGCGGCACCCTCTCGCGCTGGTGGGGGCGGGCGAAGCGACCGTGAAGGCGTTGCCGGGCGGGCGCGGCGGCCGCTGCAGCCACCTCGCGGCGGCCGTGGCGCTGGCCCTGTCGCACGCGAAGTGCGGCAAGCACTGGGCGTTCGCGGCCCTGGCCACGGACGGCGTGGACGGGACGGGCGGCAGTGGTGCCTTCGTCGATTCCGGGGCACTTCCGTCCGAACCGCACCTGAAACGTGCACTGGAGGCAACCGATACGGCGGTCCTGTGGAAACAGGCGGGCACGCTTCTGCCCGGGCGGCCCACCGGCAACAACCTGCGGGACGTGTGGGCCCTGGTTCAGGGGGGCTCGCGGTGAAAAGGCTCTTCGACCAACAGGCCGTCGGCCTGTACATCCACGTTCCCTTCTGCGCCTCGATTTGCGGCTACTGCGATTTCTTCCGACTCAAGACGGTCAGGGGCGTGCCCGAAGGCTACGAGGACCTCCTGCTCAGGGAGGCCTCCCTGTACGCCGGCGACGCTCCGCCCGTGGATACCGTCTTCTTCGGGGGCGGTACGCCGTCGCTGCTTTCTCCTCCGCGGTTTGCGCGGCTCATGGAGGGCCTTCGCGGGCTTTTCCATGTCCGCCAGGACGCGGAGGTCACCCTCGAAGCGAATCCGGAAACGGTGTCCAGAGAAGCGCTTGAAGCCTGGTGTGCATCGGGCGTGGACCGATTGTCGATCGGCGCGCAGAGTTTCGATCGGGCCGTGCTGCGCAGCCTCGAGAGGCGCGCCGGTCCGGAGACGGCAAAGGCCGCCGTCGAACTGGCGGCCGGGGCGGGTTTCCTTCACCTTTCCGTCGACTTGATGACGGGCGTTCCGGGCCAGGGGCGGTCCTCCCTGGAGGCGGATCTCATGACTCTGGCGGCCATGCCCCTCGACCACGTTTCGGTCTACAGCCTGGACCTGCATCCGAAGACCCTCCTGCACGCCGCCGTCCTCAAGGGCGAGAAGAGCCTGCCGTCGGACGAGGAGGCGGCGGACCTGTCGGAGTTCGTGCACGAGAGGCTGTGCGCGGCCGGCTTCGACCACTACGAGGTGTCCAACTTCGCCAGGCCGGGCGGCCGCTGCCGGCACAACCTGCGTTACTGGCAAGGCGGGGAGACCATCGGGCTGGGTCCGTCCGCGTGGAGCCGGTACAGGGGGCGCCTGACGGGCAATCCCAGGAACCTCGAAGGGTGGCGCCGCGCCGTGTCGAACGGGGAGGCGCCCTTCGAGACGGTGGAGATACTGTCCGAGAGGCGCCGCATGCAGGATATGCTCATCTTCGGCCTGCGGGTTTCGGACGGCGTGGTGTACGACGACGTGGCTGCGATGCTGGCCGAGGACGGACGGGACCCGCTCGAGCTGGTGGAGACCCTGTCATCCCACGGCTACGCGAGACTCGAAGACGGACGCCTGTGCCTCACGACGCTCGGCTTCCTCGTCTCCAACGAGGTGATCAACTACCTCCTGCCCGAGGGGTGGGAAAAGGGATGATTTGGGATTTTGGATTTGGGAATGGGGATTTGAAGGACGGCAAAGAAGCAAGGTACGTGTCGTTTCCAAAGGCCTAAGGCCGAAGGGTCAAGGGCAAAGGGAAAGGTGGAAGGCGGAAGTGAGGAGATGGCAGGGGGGTGGAGGAGCAAGGGAGCAGGCGAGATAGAATGCTTTCCTTCGAAGCTCGGCCCACGTACAAAACACCAGACACAAAACACTGAACACCGCCCAGAAGGCGCGGCCGGTGGTAAAATTCTTCGGAGGTGGAGGGAGGACGCATGGACGTCAGGACGGTACACTGCCCGAACTGCTCGGCGCCGCTCACCGTGCCCGTGGGCGAGGTCGAAGTGGTATGCGATTTCTGCGAGTCGCGCCTGAAGTTCCACTTGGATGCGGGCGAACTTGCCGTGGTCAAGACGCGCGAAGAGATGAAATACCGCGAGCGGGTGGCCGTGCGCAAGGCGGTGCTCCAGAAGCAGCTCGAACAGGAGGAGGCCGAACGCTGGCGGAGAACGGCGGCGCAGGTCGCCATCGCTGTTCTGCCCGTCGTCGGCAGCGCCGTGGGCCGGAACATGTTCCACGCGGCCCTCGGACGGCGTTCCGGCTGTCTCGGCTGCGGCTGTCTGCTCGCGTCGCTCGCGGCGCTTGCCGTTCTGGCGGCGGCACTCCTGGTTCTCTGAACCCCCGACCCTGAAAAGCATCGAGACGGACGGCTCACGGGCGCTGGACCAGGCCCTTATGGGGGGCGGGGCCAAGGCCCCGGCTCCGGGCGTACCACCGCGCCAGGCGCTCGGGCGAAACGCCCGACTTGTACCCCCAGATCATGACCTTGTTGGTGAGGGTTACGCGCACGAGGCCGAGGGCATGCCAGCGGCGGGGAGACGTCCGGACCCGCCGTGGCAGCGTGACGACGCGGCCGGTGCGACGCAGGCGATCGACGAAGGCGAAATCCTCCATGATGGGCATGTCGGGAAATCCGCCGAGGGCCAGAAAAGTCTCCCGCCTTACGAAAAGGGCCTGGTCCCCGAACGGCATACTGCACGTCCTGGACCGCAGGTTGGCCATGGCCTCGATGAAACGGAAGCCGAACCCGGGCGCGGCGATGCCGAGGGCGAAGCCTCCGCCGGCCACCGCCGGGTCGGACAGGGCCTCCAGCACGTCACGGTCGTATCCCTCCGGGAGGAGGGTGTCTGCGTGAAGGAAGAGAAGCGTTCCTCCCTGGGCGGCATGGCCTCCGGCGTTGACCTGGGCGCTTCGTCCCCTCGGGCCCAGGACGATGCGCGCGCCCAGGCGGGCCGCGCGTTCGGCCGTGCCGTCCGTGCTTCCGCCGTCCGCCACGATGATCTCGACGGACGCTTCGGCCGTTGCGACGCTCGCGATGCAGGCCTCTATGGAGGCGGCTTCGTTCAGGGCCGGGATGACCACGGACAGGACGGGTCCGTCACCGGTGGATGCAGTCATCGGCGCCTCCACTTCATGAGCATCCTGGAAAAACCGAGGAGGCGTGGCGTCAGTCGACGGCGGTTGAAGGCGTCGCCGAGGCGCTTCACGATCTCGCTCCGGGTGGGGTAGCAGTGGATCGCGTCGGCGATGGCGCCCGCGCCGAGTCCGGACGTCATGGCCAGGGTTATCTCGGCAATCAGTTCGCCGGCGTGGGGCGCGACGATCGTCGCGCCCGCCAGCTTGTCCGTTCCCTTCTCCAGGTGCAGTCGGGCAAAGCCCTCTGTTTCGCCGGCGAGAAGTGCCCTGTCGACGTCGCGCAGGTCCACGGTAAGGGTCGTGAGAGGAATCCCGCGGTCCGCCGCCTCGTCTTGTGTGATGCCCACGCGGGCGATCTCGGGATCCGTGTAGGTGCAGTGGGGAATGACCAGCGAACTCACTCTCTTCCGTCCGAAGAAAAGGGCGTTCTGGACGGCGATCCGCGCCATGGCGTCCGCGGCGTGGGTGAATTTGTGAGACGAACAAACGTCGCCGGCGGCGTAGATGCGGCGATTCGATGTCCTCAGCCGTTCATCCGCCTTCACACCCCTGTCGTCGTATGCCACGCCGGCTTCCGAAAGGCCCATGTTTTCGAGGAAGGGGCGGCGGCCGGCGGCGACGAGGACGGCGTCGAAGGTGACGCCGAAGGACTCGCCGCCCCGCGAATAACGGACCAGTTTCTCGCCCCGGCAGCTTTCAAACCGCTCGATCGCGGCCCCCAATACGAGCCGGATGCCCTCATTCTCGAACCGCCTTTGCAAGATGGCTGAGGCCGCATGCGCCTCCCTTGCGATAAGGCGGTCCACGTCGTTGAGGATGGTGACCTCGCTGCCGAAGCGCGCGAAGGCCTGGGCCATCTCGCATCCGATCGGGCCGCCCCCGACCACGAGAAGTCGTGGGGGCAGTTCGGTGAGTCCGAAGAGGGTCTCGTTCGTCAGCGGGGCCATTTCGGCAAGACCTGGAACGGCGGGGATGACGGGCCTCGCACCTGCGGCGACGACGGCCCTGGCGAATCGGACCCGGCGGCCGTCGACCTCGAGCGAATCCCGCGACACGAAGCGAGCCTCGCCCAGAAAGACGTCCACCCCCATTGCGCTGAAGCGCGCCACGGAATCGCGGGGCGCGAGTTCGGATCTCAGCCGCCGCATCCTCTCCATGACCGACGGGAAATCCACGTCGACGGAGGGCACGCGCAGGCCGAATTCGAGAGCCCGCCGGGCCTCGTGGGCCGCCCCGGCCGAACGGATGAGGGCTTTCGACGGCACGCATCCGACGTTCAGGCAGTCGCCGCCCAGCCGGTTTCTTTCGACAAGGGCCACGCGGGCGCCGAGTCCCGCTGCGGCGGCCGCGCACACCAGGCCCGCCGTACCGGCGCCCACGATTGCGAGGTTGTATCGCCCGGTGGGGGACGGGTTCGTCCAATCGGGCGGCCGCACGCTGTCCGCGAGCACTTCATCGAACGGATCATGAGGGGGAAGGTGGCGTCCCGGACCGCGCTCAGCCATTTTCGTCGACCTCCTCCGTTTCGGTGAGTTCGGGCGCGGTCCTGGCCAGCGTCCTCCTGGCAATGCGCGTGGCGAAGTAGGCCACGGCCGCCGTCGCCGCAAGGCCAACCCAGAAGAACACCCTCTCCAGATTCTTATCGCCGCCCGAGGCGTGCGCGCCGCTCGAGAGCGAGGCCGCCCTGGGTACGAGGGAACCGAGGTAGACATAGAGAACCGTGCTGGGCAGCATCGCGATCCAGGAGCCGACGACGAAATCTCGCAGGCGGATTCTGGTCAGGCCGAAGGCGTAATTCACGATGTTGAAGGGGAAAACAGGGGAGAGCCGGATCAGGACGAGCATTTTCAGGCCGTCCCTCGTGATGCCTTCCTGCAGCGCCGTGAACCGCTCGCTCGACTCCATCCGCCTGCGGATCCAGCCGCGGGCCGTCGTGCGGCCCAGAAGAAAGGCGGCGGTCGCTCCGAGCACGCTGGCGGGGGAGGCGATCACGCTGCCCCAGAAAGGTCCGTACAGAAACCCCGCGGCCATCGTCAACAGCGAGCCCGGCAGGAAGAGCACCGTGCCGACGGCGTAAACGAGCCCCAAAACGAGACCGCCGGCCGGGCCGAGGCCGTGGACCCAATCGAGAAACCGGGGGACTTCTTCCGTGACCGGGAGATAGTGGAACAGCAGTATCGCCACGGCCAAAAGGAGCGCCAGGCCCGACCATCTGAGCATCCGTCGCGCGGTCATGGGCCGTCCTCGCGAGCGGCCGCAAAGCGGCGGGATGCGAAAGGGCTGCGCGACCTCATTCCACCAGTGCTCCGGTGCATGAGGAGCCGCATCCGGCCGTGCAGCCGAAGCAGTGATCGCCCGTGGCGATTGGAAGGCCCTCCAGCTCCTGCAGGGAGTCGATGGCGTCGAGGCAGGCCGGCCGTCCGCGCAGGAGGAGCGGCGTCTCGAGCATCTGGTTGAAATCGCAGTCGTAGAGCGCGCCGTCCCAGCCGACGCTCACCAGGCTCCGGCACATGACGCCCTCCACGGCCTTGGGGTTGAAGTGGTTGGCGAGAAGGCCCATGTAGGCGTCGTAATCGCCTGCCCGGGCGAGTTGATCTGCGAAGCGGGCGATGGGCATGTTCGTGATCGTGAACAGGTGGTCGAAGGTTATGCCGTAGTTCTGGCCCAGCGCCTCCCTGTAATCCTGCTCGAGCTTCGATTCCGAGCCCGGGAGGTAAGTGCCGACGGGGTTGTACACGAGGTCCAGGGTGAGGTCCGAACCGTCCCAGGCATACCCCAGGTCGTTGAGGCACCGGAGCGCCTCGATGCTCGGCTCGAAGACGCCCCGGCCCCTCTGGGCCTCCACGTTCTCTCTTGTGTAGCAGGGGAGGGAGGCGACCACTTCCACACCGTTGCCGGCGAGGAATTCGGCCAGATCCTCCTGGCCCGGGACCGAGAGCACCGTGAGGTTGCAGCGGTCGATGACGCGGCGCCCCAGCCGCCGGGCCTCTCGAACGAGGGGCCTGAAGACCTCGTGCAGTTCCGGCGCGCCGCCGGTGAGATCGAGGGTCGTTACCGAGGGACTTGCCTCCAGGAGGCGAACCACCTTCCCGGCTGTTTCCTCGGCCATGCGTTCCGTCCGGTTCGGCCCTGCCCCCACGTGGCAGTGATGGCAGGCCTGGTTGCAGAATTTCCCTACGTTCACCTGCAGTGTCGTAACGGGACCGCGCACCAGGAGCGCGAGCCCGCGGCGGCCGAGTTCCTCGTCGAAGGCGTTGTTCTCTTGAAGGGGAAGCGCGCTGGGACTTCGCATGGTGCCTCCTTCCGCGGGTGCCGAACGCGAGTTCACCGTCCGTCGGCGTGTCCTACAACTTCTAGAACAACGGCCGGAGCCGTCGAATTCGATTCATTTGTCGCGCCCGCTACCGGGGAGAAGCTCTTCCCGAAGGCGGGGAAAGGCGCGGAGGTCCCGGGCGGTGTCGACGTCACGGAGCTGCGGACCCTCGATGACCCCGTAGCCTGCGTCCGTGAGACTCGCCCGCATCCGTTCGAAGACGGCGGGCGATTCCCAATCGACGGCGGCGAAAATCCCCTGCCCGGGTTTCGAGAGGGCAAGGAGCCAGAATCCCCCGTCGAAGGAAGGGCCCAGCACCGCGCCTCCGGGCGGGAGAAGATCGAAGGACCGCTCCACGATCGAGGCATCGAGATCGGGCAGGTCCGTCCCCACAACGCCGACACGATCCGCTCCATGGCCGAATGCCGTGGCTATCGCCTCTTCCATGCGTTTACCAAGGCTGCCGCTGGTCTGTGGGAGGTAGCGGTTCGCGCCCGGCAGCCAATCGTGGAAAAAGACCTCGTCGTCAGCCGGCGTGTAGACGAGCCACCGGGAAAAAGACGTCGACTCCGTCTTCGCCCACGCGTCCTCCGCCATCCGCGCGTAGAGGCGGGCGGCGTTTTCGCCGCCGATTTCTCCGGCCAGCCGCGTTTTGACTTGCCCGGGAACGGGCCGCCTGGCGAAGACGAGAAGGACGGGCGTGCCGGATGAACGGTCGGCACCGCCGCCGAGGGGCGATTCTGTCACTGTTTCGGTCGGGCGAGCGTTCATAAATTCTCCCGTACGTGTCAGTTCACCAGCCTGGTTCACCATATCGGGGACATCCCAGCGAGGTCAAGGAGGCGGCCCGCGAGCCTTGTCTCGGAACCGGAGCGCCGGGAACGGATCTCCAGATGTGCCGCAGTCGGCTTTGGGCGGGGTCTTGCACCGCGGGTCGGGGGACACTAAATTGAGACTGGCACAACCATAGGGAAAGGCGGTAAAGCGCCATGGCAAACGCGCACCGCGCGCCGGCGGATTCGTTGCCGGCCAGCCAGGGCATGCCCGTAGTCCATGAGGCGTATGAGCAAAGTCCCACGTTCCTGCACGACGCCCACCTGTTGACGGGCTTTTCCACTTCAACCGCGAGAGGGTGCCTGAGAGGGCGGTAAACGCCAGGGGGGCAGGGGCCTTCGGCCATATCGAGGTCACCCCTAACGTGACGAAGTATGGACGAACCAGGTTTCCGTCGAAGGCCCGCAAACGCACGGAGGTCCTCGCACGCGTCTCCGGCGTGGTCAGATGGCGAAAAGCGTGAAGGAGGGAACATGAAGGACGATCGCAAGGAAGGGTGTGTTTCTCCGGCTGCGGGGCCCCTCGCTCCGCGGGAGGAACGAGAGACCGAATCCGTCGGGTCCGGCGGCGCCGGACGAAAGGAGGGGAACATGCAAGTGATGGTGGGAAAAGAGGCTCCCGATTTTGAAGCCTCTGCCTTTTACGGGGGCGGATTCAAGAACATCAAGCTGTCGGACTTCAGGGGGAAGTGGGTCGTCCTCTGCTTCTACCCCGGGGATTTCACATTCGTCTGACCGACCGAACTGTCGGCGGTCGCCGGCAAGGCTGAAGTGTTCAGTGAACTCGGCGTCCAGGTGCTGTCGTGCAGCACGGACAGCCGTTTCGTCCACAAGATCTGGCAGGAGCAGGAATTGTCGAAAATGGTCGATGGGGGCTTCCCTTACCCCATGCTCTCCGACGCGGGCGGACGGATCGGCTCCGTCTACGGCGTGTACGACGAGGGCGGCGGCGTGGACGTCCGGGGCCGCTTCATCATCGACCCGGACGGCGTCATCCAGGCGATGGAAGTGTTGACGCCGCCCGTCGGGCGCAAGGTGAGCGAATCGATCCGGCAACTCCAGGCCTTTCAGCACGTGCGCAAGACCGGGGGTGCGGAAGTGTGCCCCGCGGGCTGGGAGCCGGGCAAGCCGACCCTCAAGGTCGGCCCGGACCTGGCGGGCAACGTCTGGAAGGTGTGGAAGCCGGACGAATAGGCTCAAGGAAGGAGCTGTCGAAGGGGCTCCTCGAGATTCGGGGAGCCCCTTTTTTAATGCAGGCGAAGGGGGCATTCGGGATTTGGAAATTGGGATTTGGGATTTGGGATTTGAAAAACAGAAGAAGGAATGCCTTCGAGGGGTGCCCTCGCACTAGACACCAGACACCAGACGCTGTGCCGAAGGTGCGTGGGATTTAAAGACGGCAAAAAAGAGGACCGAAGTTTCTGCCTAGGGGCTGAAGGAAAGGCGGAAGGCGAAAGTGGCGGTAAGAAAGGCAACGGGGCGAAGGGGCCTTTGTCCTCAACTCTTAGCCCTTCACCCAAGGGCTCTTTTGAAGGTCTGCCCACATCTATTCACTTTATCACTGGATCACTTTTGACTTGATCACCGCGCCGGCAGGCGCGAGAATTGGCGCGCCCGGCAGGACTCGGTCCTCTGTTCTTCGGAAGCCTCGCGTCCGTCGGAGTCCGGACGCTGTGTTTCTCGAAGAACCACGCGGACCCGGGGCGGGTCCCTCGCCCGGTTTCGCAGGCTGCGAACGCTCCCTCTGCGGTCGCGTTCTCGCAACGGAACCAGAGCGTTCCCGCCCTTCTCGCCCTGCCGGTCTTTCTTTGTGGGGGGAGCAAGCATGGCGCGCCCGGCAGGACTCGGTCCTCTGTTCTTCGGAAGCCTCGCGTCCGTCGG
>CAZDOY010000049.1:0-4921 GCA_964507185.1 uncultured Thermoanaerobaculia bacterium
ATTTGCCTCGCCTGTTTGCAGATTGAGGCTTTGCTCGTCGATACGGGCCGTCAGGTTGCAACCGGGCAGGCGAGCCGCTCTATATTGTCAGTAAATACGGTCAGGTCTGTGTGTTAAGCCTTCCGTTTTCCTTTCCTGGTCCGGCCATTCGCTCCCGACGTTTGTTTCTTGGTCTCTTCCAGCCTTCTGACGATCTTGCTGATGGTCACGTAGTGCAGTTCCAGGTGATCCGCTATTTCCTTCTGCGTATAGCGGCCCTGGCGATAGGCCTGATAGACGGCCTCGTCCCGGGTGGCCCTGGTCTTGAAGGCCCTGGCCGGGAAGTAGGATTCGAGGCTCTTCTTCTCAAGGATCTGCCTCTGCATCCGCGTATGTTCCTTCGCTTTCGTCTTGTTCCCGGCGAGTTCCTTCAGCCGGCGACCGAAGGCGTCGGACCCGATGTAAAGGCCTCCGCGGACGTCGATTCTCGCCCGGTCTTTGAGCCCTTCCGCGACGAAGCGGCGGTAGGCCCGGCGGGCCGTTCCGGCGTCTTTCCCGAACCGCGACAAGATCCAGGACACTCTAAGCCACTCCGGCGCCTTCGTTTGGCCGGCCGTCGCCCGGTAGCTGCTCCAGCGCCAGTCTTTCGGAGATTTCACCTTCATCCCTCGCACCCGCACGGGAAACAGCACCGCGTATCGGCACAGCTCGAGAAGGTGGTTCTTCTTCTCCACCAGGATGCCCTTGAACCTCCCCTGGAAGAGGTGTCCGGCACGGCGGTGCCGACGGTTGAAAGCCTGGGTGTATTCGCCGTTGAGCTGCCGCATTCCCCGCGAGAGGTTGGGCTCGGGCGTCTCGATCACCAGGTGGTAGTGGTCGTTCATCAGGCAGTAGGCGTGGACGATCCAGCTCCACCGGTCCACCGTCCGGCCAAGAATGTCCAGGAACGCGAGCCGGTCCGTTTCGTCGCGGAACACGAGGCTCCGCTCGTTACCCCGCGACGTCACATAGTACACAGCTCCCGGAAATTCGATCCTCAACGGCCGCGCCATTTCCATCTCCGCATAGATCAGGCTTCGGAACCCAGCCTGGCCACCACGGCTTGCCCGCGCCCCAAAGTGCCCTTTACGGAGATGCTACCACACTATAGGCTTACAAGGCAGACCTGACCCCACAACCTCTACATGCACCACCGCAAGATTGGCCCCAATGCCACTGCAAGTCCCGGACTCCAAATTCCCAATACCCTGGTTAACCCCTGCACCCTCTGCCTTTTAAAAGAGCCCTCCCGACCCGCGGGCCTGATCCGATCGCATGGTCACAGCCCCTCATGGCGTGTATACTGTCAAAGAGAGTGTCAACACATGGGAGGGGGCACCATGAAAACGACCTTTAAGTTTTGTCTGTCGTTGCTTCTTGCGGTCGGCGTGCTGGCCTGCGTCAAACAGCCGCCGGCGGGAACGCCGACGGGCGCCGCACAGGTGAAGCCGTCGACCGGGAAGGTCGAAGGCATCGTCAGGGATACCCAGAACCAGCCCATAATCGGGGCCACCGTCAAATTCACGTCTTCTGCTTTGCCGGGCATGAAGGGCACCGCCACCGACACCAAGGGCCGCTTTTCCGTCTCGGACCTGCCCGCCGGCAACGACTACAAGGTGAAGGTCGAGGCCCCCGGCTACAACCCGGTCGTCCAGAACCGAATCACGGTCCAGGCCGGAACAAAGATCGTGTTGCCCTTCACCCTCACCGGCGGCGCAAGCGAGATCACGGTCACCGCTATGCCGGCTGTCCAGGGCGGCGTCACGGGCGGCGTCGCCGGCGGCGTTCTCGGCGGGGTTATCGGCGGCGCTCGGCAGGCAAGCGGCTCGTCCGCCCTCTACCTGGCGCCGAGCGTGGTGCCTTCGGGAATGGTGTCCCCGGGAATTGCCAGCAAGTCAACCTCCGTGGGCACTCAGCTCCTCGTCATCGAACGACGGCCCGGCCCCGCTCGCGAACCCACCTCCGCGAGTATCGGACACGAGAGGCCCACCCAGGGCGCCCTGCGCGCACAGACGCCCAAGGGCGAGCCCCTGGGCGACTTCCCGCTCAAGCACACGAAGGTCGAGGCTTACGTCGGGGGATACCTCGCCAGGACGGTCGTCACCCAGCACTACACCAATCCCTACAAGCAGGTCATCGAAGCCGTCTACGTCTTTCCGCTGGGCTCCATGGCCGCCGTGCACGACTTCGTCATGCAGGTGGGCGACCGAAAGATCGTGGGCATCGTCCGGCCGCGCGAAGAGGCGGAGCGGATCTACCGCGAGGCCAGGGCCCGAGGGCAGACGGCCAGCCTCCTCACCCAGGAGCGACCGAACATCTTCACGCAGAACGTGGCCAACATCGAGCCGGGCGGTTCGGTCGACATCACGATCACCACCTTCGAGCGCCTCCGCTACCAGCAGGGCACCTACGAGTACGTCTTCCCCATGGTGGTCGGACCCCGCTACATCCCCGGATCCCCGAAAAAGGCGGCTCCGCCTGAAACGACCACCGGCGGCGGGGGATGGTCGCCCCCCACCACCGCCGTGCCCGACGCCGACAAGATCACCCCGCCCGTCCTGAAACCCGGGGAGCGCAGCGGCCACGACATAGACGTGACCGTGCACCTCGACGCCGGCCTGCCTCTCAAGAGCGTCGAGTGCGTGACCCACAAGGTAAGCATCCGGAAGCTGAGCAGAACCCAGCGGCTCGTCCGGCTTTCGCCGGCCGACACCATCCCCAACCGGGACTTCGTGCTCCGCTGGACGGTGGACGCATCGAAGATGCGCTTCGGCGTGCTGGCCTACAGAAAGAAGAAAGACGGCTACTTTACGCTCATGGTCCAGCCGCCGCTCAAGCCCTCCGATTCGCAGGTCTCTCCCAGGGAGATCACCTTCATTCTGGACGTCTCCGGAAGCATGAGCGGACTGCCCATCGAAACCTCCAAGAGCCTCGTCAGGAAGGTCCTGGACAGCATGCGCCCCGGGGACCTCTTCAACGTCTTCACCTTCGCCAGCGGGAACAGCCAGCTCTGGGACAGCCCGCAGCCCGATACGCCGGCGAACGTCATCGCCGCAAAGAAGTTCCTGAACGACCTGAGGGGGGCCGGAGGCACCGAGATGATGGCCGGCCTCGGCCGGGCCGTCGCCGCGAAGCACGACCCAAAGTACCTCCAGATGTACGTCTTCTGCACGGATGGATTCGTGGGCAACGACCAGGGGATCCTCTCCTTTATCAGGCAGGCGCGCGGGGACGCCCGCTTCTTCGCCTTCGGCATCGGCAACAGCGTGAACCGGTACCTCATCGAAGGTATCGGCAGGGAGGGCGAGGGCAAGTCCATGGTCGTCATGCCCAGGGACAGCGGCTCCGCGGACCGGGCCGCCGCCGCGTTCTACCGCTGCATCGACTCGCCCGTCCTGGTTAGCCCCTCCATCGACTGGAACGGCCTGCCCGTCAAAGACGTCTACCCCGCGCACCCGGGCGACCTCTTCGCGGGCGGCACCCTCGACGTGGTCGCCCGCTACACGAAGCCGGCGAGCGGGACAATCTACGTGACCGGCCGGGTCGGCGCAAAGAAGGTCCGCTTCCCCGTCCGCGTGACCCTTCCCGCCCACGCGACCAGCCATTCTGAACTCGCCCCCGTATGGGCCCGCTACAAAATCGCCGACCTGTCCTCCGACATGCTCGACGCTGGGGACAAGGAACGGGACGATCTCGTCAAACAGATTACCGATCTGGCGGTCAAGTACAAGCTGGCCAGCCGGTACACGTCCTTCGTCGCGGTGGACGCCTCCCGCATCGTCGGCGACGGCAGGCCCCTCAAGGTCGTACAGCCCGTCGAGCTGCCCGAGGGCGTGAGCTACGAAGGCATCTTCGGCGAACGTGGCGTCGGCGAGGTGGAGGCGGTCCCCGCGTGGGGCGTGCGCCTCCAGGACACCGCAAGCGGCAAGGTCAGGGTCTGCACCGTCGAAGAGGGCGGCCCCGCCGAAAAGGCCGGCGTAAAGCCCGGGGCCGAACTCAAGGCCGTGAACGGAACCGCCGTCAACGATCTCGTCCACCTGGAGGGCCTGCTCCTCCAGAACCCCGCCCGGACCGTCACCGTCACCTTCGCCCCGGGCGGTAAAACCGCCCTGCCGGCACCGTGAAGAAAGACGGAGGCCACCAGGCGTCCTCACACGAACGGAACAGTCGGGCCGGCCCATCGCACCAACGGGCGCACCGGCCGGCCCTTCTCCCGGATCGCTCCATTCGGCAGGACCCTTCGGAAGTAAGTTATTGGGATTCTTACAGGCATCTAAAAGAGGAGGTCAATCATGAAATCGAAGTTCGTCGTAATGCTCATCGCGCTGGTGACCATACCGATCGCGGCTCAGCAAGCCAGGTGGTCGACCTCGATCAGCGTGGGGGAACAGTTCGCCGCTCAGGACGCCGGCTCCGGACTATCGTTCTCTCTTTCCGCCGATTTTGCACTCACCACGCACTTCGGCCTGGCCATGAGCGTGGCCTCCTATGAGGGGAAGGTCAGCCACACCTACCACTTCGACAATGCTACGGTTCATTCCCGAATTCACAGCCCGTTCCAGATCGTATCCGTCGGGCCGCAGTTCCGGTTGCCTCTCGGCCCGGACAGCCTTCTGTACGCCGACCTGATGCTCGGGTATTCGCTCGGCTCAACAAGCGGCGACGTCACCTCGGACGCGTATTTTTTCCATGCCCCGAACGAACACCACTACGTCAGGGGTGTCCCGGACTCCAGGAAGAACGAATTCACCGCCGGCGCGGTGCTGGGATTCCGCCACTTCTTCGGAAAGACCACAGGCCTCCAAGTAACCGCCTCCTACAACCACTACTCGGGCTTCCACTCTCCCTGGGATTCGTTCGATCCTCTCACTCAAAGCGATTACTATGCCCTGAGAGCCGGCGT
>CAZDOY010000049.1:5021-16762 GCA_964507185.1 uncultured Thermoanaerobaculia bacterium
AGCCGGCGTCCCGCAAGATCGCGACTGCCTCGCATAACCCGGCGTGTCTTGTCAGTTTCCTATCACGCTATAACATTGCAGCCTTTGTGAGCACAACGCAAGCCTGCCGGGCCTGCGCCTGGATGCCGTCTCGGGCCGCAGGCACAGACAGAGCACCGGCACAGGGATTTTCGCTCCCCTGCTCCGCCGCTGTATTGTAAGCTGGACACGGCCGAGTCCATGCACCAGAATGGATCATGTAGCACAAGTTGATGCCTGCGCCTGGGGGGGGGCGCCGGATTCGGCACCGCGGACGGTGACCCACCGGCGGGCAACGGCTCGCGCACGCACGCCCGGTTCGCCGGCGCGTCGGCCGCCTTGACCGACCGGCGCCACGGGAGGGACGGCGGGAGCCCGATCAAAAGGAGAAGCCCATGAACAAACCACTCTCTCAAACCATGCTGCGCAAGATGGACGCTTACTGGCGAGCCGCAAACTACCTGTCCGTGGGGCAGATCTACCTTCGCGACAACCCCCTCCTCAAGAAGCCGCTTAAGGCCGAGCACGTGAAGGCCCGTCTCCTGGGACACTGGGGAACCACACCCGGCCTCAACTTCATCTACGTGCACCTCAACCGCATCATCAACGCGCACGACCTCGACATGATCTACGTGACGGGGCCCGGTCACGGCGGGCCGGGGATCGTGGCCAACACGTACCTGGAGGGCACCTACAGCGAACTCTACCCCGACGTCTCCCGGGACGAGGCGGGCATGAAGAAGCTCTTCACGCAGTTCTCCTTTCCGGGCGGCATCCCGAGCCACGTGGCCCCCGAGACTCCCGGGTCGATCAACGAGGGCGGTGAACTCGGCTATTCGCTGGCCCACGCGTTCGGGGCCGCCTTCGACAATCCCGACCTGATCGTCGCCTGCGTCATCGGCGACGGAGAGGCTGAAACGGGCGCCCTGGCCACCAGCTGGCATTCCAACAAGTTCCTCAATCCCGTTCGCGACGGCGCGGTGCTTCCCATTCTCCACCTGAACGGGTACAAAATAGCCAACCCTACGGTCCTGGCGAGGATCAGCGGCGAAGAGCTGGGGGCCCTCCTGCGCGGATACGGCTACGAGCCCTTCTTCGTAGAGGGCGACGACCCGAAGCGCCTCCACCAGGTCATGGCCGAGACGCTCGACAAGATCGTAGAGAACATCCGGACCATCCAGCTCGACGCCCGGTCGAGGGGATTCCACAAGAGGCCCGCGTGGCCGATGATCGTTATGCGGACACCGAAGGGCTGGACGGGGCCGAAGACGGTGGACGGGGTTCCTGTCGAAGGGACCTTCCGTTCCCACCAGGTGCCGCTCTCCGGGGTCGCCACGAATCCGGCCCACCTCAAAATGCTCGAGCGCTGGATGAAGAGCTACAAACCCCGGGAGCTTTTCGATGTTGAAGGCGGGTTGCTCAAGTCCCTCGCCGAGCTCGCCCCCCGGGGCCGGCGCCGCATGGGCGCCAACCCCCACGCCAACGGCGGGGAGCTGATGCGCGATCTCAGGCTGCCCGATTTCCGGGATTTCGCCGTCGAGGTCTCTTCCCCCGGCACGCACAGGGCCGAAGCCACCAGGGTCCTCGGCGCCTTTCTCCGCGACGTCATGACCTTGAACGCCGACAGCCGCAACTTCAGGGTATTCGGTCCCGACGAGACGGCTTCCAACCGCCTGACGCACCTGTTCGACGTCACCGACCGCGTGTCCACCGCGGAGATACTCGAGTCCGACGACCACCTCTCGCCGGACGGGCGGGTCATGGAAGTCCTCAGCGAACACCTCTGCCAGGGATGGCTCGAAGGCTACCTCCTGACGGGGCGCCACGGCTTCTTCTCCTGTTACGAGGCCTTCATCCACATAATAGATTCCATGTTCAACCAGCACGCCAAATGGCTCAAGGTCACCCGCGACATTCCCTGGCGTCGCCCCGTCGCATCCCTGAATTACCTCCTGACGTCCCACGTATGGCGCCAGGACCACAACGGCTTCAGCCACCAGGACCCCGGCTTCATCGACCACGTCGCCAACAAGAAGGCCGACGTCATCCGCGTCTACCTCCCGCCCGACGCCAACTGCCTCCTGTCGGTGGCGGACCACTGCCTGAGAAGCCGGAACTACGTCAACGTCATCGTGGCCGGGAAGCAGCCGGAACTCCAGTGGCTCGACATGGATGCCGCCGTCAGGCACTGCACGGCCGGGCTCGGCATATGGCCGTGGGCGAGCAGCGACGAAGGGGGCGAACCCGACGTCGTCATGGCCTGCGCCGGCGACGTTCCCACGCTGGAAACCCTCGCCGCCACCCGCATCCTCAGGGACCACTTCCCGGACCTGAAAGTCCGGGTCGTCAACATCGTCGACCTCATGACCCTCCAGCCGCAGAGCGAACACCCCCACGGGCTGAGCGACAAAGACTTCGACGTCCTGTTCACGACCGACAAGCCGATCATCTTCGCCTACCACGGCTACCCCTGGCTCATCCACCGCCTGACTTACCGCAGGACGAACCACAAGAACCTCCACGTCCGGGGCTACAAGGAAGAAGGCACGACCACCACCCCCTTCGACATGGTCGTGATGAACGAGCTGGACCGCTTCCACCTCGTCGGCGACGTCATCGACCGCGTGCCGAAGCTCGGGTCCCGCGCCGCCTACACCAAGCAGTGGATCCGCGACAGGCTGCTCGATCACAAGGCCTTCATCTGCAAACACGGCGTGGACATGCCCGAAATCAGCGAATGGACGTGGGACTGAGAAGGCGGGCGCGCTACTGCCTGATCCCCCAGGTCCGCCCCGGGGACGGATTGCAGCCGGCTCCCGCGAAGCCCGCCGGTGAAGCAGGGGAAAAAGGACGAACGGGGCACGGGCGGTGAAGACGGGCTCGAAGGCAAGCAGGTGCCCGCCCTTCAGGCCGACACTCAACCTGAAGGCCTGCCCCCCGGGCCCTCTTGATCACCGTGCCGAAAGGCGAAAAAGATGCGGGGCTTTAGACCCGCCGGAACGGGCGGCCATGGAGCCGTCACAAACGTCGCTCTTCAAGGAAAGGAGAAAGCCGTTATGAAGATGAGAGTCGTCGGGGCAGGGATCATCGTGGTGTTCGCTCTGGGGTTGGGTACGGGGATTCTTCTCGCCAAAGGCAAGGCCTCGCCCGAACTGTATCGAGGCAAGGACGAGAAGGCCGCGGGCCACGCACTCCTCCAGCTCGCCGAGATCCAGGCCGGCCACGGCAGCTGGGAGCGCATCGGCGTCGGGCGCGTCTACTATCTTTCCGGGGACAAGGCCCGGGGGCAGGCCATCTTCGACGCGGTGGCCAAGAAGGCCGATCGCGACGACTGGGAGCGCATTGCGAAGGTCTACGTCGAAGCCGGCGAATGGGACAAGGCAGAACCGATCCTCCGCCGCATCGACACGAACACAAAAGACGCCTCGGGCCTCGCCCTCGCCGGGGCGCTCTACAACCTGCACGGGGACAGGGCAATGGCCGAAAAGTGTTTCGATCTGTCCTTCAAGCGCGAACGCGACGACGTCTGGAACACGCTCAACGCGGCCGGGTCTTACCTGGGCGTTCGGCCCAACTGACGCGCGCCCGCGATCCTCGGGCCCGGGCTTGCACCGGCAGGTTCTTCCAGCGGCGTAATGCGTGCTGCCGGGACGCGCCTTTACCCAAACATGCAGGCCCGTCCAGGGCTTCCGCTCGCTATGGAAGACCGAGCGTGCGGAAGAAGGTTTCGACGGCTTCCGTATACTGCCCCGGGAGTCCCAGCTCGCGGTTTATCCGGCCGTGGCTCAGGGACTCGGGCAGAACGGTGACGCGTCCGCCCAGCCCCCTTGCCTTCGCCGCGAAGGCTCGGGCCTGCCGGCACGAATCGCGGCGCATATCGGAGCACACGACCAGCATCGGGCGGGGCGCCGACGCAAGACGGTTCATAGGCGAAGCCTCGCGCCAATAGCCGGGATCGTGCCCGAATGCCCTGTCATAGAGTGGCAGGTGATGGGCCTTCATGGTGGCTTCCACGTCGAGGCACGCGGTATCCAGCAGGACGGTGGCAAGCCACGAACGACACCCTCTGCGCGTGGCGATGGACGGGGCCGAGGCAAGCAGGGCAACGAGGTGGGCGCCCGCCGAATGACCCATCAGGACGAACTTCGAGGGATCACCGCCCCACGACTGCGCCCGGGCCTGGGCCAGCGCGAGCGCCCGTGCGACGTCGTCCGCCTGTTCGAGGGGGCGGGCCTTCGGAAGCATGCGGTAGTTCACCGAAATGAAAATGAAGCCCTCCGGAAGCCATCGCGCAACCTTGTTCGCGACCACCCCCGCGTTGCTCTTGTCCCCGAATCTCCACGCGCCGCCGTGGACCATGACAATCACGGGGGCGTTCTTTGCACCATGCGGCACGTAGACGTCCATCCGTTGCGCCGCGTCGGGGCCGTAGGCGACGTCGCGCATAACGCCCGTCCCGCGCGGAAGCCTCGCGCACGGCGCGACGCACGCCATGAAGAATACAGCCGCCGAAGCCAGGCCGATCCAGACCGTCCGGTTCATTTCCGTCGCGCCTCCTTTCCACATCACAGCGCCCGAGGATATTGTTGACCGGCGCCCGCCGTGAATGGTTTACGCCCCAACGGGTTCCCGTGGCACCGGCACCTCCTCGAGGATTCTGACGCGACCGACATGAAGGCGCACACCCGCGGCCGCCGAGGCGGCCGGAATCAGTAACAAAGCCAGTGGCGGCGGAGAGCGGAGCTTCGAACTTCAGGTTAGGGGTACCCGGTGCGCCTCTCCTGCTCACTGTTCATCTACCGGGGGTAGCGGTAGTGCCCCGTTATCGTGTAGCGGAAGAGCATGTCCTCCATGCGCGGACCCATGCCGATATTGTGGATGACGTAGGGGCGGGCGGTGCCCGCGACTCTCTCTGAGCCCACGATTCCGATGTGCGGCAGGTTGCCCGGCAACCGCCACGTCACCAGGTCGCCCGCCCGGTAGTCCTCCCCGTTCCGCGTGACCGGAAGAACGTCCCCGTTCCTCTCGAAAAACCTCGCCAGGTTGAGGACCCTCCGGTGGTCGATGTTGGAATCCGGCGCTCTCAGGCCCCACGCCTGCGGATACTCGGAAAAGTGGGTCACCATGTCCTCGTGGACACGCTTCTGCAGGTCTATGCCTACAGCGCGGTAGGCCCTGACGACGAGGTCCGTGCACACACCGACATTTTCTGGAACGTCCCCCATCGGAAAGCCGATCGTCCTGTAGGAGCCGTCGTACACCACCGCGTGGTGCGTTCTCTCCAATGCCGCCGCCGCGAGCCTGTCCGCAACATCTGAACTCCGAGATCCGTCCGCTCTTGCCATAACGCCGAGGCACAAGACGACGGCACCGACACCCGCACAGGTTTTCAAGGCCTTTTTCACGTCGCCTCCTCCCGGCAGACTGCTGAAAAGCCCTCTTGCCGCCGGCCGCCACGCCGCGTTGCGTGGTGCGGATATCGGGACGCCATCAACCGGGCGATTCTCGCCGTACGAAGAGCCTGAAGGTCCCCGTCCAGTTACAGCGTGCAGGCCGTCGCGCCCCCAACGCATGGCGCCTCGTACTACAGGCGAGGAACGCAATAGAGCGACGCAGGAGGCATGACGTGCTGCACCGCAAGGCGTGACCTTCTTCCATGCGCTCCGTTCACCGGCGGGCGCCGACGAAGGACACCTTCCAGAAGGCCACGTCGTCCACGGGGAGGTCCTGTACCTTCCAGTGCTTTCCGCCATCGGTCGTCTTCACGATGATCCCGCGGGGAACCGTCGTGGGGACTCCGAAGGCCCTCCATCCCACCGCCACCACGTGACGGTCGTCCGTACAGCTCACACCTTCGAATATGTCCTTGTGGTTGCTCGGATCGTATTGACGGATCTTCAGATCGCCGTTCCTCTTCAGCCGCACGTGGTAGATGATGCCGCTCGAGTCCCCGCCTATATTTTTTACCGTCCAGATGGTGCGGCGGGATGGCGAGGCCATGTCGTCGAAGTCGTTGCTGCCATGGGAAATGTAGCCGATGTCGCTCCAGGTTTCCCCTCCGTCCCTCGTCCGGAATAACTCCCCGGAACTCCAGGGCATGCACCAGGCGATTCGTCGTGAGTGTGACGCTACCATGTGCATTCCAGGGATCGACTGGGTTGGTTCGTCGTAGTTGACGAACTCCCGTCTCCAGGTCGCTCCGTTGTCGGTGCTGTGGATCATCCCCCATCGTCCGCCCTGCTCATCCACGATCCTGATGTCCGCGTTCCGGCGCCCCCGCACGTCCATCCTGTTGACCTGGCCGATCGGCGCCTCGGGATGCGGAACGACGTCCCAGGTCCGCCCCCCGTCCACGGTGTGCAGAACCGTCCCGCCGATGGACACCGCCCAGGCGATGTGCCGGCTGAGCCCCTTGATCTGCTTCATGGGACCTACGCCGCCCGGAATGTCCTGCTCAACCCAGGTTGTTCCGCCGTCGTCGGTGTGGAGGATCTTGCCGTCGGAACCGTTCCCGAGGGCCGCCCAGGCCGTCTTCCTGTCCACGGCGCTGATGTCGTTGCCGCCGTAACCCGTCCACCTGGTGTTGTCACCCTGTACGGTCCACGTCCTGCCGCCGTTTTTCGTATGCACGATGACCGCCGTACTGCTCGAGTCCTTGCCGATCACCCAGCCGACCCTCATCCTGGCCCCTGCCGCGCCCCCTCCCGACGCAGCCGCTGTGAGCATCAGCCAGGCCACCAGGGCCGCCGCCAGTCCTGCCGCCACAATCTTCCCGTTGCGCATGTCGCCCCCCTGTTAGGAATCGGCCTCCGATGAGGCACCCGTCACTTCTGCTCGCCTCCGTCCCTCCTCTTGAATACCCTGCCATTGTACCCCATGGGCCCGTGCGGATCACAGAATCGCGGCGCACTCGTGGGGCATTCCACCTGGCGGGCGGCCGGGAAGGCGGAAAGGCTTGATGGAGAAAGCGCCGCCGTGGTAACCATGTTGAATATGGGCACCGAGATCTGCTGGGGAGGTTCGGGGAAACCAGTACTCATCTTTCCGGGTTGGAACACGGAGGCCGCGACGGTCCTGTCGTGGATGCCGGAATCCTTTCTCTCGCGCTTCCGATGCGGGGTCGTGGAATGGCCGGGCCTGGGCGTCGCCTCGCACGCCCCCCTTCCCACCGACCTCGAGGGCTTTCTCGAGGGCGTGCTCGCGAGCCTCCCGGACCGCCGCGTCCCAGTGGTGGGCTTCTGCCTCGGGGGCGTGGCAGCCTGGGCTCTCGCCCGCCTGCACCCCGCCGGCGTACGGCTCTCCGTGCTCGTGGACAGCCCCCTCCACTTCCCCGCGGTTCTCTCGCCCCTGCTCGTTCCCGCCTTCGGGCACACCGTTCTCCGCCTGGGCCAAAACACGCGGCTGGGACGGCACCTCGTGAGACGGGCCATCCTCCAGGATGGCTTCACCTACCCCAGACCTTTTCTGGATAAGCTCTTCGCCTTCGACCGCTCCGCCGCCATCCACTACCTGCACCTGTTCCGGGACTACGCCGGCGGCCTGCGGGGCCCCCATCCCTCCGGCGTTCCCTGCTGGCGCCTTTCGGGCAAGAACCCCCTCCTCGTCATGGCCCCCGCTCTGGGGCCGCGCCACCGCATCAGGGCCAACCTGCTCACCCTCGATGGCGGCGGGCACTTTCCCGCCGTCGAAGCGCCGGGGCCTTTCTTCGACTGCCTGACGGAGATTCTCGAAAACCGGCCCGCCGCGGCGCAGCGGCCGGCGAGGGAAGCGAGGGCTATGGCTCGGCCCTCTCCCGTTCCCACTGAGCGCTGTGCGTGCGAATGAACGCGTCGTACTGGCCCCGCGTCCGCAGGACCTGGGCCTTGAATGCGCGCAGGGTATCCGCGGGGGCTTCGCGGATGAAGTGGCGCACGAGCCAGTTCGGGAGCCAGCCGCCGGGATCGAGCCGGATCGTGTAGGTCACGCGAACCGCACCGGAGGCCTCCTTCACCAGCGTGAACTCCCCTTCGCACCGGGGCACGCGGATGCACCCGGTCCCATCCGGCGCGGTTGCCGAACTCGCGGTGCGGAAACGGACGTGGACCTCCCCATCCTTCGGCCGCTTCTCCACCGTGCTCTCGATCACCGCATCCCGGTCCCTCACGGGCCAGGGAAGGTCATACCGGCTGTAGATGACGCTGTGTGAGAGAGGATCGCCCTCCAGGACCCGGCTCTCGGAGAGGTAGCTGACCCACTCCGTCTCGCGGGGCACGTCCACGAGGACCGCCGCCACCTCCGCCAGGCTCAGATCGACACTCCCCTCGGCGCGGTAGGCCGGGAGTTCGCCCCGCATCTCGTAGGCCTTGAAGCCGTCCCGCTCGTACATGAGGGTCCAGCCGGCCGCCCCGAACTCCCTCGCCGCGGGCCATACTGCGACTGCAACCGCCAGCGCGACCGCCGCCCACGTCCTGCGGCTCCACCAGGTGGGACCGGATCCAGCCATACCCCCTCCGCCCCGTTCTGCGCCCTGTGAACTGTGAATGGGTGCGCCCGAGTCCTGACTCTAGCACAGCCCTCGCGCGCCCTTCAAACCGGCGCCCAACGCCGCGTGCATCTGTCCAGGCCCGCTATCGTCGTCATGGTTTTTCCTGTCGGCCGCCAGAAGGCGGGTCAGACCTTCAAGAGGGTCAGGACCATCGAGGGTCCATCTCACGGCGGCTGAGTCCCTCATCGCCCAAGCGCCGGCCCTTAATTCGCGCTCCACCACAGCGCACATCCGTTATGCAACCATGCAAGTCTGCCTCCAGTCCCTCTACTGTTAATCCTGCCCGCTCCACCGAATGCCATCGCAGGAAAGGCTGAAAGCAGGGTCTGGTCCTTTGTTCTCGTCATACCACTTCCGGGCACCGATGAGCTTCCATGTTTTCCTGCCGTTCTCGATACTGACGGTAGCGCTGAGATGGTGGAGCCTGGCAAAGAGGGCTCCGTTCATCCGCCCGTTCTTCAGGCTCATGCGGGCCAGCATATCAAGGCCTTTTCCCGTGACTTTCACGTCGTCCAGGGAGGCGTCCGGTCGGCGGAGGGTCAATCCGGCGCTCCCCGTCACGTCCTTGACGCCCAGGAACCTCTTGAACCACCTTACAGCCCTGTGCTCCGGAACGAAGATTGCAACTATCGGACGCGTGTCGCTCATCGATATGTCCATCTTTGCCGCCAGCTCCGGCGGGATGTTGGTGCACAGGCACCCCTTTGAAACAAGCGCTTCCCCGCTCCAGGGTCTGCCCTTGATGCGCTGGTTACGGCCGTAGAGGATCGCGTTCTTGAACCCGGCCCGAGTCCCCGAGATATCAAAGAGTTTCCTTTGGAGGTCTCCCCCCTTGACTTGGATCGCAGCGTAGAAGGGGCCCCGGAGGGCCTCCCTCCCCACCCCCATTCCGATGTGATCTCCCTCAAGGTAAAGCACCCCGGCCGCTTCCTGCCCCTTGAGATCCAGGTGCGCATTCACCAGCGCGGCGGAGCCTGGAAGAATCGAGACTGGAAGCTTTGGCGGCAGAAGGGGCTCGAAGACTGAGATGTCCTTCAGCTTGGAGGCGGGAAGGTCAACCGTTGCGGTCAGGTCCGTTCCGTCAGACGCGAGATCCAGGCTCGGACCCGCCACTATCGCGGTGATGCCGGGCCCCTCCAGTGGAATCGGAGCCAACCCCTCATGTGTGATCGTGATCCCGGACAAGCTGGACTTTAGTGAAAAGCGAGTACCCTTCCGGCCTGTGCCTCCCGACAGAGAGCCATGGCCGTTGGCTGTGAATCCGCCCGAGGAAACCGAGAGACTCCGCCCGTCCCAGGACAGCTTTGAATTCGGCCCGAGAATCCCGTGGTTGAACGAGAAGTCGAGAGAAAGCGTGCCGACACCCTTGAATGAGAGCGCGGAGCTCTTTCCGAGCGCCTCGTTCAGGAAGCCCAGGCTGCCCGTTTCCCCTCTGAGGCGATAGCGGCCCGAAACATACCGGAAGAAGGGTCGCCCCCTGTGCTCGCGGGGCACCACACCGGCGATGCTGCACTGCAGGTCCGCCTCGATGCCCGAGGCTATGACGCCCCTTCCGAGGGTTGTCGTCGCCTCCTTCATGATCAGGCGCGCCTGCTTGACTCTCAGCGCCCCCCTGATGTGGTAGTCCACATCGCCCATGGCGGAGCCTCGGCCCTTGGTCCTGTAAGGGCCGATCCAGAGCTCGCGTACATGGTCGACCTTCGCACCACCAAAGTGCAGGCGCCACACAGAATGGGAGTGCCTGGGCACCGGGGGTGGCGCTTCACTGGGGACGGGAGGCTCGAACCGGTCGATTGGGCGGATTCCACCGGCCTTCCTCCGGCGCTTTATCCAGAGGGTAAGTCCTTCTGCGCGGATCCGGTAGAAGTGAACCCGGCAAGCCGCCAGGAAGGTGAGGTGCATCCAGAGCGTGCACCGGTCGATCTTCGCGTATGTCTGTGTGTTCTGGCTCTGCCCGTGGATCCGGACGTCTTCCAGGTGAAAGACTCCGGGCCACAGCGTGTGCCCGGTGGTCCACTCGATGCGGAAGCGCTCCGGTTTGCGGCTAAGGAGGCGAGCCAGTTCCCCGTTCCTGAGGACCCAGTTGCCGATTAAAAAGTAGAAGCACTCGAAACCGCACAAAAGCACGAGGCCCAAAAGGGCGAACTTCCAGTATTTCCTCATGTAACACGTGCGGTCACGCCTGTTTTCTTAGCCTTTTGTCCCATGGACTTGCCGGCTGTCACCTGTTCCCCCTCTTTGCCTGCTCCAGCCTCCTGTCAATCCAAGCCGCTTTACCCGGATCTTATCACGAGGAAGGCTAAAATAATGCAGGACTTGCCCCCTGTTTCACTGAAGATGTCGTCCTGTTTCGGTCGCGTGCCGGAGGGAAAAGGAAACAAGACCCGGCACCGGCGTCTTGCTCAGGATTTCTTCTCTTCCTTCAGTTTCAGCCTTTCCATAACGTTCGTGTCGTTGAAGACGAAGAGCTTCTCACCCCCGTTGGAATTGAGGAAATTGAGGATTTCTTCGGCAGTGCCGGTCAGCGTCACCGTCTTGGTGTATTTTTTCTTCTGTACGGTGCCTTTCAGCTTTTTGGCCTCTACCGCCTTAATGAACATATCCAGGTTCGGAGATCCCACTTCTACATGATCCTTGTCCTTGAAGCGGTACGCGATCAGCATGTACTCCTTCGGCTTGTCCTTTGAATCTTCAACGAGCAGGCTTGCGTAATGAATGCCGGTACCCGGACAGGTCCAGAACTTTCCCTGGCTCAGCCGGAATTCCGATGTCTTCGCGCTCCAGTTGATCCCGCCGTAGTGGCCCGTACCGTCCTTTGCAAACTTTATGTGCAGAACGTCGCCGCCCGCGTTCCACTTGCCGCTCAGTGCCGCCTGGTCCTCCGGGGACATGTTCGATGAAAGAGGTTGTTTCATAATCACGCTTGAACACGCTCCCAGTAGAACCAGGATAAATGCCGAGAAAAGAAAAGTACTGATGATACGATTTCCTTTCATCCTAGCCTCCCGTTTTCCTGTATTTTAAGGGACGCGTGTTTCAATTTCAAAATGTGCACTGCTGAGCCATTCGCCTCGAAGTAAGACGCACGGCACAACCGACCATCGACCCGCAGGAGGCGCGGCCTCACCCCGAAGCGTGGATCATGCAAGGGTAATCGGCCTGACGCACCTGTCTACCGAACCTGCCCGCTTGCGGGTGG
>CAZDOY010000050.1:0-16380 GCA_964507185.1 uncultured Thermoanaerobaculia bacterium
CCCACAGGTTCATGACGTCGCCGTACTGCATGTAGACGGCCCACCAGATGGCGATAATGCCGAACACGGCGTAAAGCGCCCACATCCTGAGCCAGAAGGCGTGGCGGTCCTTGGGTTCGCGCGCGCTGACGAATCCGCTCGTGCCGGTCGCGGTGGTGTCGGCGTGGGCGACGTACTTGTTGAAGGCGATGAGGATGACGGTGGAGAAGACCATGCCCATGCCCGCCGCGAAGAAAGCCCAGCCGAAGCCGTAGGCAACCTGGAGCCATCCCGCCACGAGGGGCGCGGCGAAGGCGCCGATGTTGATGCCCATGTAGAAGATGTTGAACGCCGAGTCCCTGAGCGGACTGTCGTGTTCGTACAGGTTGCCCACCATGGTCGAGATGTTGGGCTTGAAGAAGCCCCCGCCCATGATCAGAAAGACGAGACCGGGATAGAAGAGCGAGACGGCGGTCGTGGACAGAAGGAACTGGCCGATGGCCATGAGGAGGGCGCCGATGTAGACGGTCTTCCGGCAGCCCAGGTAGCGGTCGGCGATCCACCCGCCCAGCAGGGGCGTGATGTAGATGAGCCCCGAGTACCAGGCGTACATCATGTGTGGGCTGAAGAAGGGCAGTACCTTCAGCCTGGCGTAGTGCTCCGGAGAGGTCATGTAGAGCACGAACACCGCGAACATGGTGTAGTAGCTGAACCGCTCCCACATCTCGGTGAAGAAGAGCACATAAAGTCCCGGGGGATGCCGGCGTTTGGCCATTCCAGTTCTCCTCGTAGAGTGCGCGCCCGGCGGATTCGTCCGTCTGCGGGCCTCGAACAATTGGTCGCTAAACGGTCGGGGCGGGGAACCGGAAACGCCCACCCTCCAACACTGCAGGACAGGGCGCCCTGTAACTTATGAGCGGCCGCGCCCCGCCACTTTCCGCCTATTGTGCCATAACTGAGGTCTCCGCGTGTAGACAAAGCTTCGGGAACCGTAAGGGGTGCCCCATCGCTTAGCGACTGCGGCGAAGTACATTCCCCCCGACCACCAGGCTTTCGTTGCGATGGATGACCGGGACGTCATCGACCTGGCCCTGGAAGAACTGGACCTGAGGCCCGTCGTGGAACTCGACAAAGACGGGGCCCCGTTTCTTGATCGCCGGGCCCGGTCCGCGCGGGCTTTTCGCCTTTTGTTTGCAGGTTTGCTTCAGCTGCGCATCCAGCGACGGATGCGGAGGGCGTCACCGATGCGGGAGTATTTGCCCTGCGAGTCGAGCAGGATGAAAATGACGGGCCTGCGGTCGATGGCCGCCTCCATGACGAGGCAGTGGCCCGCCTCCAGGATGTATCCCGTCTTGCTCAGCCCGATCTTCCAATGGTGGTTGTGGATGAGGCGGTTCGAATTGCCGAAGATCCTCTCCCGCCCGGATACGCTGGATCGAACGCGGTAGCGCCCGGTGGTGGTCATTTCCCTTATGGTCGGATATTTGAGGGCTGCGTCCACGAGCTTCACGAGGTCCTGGGCCGTGGAGACGTTGCGCCCGTCCAGCCCCGTCGGGCCGGCGAAGTAGGTGTGATCCAAGCCGAGGTACCAGGCCTTGCGATTCATGGCGTCTATAAAGGCCTCGCGTCCGCCCGGATAGGCCCGCGAAAGGGCATAGGCGGCACGGTTTTCCGACGCCATGAGGGCCAGCTGCAGGAGATCGTGCCGGCTCAGCGTCCAGCCCACGGGCAGCCGGGACGTCGACCAGCGGATGCGGTCCACGTCGTCCTCCGTGACCTTGATCTTCTGGTCCATGGGGAGGTGCGCGTCCAGGACGACCATGGCGGTCATGAGCTTGGTGATGGAAGCGATGGGACGGATCTCATCCGGATTCTTCGTGAAGAGAACCTGCGACGTTTCGCGGTCCACCACCATCGCCGACTGGGACCGGAGGCGCAACCTCGCCGGGTCGGGTGCCGGGAGGGCCATCACCTTCTGCGGAGGCGGGAGTTCAAATCGCGGAGGGGAGGAGAATTTGGTGCGGGTGGAAAAGCCCGCGAAGACAGGGACAAGCAGGAGTAGAGCCACTATGGGGTAATGCTTGTAGTTCACTATTCGGGCCTTACCTCGTTAGGCAATTTGACTTCATGGGAGTGCTCTAATCTCACCCCCAGCCCCTCCGTCTCCCGGGGAGAATATCATCAGTCCGGCCGGTCTGCAAGCGGGAGTAAGGCAAAACGTGACGCGCGTTACACACGGGGGCTGTGATCGAGCGATCGAGTGAACAGTCGCAGGAGGGCCTTCGGGGTGTGGCGGACGAAGCCGAACGCGGACCGTTGTTCCCGGGCTTATCCGCCCAGTTCCCGGAAGGCCGTGCGGTATACCTCCGCGTCGGTTTCGCTGAAGCAGACGAACACCACCCGGCCGGGCGCGGAACTGCTTTTCAGGAAGCGCAGGGTCTCGGTCAGCGCTATGCGGCAGGCCTTTTCGATGGGGTAGCCGTAGGCCCCCGTGCTGATCGAAGGAAAGGCGACGGACTTGAAGCCCCTGTCCCTTGCCATGCCGAGGCTGTTTCTGTAGCACGCCGCGAGGAGGGCGGCTTCCCGCCTGTCTCCGCCGTGCCAGATGGGACCGACCGTGTGAATCACCCAGCGCGCGGTAAGATCGTAGCCGTGGGTCAACCTCGCGGCACCCGTGGGGCACCCGCCCAGCGTCCGGCATTCGGCGAGCAAGCGAGGGCCGGCCGCACGGTGAATGGCGCCGTCCACCCCTCCGCCGCCCAGGAGGGTCGAATTCGCCGCGTTGACGATGGCGTCCACGTCCTGCAGCGTGATATCGCCCCGGGTTATAGCGATCCTCGCTTTGACGGGTTCCGCATCCATCATGGCCTCCCGGAGACGGGGCACGGCGTGGGCGAACCCGCGGTCACGCTCGTCGGAAAGAACCCTGTCGGCACGGGTTCATTGTTTCGAATCCTTCCAGCGCCACCACTTGAGCCTGTCCGGATCGGGCGCGGAAGTCGAGGCGAAATAGACCGCGCAGCGGAACACGTAGAGCACGCAACGGTCCTGATGGCATCCCCTGAGCATGCAGAGCCGCTCGTAAAGAGCCTGGGGATCTCTCCCCTGCAAATCCATGACGGAACGCAGGCCCAGGTCGAAAAGATCGCCGGCCAGGCTCTTGCCGACGCCCGGGATGGTCGTCAGGTCCTTGATCGCCCTTGCGTGCTCGTCTCCCGATTCCACGGCCACCCTCCAAATCGTTTCCGGATGCGGCAGGCACGCCCGCCTTCGCCCTATTTTTTGAGCAGGGCCATGGCGTGGGCGACCACGTTCTCGACCGTGAAGCCCAGCTTCGCCATGACCTCCTTTCCGGGGGCGGACGCGCCGAACCGCGCCAGCCCGACCACGCCGCCGTCCGTCCCGACCAGGTCGCCCCAGCCGAGCGTACACCCGGCCTCGACGGCCAGCTTGGGGACGTCCGCCGGGAGGACTTCGGCGCGGTATTCCGGCGTCTGCTCTAAGAGCAGCTCCCAGCAGGGTGCGGACACGACGCGGGCCTTCACGCCCGACTGGGAGAGCGCGTCACGGGCTCCCAGCGCGAGGTGGACCTCGGACCCGGTCGCCACGATCACGATGTCCGGCGAGCCGCCTTCGGCCTCGGCCAGGATGTAGGCGCCCCTGGCGAAACCTTCGCGGACAGGATAGATCTTCGTGTCCATGACGGGGAGTTTCTGACGCGTGAGGGCCATGGCCACCGGCCTGCCCGCCGCGAGGGCCGCGCGCCAGGCCTCGGCCGTTTCGTTGGCGTCCGCCGGACGGAAGACGAGCAGGTCGGGAATGGTGCGCAGGCTCATGACCTGGGAGATGGGCTGGTGCGTGGGGCCGTCCTCGCCCACGCCGATGCTGTCGTGGGTGAAGACGTATATGCTGTGCACGCCCATGAGCGCGCCCAGGCGGATGGCCGGACGGGCGTAATCCGAGAAGATGAGGAACGTGGCCCCGTAGGGGATCAGGCCGCCGTGCAGAGCCATGCCGTTGACGGCGGCCGTCATGGCCAACTCGCGCACGCCGAAGTGCATGTTGCGCCCCTCCCGGTGTTCCTTGCTGAAGCCCTCGGAACCTTTGATGAGGGTCTTGGTGGAGGGCGCGAGGTCCGCGGACCCGCCCATGAGCATGGTGACTTTCGGGGCGAGGGCGTTGAGGACGCTGCCGGAGGAATTCCGGGTGGCCTGCGGGCCGTCGGCCGGCGTGAAAACCGGCACCGCGCTCTCCCAGCCTTCGGGCAGGCGTCCGGCTATGGCGTCCTTCAGCGCGGCCGCATCGTCCGCGAACTCCGCGGCGTAGGCCTCAAGACCCTTGTTCCATTCCTCTTCGAGCTTCGCGCCTCGCTCCCTCGCCTTGGCCATGTGGGTGCGCGCTTCCTCGGGGACGTGGAACGCCGGCTCGATCGGCCACCCCAGCGCCTGTTTGGTGGCGCGAGCCGCGTCGGGTCCGAGGGGTTCGCCGTGGGCGCTCGCGCTATCCTGCTTGGGACTGCCGTATCCGATGTGCGTCCTCACGATGATCAGCGAAGGACGCGCCGTCTCCCTTCTGGCTTCCTCGATGGCCTTTTCGACGGCCTGCAGGTCGTTGCCGTCGTCCACGTGGAGAACCTGCCAGCCATAGCCCTTGAACCTGGTGCCCACGTCCTCGGTGAAGGCGATCTTTGTGTCGCCTTCGATGGAGATGTGGTTGTCGTCGTAGAGGTAGACGAGCTTGCCGAGACCCAGCGTACCCGCCAGAGAGGCGGCCTCGTGGGAGATCCCTTCCATGAGGTCCCCGTCCGAGACGATGGCATAGGTGTGGTGCCCCACGACGTCGTGTCCCGGCCGGTTGTATACCGCGGCGAGGTGCGCCTCGGCGACGGCCATGCCGACGCCCATGGCGAAACCCTGGCCCAGCGGCCCTGTCGTAGCTTCGACACCGGGCGTCACCCCGTGTTCCGGGTGGCCGGGCGTCTTGGAACCCCACTGCCTGAAGCGTTTGAGTTCATCGAGACCCAGGTCGTAGCCGGTCATGTGGAGAAGCGCGTAGAGCAGGGCCGAGCCGTGTCCCGCCGAGAGGATGAACCGGTCCCTGTTGAACCACTTCGGGTTGTCCGGATTGTGGCGCAGAAAGCGGTCCCACAGGACGTAGGCCATGGGGGCCGCGCCCAGCGGAAGCCCGGGGTGCCCCGACTTGGCCTGTTCCACCTGGTCCACGGCCAGGAAACGCAACGTGTTGACACAAAGCTCGTCCAAGGTATCCATGCTCATCCTCCGAATTCGTGGAGTCCTTCGCGAAGCGCAGGTTGCTCTCTTATTCAGTGCTGGGAACGATGCATCCAGTAGGATCGGTCGGACCTTCGGCTGCCTTGAGCCCGCCCGCGCTGAGTCTGTCCAGAACATCCCGGCACGCGCCCGTGGCGCAGGTCACGACGCCGATGCCGCTGTTTTTCAGAATCTGGAACGACTCCCGGCCGATCTCGCCGGTCGCAACCCACCTCACGTCCAGCCGCGCGAGCATCTCCGCCGTCTTCGCACCGGCGCCCAGCCCGAGGGCCGCAAAGGCGGCGTTGTCGATGATCTTCACCACCCGCGTTTCCGTGTCGGCGACAAAGACGTAAAGCGAGCGCCCGAATCGCTTGGAAACCGGGGTCTCCAGTGATTTGTCCATGGATGTGACGGCGATCCTCATGGCCGATTTCTCCCGTCTTTCTGCGGCGATGCCGCACCACCTTCATTTAACAACACCAGCCCCCCTTTGTAAAAATCCTCCGACGGGGTGTCGTATCTACTGACCTGCCGGCTCGTCGTGCGCCCCGTCAGGCGGCGGAGATCGCAGGACCTCCCCGCTGTCCTCGCCGGTACCCAGCTCCTTGGCCCTTTCCAGGTGGTCCGAGAACCTCTGGAGCGAACGGGTCGTCTCGTCGTACTTGGCGTGCGCGTTCGTGATGTGCCTGCCGAGCACCTCGTGCCCCGCCTTCAATCCCCCGAGGTCCCGTTCGAGTGTCGACAGGAGTTCGAGGACCTGCCTGGCGTTTCGCTCCACGGCCGCCGCCTTCAGACCCATGGCGACCGTCTTCAGATACGCGGACATGGTGCCCGGTGATAGCGGAAGCACCGACTTCTCGAAGGCGAAACGCCACAGGTCCTCGTCGCCCTTGCCTCTGGCCACAAAGGCCTCGTAATAGAGGGATTCGGCCGGGAGGTACATGAGCGCAAGGGGCAGGGTCCCCTCGCCGGGGCGGACGTAGAGCTTGGAGATCTCCTCGATCTTCCGCTTGACGTTCTTCACGAACTCGCGTCGCGCCTTGTCCTTTTCGTCCTCGGGGGCGTCCAGAAATCTCTGGTAGTCCTCGACCGGAAACTTGGCATCCACGGGCAGGAGGCCCCTGTCCAGGCGTATCATGGCGTCCACCTTGCGCCCGTCGCTGTAAGAGTACTGGTAGACGACCCTGTCCCTCGGGAGTATGTCGCCGAGAAGGGTCTCGAGGCCCAATTCGCCGAGTTCGCCCCTCGTCTTGGGGGCTTTCAGGAGGCGCTGGAGGGACTCGATATCCTTCCCGAGTTCCACCATGCGCAGGGAAGCCTGGTGGACCATGCCGATCTTCTCCGTGACCTGGCTGAGGGTGGTCTGCGTCCCTTCCATGTGCTTCTGGAGGATGCTCGTCTGTCCCTGCATGGACGTGGTCTGCCGGGTGAGCTGTTCCCTGAGGGCGGATTCCTGCGCCGTGAGCCGTTCCTGTATAAGCCTGTGCGTGTCGGCGAGCTGCTGGTTGACGAGCGCCTGCGCCTCCGCGCTCCTGCCGGCGAGCTGCTCCACGCGATAAGACAGTTCCTCCTTCAAGCGGTCGGCCTCCGCCCGGGACTGGCCGGCGCGGCCCATCCTCACGAGCAGGAAAACGAGCGCGACGGCAAGTAGGGCGAGGGCGACGGCAAGGATAAGCAGAACGTCCGGCTGGTTCATGCGACGTCTCCCCTCGAAGCCGGCGCCGGGCGCGGGCCGGTCGGCGCCGGCGCGGGCCCCGGCACGGACGGGACGCGCGTGTGATCCGGCAGGAGCATCCGCAGGCCGAAGGCCCAGCCCGACATGAGCCGGACGACCGGGCCGCGGGAGACCGATTCATGGAGGCCGGGCGACAATGTCGCCGACATGCGCACCAGGCCGCCTGCAAGGTAGAGCGAGAAAAGGAACCCGAGTACGGCGCCCAGCACGCGGTTGAGGCAGCCCAGGCCGGCTCCCTTGACGAGTTTGTGGACCACGATTCCGAGAAGCACGGCCGCCGCGAGAATGAGTATGAATCCCGCTATCACTGCAACGGGCCCACGCGCGCCGCGCGGAATGAAGGTCAGCAATTCGCCGAGCCGAGAACCCACGTACCCGGCGTAGAGGTAGCCCATAAACAGGCCCGCGAGACCAAAAGCCAGGCGAACCGCACCTTTGAAAAGCCCTTCCAGAACCAGGGCCGCGGTGACGGCGAGAAGAAGGTAATCCCAGATGGTCATGCGGCCACGCCTCCCCCTGCTTTATCGGCTGATTCTCCGCCACGGGTCTTCACTTTGAAAGGGTATCACGGCAGGTCCCGTGCGTCACGGCGCTGATGCGTTCGAGGCACAGCGCCTGCGAGAGTGAACGGCATGTCAACCCGCGTATTTCTTTGATCATCGAAAGATCCAGCGGCGCCGAATTCCTGGCGCGAGTCCGGACTCGTCTGAGAGGATTCTGCGCGATCTCCTCGATCCAGCCGGCCTCGCAGGCGGCCGTCGCGTCCAGCGTCGAGCCCGCGAGAAGGGCGCCCTTGCCCCTGCCGCTTCTTGTGGGGAGCGACGCCGTTCCACCCCAGCCCGTGAAGAAGCCCAGCCTGGGGCCGGGGTGCCCGAAGGCGGCCCCGGGCGAAGCGATGCGGTAGTCGCAGGCCAGGATAAAGTCCAATCCGCCGCCCATGCAGGCGCCTTCGACGCAGGCCACGAGCCAGAGGGGGCTGTGCCGCATGGCCTTGTAGAGCTCCTGTCCCAGGCGGGCGAAGTCCATGGCACGCCACGGCGTCATGCCTGCGAGTTCGCGAAAGTCTGCGCCCGCCAGGAAGGTAGTGGGCGAAGCGGCGGTGAAGGCAATCCAGCGGAGGCGGGGGCGGTTTTCCCACGAAGACAGGGCCTCGCGAAGAGCGGCCAGGGCACTTCTCTTGAGCGTAAACGGCCTGCGGCCGGCGCCTAGCCGGACCAGCAGGCCGCCGGCGGGCAGGTGCCCCTCTTCCCTGATGATGACCGTTTCGTTCGCGTTCATAAGACGCCATTGTACCAGCGATAAAGGCGGAAGACGGCGGAGAACCTGGGCATAAAGATTCGGAATTTCATGACGGCGTCCGGCGGGTGTCGGTCGACGCCTTCACCGGAAACTATTCACGAGATCGCCGGATCACTCGATCACGGCTGCGGTTCGGCAACCTGGAACCTGCAACCTGCAACTTGGAACCTGCAACGGCCCTCTGCGCCCCCGTACCCCTGCCAACGGCTTTCCCGACACGGTATCCGGGCGAATCCCCCAAGGACCGCCAAGGCCTCTTCGCACCCTTGACAAGCGGGGAACGATTCGCTATATTTACATATCTGAGCATATGCTCAGATAAGGGGGTAAACGTGATGAACTCCGGCAAGAAAGAAGAGCAGCATCGACAGAGTGTTGGATTCCAACCCTTCAGCGACAGGACGTATCACGCCATGGCAGAGACCTTCAGGGCGCTTGGAGATCCGACCCGCGCGCGCATCATACACATGCTCTCTTTCGGCGAAAGCCCCGTGAACCATCTCGCCGAGCATCTTTCCGTGACGCCGTCTGCGGTCTCTCACCAACTCAGGATGCTCAGGCAATTGGGGCTCGTCCGCTTCCGCAGGGAGGGGCAGTCCGCTATTTACGCTCTCGATGATCCGCACATCGCCATCCTATTTCAGGAAGCCTACGAACACGTAGAAGATTTTCTCCAGGAAGGGAAAAAGAGACGGGAATGGCTATAAGGAAAACCCAGTCGTGTCATGGCGGCAACGTCGCTCCGAGTGTCTCCTCAGCGAAAAAGACGATCTTCCTCGTGGGAAGCCCAAACGTGGGGAAGAGTGTGCTGTTCAACGCGCTGACGGGCACCTATGCCGTGGTGTCAAACTACCCGGGTACAACCGTTGAGGTCGCCCGGGGGTACGTCGAACTGCCTTCGGGTTCCTGCGAGGTTGTGGACACGCCCGGCATGTATTCGCTTCGCCCCATAACCGACGAGGAGCGTGTTTCGCGAGACATCCTTCTCAGGGACGAAGGCCCCATCGTGCACGTGGTGGACGCAAAGAACCTGCCCCGTATGCTCCCGCTCACGCTGGAACTCACAATGCTGAGGCGCCCCTTGGTTCTGGTACTCAACCTCATGGACGAGGCAAGGCAATCGGGGGTGAACGTGGACACCGGGAAGCTTTCCGGGATCCTGGGCATCCCGGTGGTTGAAATGGTGGCCACGAAGAAGCAGGGGCTCCCCGAACTGAAAAAGATCCTGGCGGGCGAAGTGGCCCCGGCGCGGCAGGCCCGCGTGACATTCCCCCTGAAGATCGAAGAGGCCATGGAAACGCTCCGGCCGAACCTGCCGGCGCAGGCCTGGCGTTTCTGGGCCCTCCATCACCTCGAGAAGGATCCGACGGCGGCAGAACGTGCTCCGGTCAACCCGGAATCGGTCGACTACGCGCTGCGCCGGTTGGGCGGTTCGTCCGGAACGAGAGCGGTGACGGCCCAGGTGGCGCGGGCTTTTCACGTCGCCGCAAAGGATCTCCTGACCACCTGCTACGGAGACAACGCGAAGCGGAAGACCAACTGGCGCGAACGGGCCGATCAACTTCTCCTGAATCCATGGACCGGGTTCCCCATTCTCGGGGTGATCATCTATCTGGGACTCTATGAATTCGTGGGCGTCTTCGGCGGCGGCACGATGGTGAACTTCCTGGAGAACACGGTCTTCGGCAGCTATATCGATCCCGTAGTGGAGCACATTTTCGCCAAGCTCCTGCCGTGGCTGTGGATCAGAACCCTGTTCGTCGGGGACTACGGGGTCATAACGCTGGGCGTCCGGTACGCCGTCGCCATCGTCCTGCCTATCGTAGGGACCTTCTTTCTCGCGTTCTCTTTGCTGGAGGACTCGGGGTATCTCCCTCGTCTTGCCATGATGCTCGACCGGGTGTTCAAGCGCATAGGCCTGAACGGCCGGGCCGTCATTCCGCTGGTCCTCGGTTTCGGGTGCGACACCATGGCCACCATGGTCACGCGCATCCTGGAAACGAAGCGGGAACGGGTCATAGCCACTTTCCTGCTTGCTCTGAGCATTCCCTGTTCCGCGCAGATAGGTTTGTTGCTGGCGCTTCTCGCCGGTCATCCGAAGGCACTCACCCTGTGGGCGCTCATTCTCCTGGGAGTCTTCCTTCTTGCGGGAACCTTGATGGCCAGGCTGTTGCCGGGGCAGAAGCCCACGTTTTTCATGGAACTCCCTCCCCTGAGGATGCCCTCGTTCAAGAACGTTTGGAGCAAAACCGTAAGCCGGATGGGTTGGTATTTTCTGGAGGTCTTCCCGCTTTTCATCATTGCGTCCGTCCTCATCTGGGTGGGGCAGATCACGGGGCTCTTTCCGAAGATCGTGAAGGCCATAGTGCCCCTCGTCGAGGCGCTGGGCCTGCCCGCCAAGACGGCTGTAGTCTTCCTGTTCGGATTTTTCCGGCGGGACTACGGCGCGGCCGGCCTGTACGACCTGCAGCACGCCCACGCGATGACCGGCGTGCAACTGCTCGTGGCGACTGTCACGTTGACGCTGTTTTTGCCGTGCATCGCGCAGTTTCTCATAATGCGCAAGGAGCGCGGTTGGAAAGTGACGATACTCATGTCCGTAGTCATCATGGTCATCGCCTTCACCGTGGGTTGGTGCTTGAATTGGGTACTCGTGGCAACGGGAGTGTCGCTGTGATCACCTGCGCCATGTGCAACAGGAATTACGACGAAGACCAGACCAGAGGAGCCTGCGCGAGCTGTACTCTCCTGACGCACGGGTGCGGAAAGGTCAGATGTCCGTACTGCGGGTATGAAAACCAGCGTCCATTGAAGGACGCCGTCAGTCAGATGAGATCACGGTGGAAGGAGCTTTTACATGGTTCACGGCACTGACATTTCCGAAGCCGAACAGGAAGTGATGGAACTGCTGTGGCAACACCAGGCCGAGGATCTTGGGCTGCCGGAAGGGGCGGTGGAGGAGGTGGCTCGACTCGGCTTGACGGCAAAGGGGTGGGTGGAAGCGGACGGGCGGACCTTGTCTCCCGAAGGCCTGGATGTGGCGAGGCGGGCGATCCGCCGCCATCGTCTCGCCGAGCGCCTGCTCGCCGACCTGATGGGAACAGAACACGAAAATATGGAGGCTCAGGCCTGCGTACTGGAACACTCGCTGATAGAAGGCCTCGCCGAGAGGGTCTGCACCTTTCTCGGTCATCCCAAGGTCTGTCCGCACGGACAGCCCATCCCGGAGGGAGCCTGCTGCAAGCGTGCCAGCCGCACCGTCGATCCGGTGATCGCTCAACTCAGCGACCTGAGCAACGGTGAGAGCGGCACCATCGCCTACCTCTCCGCGCCGCACGGGGCAGACATGCAGAAGTTTCTCTCCATGGGCATCCATCCGGGAGACGGCATCAGCCTGGTGCGCAAGACCCCGACGATCGTCTTCCGCTGCGGGCATTCGCAATTCGCCGTGGACAGGGACCTGGCGTCGCAAGTTTACGTGCGGCGGGGCGGCTGAGGCCTGCAGACCACCGATTTTGGCGTCGGGGCTCGGTCGCCGTGGTGATGCCACTCCAAGCCCTCGTTCGAATACTACTTCGTCGCTTGCTCAACAACTGCGGTGAGGGTATCGGAAACCTTATCGGCGAATGGTCCGAGATCTGTCCGCCCCGTAAGTCCCATCAGCTCGTGTGGTTCGATCGCGCCCACGATCGTCCTGTCTCCCTCACGGCGCACGATGCAGTTGCACGGCAGAAGCAGGCCGATGTTGGGCTCGGCCGTGAGCGCCTGGTGGGCTATGGGTGGGTTGCAGGCGCCGAGGATGACGTAATCGGTGAATTCGACATCGATCTTGGCCTTCATCGTAGCCTTCACGTCGATTTCCCACAGTACGCCGAACCCCCGCTCCTTGAGAGCGTCGCGCGTGGCCTGAAGGGTCTCCTGAAATGACTTGGACGTCTCGGCGTAGATGCCGTACTTCTCTTTCCCGGCCATGGCTATCCTCCGTCTTTAACAAACAGAAGCCGTTGTCCTCGTCCCCGTGAGTGGGAGAACGCGATCCATAATCTGAAGATGCAGAATTGCCGTAAGGGTAAAGGTTCAGCTCTTCTCCTCAATCGTGACGCCGAAAGAGCGGCCCATAATGGTCACGGTGGACTCAACCGTTCCCGTAACCGTTTTATCCGCGCCTTCCGACGGAAGGCTGCCCCTGGTCACGACCGTGATCTCCCCGGTTCCATCGCTGAGGGTGTAAAAGCCTTCTTCCATGAAGGGGAGCTTGGTGACGGACGTCACCTTTCCGTGGACGGTGACGGACTTGTTCTCATACTTGTCGGGGTGTGCCTTGATATCCGAGATCTTCGCGAACATGAGGTTGCAGGCGACGAGGACAAGGCAGACGGCAAGGGCCAGGGCTGTTCGCAATGATATGGATCCTATCTTCATATCGCGGACCTCCTCTTGCGTGCATTATAGCGCCGCTGTATCCGCCGGGCTAACGGAACGGCGAACGAGGGGACGCCGGAAGGCGAGAGGCCCAGGCCTGACGGAGAAAATCAGGGGGCGGCGCCCGGCACTAATCCGCGGTCGGCCTTCCGAGGTCCTTCGTCGACAAAAGGGCGCGCATCTCGTGGTCTTTCCCTCGCTCTCCTCCCCTGATCCTCGGTTCACCTTCCTTTCGACCACCTGCGTAGGGGCGGGGAGGTTGCAATCAGAGCGGCCAGGAGGCATCCTGATAAAGAACAGTGGCCTGTGCCGGCCGTCGAAGGTAGCTCAGAGTGGAGGTCAAGGTGCTCAGCCAGATGGATGCCCTGCTGGACTTCATGCTTTCCATTTCGCCGCAGGTGAGCGATCTGAATTTCTCGGTGGGCCGTCCGCCGCAAGTGGAAGTGAATGGGCAACTCATCGAAGTCCCCATCAAGGGGCTGGGAAAGCTGTCGCCCTACCAGACGGAACAGATCGCCCTGCACCTCATGCGCAATAACAGGCACCTCATCCGGACACTCCTCAAGATGGGATCTGTGGACCTCTCTCATTCCATACCCGGGAAGACCCGCTTCCGGGTCAACATCTTCTCCCAAAGGGGGACGATCAGTATCGTGCTCAGGGTTATCCCCAACGGCGTGCCCACGGTGGAGGAGATGGGACTTCCCGAGCAGATCAACAACGTGGCGGAAGAACGCAACGGAATCGTTCTGGTTACCGGCCCCACGGGCAACGGCAAGTCGACGACGCTCGCCGCGATCATCAACAAGATCAACATGGACAAGGCTTTCCATATCGTGACGATAGAGGATCCCATCGAGTATCTCCACAGGCACAAGAAGTCCACGATCAACCAGCGCGAGCTGGGAGCGGACGTCCCTTCTTTCTCGCTTGCTCTCAGGGCGGCCCTGAGACAGGCGCCCAAGGTCATTCTCGTGGGCGAAATGCGCGACATGGAGACCATGAGCATCGCCCTGGAAGCCGCCGAGACCGGGCATCTCGTGCTCTCCACCCTGCACACCATCGACGCCAGCAAGACGGTCGACCGCATTATCGGCGTCTTTCCGAAGAACGAAGAGCAGCAGATCCGCACCCGCTTCTCGCAGACTTTCAAATGGATCATCAGCCAGCGCCTCGTACCGAACACCGACAAGTCGGGAAGACTCGCGGTGTGCGAAATACTGAAGTCTAACGAGAGGACGCGCGAGTACATTCAGCAAGGCGAAGGCGAAGGCAAGACGCTGTTGGACGCCATGAACGACGGTTCGCTGGACGGCATGCAGACATTCGACATGGAGCTCGAGAGGCTCTGGCGGGAAGGCCGCATCACCAAGGACGTCGCCCTGTCCTATGCGACCAACTCTCCGAACCTCGCCCTCAAGATGTCCGGTATTTCCGCCTCGTCGGGCGATAACGAGGAGGCAGGCGGTCCCAACGGGGAGGCCGCGGGCGGCCCGGCCAAGAAGACCCCGGGCAAGGGGGGATTCGGCTTCGGCCAACCCGACGCCGAAGGCCCGAAGGCTACTCCGGCTCTCGATCTGGAGGCCGGCGACCTGGATATCAAGGATCTCATGGAGTGACCATGCGCATTGCATGCCCGTCCTGCCGCAAGGTGTTCAGCGTGGATGAAGGCCGGCTTCCCCAGAAGCCGGCGACTATGAAATGCCCTGCATGTGGTGGCGCAATCCCCATAAACCCGGAGTCACAAGAACCAGCGCCCGGGCCGCAGAAGGCCCCGGAGACCAGGACGGCGTCAACGGCCGAAGATGACGGCGGGAACTCAAGCCTCGACGGCCCGGCCGGCGACCTGGTTCCCGGCTCGAAAAGGTGGGAACGCCTCAAGAGGGAAGTGGCGGCATCGGTGTTGGAGCAACTCGGCGTGCAGGTCAAGGCCGGCGACGATGGCGGTCCGGGTGAGGATGGCGACGAGGGCAGGGCCGCACTGGTTTGCGAAGACGAGGCGCTCTTCCAGTTGGCCGTTTCGGAGGCCCTCGAAAAGCTCGGCTATCGCCCGGAGGTTGCTTCTTCTAAAAAAACCGCCCTGGATGCGCTCCAGAAAAAGTCCTTCGCGCTCGTGACCGTGGACAACAGGTTGCCGGACGACCCCGAGGGAGGGTACGGCATACTCAGGCAGATCAATGTCCTTCCTCCGGAGATGCGCCGAAAAATGTTCGTGGCGTTCATCTCAGCGGATCTTACAACGATGGATTCCAACTCGGCCTTCATCCTGGGTGCCAACATCACGGTCGCCAAGAAGGACATCAAAAGGCTGGACAAGATCCTGGCCCAGGGCATCAGGGAGCACGAGCGGAAATACCACCTGTTCCGGGAAGTCGAGGAAGAGATCCAGCGGATGGACAGCTGAGAGTCTTCGGCGCAGTCGTCCGGTCGAGACCCCCACCCCGCCTCCGGAAAGCGCTGTGAAAGAACCCGTGCCGGCAAACAAGGCCGGGCCGTCCATGTCTACGGACGGCACGGCCCTGTCGAGACCCGGTGGCCGAAACGGCTCAGGTCTGCGGCCGGACGAGCCTCTGCCCGGTACCGCAGCCCCTGTTCCGCCGCGCTACTTGATGGCGATGGGCGGGTAGAACTTCTTGGGTGTCTTATCCTTGCGGTGGACCTGGTCGTAGACGAGGAATGACTTGATCTCCTGCGCCTGCTTGTTGTCGATCATCGCTCCCGGCTTGTGCTGCATCTTGCTCACGTACTGCTTCCACTGCGCCGGAGTCATCGTCGTGTTGAGCGGACGGGCGAGGCTGTGGCAGATGCCGCACTTGTGAGAGAACACCTTGTAGTCCTTCTGTATCTGCTTGGGATAGCCCGAAACATCCAATTTATAGGGGCCGTTATCCTGGGGAAAGGACTGCGGGACGCCCTGGCCGAAAAGGCCTAGGGTCATGATCATGCCGGCCAGGAAGAGGCCTGCTCCCGCCCACTCTACGAGTCTTTTTCTTTTCATCAACTTCTCCTCTTTCGAGTGCATGCGGTCCGTCGAAAACTACCAACCGAGGTCGACTCCCAGCATGGCGACTTTCTCGTCGGCCTGAATTCCGCTGAGGTCGCCCTCGTGGTCGTCTGTGTATTGGGCGAACACCTTGGCGTTGCCTTTCTGGGTGATGGTCTTCATGACGCCCGCCATCCACAGCCTCCCGTTCATCGACGAAAGTCCCGGCTCGGGCTGGTCGAAGTGGGTCCTGTCATAGCGGGCGTAGGCCACGAGCCCCTGCTGGATGTAGTAATCGGCTTCACCGAAATAGGCATGGCTGCTGAATGTCGTCATCGGGTCCGTCGAGAGGCCTTTCCAGTCCTCTCGTCCGCCCTCGTATCCTGCAAGCACGTCCAGATGGTCGAAGAACATGTAGTGGCCGAAGAGTCCCCAACGAGTCGCTTTAGGCTGATAAAGAAACGCATCGGGAGTGTCCGCGTTCTGAAGTTGGGGCTTCCGTCCGTTGTAGTACATCGCCGAGACGCTCCCGTTATCGCCGAATAGAAAGTCCCCGCCGAACCACACGTCCTTGTGATTGTACTGGCTTCCCGACGTGATGCCTTCGCCGCTGGCGTCGACGCCGTTGGTGACTTTCAAGGTCAGCCCGACTATGTACTTGTAGTTCGGCGCCATGTAGGTGTATCCGC
>CAZDOY010000051.1:0-16146 GCA_964507185.1 uncultured Thermoanaerobaculia bacterium
CGGGCAGTCCGTGGAGAAAAGGAGCCGCAGGCAGACGCGGTAACACTTTGAAGGAGGTGGAGATGGCTGTACGAATCGGGCGGGTTGCGCGCAACGTGTTGGTAGCAGTTCTGGCTCTAGCATTTGGAATGGGGGTGTTCGCCGGTGCTCCGGGGAGGGCGCTGGGACCGTTCGGGGGCGATATCCTTTCCCTTGGGGTGAATCCTCGCATGAAGAGCGTCGTATACGCCGGCACGTCTTTCGGGCTCTTCATCAGCCGGGACGGCGGCGAGACCTGGCAATCGATCAACCAGGCCATGCCAAACCCTTCGGCGGTCACGGCCATCGCCGTCAATCCCAAGGCTCCGCAGACAGTCTATGCGGTCACCGAAGACGGGGTCCTGGTCAGCACCGACGAAGGGGCGCACTGGACGACGGCGGCGCCGTACGGCGGGTATTCGCCTTGCCTGGCGGTCAATCCGAAGAACCCCTCCATCCTCTATGTGGGGAATTCAAACGGCATCCACGAGAGCGAAGACGGCGGGAAGACCTGGACCGACGTCAACCAGGGATTGACGAACACGCTCGTGAAGTCGCTGGCCATCGATCCCAGACATCCCAGAAGGATGTACGCCGGGACCTACGGTTATCTTCAAGGCGACTGCCTTTTCAAGAGCAACGACGGCGGCGCATCCTGGAAGCCGGTGACCGTGGACAAGGCTTACCCCTATCTGAACGTCACGGCCATCGCGATCAATCCCTCCAGGCCTCGTACGCTCTACATCGGAACCGACAACGACGGCATCTACAAGAGCATCGATGCCGGCAGGCACTGGCACTTTCTCAAGAGATTCGGCTACACCCTCGTCCGTTCCCTGGCAGTTGCTCACATCCCGTCGCACGCGGTCTTCGCCGCGACCTGGGGCGAAGGCGTTATGAAGAGCCCAGACGGCGGACACCACTGGCATAGGTGCGACACGGGACTGCCCACCTCCAACGTCTGGTGCGTTGTCCCCGGAAAGCGACGGACGCTTTACGCGGGGACGGCCGAAGGTTTCGCCGCGACACGAAACAAGGGTCGCTCGTGGACCGCCTCGAACGCCGGCCTGGCCGGGATCAAGGCCACGTGCGTGGTCGCCGATAGCGACGATCCGGGCGTCTTGATCGCCGGCACCGAGGGGCACGGCGTGTTCAGGAGCGACGACGGTGGGGACACATGGACCGAGACAGGCATGTCAGGCTGCCTGGTCAATGACTTAACGCGGTCCGGGGCGGAGAGCGGAACGCTCTATGCAGCCGTGGTGGCTCTCATACCGTCGAGCCGGGACAGTGGCATCTGGAAGAGCACGGACGATGGACGAACGTGGAGCCGGTCTGGCCTTGAGGGGGCTATAGTCTCGGCGGTCGCAGCCGATCCCGCTTCCCCCGGGACGGTCTACGCGGGAACGAACGCAGGCGCCTTGAAGAGCCTGGACGGCGGACAGACCTGGAATGCCCTGAGTTCGGGATTTGCGGGGCACGCCGTACATGCCCTCGCCGTAGACCCGGTCTCACCCTCGGTGGTCATCGCGGGCACGGCGGGTGGCGGCATCTACCGCAGCACCGACGGCGGAGCCAACTGGACGCTGAGGACACCGGGCGGGGGCAGCGGGATGTGGATCCAGTCGATCAAGGCCGATCCCGGAACGCCGGGCGTATTCTACGCCGCCGCGTGGGTGGATGGGGTATTCGAGAGCGACGACGGCGGGGTGACGTGGACGAACATCTCCGCAAACGACATGCCCCACCTCGGCGCGCTGGACGTGCGGGCCGACGAAGCGACGGGTTCTCTCTACGCGGCAACAGACGGCGGCGTCTTCGTGAGGCCGGACGCCGCGTCGCCCTGGACCGCTCTCGACATGGAGTTTTCCCACCCCTTCGTCTCGGGGTTGGCCCTGGACCCCGTCTACGGCACCCTCTACGCTGCTACTGTTTTCGGATTGTACTCGTATGCGCTTACAGAATAGAAGGAACGTTCCTGTCGAACCAATCGCCAGGCCAATTCTACTCCGCTGTTCATTGAGACGTTGACGGCCTCTCTCAATGATTGCCTAACGGGTCTAGGTTGCAAGCCAGGGTAGTCAACCGGCTGCGTGTTCGGTTCGTCACGGTCTCTCGATGGGCTCACAGGCGGTTCCTAAAACGCCCGGGTCCGGAGGTGGCGGCGGACGAGAACGTAGCCGGTCCAGCAGCCAAGGGCGAGGGCGAGGCACGTCCAGAATGCAACGGGGTAGTCCAGCAGGAAGAGGCGCACGCCGGCCAGGCGGCCGTGCCGGATGGACAGGTCGAGACTGAACAGGACCACCGTTAAGTTAAGTAATGTGTCCCCAAAATTCCCAAAATTCGGGTAGGGGCCCGTATCGACGAGCTTAGGCGGCGGATTGAGGGGCACCGGGGTTCCCTTCACCTTCAAAAAGTGGAACACCGACCAGCCTGCTAGGATCACTCCCGACGCCATAAACGGAATGGATACTATAAGCCTTGCGCCCCCAGGGAGCAGGCGGGGCAGGTGCAGGACCCCGTCGACGAAAATCCCGGCCAGGACGAAGAGGGTGGTGAACCCAAAGAAGACTAGCGCACCGACCAGCGTGAGCAGGGAGCGAGTTCTCCTCGTTCCGGTCGCGGTCTTCTGGAGGAAGTCTATCCAGCGTTCATGAGGCCCCATTTCAGCTGCCCTCACTTGCGGCACCGCCCGGCGCAATCACTCGGTCACTCCCTCACCCCCGTCTCCGCTGGCGACAAAGACGCGGTTGCGGCCTGCGTCCTTGGCCCGGTAAAGGGCCCGATCGGCCGCCGCGATCAGCGCTGCGGGGGCTTCCTTTCCCTGTGGAACGGCGCTCGCTGCGCCGATGCTGACGGTGACGACGGGCGCGGCTCCGGAAACGCTCGTCGGAATGGCGAGCGCCTCGACCGCCTGCCTCAACCGGCGTCCGACCTGGCACGCCGCGTCCAGGCCATGGCCGGGCAGGACGACGACGAATTCCTCGCCGCCGTACCGGGCCAGGAGATCACCGGCCCGCTGCAGCTCGCCGGACATGGCTTCCGCCACCCGTTTCAGGCATGCGTCGCCCTGCTGGTGGCCGTAGGCGTCGTTGAAGGGTTTGAAGTGGTCGATGTCCGCCATGAGGACGGACACGGGTGTGCGGGAGCGCAGGGCCCGACGCCACTCCGTGTCCAGAAACTCCTGGAACCGCCGCCGGTTGGCCACGCCCGTGAGCGCGTCCCGGTTCGACATGTCCTTGAGCCTGCGGTTCAAGTCCCTCAACTCGCGGCCCTGTTCGGCGAGCAGGGCTGACCGTTCCTCGAGCAGCGCCGTTCGCTCCTCCACCATACCCGTCAGGACGGCTTCACGGCGACGCGCCGCCGAAAGCCTGAACCTCACCAGTCCGAAGACGCCGCCGATAGCGAGCAGGGCGACGAGCGCGAGGAACCACCACGTCTGGTAAAAGCGGGGGAGCTGCACGAAGGTGAAGGACGCCCCGCGGTCGTTCCACACCCCGTCGTTGTTGCAGGCGATCACCCTGAACGTGTACTCGCCGGGCGGGAGTCCCGTGTAGACAGCATCCCTGCGCGTCGAGGTGCTCACCCAGTCGGGGTCGTACCCCTTCAACCGGTATCGGAACAGCTCTTTTTCGGGCGCGACGAGGCTGAGGGCCGTGAAGCGGAATTCGATGCGGTGGCGGCCCGGTGCCAGCTTCACGCGGTGGGAAAGCGGCGCGGCGCGTCCGTCCACCTGCATCTGCTCGATCACGACCGGCGGCGGCTTCGTGTTCAGGTGGATGGCGGCTGGATTCAGCACCGCAAGCCCGCGCATGGTGGCCACGCACAGCCAGCCTCCACGCGTCCGGCACCCGGACGGTTGCATGCCCCCATTGCATTCGCTGCTGCCCATGCCGTCCGCCCGCCCGTACGTCTCGCAGGACACCCGGTCGGCGGTCCCGTCCGCCACGGCGTCCAGCTGGTCCCTGGCGGCGCTGAAGACGCCCTTGTTGCAGCTCATCCAGAAGCGGCCACTCTTATCCGGGATGACGATGAAGACCGTGTCGCTGAAGAGTCCCTGCTCGTGGGTGATGTTCGAAAAACGCCCGTTTCGCAGGCGGCTCAGACCGCCCATCGTCCCGATCCAGAGCGTCCCGTCCGGCTCCTGGTAGAGCGCTGTGACGCTGTCGTTCACGAGCCCCTGGCGGGTGGTGAACACCTCGAACGAACCGTCCTTGTACAGGTCCAGTCCTCCCGTGTCGGTGCCCACCCAGATTCCGCCGCTGCGGTTCTGGCGCAGGCAGTTGACCTCGCTTCCCGACAGCCCGTCCTTCGGGCCGAAAAGCCTCACCTGCCCGTTCCGGATTCGGAACAAGCCGCCGGCGGAGCCCGCCCAGAGCGTTTCTTCGCGGTCCCTCATCAGGCAGTAGATGCCCGTGCCCGAGAGCCGTTTGTTCCCGGGCAGGAACCGCTTTACGCGGCCGTTCTTCCACGTCGCCAGGCCCCCGACCTCGAGCCCCATCCAGATGGTCCCGTCCCCGTCCTCCATGAGCGTGTTGACGGTGTTGCCGGGCAGGCCGTCCTTCCTGGTGATGTTGGTGATGGCGTCGGTCGTCCACCTGGACGCCCCCCCGCCGTCGGTCCCGATCCAGATGCTGCCGTCCCGGGCCTGGAGCACACTGTCCACCAGCCCGCTGGCCAGACCGTTCCGGGTGCCCAGGCTGAAGAACTTGTCGTCGCGGAACCGGTTCAGGCCGTACGCAGTTCCCACCCACAGGTCGCCTTCCCGGTCCTCGGCGATCGACAGGACCTGCCTGTTGGAGAGTCCGTCCTGCACCCCGTAGCTGTCGAAACGGCCGCCCATGTAGCGGGCCAGGCCGTCCTTGGTTGCGATCCAAAGACACTTGTCTTCAGGATTGTCGTAGAGAGCGTAGACGGTGTCGTGCGGGAGACCGTCCACGGTGGTGAAGCGCGTCACCTCGTCGTCGGGGCCGATTCTGAAAAGCCCCTGGTAGCTTCCCGCCCAGACGTTTCCCTGCGTATCTCCGGTCAGGGCGTAGTACCAGTTTCTGCCCTTGACCGGCATCGGGAATTCCGCCAGGCGGCCCTTTTGCATCGTGGCCAGGCCGCGGTTGGTGCCGATCCAGATCGTGCCGCCGGAGTCCTGGTAGATCGCATAGACGACCTTTCCGGGAAGACCGTCCTTCACCGAATAGCGGGTCACCTTCCCGCCGTCCAGACACCACAGGCCCGACGAGTCCGTGCCGAACCACATCCTGTGGCGGTCGTCCTCCATCATCGAATCGACGCGCACGCCACGCAGTTCCTCCGCCGCTTCCGGCTCCGTAAAGGTCCCGTTCCGTTCGACCAGGACGCCGCCGGAATCGAAGGACATCCACAGGCTGCCTTTGCGGTCCTTGAGCAGCGTGACGATGTAGCTGTCGCCCATGAGGGGCGTGTTGTCCTTGTTGAAGACCGTGAACCGGACGCCGTCGAACCGAACGAGCCCCTCCTGCGTGGCCAGCCACAGGTATCCCCGCGGGGACTGGACGACGGCGTTGATGGAGTTCTGAGGCAGGCCGTCCTTCTCCACCCAGACGCGGTGGCCGTACTGGACGATGAGCTTGCCCGGGTCGAGGGCGTGGACGGGAAGACCAGAGATAAACAGAACGATGGCAAGGGCCATGACGGCCAGCGGCCCGCAGGCCCGCCGCACCGCGACCACCTTCCAGTGGCCCCCATCTGACACGTTATACACAGTCAATCGTCTCATATCGGACAGTATGGAAGACTCTCTTCCCGTTAAGTTTAACACAGGAGGCAGGAGAGACAGGCCGGCCAGGGATGGAACGGTTGGGGAGGGGGAGGACTCAAGTGCTCAGGCAACGCAAGGTCTGCGCGAAATGCTGCCTGGCCCTCCGCGAATCACCAGACCAGTCTAGCCAGGCTGCGAAGATCGCCAAGGGTCTTGTTCGTGGGACGCGGGACGCGCTTAAGCGCCGTTTCCTGCCGTCGCCGGACCGTCGGGCAGTGCAGGGTGTGAATTCGAAATCGAGTACCGTACCTTCAGGATTCGCGAAGACCGGGGGGCTGTCCCCCAGCACCATGCGATCCTTACTTTACACGGGCGTAGAGCGGAACGGCGATCAGCAGCAACAGGCAGAACCAGGCGAACGAATCGCCGATCCTGGAATACACGGTGGTCACGCCTTTGGTGGGGAGCTCCGTGATCAAGACCTTGTCAGCGCTCGTGAAATAATCCATCCGGCTGATCACGCGCCCCGTGTAATCGACGCCTACCGACAGCCCATGGCTAGTCTGGCGGATCAGGTTGAAGCCCTGCTCTATGGCCCGGTAGGTGGCCATGTACGTGTGCCAGGGGTCGATGGCCCGCCAGTCGTTGCTGGGTGCGATGAACACGTCGGCCCCCGAAGCCTGCTTCAAGAACTCGGGAAAGTCCATGTCGAAGCAGATGGCGCCGCCCAGCTTCCCGAATGCCGTGTTCACGACCGGCAGGGTGTGGCCCTTGACCGCGGATATCCTCGCCTCACTGCCGGGCACGGGATGGACTTTCCAGTAGTCGAACAGGATTTTCTTGATCACGATTGTTCCCCCTGGTGGCCCCGGATCAGGACCTCGATGTGATGGCGGATGAAGGCCGGCTGATGGCCCCACGGAAAGCGGGGCAGCATGATGAGCGCGGACGTCAGCCCGTGCATGCCCACCCACAGCGACTGACTGATCAGCCGGGCGTCGCCGCTTGAAAACTCTCGCGCTGCGACGCACGCTTCCACGGCCTCCACCAGCACGTCGAACGCCTTGTGCGGCCTGTAGGAGCCTTCCCGGTCCGGCCGCTGGATCATGAAGGCGAACTGGTAGTGATCCTGGTGGTTCAGCCCGAACTTGGCGTACGCGTACAGCAGGTCGCGCAGCGTCTGGAGGGGGTCGGAGGCCGACCGCTCGATGGCCGTCAGCTCCCTCCAGAGTTCATCGAATGCGTCTTCCACCAACTGCCCGAGGATTTGTTCCCTGTTCTTGAAGTAGACGTACAGCGTGCCGGGAGAACATTCGGCCGCATTGGCCAGCTTCCGCATGGAAAACTGCTGGATGCCTTCCTCGATCAACAGCGACCGGGCGTGTTCCAGAATCGTCAGCCGCAAATCGTCCTTCAATTGATCCTTGGCCGTCCTAAATTTCTTCACCTCCTCCATTGAACACCTCTCATTGTATTGAACACTGTTCAATATAGGTCGTACGAGAATTCAATGCAACGGGTTTCATGAGCGGTTTAAAATCCGCCCTCCGGCCGGATTTTAGAGGGCTTCTGCGAAGCCCGCTGTGTAACCGAGCCGGCGATCAGAATTCCGTAGGATGGGCAAAAGCATCGCCCAGCGCCGCGTTGCCCACCATTACCAAGGATGGACAACTGTGACCGTTTTCGAAGCGGATCCAAATACGATACAAAAATGGTGGGCATGAATGCCCACCCTACGCCCCGTCGACGAGAAACAGGGTGCAGTCGGCGCTGTTCAGGCGCATGGGTTTGACCGGGGCGTACTCTTTCGAATCCACGAAGGCCTGCGCCCTCTTCATATCCGGAAATTCGACGATCACGAACCGGGTGGGAGCCCAGAGATCGGTCTCCCGCACGTCCATCGCCCCGCCCCTGGCCCGGTAGACGCCGCCGTACTTCTCCACGATCGGCTTCGCCAGCTTCTTGTATTCCTCGTACGCTTGCGGGTTGTTGATCTTCGTGTCCACAATGAGAAATGCGCTCATTTGCAATCTCCTGTGTTCAATAAGCCTGAAGGCCCGGCCCCATCTTCGAATCCGTTCACCCTCTTTCGCTGCCGCCCTTCGCCATCCAACGGCGGGTCGAGCGAAAGAGCGCCGGCGGGTAGGAGTCGTCCCTCAGCGGGGGCCAGCCGACCGCCCCTGCGGGACCTACGATTTCAGTGCCCTGGCGCTCAGTGAGAGGCAGGGGCGCGAAGACGAGGCCCACAGACGAGGGCGTGAATTTCGCGGCGGTCAGGCGCTTGAGGACGAGCGGGTTCAACCGGCGCTGGGCCGCGTCGGGCAGAAGGCCCGGAAGGAAGCTGGGGAGCAGCGCCACGAGCCGGTCGGGGCTTTCGCGCGGCAGGAGGACGCCGTCCCCCTGGCCGACGGGCTGTTCCAACAGGAACCGCAGTTCCCGCGGCTCCGCCGCCGAGGCGCTCAGGGCACCGGCGGTTCCGAAGGCCCAGTCGTCGTAGACGGCGTAGGTCAGGGGGCCGTAGGCCGGCACATAGAGGGCCTTGCCGCTCGTGTACGGGGCGGCTCGGACCGGCTGCGGCAGGACCGCCCCGACGAGCGACGGCAGGTCCTCGAAGCGCTTCCCCTCCAACTCGAAGGTTCCCTCCAATCGCCAGAAGGGAACCCACGCCGTCCCCGTCGCCTTCAGGGACTCCGGCGGGGAAGGCATCTCCAGCGAGGTGTAGGGCTTCTCCTGGAGCCCGTCGATCGAGGATTCCAGGACCCGACCGCAGTTTGCGCACAGGATCCAGTGGGTCCGTCCGCCGGGCTTGGCGTCCGCGCCGCACTCGGGGCACCGGAAGGGGAGAACGCGAATCGAAGGCGGCTCGACCGCCCCGGCGTCGAGGACATCCCACTGGCCGCTCTGGGCCCGTTCCACCTCCTCGGCCGAAGGATAGCCGGCGACGGTCCGGAACTGGCCGTCGAGGAGGAACCACTCGTTTCCCTGCGGCGTGTCGGCGCATACGTAGTAGTAGGGACGGTAGACCCACCAGGACCGGGAGGAGACGATGTCCGATTGGAAGGAGATTGGGTCCATCTCGGAGGCGAGGAGCTGCCGCTGGGCCCGCCACCTGCGCGTGGCCTGGGCCAGGTCCACCTCCACCTCCCTCGGGCGGATCAGCTTGTGGTGTCCAATGTCCTCGGGAGAGACGGGCCTGAACCGCTGCTGGGCGGCCCAGAGGCCCTGATCCCGGAAGTTCCAGCCCTGCGGGTAAGCGGGAAACAGGTCCTCCGCGACGAAGAACACGTTCCGGAAGACCTTGCGGTCGGCCGGCTTCACGCGCCCCAGAGCGTGGAAGCCGAGGGTGACCGAGACGAGGACGTAGGGGGCGTGGACTCTCGTGTAGGCGCGTAATTTGAAGAGGTGCTTGCGCCGCTCCTTTATGGTGGCGATGGCCGGCGCGTTCGGCTCCTCGACGTCCAGTTGGGAAAGGAGGCCGTTCCGCCGCCGGCGGTCTTCGGCCAGCCCCTTGATGCGGGCCTGCTCGCGGAAGGCGTCATATGTCCCGAGGACATCGAGGAGGTCTTCCTGCGAATGGATGGCATCCTGCGCCATGAGGTAGCCCCGGCCGGACGGTTCCGGCCAGTACAGGACCGAGTCGCAGAACGCGCAGGTATTGAGGCGCTGCAACAGGTGCCAGCGGTTCTTGCCCCCGCAGTGCGGGCAGGAGGCCTCGACCTCCAGTTGGCCTTCATCTTCCTTTTCGTGCGCCGTGTGTGAGGTATCCAATTGTCTTCCCTCCCGGCCAGGGTGTTCCCCGTTCAAACACCGGGCCGCAGCAGCCTAACGTGGCCCCGTGCGCGCTGTGCTCTCTCTATATCTTATCAGAACAGCACTTCTAATCCCGTGCCACGCCCCTAATACAAAACAGACAATTCTCCTCCTCTGACCTTAGGCACACACGGCACAGGTGCCGGCTTCTCGCGTGGAAAGGCGGGAAACCTTGGCGGATCAACGGCCGTACAAAAGGGGGTGGGAGGTGGTCATCATGAAACGAACAACTACGTGGGTCTGTGCCTGCATCGCGGTTTCACTCGTCGCTCTGTGCACACAGACGGTGGCATCGAAGTCGCTCCACAAGAAAGTCAACGCCGCTCCGCCGCATTCCCGGCGCACGGGCGAGGTGTTCGATGCGCTCCAGGACAACGTCTGGTACCTGCCGGTCGCCGGCGGGAAGGCGAGGCTCTACGTGACAAGCCTCGGCCGCGGGTCCGACGTCGTCGTGCTGCACGGCGGTCCGGGAAACGACTTCAACTATCTGGTGGACGCGCTGACAGGAGAAGCAGCACGCCACCGTTTTGTACTCTACGACCAGCGGGGCAGCCTCCTTTCCCCCGTGCTTGAAAGCGAGATCAAGACCCTGACGGCGGCGGCGATGGTCAAGGACCTCGATACCCTGCGGATCGCCCTAGGGAAGAAAAAGCTCTTCCTCTTCGGGCATTCCTGGGGGTCACTGCTGGCGATGCTCTATTATCAGGCTCATCCCGAGCACGTGGCCGGCATGATACTGGCCGGCAGTCTTCCGCCCCGAACACCGCCCGGGAAGTCGTTCGTCGATCTTCTCGGACCGATGAGGTCGCGCCAGCGCGCCCTGCGCGAGCGCCCGAAGGTCCATGAGGTCCTCGATGCGGCGGGGCTCGGGAGCAAAGCAGAAACCGGCCCTCTGAGCGCGCAGCAGAAGTCGTGGAAGGCGAGGATACGGGGCCTGGCCGCGGTGAATCTCTACCACGTGGAGCGCTGGCGGAAAATGCAGGGCGGCGGGGTCTACTACAACGAGGCCGTAGACACCGCCATCGGGGATTCCCTTCCCGATAAATGGAACCTGCAAGCGACGCTGAAGAAGCACCCGGTCCCCATCACCATCATTCAGGGCGACCACGACTACGTGGACCCCTCGGCGAAATCCTGGCTACCGCTCGAGGCCTCAGGCCAGGTGCGGATCGATGTCATTCCGGGCGCGGGGCACTACAGCTGGATCGACAACCCGGAAGCGTTTGCCCGTGACTTCAGGACGGCATTGTCACGCATGGGCGCCGGGGCCACATCGCCCCGCCGGTATGGCGGCGCAATCGCGCCGAAGGAATGCAATGGAAACTAGCAACCCCCCGGCGGCATCGGCACTGTTTGAGGGCGGACCGTGCTTTTCATTCGACGGGAATCGTGAATCCCACAAAGGAGGACGTGTTAGACTCCAGTGGGTTACGAGGATTGAGTCCTAGACTGACGAGGAGAGGTGACATGCGACGAACGATCTTGTGCGTGCTGGGCTTCCTGGTTCTCGGCGCCGCGGCGCTTCAGGCGGCGCAGGCCAAACATCCCGTGACGGCGGAGGAGCTGGTGCAGTTGACGCGCCTGCAGGCGGTGGCCCTGTCGCCGGACGGCCGGAGGGTGCTCTACACCGCCGGCCACAGCCGGTTCCCCAAGTCGGACAAGACCATTTCCCATATTTACATGGTCCCTGCACAGGGCGGCGAACCCCGGCAGATGACTGCCGGGAAAAAGGGCGAATTCGCCCCGGCCTGGGCGCCGGACGGCAAGTCCTTCGCCTTCCTGTCCCGGCGCAACGGCTCCATGCAAGTCTTCGTCATTCCCGTGGACGGCGGCGAGGGCCGCCAGATCGGCGACCTGAAGATTTCGCTCGAATCCGGCCTGAAGTGGGCTCCCGACGGCAAGAGCATCGCCTTTCTCGCCGTGCCCGAGCCCACGAAGGAAGAAAAGGCCGAAGAGAAGCGGACGGGCGGCGTGGAAATCGTCGAAGCACCCAGGAATATGGCCCAGCTGTTCGTCATGTCCTACCCCGGCGGCAAGGTCCGCCAGGTGACGCCCGGCGACTACAACGTCTCCGAATTTTCCTGGTCGCCGGACGGCCGGCGCTTCGCGCTGATGACTGCCAGGAGCCAGCTTCTCTACGACAACATGACCGAACCGTCCGTGCGCGTCATCGACGATCGGGGCAAGACGCTCGCCGTGCTGTCGAAGAAGCCCGGTCCGGCCCAGGGGGCGCCGGTTTTCTCTCCCGACGGGACGCAGGTGGCCTGGCGCTACGCCACCAAGGGCCTGAGCGACATGAACGGCGTCGCCGTGGCCTCGGCGGACGGCGGCTCCTTCAAGAACGCCGCGGCGAAGGTGGACGTCCACTTCTTCAAGATCGCATGGATGCCCGACGGCAAGAGCCTCATGGCCCTGACCATGGAGGGCACGCGGGCCTGCTTCAGGCGCCTGGATCCCGCCACCGGCGAGGCGCCTCTCGTCTTCGCCCCGGCGGGCGTATCCTACGGCTTCAGCATGGACAAGGCGGGCGACAGGATGGCCTATGCCTTCACCGATCCGCGCACGCCCGGGAACCCCTGGACCGTGGAGACGGACGGATCCGGAGCGCGACAGCTCGCCGACCTCAACCCCCAGGTCAAGGACTGGCTGATTCCGGACCTGGTGAAGTTTCACTACGAGTCCGCCCCCGGCGTGACGATCGAGGCGCTCTACGCGCCGGCCACGGCGAAGGCCGGGCCGGGAATCGCGCCGCTCATGGTCATGCCGCACGGCGGCCCCGACTGGATGGACCAGGAGTCCTTCAGCGGTCTCGTGGCCTACCTGTCCGGCCACGGCTACAGCGTCCTGCGGGTGAACTTCCGCGGCAGTCTCTCCTACGGCATGAAGTTCTACGAAGCCAACCGCGGCAAGGAAGGTTTCGTGGACTACGACGACATCATGGCCGGCGTGGACTACTGCGTGAAGCACAAGCTCGCGGACCCCGCCAAGCTCGTCATCGGCGGCTGGTCCTACGGCGGCTGCATGACGGAGTGGGCCATCTGCCGGACCCACCGCTTCAAGGCCGCCGTCGTGGGCGCAGGCGTGTCGGATTACATCTCCAACTACGCCGAATCGGACATCAACCACGGCCTGGCGGGCGAATGGGAGTTCCTGGGCAACCCGTACGACAATCCCGAAAACTACATGAAGGACTCGTCCATCTTCCACATCCGTTCCGTGCAGACGCCCGTGCTCATCCTCCACGGCAAGGACGACACGCGCGTGCCGTACTCCCAGGGGCTGGAACTCTACCGTGCGCTGAAGACCACAGGAAAGCAGGTGGAGATGGTCGCCTATCCCGGCGAAAATCACGGCTTTCGCAAACCCGAGCACCAGATCGACCGCTTGAAACGCTGGCTGGCCTACTACGACAAGATCCTGGGCATCGAGCGGAAACCGGCGAAAAAGAAAGGCTGAGCCCCGGCAGGTCGCCGGTCACTCAACCCGATCATCCTGCACTAGGCGGCGGCGCGGAAGACTTCGGGTACCGGGCTCCCCGTATCAGCAGCCACACAATTCTGGGACACGATACTCATTTCTCGGTCATATTCTTCCGTCGCTGGATTAGCGGAGAACGCATGATGCGAGGCTGTATTAGGTATTGTGTCCCCGGAATTCCCGCGTGAACTGTGCCGCCCAAACACTAAACCTAAAGACCAGGCCCCACTTCTCTCTCGGCGCTCGGCTCGGCGAAGCCGCCCCGGCAGGGTTTCGCTGTTCCCGTGCCTCCCGTAGTGCCTGCAATCATGTGCCCAGCCTAGAACAAACCGGAATCCCGGGCAAGAGTTTCGCGTCGTTCTCCGAGGGATCCCAGGGGCGTAGCGTGAGTGCCGACCAGTCCGGACGCCGGCGGAGGCACTGAACCCTCGGGCCCGCACCCGTCTCTCGTCGTTCCGGGGCGAAAAAAAGCGCGGGGCTCCCGCCCCGCGCCATGTGCAAGCGGTCTGTACGCCGGTGTCAGGTCTTCGGCTGGAGATTGCCGCATCCCGGCGGGTCGTCGAGCGTGTTGCTGTCGAAGAACGAAGAGTAGACGTAGGTCGTGTAGTTGTAGAGGTAGCCCCAGGCGGAATGGCCGTTGGGATCGTAGTAGACGTAGATGTACTGAGACGATCCGGGCTTGCTCCAGAACATCGTCCCGCCGTTATAGACGTTGAGTGTGCCGGTGTAGGTCTGCCCTGAGGCCGTAGACCACAGGAAGTCGCCCTTCTTTGTGTCGACGCAGAAGGCCGCCGTGTTTCCGTCGCCGTAGAAATCCAGGTTGAAGGCGGGGAAGGTCCTCTCGAAGACGCCCCTGTCGGTGGCTGCGTACACGTCGGTGGGCGCCTGGGGATCGATGGCTAGGGCGTAGACGTTGGAGCTTCCATTAAAAGTGGGCAGACCTTGACCGACTGCGGTCCATGTCGTCCCGCCGTCGGTGCTCCTGTAAACGCCCTCGTCCGTTCCCGCGTAGAGCGTTGCAGGGGTTTGGGGATCGATGGCCAGGTCGTAGACTTCTTCTGCGGTTATTCCCTGGCTGGAGGACGTCCAATTCTGTCCTCCATCGTGACTGACGAAGACACCACCATCGCCCGTCCCCACATAAATTGTGGCCGTATCCTGCGGATCGATGGCAACGGCCAGCAAATTCTCGACCGAGTCCGAATAACTCCACGTGGCCCCGCCATCGGTGCTCTTGTACAGGCCGCCGTATTTGGCGGCTGCATAGATCGTTTCGCTGTTGTTCGGATCGATGGCAAGGTCGTCGATCTCGTCGTACAGGTCCTCTTCGGCCCAGGTCGCACCGCCGTCCGTGCTCTTGTACACGCCGTACTCACCACCTGCGTAGACGACGTCCGGGTCTTGCGGATCGATGGCCAATGCGTAGAACTCGTAGTCGTCCAGATCGGTTTCGTCCCACGTCGTGCCCCCGTCCGTGCTCTTATACACGCCATCGTCGGTTGCGGCGAAAACGACGTTGGCGTCCCGCGGATCCACGGCCACCCCATAGGTTTCGGTACGGGACATATCGTTGTCGAACACCTTCCAGCTTGTCCCGGCGTCTTCGCTTTTGGAGACGCCGTAGTAGTAATTGCCGGTGTAGATGACCTGGCTGTTCATCGGGGCGAGGGCCAGGGCATCCACCTTAATGTCTGCAAGACCGGTGTTGGCCGTGGTCCAGTTCGCACCGGCGTCGGTGGTCTTCAAGACCGCCAGGGGAGAAACCCCAGCGTAAACGGTCGACGGGGCTTTCGGGTCGACGGCCAGGGCCCACACATTCTTCGAAGTCCCGCCGGGGCCCCAGTTCGTCCCGCCGTTTGTGGTCTTGAAAACGCCGTAATAACAGCCGAAGTAGAGGGTGTTCGGATTCTGGGGATCGAGGACCAGGGCTTCATTGCTCAGGGTGTGGGGAATACCCGCACTGATGTCCGTCCACGTCGATCCGGCGTTGATGCTCTTGATCGCGCCGTCAAACTCTGTGGCCGCATATATCGTATCGGTGTTCTGGGGGTCTATGGCCAGAGCGTCCGCCCGGGCGTTGTTGTTGACGGTAGTCCAGTTTCCGCCCCCGTCAACGGTCTTGTAAATGGTGTGGTAGTAGTAGGTACCCGCATAGACAGTGTCCGGTGCATTCGGATCGATGGCCAGGCAGGTCACCTCTCTCTTGGCCAGCCCCTGGGCACTCCAACTCAGTCCGCCGTTCGTGCTCTTGAAGAGGCCCCAGTTCGTTCCGGTGTAGATCACTGCGTTGTTGTGGGGATTGATCGCTATGGAGTGGATATAGAGTTCGCTCAGTCCGTTGTTGACAGCAACCCAGCTACCTCCTCCGTTGGTACTCTTGTATACGCCGCCACCCTCGGTCCCGGCATAAACTAACGAGGGGTTGACCGGATCGACGGCCAGAGCTTTCACGACCGGGTTCGTCATGCCGTTGTCCATTTCGGCCCAACTGGCGCCGGCGTCGGTGCTCTTGAACAGGCCCTCATAGGTGCCCGCATAGATGGTCGACGTGTCTTGCGGGTTGAGGGCCAGACATGTGACAGACCCTCCGTATGGGCCGTTACTGGTCCAGACGCCGTTACCGGCCCACGTGCCAGCCGGAAGCGCGGCGGCCAGCAAGAGTCCGGCGATGAGTGCCGGACAGAGCCGGCGAAACGCTTCAAACCTTCCACCCCTTGTTCTCAACATCCCGTTGTCCTCCTCTCCAAGGTACAGACGAATACACTGGGCAAGACACAGCGATGCGCTCATGCGCACAACGCGATTGCCCTTGCCCGAATGCTTTGAATGTATGATTCCCCAGATTCCCAGGTAGCAGCTTCGTGGCCGCCGGTTGCACTTATAACGCGTTTGAAACCAAAAAGCAAGAAAAAGCGCCCGTGCTCTCGAATGCGTCAACATTCCGGGTGCGTGCGGTGACCCGTGGCAAACAAGAAGACCAAGGGGCATTGGCAGCAGACGCTCTCTTGCAGGGGGCGGGCATGACAAGGCAGGTATTCTCGTGGAGGTCAGGCTACCTTGCGCCGGTAAGCTGGCCATTCGTGCGCAAGACCAGCCACCTTACCGCC
>CAZDOY010000052.1:0-12888 GCA_964507185.1 uncultured Thermoanaerobaculia bacterium
GGCAAGGCGGCCGCACCGGAGGCGTACCTGTGTACATCGAGGATGCGGCCGCCGCGGACCGACACAGCGGATGGTCCGCTCCCGTCGGCGCCTCTTGAAAAAAGTGTGGGGCAGTGCGGCCGTTCTCGTCGGCTCAAGGTCGCGGCGCGCAGCGCGGGACGGCCGGGACCGGGGCAGCCGGGAAACCGCTTCGACGCTTCCCATTCACGGGCTTCACGAGCTGCCACGCGTCGGGCCGTCCATGAGGTGCCTGCAGGCACCGGCGCGACCGTGTGGCTGTCGGCTCTCTGGTCTACAGAATGTAGCGGCTCAGATCGCGGTCGGCGGCCACGTCCTTCAGCCTCTCGTCGACGTATGCCCGGTCGATGGTCACCTTCGCGCCGTTCATCTCCGGCGCCCGGAAGGAGATTTCGTCCATCACCGTCTCGAGCACCGTGTGCAACCGGCGCGCGCCGATGTTCTCGAGCTTGTCGTTGATCTCGCCGGCGTAGTCGGCGATGACCTCTATGGAGTCGTCCGTAAACACGACCTCGACGCCCTCGGTCGCCAGCAGGGACGTGTATTGAAGGATGAGCGCGTTGGCGGGTTCCCTCAGGATCCGAACGAAATCCTCTTTCTTGAGGGACGAGAGTTCGACTCGGATCGGGAAGCGGCCCTGCAGTTCCGGCAGCAGGTCCGACGGCTTGGACATGTGGAACGCGCCCGCCGCGATGAACAGGATGTGGTCCGTCCTCACGAGCCCGTAGCGGGTGTTGACGCGCGTGCCCTCGACGATGGGCAGAAGATCGCGCTGGACGCCCTCGCGGCTCACGTCGGGTCCGCCGTGGCCGCCCGCCGACTTTCCCGCGATCTTGTCGATTTCATCAAGAAAGACGATCCCGCTCTGTTCGGTCCTGTTGACCGCCTCGCGCTGGATCTCGTCGTTGTCGAGAAGTTTGTCCTCTTCCTCCCGCGCGAGGAGTTCGAGGGCCTCCTGCACCTTGACCTTGCGCGTCTTCCGGCGTCCGCCCATGAGGCCCGGCATGAGGTCCTGGAGGTTGAACCCCATCTCCTCCATGCCCGCGGGCGTGAAAATCCGCATGGAAGCGCCGCCTTCGGGTACGTCCACTTCCACCGTCCGGTCGTCGAGCCGGCCGGCCTTCAGCCACTCGCGCATCTTCTCGCGGCTTCCGGCGGACTGGGCCCCGGTTATGGGCGGCGGCGCGAAAGAATCGCTGCCGGCCACCGTATCGGGTGCGGGCTCGCCGGGGTTGTACCTCGGCGCGGGTGGAAGGAGCAGGTCGAGCAGGCGCTCCTCGGCGTTGGATACGGCCTTTTCCTGGACGCTGGCCACCTTCTCGGCCCGGACGAGGTTGAACGCGATCTCCGTCAGGTCGCGGATTATGGACTCCACGTCGCGGCCCACGTACCCGACCTCGGTGAACTTGCTCGCTTCAAGCTTGATGAAGGGCGACGCGGTCAGCTTGGCGAGGCGCCGGGCTATCTCGGTCTTTCCGACGCCGGTGGGGCCTATCATGATGATGTTCTTGGGGACGACCTCGTCCAGGAGTTCGGCAGGAAGGGCCTGCCTGCGCACCCTGTTTCGCAGGGCAACGGCCACGGACCGTTTGGCATTCTTCTGGCCGATGATGTACTTGTCCAGTTCCTCGACGATCTTGTTGGGGGTCAGGGGATCGTCCAGGTGGTTGAAGAGCGACCCCGGTTCGGTTCGGATCATCTTCTCTCCTCGCGGTTTCCAGGCCGTCGCTTCCGGCCGGACCCGCACCGCCGCGCTCGGGCGGCTTTCGTCCACGAGCCGCTAGGCGCCGAGCTCGAGCACCGTCACGTTCGAGTTGGTATAGATGCAGATTTCCGCGGCCGTGTTCAGGCTTTCCTCGACGATTTCCTTTGCGGAAAGCTTCGTGTGCTTCATCAGCGCCCGCGCAGCCGCCATGGCGAAAGGGCCACCCGATCCGATGGCCAGCACGCCGTCGTCGGCGGAGATCAGCTCTCCGCTGCCCGACAGCAGGAGCTGCCGTTCGCCGTCCGCCACGATAAGCATGGCCTCGAGGCGCCTGAGGGCCCTGTCCATGCGCCAGTCCTTTACGAGTTCGACGGCGGAGCGTTCCAGGTTGCCGCTGAACTCCTCGAGCTTGGCCTCGAAGCGCGTAAAAAGGGCGAAGGCGTCCGCCACGCCGCCCGCAAAGCCTGCCAATACCTGGTCGTGATACAGAAAGCGAACCTTCTTCGCCGTATGTTTGATGGCCGTGTTGCCCAGCGTGACCTGACCGTCGGCCGCTATGGCTACCTTGCCGTCCCTGGCCACGCACAAGACTGTCGTACCGTGAAAGGTCTCCACGTCGTCACCTCCAAGCTTCACACCATACAGCAACAAGGCTCCCATGTTAACAGCCGTCGGCAAACCGTCACCGGGGGGCGTCACGGACAGGTCACGCCTCTGCGGGGCACACCCGCGGAATCCGCGCCGAGGGTGCTCCCGCAGCCGTTTCTGGCGCGGATGACGTAGAACCTCACGCCGGAGGTTGCGGTGGCGTCCGTGGCCGTGTGCCCGGAAACGCCGGAGGCCAGGCATTCCGCTCCGGCCCCCGAGAAGTCGGAGGGGTCGCCGCTCGCCAGCACGTCGTACTGGAGCGACGTTCCACCGGGTCTGTCCGGAGCGTCCCAGGTGAGAGTGGTGCTTCCGCTCTCTGTCAGACGGAGGTTTTGTGCGGGCCCGGGAAGGGCCCATGTGGCGCCGTCGAGGGGGCTGCAGTCCTCGAGGTCTCCGACGCCGTCTCCGTCCGGGTCGCCGGCCACCGCGGCCAGCGCATCGATGCGCCCCCAGCCGTACGTATTGTTCGGGACGGCGGTTACCGGAACGCCGCCGCAGGCCTCGTCCGTGGTGCGGGGGACAGCCGACCGCTCGATAACGCCTTCGATGAGGGCCACGTGGCCCTTCCAGTCGGGCCTGGCGGAGAGGATAAGCGCGACGAGACCCGCCACGTGCGGGCCGGCCATGCTCGTGCCGCTCATCCTCGTGTAGGACGTCGTACTGTAGTTGACGCTCGAGCGCACGTTCACGCCGGGCGCGGACACGTCCGGCTTCATCCGACCGCTCCCGTCGACCGTCACGGGCCCCCGGCTGCTGAACGAGGCGATTCCGTCTGATCTGTTCGTAGCTCCGACGGAAAATGATGCCTTGTAAATAGCCGGCGGCGCGTCGATCGTCCCGCATCCCGATCCTTCGTTTCCGGCCGAAGCGACAACCACGATGCCAGCCACGCGGGTGTTCTCGACGATGGTCTTGAGAATGTCAGGGTTGGTGCAGCCCTCAGACGGCGGGCAGGTCCAGGAATCGTTGATCACGTCCGGAGCCATCGACGGGTCTGGGTTCAGGCCGTCCAGGTCCGTCGGCGCGATGAACCACTGGAAGCATTCGCCGTACGTGGCCGGCGTGCCTACGCCGGCGTTCATGTTTCTGCACCCGATCCAGCGCGCTCCGGGCGCCACGCCGATCCTGTTGCTCCCGCCGTCGTCCCCCACCATGGTGCCCATGGTGTGCGTCCCGTGGCCGTAGTCGTCGCAGGGCGCCGGCGTGTCCGCGCCGCACGAACTGCCGCCCGTGTGGATGGCGTCGTGCCAGTTGTAATCGTGGTCCGCGGACGTGCCATTCCATCCCCGGTACTGGTTCTTAAGCGCCGTGTGGTTCCACATGTACCCGGTGTCCTGTCCGGCGACCACCACTCCCTGGCCGGTGTATCCAAGGCTCCAGACGTCTGGCGCGTGGATGAGTTCCACGTTCCATTCCACGCTCTCCTCAGCGTCGGGACCCCGGCTTCCGCTCTCGGAACGGGGCGTCTCGAGGACGATGGCCGGGTTGGCGTAGATCTGGGCCACATCCTGTCGGGCCGCCATAGCCTGGACGAGCGCCAGGCCGCCGCGCACGAGAATCATGTTGACCACCCAGAAGGGCTTGACCGAGCGGGCACCCAGCAGCTTCAGTTCCGCCAGAACGGGCGGCTGGGTCCGTGCCGCGGTGTCGGTGAGCGCCCTGTATACGAACGCTCCCTTTGCGGCCTTGGTGGGAAGACCGCGCGCAGCCGACAGGTCAGCCTGTTCGGTCATGACGACGAAAAAGTCGGTTTGGCCCTCCGCAGCCGCTTCCAGGACCGAAGGATCGACCTTGCGGACGACCTCTTCACTGAAGGATCCGGCGGCCGCGGTGCAAAGGCAGGTCAGGATGCAGACGAGGACCGCCGCAACAGGTTTCCAGCCCCTTTTCCGGCGTCCTTCGCGTCTGGACAAATCACCCTCTCCACGAGTGTCGTTCGACCGTTAGAAGGATAAGGATAGAGTATGGCGCTTTCGCGACGAATAGGCCAACCGGCCTTCACGCCACGACCACCCTGGGAATGTCGCAGGACAGGCTGACGAGCACCTCGTAGTTGAGGTTCCGGGTCATGTCGCTGAAGGACGCCACGGAGATGTTCATCCTCTTCTGCTTTCCTATGATGACCACCTCGTCGCCCTTCTGGATGCCCGGGATGTCGGTCACGTCGATCATCATCATGTTCATGGCCACGGTCCCGACCACCAGGGCCCTCCGGCCTTTCACCAGGACATGGCCCAGGTTGCTCAGGTTCCGCGCGAAACCGTGAAAGTAGCCCACGGGCACGGAGGCGATTTTCTGCTTCCTGGTCGCCTGGTAGGTCATCCCGTACCCGATGAATTCCCCCGCGGCGACGTCCTGGATGGCCATGATCCGGCTCTTCCAGCTCATGACGGGCTTGAGGAGCTGGGTCGTGCGGTGGTTCGACTCGGGCGAGTGCTGGATGAAGTAGTGCATCCTCGTTTCCTGCGTGGGCCAGAAGCCGTACTGGGCGATGCCGAAGCGCACCATGTCCATGATGGTGTCCGGGTAGTTGAGGGCGGCGGCCGAGCAGGCGGTGTGTTTGCGCCGAGCCTCAATGCCCTCGCCCTCCATGCGTGTGGACAGCTCGTCGAAGATCCGGATCTGGTTCTTGATCCGGAAGTAGTTCCCGATGCTCTCCGCGCCGGCGTAGTGCGTGCAGATGCCTTCGACGATGAAGCTTTCGGGATGGCTCTTCAGCATGACGACCGCGCGGTCCACCTCGGCCTCTCGAAGGCCGGTCCGGTTCATCCCTGTCTCCAGTTCGATGTGGATCCTCGCGGGGCTCCCCGCCTTAACGGCCGCCTGCCGGGCGGCTTCAAGCCTGTCGAGGTCGAAGACGTAGAAGGAAATGCCGTTTTCGATGGCCCACTCCAGGTCTTCGTCGTCGATGGCGCCCATGATCATGATCTCGCTCTTCTTCTTTGTCCTGCAGATCAGCGCGCGCTCGGCCTCGTCCGCACTGAAGACGGAAAAGTGCCGCAGTCCGCACTTCTCGGCGAGGGGAACAAAGGTCTCGATCCCATGGCCGTATGCATTGCCCTTGATGACGGACGAAAATGTGGCGGAGGCGCCGATCCATTTTTTCAAAAACCGGATGTTGTGACGCAGGGCGGACTCGCTGATCTCGATCCACGAGGGATTCAACATCGTAGTGCCTTTCTTTTCGAAAACGTGCTCAATCCGCCGGCCCGTTCAGCCGGCGAAGGATTGCCTCGAACACGGCGACACCCGTGGCGATGAGCTCGTCCGGAAAATCGTACGTGGGGTTGTGCAGGGCCGGCTGGTTCTCGCCCGAACCCAGCCCGAAAAGCGCCCCCTTCGCGGACGCCGTGAAATGCCCGAAGTCCTCGGACCATCCGAAGGGCACGTCGTGGCGCAGTGTCGCGACGCCCCGAGCCCCGGCGGCCTCCTCGACGAGCCGCACGCACGCAGGATCGTTGATGGTGGCGGGAAAGGCCTCGGTCCAGCCGATGGAACAGTCGAGGCCGTAGGTCGCCGCGACGGACTTCGCGAAGTCCACGCACTTCCCGGACAGCACGTCCATGGTCTCCGGTGTGTGCGTCCGGAGCGTCGCCATCACGACCCCTTCCCCGGGCGTGGTCCCGAAGGCCCTCTCGCCGACGCGGGCGTGGATGACCGTGGCCAGGGCCGCCTCGTGCATGGCCGTGCAGGTCTGGGGCATGGCCGTGAAACCCTGGATGAGCTGGGCGGCGGCCAGCGCGGGACTTCTCCCCTTGTTCGGTTCGGCGGCGTGCGACGTGGCGCCCTTCAGCTCCACGATCAGCCCCTTCGAGGCCGACGCGAAGGTCCCGTCCATCAGCACCACGGTGCCCATGGGGAAACCGGGCAGGTTGTGCAGGGCGAAGACGTAGTCCGGCGCGAGCGCCGCAAACTTTGTATCATCCAGCACGCGCCTCGCGCCCTGGCCGGTCTCTTCCGCCGGCTGGTAGAGGAGGATCACGGCGCCCTTCTCAGGCGCCTGCGCGTGGAGCAGGGGCGCCAGGCCCGACACCATGGTCATGTGTCCGTCGTGGCCGCACTTGTGCGATGTCCCCTCGCGCCCGGAGCCGTAGTTGAGGGAGAGCGTTTCTGGAATCGGCAGGGCGTCGAGTTCGCACCGTACGAGCACGGTCGGCCCCGCCTCTTTGCCCCTGTAAACGGCCGCGAGGCCGTGGCCGCCGATTTCGGATATTATTTCGTCTGGGGCGAAGGGTTCGAGAAAAGAGCGTATAAACGCCGCCGTCTCCTTTTCCCCGTCCGCCGTCTCGGCCAGTCCGTGGAGCTTTCTTCTGAGCGCCACAAGTTCTTCTGTTCTTGGATTCATGAAACCTCTCTTGGTCAGTCGATGGCTGAATACGAAAGCCGCGAGCTCCTTCCGACGACTATAATAACTAACGCTTTTTGCGAGGAATCGCAAGCATCTCAAGGAAGGCTGCCGGGTGAGAAGGGGCTCGTGGAGGCAACCGCATGACGCTGCCTCACGGTTCTGTTATGTATAGTGATGAGCAAGGAGTTCTTATGCCGAGACAGCACATAGTCGTCACCTACCGGGCCACGGACGAGGAAAAGGCGCTGATCGCCTCGACGCTCGCCGACCGCGCCGACTTCACCTTTCTCAAGGACCTGCCCCGCAGGGACCGCCTGGCGCCTTTCGGGAAGGCGGACGCGCTCATATCCTGGTTCCCGGCCAGGGAGTATCCGGAAGGGGCGTACGGCCTCATGAAGAATGTCCGCCTGCTGCAGATGGTTTCGGCTGGGGTCGACCACGTCGATATCGACCTTCTCCCCGCCCACGTAAGGATAGCGGCCAACGTGGGTGCCTATGCGCAACCAATGGCCGAGCACGTCCTGGCCATGATCCTCGCCGTCTACAAGCGCCTCCCCTGGAAGCACGCGAAGCTCGCCGCCGGCGAATTCGACCAGCTGTCGCTCAACCGCACGCTCCGCGGTTCGGTCTGCGCCATTCTGGGATACGGAGGGATCGGCAAGGCCGTCGCCGACATCCTGCGGCCTCTCGGCGTCCGCATCCACGCCGTCAACTCGACCGGGACAACGGACCAGGACGTCGAGTTCGTTGGAACCCTCACGGACCTGGAGGCCGTTCTGCGGGCCGCCGACATCGTCGTCGTGAGCCTGGCGCTCAACAGGTCCACGCGCGGCCTCCTCGGCCGCCGCCAGCTGGCCTGGATGAAGGACGACGCCCTCCTTGTCAACGTGGCCCGGGGCGATATCGTGGACGAAGAAGCCCTCTACGAGCGCCTCAAGACGCACCCCGCCTTCACCGCGGCCATCGACGCCTGGTGGAGCGAGCCGCTCCGGGACGATGCATTCCGCCTGGACCATCCTTTCTTCGACCTCCCGAATGTGCTGGGCTCCCCGCACAACTCGGCCATGGTGCCCGGCGCCCTCGCCGAGGGCATGGCCCGCGCCGCCGACAACGTCCTGCGTTTCCTCGACGGGAAGGAGCCGAAGGGGATCGTGCGGAGGGAGGACTACGCGGGGTAATTTCGGATTTGGGAATTGGGATTGCGGATTTGAAGACGGCACAGGACGGGCCTTCGAAGGCCGGCGGACACCGGACTCACTCAATCCCCCACTCACTTACTCCCGGCGCCGCAAGGCGCGCGATCACTCAATCACTCCTTATGGAAGCGCGGCGGTGCTTCTGTTGTTAACGAATCCGGGCTACCCTGAAGGGAGTCCCGATCGCCCGGAGAAACCGGATCTTGCGTTGAGCTCCCACATTTCCCGGGGACGCAAAGCGCCCTCCCATCGGCCGATAAGGAGTCGCACATGTCCGACGTCGAATACGTTTCGAAGATACGCATCAAGAGACTCAAGGGTCCCATCCGCCTGGCCTACATGCCCTCGGAGGACGCCCCCGTGACCTTCGGCGTGCACGGCGACGTGGCGAAGCACTACGGCGTGAGCCCGGACGTGGCCGAGCCGCACGCAACAACGCTGGATTACATCATGGCCGCGGCCGGCGGGTGACTGACCGGAACCCTCGGAGGTGCGCTGGAGGCGCGCGGGATCGACATTCCGGAAGGCACGCTGACGTCCGACGTGCGCGGCGAGGTGGAATCGGAACGGAAAGTGCTGGTGATCAGGAGGATCCACGTCACCTACCACCTCACGACGCGGCCGGACCAGAAGGAAACGGTGGACAGGGTCTACGCTGTACACGCCAACTTCTGCCCCGTCTACCGGTCGCTCGCGGCCGCCATCGAGATCACGACGGAGCTGGACTGGAGCCCGCAAGAGACCGGTTGAGAGTCCCGGACGGAATCCGCGCAGCCATCTTGTGAAATAATGGTCGCGGCGGCACGGCACCCCGGGCCGAAGTTGAATGGCCCCGGCCGAGATGCGAAAGCAGTCCTGTCGCAGCCATAACCAGACCGCTGGAAACAGAGATCGTCCGGTCGTTTCCGGCGAGAGAACGAGGAGGCGAACCATGAAAGTCTACGAAATCCAAAATACATTCGGCCTCGAAAACCTCACAATGAGCGACCGCCCCGCGCCGGCGCCGGGCCCCGGCAAGGTCCTGGTCAATGTGAAGGCCTGCTCCCTCAACTACCGCGACCTGATGACGGTGAAGGGACTCTACAACCCCCGCCAGCCCCTCCCGCTCATCCCTCTCTCGGACGGGGCGGGTGAGGTGGAAGCCGTGGGCGAGGGCGTGAGCAGGGTCAAGCCGGGCGACCGCGTCGCGGGCATATTCGCGCAGAAATGGCTGGCCGGTCCACCGTCGCTCGCACTGAGGCGGTCCACCCTGGGCGGGCCCCTCGACGGCATGCTCGCCGAGTATGTCCTCCTCGACGAAGACGGGCTCGTGCACGTCCCCGACCACCTGTCTTTCGAGGAAGCCGCGACCCTCCCCTGTGCCGGCGTGACCGCCTGGAACGCGCTCATGGAGGGCGGCAACCCGGTGAAACCCGGCGACACGGTGCTCCTTCTCGGCACGGGGGGCGTCTCCATCTTCGCCCTCCAGTTCGCGCGGATGGCCGGGGCACGCGTCATCATCACGTCGAGCAGCGACGAGAAGCTGGCGCGAGCGGCCAAGCTCGGCGCCTCCGAGTGCATCAACTACAAAACCACGCCCGACTGGGAGAAGCGGGTGCTCGAGCTGACGGACGGCGAGGGCGTCGACCACGTGGTCGAGGTCGGCGGCGCGGGAACCTTCGGACGATCGCTCAAGGCGGCGCGAGTCGGTGGGTCGATCGCCATGATCGGCGTGCTGTCCGGCGCGTCCAGCGAGGTGCCCGTCACGCTGATCCTCATGAAGAGCGTCCACGTGAGAGGCATCTTCGTGGGCAGCCGCGAGATGTTTGAGACCATGAACCGCGCCGTGCGCCTCCACGGCACGAAGCCCGTCGTGGACGAGGTCTTCCCCTTCGAATCCGCCCCCGACGCCTTCAACCTCATGCAGGCGGGCGGACACTTCGGCAAGATCGCCGTGACCTTCGGCTGATCCCGGTATCGCCGATCCCCGCAGGAAGAGCACGAGCCGGCACCCGGTCGAGAATTTGCATTGTCTTCGGCCGGGTGCCATAGTATATATGAGTACAATGCCAAGCAACCGTTCCCCATACCCAATGAGGAGAAGGGATATGCGCACCAGGGCGCTTCTCGTCTATCCGGAAATTCCGCCCACCTATTGGGGGTTCAACTACGCCCTGCCCTTCCTCGGGACCAAGTCGTCCAATCCGCCGCTGGGCCTCATCACGGTCGCAGCCCTGCTGCCCGAGGACTATGACGTCACCCTGGTGGACATGAACGTCAGGCCCCTCGGGGAGGACGATGTCTCCCGCGCGGATGTCATCTTCTGTTCCTCCATGATCATCCAGCGGAATTCCCTGGACAAGGTGATCGAGCTGTGCCGCAAATGCGGCAAGCCGCTCGTCGCCGGAGGGCCCTATCCCACGACCTCCCACGAGCAGATCGAGGGCGTAACGCACTTCGTGCTAAACGAAGCCGAAATCACCCTGCCGCATTTCCTGGAGGACTTCCGCAGGGGCAGGGCGCGACGCATCTACGCCGACAGGACCCGGCCGGACATCGCGACGACGCCGCCGCCTCGCTTCGACCTGCTCGATCTCAAGGCCTATTCGGCCATGGCCCTCCAGTATTCGAGGGGGTGTCCCCACCACTGCGAATTCTGCGACATCACAGAACTGTTCGGCCGATTCCCCCGGACGAAGACCCCCGGGCAGTTCATCAACGAAATGGAGCATCTCCACGCGACCGGCTACAGGGGCTCGCTCTTCGTGGTGGACGACAACTTCATCGGAAACCGGAAGAACGTCCGGGAATTACTACCGGAGGTCGCCCGGTGGCAGAAAATGCGGGGCTATCCCTTTTCCCTCTTCACCGAAGCCACCGTCAACCTGGGGGAGGACCAGGCCCTGATGGACATGATGGTGAACGCGGGCTTCAACATGGTCTTCCTTGGCATCGAAACGCCGGTCAGCGACACGCTCGTCGCCGTGCACAAGCAGCACAACGTCAAGAGCGATATGCAGGCCTGCGTCCGCAGGATCCAGAACAGCGGGCTGGAAGTCTCTTCCGGCTTCATCGTCGGCTTCGACGACGATCCCCCCGACATATTCGACAGGCAGATCCGGTTCATCCAGGACGCCGGCATCCCGTCCGCCATGGTGGGTCTTCTGACGGCCGTCCCCGGCACGGACCTCTACCGGAGGCTCGAATCGGAAAACAGGCTGACGGGCGATTCGAGCGGGAACAACACCTTCGATTTCCGGCTCAATTTCCTCCCCAGGATGGACACGGACAGGCTCCTGGAAGGCTACAAGCGGGTCATCTCCGAAATCTACAGACCGAAGCGCTACTTCGAGCGGTGCCTGAGTTACCTCAAGACCCTCCAGCCCCACCCCCACTACGCGAGAAAGATCAGGATCAGGGAGGTTCGGGCGTTCGTCCTCTCGCTGCTGATCCAGACCTTCTCGAGGTACGGGTGGCATTACTGGCGCTTTCTCCTGCGCGCCTTCCTGATGAAGCCACGGCTCCTGGCCGAATCGGTGACAATGGCCATCAAGGGCCACCACTTCTTCAAGATCACCCGGTCCGTTCTGGCGGTTGACCATTTCAGCAGGCACATCGACCGCCTTTCCAGGGCCTTCCAGGAGAAGGCGGGCGCCCTGTCGATCCCGGACATCGAGCACAAGGCCGCCGAGCTGGCCGCATTCCGGGACAGGGCCCTGGCCGACATCCGCAGGGAATACCGAAAGCTCCACGCGGACTTCCAGGTCTATGCCGAGGAAAGTCTGGGGCGATTCGAGGCCATGATGAACGACCTCATCCTTGCCGTCCGACAGGAAGGGATGGCGTAGGAAAGCCTTTGGGAGAAGACGATTGGGGATTTCCGATTTTGACTTTGGGATCCGGGAAATCGGGGCCAACCGCGGAGGCGCGAAGATTCCGGGCCGAACAGTGAGCCGGTGAGGCCGTGAGAAAGAAATACTGAATCATATTGCTTCTCAGAGCCAGGGGCTGAGAGTCAAAGAGAACAAAACGGCTGGGGACACGCCTTTGTATCGGCCGGTTCCCACCGGCAAACCTCGGCCTTTGCAAGCAAAGGCCGCGACGAAGGCAGGCCATCTGCCGTCATCGAATCCGAAACCTCACATCCGAATCGCCACTCCCACGCCCTATCCCCCAACGGGGTGACGACCGGCCTTCCTTTGTTGTTTTGGCCCGAAACCGGACCATATATTTACACCTGGCAGGCTGCCTGAGAAAGGCCGGTGCACCATGAGAGAGGAAATCAGGCGAGGCATCCGCGAACATCCCCTCATCCCGCCCATCTTCGATCTCGCGTCGCAATGGGGCGATCCCGTGTACCTCGTCGGGGGCGCCATCCGCGACCTGGCCCTCGGCGTCGCGCCAAGGGACCTCGACTTTGCCACGCTCCGCCCGTTCGAGATCGCCCAATTCTTCGCCGAGCGCTACAACAGCAGGGTCGTGCCCCTTGGGAAAGAGGCCACGCCGACCTACCGGATCCCCCTGAACGACGTGTGCCTGGACTGGGTTGGACTGGAAGGCGGAACGCTTGAGTCCGACCTCAAGCGCCGGGATTTCACCATCAACGCCATCGGCTACGACGCCGAGGAGGACCGGATCCACGATCCCACCGGAGGCCTTCCGGACCTCAGGGACAGGGTCATCAGGGCCGCTTCGCCCTCCGCCTTCCTGGACGATCCGGTTCGCGTGCTCAAGGCCTTCCGCCTCTACGGCCGGCTGCCCGAATTCGAGATCGAAGAGGACACCCTTGCCGCCCTCGCGGAACAGGCCGACGGTCTGCTCGACGTCGTGCCCGAAAGGCTCCAGGCCGAACTGGAAAGGCTGATGCAGAGCCCGCGTCCGGGCTCGGCCTGCCGGATCATGGCGGAGGCGGGCGTGCTGTACGTCCTCGTACCCGAACTCAAGTCCATCAGGGGGCTGGAACAGAACGACTATCACCACGCGGACGTCATGAC
>CAZDOY010000052.1:12988-15772 GCA_964507185.1 uncultured Thermoanaerobaculia bacterium
TGCCTGAACCACCTCCGTCCCCTCGCCCTCATCAAGACGAGCCCCCGCAAGACGGCCGTGAGGCGCCTGATTCACTCCATGGGCGACAGGCTGCCGCTCCTGCTCGCGCTGGCCTACGCCGACAAGATGGCGGCCCGCGGCCGCGACCTGGAAGAGAACCTCGCAGACCTCAAGGCGCTGTCCACGGAGGTGATGTTCATTTCCAGGGCGGAGGGCGAGAGGATACGGCACCTGCCCAAGCTCGTGGACGGCCTCGAGGCCCTGGGAATCCTCGGCATGACCCGCCCCGGGCCGGACCTGGGGAAGGCGCTCGACGCGCTCATGGAACAGCAGGTCGACGGCCGCGTGACCACCCCCGACCAGGCCAGGGCGTACCTCGAGGAATGGGCGGCCAGGCACCTCGCCCAGCGCGCTGCGAGGTGACCGGCCTGATTGCAGGTTGAAGGTTGCAGGTTGTAGGCAAAATGGTAGATAGTCTGTCACCCCACATCTAAGGCCGAAGGGCTAAAAGCTAAAGAGAGAACGGCAGACGGATGAGCTTCGAAGGATCGCGACCTGAAGGTCGCTCCTGCGGGCTTTCCCCACCGACCCTGCAGCACTGGATCATCTCTCACCCTTTTCGGCGGCGAAAGCCGCGCGCCGCGTTTGTATTCGCGCGGCCCCATGTGTTCAAATGGGAATCCCGCGGCGGGCCCTTGATCCCGCGCGGAAACCCATGGACCTGTCCGACTTCGTATACGAGCTTCCTCCCGACAGAATCGCCCAGTATCCCGTCACGCCCAGGGACTCGTCCAGGCTGCTCGTCTGCCCGCCCGGCGGACCCTTCGGGCATCACGTCTTCAGGGACCTGCCGGACCTGCTCGCCCCGGGCGACCTTCTCGTCCTCAACGACACGCGCGTGGTTCCCGCCCGCCTCCTGGGCAGGCGGACAGGCGGAGGGGAGGCCGAGGTCTTCCTCCTCAGGCCCGCCCCCGAAGACGGCCTCTGGGAGGCCATGGTCCGGCCCGGCCGGCGCCTGAAGGCTGGCGCCCTCATTCGCCTCGGGCCGGATGGCGACGGCATCGAGATCGTGGGGGACCTCGGCGAGGGAAGGCGCTTCGTTCGCACGACGGCCGGGTCCATGGACGAGATCATGCGAAAATTCGGGAGCGTCCCCCTGCCGCCCTACATCTCGCGCCGGGCCGAATCCTCCGACCGGCGGCACTACCAGACGGTCTACGCCCGAGACGGCCGCTCGGTGGCGGCCCCCACCGCGGGCCTCCACTTCACGCCCCGGGTCCTGAATGCGCTCGAAGCGCGCGGCATCGCAACGACCAGGATACGCCTGGACGTGGGGCCGGGCACCTTCAAGCCCGTCTCGACCGATCGGGTCGAGGACCACAGGATGGACTTCGAGCCCTACTTCATCGCCGGCGAGGCACGCGATGCGATCAACGCCGCCCTCGACGAGGGCCGGCGCATCGTCGGCGTCGGGACGACGGTCACGCGGACCCTCGAGGACCAGATGGCCCGCTTCGGTCGCATCCGCGAAGGGGCCTTCGAGACCGACCTGTTCATCACGCCCGGCTTCCGATACAGAGCCATCTCCGGCCTCGTGACCAACTTCCACCTGCCCGGTTCCACGCTCGTCATGCTCGTCGCCGCGCTGGCCGGACGGGAACGCGTCCTCGAGGCCTACCGGGAAGCCATCGCCGCCGAATACCGTTTCTATTCCTATGGCGACGCCATGCTGGTCTGGAAAAGCACGTAAACGGGAGAAGAGGGCCCGCGCCGCGCGCGGGACGACCCTCCACGCCTGACGGGGAACCCGACTTATGGACCTAGCCCACCTCCATCCGCTCTTCGTTCACTTCCCGATATCGCTGAGCCTCGTCGGCACGGGCCTCCTCGGCTGGGGCCTGATCAAGAAGAAGACCCCGATCGCCAATGCGGGCCTGATCGTCCTCGTACTCGGCGGCATCTTCGCCGTGCCTACGTACATCACGGGCGAAGTGGCCCGCGAAGTCCTGGCCGATTCGCCCGAGTACGCCCGCGCCGAGCCCATGCTCGACCACCACGAGGACCTCGGCCTGACCTCCCTCGCGGCCTTCATCGCCGTCGGCGTCCTCGCCGGCATCGCCCTCGCCAGGGGCACCGCGGACTCCGAGAAGGACAAGCCCTGGGGCCTCTTCGTGCTGGCCCTCGCCACCGCCGTCATCGTGGCCGTCACGGCGTGGTACGGCGGCATGCTGGTCTTCCAGAAGGGCGTCGGCGTCCGCGGGCCGCCCGCGCCGGCCTCCATGCAACGCCCGAAGTGAGACCCTCTCGACGACAGAGCCCTGTTGCGGAGCTCGATTGAACAGAGAGGACGGGAGGAAGGGAGGCATGCAGCCTGGAAATTGCGATCTCGATGTGCGGATCTGGAGTACGGCAGGCGGGAGATCTACGAAGGCCTGCATGCGCCTTCACCCTTAACTCCTGACTCCTTCACCGCGCCGAAAGGCGCGTAAACCGCGGAGGCGCGGAAGCGCGGAGGCTTGCAGCGCTCCGGGCAGGGGGGCACAGGAGCAAGGGGGCATGGAAGATGGAATGTTTGCCTTCGAAAGGCCGCCCGCGACTATTCACCCGATCACTGGATCACTCTCGATGGCCGTCATTGCTTAGAAAGGCCACCACCGAGCAAGAGTCTTCACGTTTAGAGTCTTTCCTCGTAGATGGCACAAGCGATCATCAGCGGTGGCTTTCGATGTGAAGCATCGGAAGCTGCGTTCCGACGCGAGGGGGCCAGCCCGCGCGAAGGACAAG